>NZ_VIVP01000006.1:0-384898 GCF_007993955.1 Pseudomonas sp. AG1028
AAGGGGTGGGGCGAGGTCTCCTACCGTCTGTACTGCTGCGAACAGTCAGAATTGGCTTTGTCGTCCCACCACCCCTTCGAGTATCACCATACAAGGGGCTTTAGCTCCGAGCCCTTTTGCCCCCCTAGTACACAGCTCGGGGCTGAAGCCCCTCCTACGAGTTACGCGAACGGCCGTTCCCGGCACTTTGCTACCGAAATCGACGAACCTGTACTGCAAGACTATGCGCAGGTTCTCAGATCACCTGGAAGTGATGGGTTCCATCGCGGCCCAGTTGCTCGACCAGGCCGAACTCCCAGTCCAGGTAGGCCTGCATGGCCTCGCGGGGGTTGTCGGTGCCCTCGTAGGGGCGACGGTAGCGGTCGCTGCGCGGTACGGCGAGGTGCTGTTCGCCGCTCTCCGTCGGCAGGCCGGCAGCGACCCAGGCCGCGGTGCCGCCTTCGAGCAGTGCCACTGGCTTGCCGGTCAGCTCCTCCAGTTCGCTGACCACGAAGCGGGCCAGCAGGCTGCTGCCACAGGTGAGCACATAGCGTTTAGCTACCGGTAATTTTTCCAGGGCTTGCGGCAGTTGCGAACGTAATACCCACCAGGCGCCGGGGATATGCCGGGCCACATGGTTGGCGCTGGCAGTGAAGTCCAGCACCAGCGTGTCGCCTGCGGCCTGCCAGGCGGCCAGCGTCTGCGCATCGATAGCGGCGGGTTGGGGCAAGGCCGGCAATGGCGGCTGCCAAGCGCCGCGGGCGCTGAAGTGGCCGTCCTGCAGGCCATCGAGCACGTGCACTTCCCAGCCCAGCTGCGCCAGCCACGAGGCGCTCATGTTGGCGCGCACGCCGTCATCGTCGGCGAGCACCACGCGGGCGCCGCGCACGCTGGCGAAATGATCGGTTTCCTGCACCAGCTGGCCGCCCGGCGTAGAGCGGGCACCCGGCAGATGGCTGGCCTCGTATTCCTCGGGTGTGCGGACGTCGAATAGGTAGGTGGTGCGAGTGCTCTCGCCCTGCCAACGTGTCAGGTCCTGCAGGCTGGCGCGGCCGACTCCAGCCTTGTCTGCCACGGCGCGCGCCGACTGCGCGGCTTGTTGGTGATTGTGCTCGCTCACCTCGCCGAAGCGCCGCGCCTGGCCGTGTTCCAGCTTCTGACCGGCCAGGGTCCAGCCGATGGTGCCGTTGCGCAGCGCCGCTACCGGGTTGGGCAGGCCGGCGTTGACCAGCGACTGGGTGCCGATGATGCTGCGGGTGCGACCGGCACAGTTCACCACGATACGGGTAGCCGGATCGGGCGCCAATTCGCGGGCGCGCAGTACCAGCTCGGCGCCCGGCACGCTGATGCCGGTAGGAATGCTCATGGTCTGATATTCATCGAAGCGGCGGGCGTCGAGCACCACCACGTCGGCCCTGGCATCGAGCAGGGCTTTGACTTCTTCGGCAGCCAGCGATGGTGTGTGGCGCACGCTCTCGACCAGTTCGCCAAACGCCTTGCTCGGCACGTTGACGTCGCGAAACAGCTCACCGCCGGCATTGCGCCAGCCGGCCAGGCCGCCTTCGAGCAGCGCCACCTGGCTATAACCCAGGGCGACCAGGCGTTTGGCCGCTTCCTGCGCCAGGCCCTCGCCGTCGTCATACACGGTTACGGCGGTACCACGCCGCGGAATACGTGCGTAGACCTCCAGTTCCAGCTTGGATAACGGAATATTGGCGGCGAACAGCGGATGCGCTTCGGCGAACGGCGCCTCTTCGCGGACATCGATCAGCGCCACTTCCTGCTTGTCGAGCAGTGCCTGGCGGATGGCGTGAAAGGAGCGTGTGGCGATCTGGCTCATGCAGGGTTCTCTTTGGACAGGTCCCAGAGGTTGGGAAGAAGGCTGTTGGAATAGCCGGAAATGAAAGGCTTCTCGCTGCCGTCGTCGAGGTAGACGGCACGCCGTACCGCGCCGATGTTGGCGCCATAGACGTGGATGCTGATGGAGGTGCGATCGTCGAAGGCGTTGCTGACACGGTGGATATCACCGATGCGTGGTGACACGGCTTCCACTTGGCCAGGCTGCAGGTGTACGGCTGGCCCTTCGGGGCGCAGCCCGGCGGCATCGCGAACGAAACCCTGGGACAGCTCCGCGCCACGCAGCATGCCGATCAGGCCCCAGACGCGGTGATCGTGCACCGGCGTGCTCTGGCCAGGCCCCCAGACGAAGCTGACGATGGAAAAGCGCTGGCGCGAATCGGTGTGCAGCAGAAATTGCTGATAGCGCTGCGGGTCGGGCTGTGCGAAGGCGGGCGGTAGCCAGTCGTCATGACGGACCAGCTGTTGCAGCAGCTCGGCGCCGCGCTCGAGTACCACATGTTCTTCGGGTGAGCTGTCGAGCAATTGCGCCAGTGCGTCGATGAACTGGCGCAGGCGTTGCACATTGGGTTGGGCGCTCATGCGGAATATCCGGTGGTTTGCTTAACGCCCTGCTGGGCATCGAGCGCTCACGGTAGCAAACCGGTTGTTCTTATAAAAATTCAATTTATTCATAAGCTAATATGCGAATTAAGAATTTATTGACAGGCTTGATGGCTGCCTCGGCGGCTGGCTAGCGCTCGATAGATACTTTCGCTGAGCGAACCTGCAAGCCAGGATGCGATGAACAATGCCAACTGCTGTTTATGCATATTAGGTTATGCCTAAAATGAATTTCCTAACTGAATGCCGCTTGCGTAGCGTTATAAGTATTCGTTAGGCACTGACGCGCTTTTATAAAGAAAATGCTCTGTCGTGCTGGCGCCTGCCCATCTCAATCAGGAGCGCGACATGAGCGTGGAAATCATCGGCATGATTACCGCCACTCCAAGTTCGGAAGTGGACCAACCACTGGGCGACGCGGTGGATGCCGACTTCGTCCGGCGTTTCGCCCAGGCCCATGAGCGCGCGGGCTTCGACCGCGCCCTGGTTGGCTACTTCTCCAATGGTGCTGAAGGTGCGGTGGTCAGCTCGTTCATCGCAGCTGCCACCGAGCGACTGGGTATCCTGCTGGCCTACCGGCCCGGGGTGATCGCGCCGCCGCTCGCGGCCCGCCAGTTGGCGACGCTGGACCAGTTCAGCAACGGCCGCCTGGCGCTCAATGTGATCAGTGGAGGTAGTGATGCCGATCAGCAGCGCGACGGGGACTGGCTCAATCATGACCAGCGTTACGCCCGCACCGACGAATACCTCGATGCCCTCAAGGCAATCTGGACTGCTCAGGGACCGATTGATCATGAAGGGCACTACTACCGCTTCAAGGGGGCGTTGCCCACCGTGCGTACCCGGCAAAAACCGCACATTCCGATCTACTTCAGCGGCTCGTCACCTGCCGCCATTCAGGTAGCGGCGCGGCATGCCGACACTTATATGCTGTGGGGTGAGCCGCTCGCGGATTTCGCCGAGCACGTGCAGCACGTGCGCGCTGCGGCCCAGCGCCAAGGGCGTAGCCCGCGGGTGTCGGTGTCGTTCCGGCCGATCATCGCCGATACCGAGGAGGCCGCCTGGAAACGTGCTGCCGAACTGCTCGAACGCATTCGCGAGAGCCGCACCCGCCTAGGTCTGCCGATCAATGACCACGCGCCAGCCAATGCCGGTTCGCAGCGCCTGCTGGCGGCGGCGCAGCGCGGTGAGGTGCTTGACGAGCGGCTGTGGACCGGCGTGGCCCGCCTGACTGGCGCACAGTGGAATTCCACCGCGCTGGTCGGCACCGCCGAGCAGGTCGCCGCGTCGCTCGGACGCTACTGGCAGCACGGCGCGTCCACCTTTCTGATTCGCGGCTTCGATCCCCTGGACGACGCCGAACTCTATGGCCGGGGCCTGATCCCGGCGATTCGCGAACATATCGCCACCCTGCAACAGCGCCGGGCTGGCTGACTCTGGAGAGTGCCCCAATGAAACTGCTTTTCCTGTTGCGCCGCAGCTTGGCGGCCATCGCGGTGGCTGCGCCCCTGGCACATGCCGCAGACACTACGGTGCTGCGCGTTGGTGATCAGAACTACTACAACGTGCGCGCCTCGGTGGAAGCGTCCGGCGTGCTGGAGGGCGCACCGTATACCGTGGACTGGAAGCATTTTCAGTCCGCCGCACCGGTCGCCGAGGCGCTCGAAGCTGGCGCCGTCGACCTGGGTTTTCTCGGCGATTCGGGCTTCATCTTCCTGGCGGCCAAAGGCGCGCCGGTCAAGCTGATCGGCGTGTCGCGGCAGAACCCGGACACCATCGCATTGCTGGTGCCCAAGGACTCCTCCGTCAAGACCATCGAAGACCTCAAGGGCAAGAAGGTCGCCTACTGGCCCGGCGCCTGGAGCCAGCAGCTGACCCTGCGTGCGCTGGAAAAAGCCGGTCTGCCGCAGGATTACGTCGAGTTCGTCAAGCTGATGCCCATCGATGCCGCTGCGGCCTTTCCCCAAGGCAGTATCGATGCGTTCCCAGTCTGGGAGCCCTATATCTCCCAGCAAACCCTGTTCTCCGGTGCCAAGCCGATCATCACGGCCAAGGGGCTTATGCCCGGGCTGTCGAGCATTGCTGCCAATGCCGATTCCATCGAGCCCAAACGCGCGGCCATCGCCGACTTCCTCGGCCGCCTGCAGAAAGCCCGCGCCTGGGTCGAAGCCAACAAGGAAGACTACGCCGACCTATGGGCCAAGAAGGCCAACCTGGATCAGGCCGTGTCACGCAACTGGATCGGCCACGCCAACATGACCGTCGGCCCGGTCGACGAGCAGGCTGCGCGCGACTATCAGGAGACCGCCGACTTTCTCGTCGAAACCGGTGCGCTGAAGCAGAAAATCGATACCAGCAGCATCATCGATACCTCCTTCGAAAAAGCCTTCGAATAACCCATTTCAATCGCCATTTCACGAGACCGCGCGCGCGGATCGGTAGCCCACACCACAGGACGCCCCCTATGCGCATCTTTCGCTCTCTGGCGCTGGCCACGGCCACCGCGCTGTTTTCGCTCTCCGCTCTGGCCGAGACCCTGGTCATCGGCGACCAGAGCTACAACACCCGTACCGTCATGGAGGCCGCCGGCGTGCTCGATGACGTGCCCTATGAGGTCGACTGGAAGCAGTTCACCGCCGGCTCGCCTGTAGCCGAAGCGCTCAATGTCGGCAGCCTCGACCTGGGTTTTCTCGGCGATGCACCGCCGCTGTTCCTCGGCGCCCTGGGCGCGCCCATCAAGGTGGTGGCGGTAACCAAACAGAATCTGCAAGGCGTGGCCATCCTGGTGCGCAAGGACTCGCCGATTCGCAGCCTGGCGGATTTGCGCGGCAAGCGCGCCGCCGTGTGGAAGGGTTCCTGGAGCCAGCAACTGCTGTTCACCGCGTTGGACCGTGAGGGCATTGCCCGGGATGATCTGCAGTTGAGCTACCTGAGCGCGCTCGACGCCTCCCATGCATTGGAGGGTGGCTCGGTGGACGTGATCGCCACCTGGGAGCCCTACGTCACCCAGGCCGAGCGCCACGGCGCCCGTGTGCTGACCACCGCCGAGGGGCTGATCCCCGCGCAGAGCTTCGCCGTGGCCAGTGACAAGGCCCTGGCCGGCAAACGCGAGATCATCGGCGACTTTCTGCAGCGCCTGAAACGCGCCCGTGAATGGGCGCTGGCCAACCCAGCCCATACCGACGCCTATGCCAGCGCCTGGGCCAAGCACACCCGCGCTGACGAATCCGTCGCCCGTGCCTGGTTCGCCCGTGCCCGCACCGACATCGGCCCGGTAACGCCGGCAGCCATCGAGCAGGCGCAACAGACCGTCGACTTTTTCGCCGGCCTGGGGCTGGTAAAGGGTTACCCGGCCGAGCGGCTGTTCGATAGATCTTTCACTTCGACCTTGCAGCCGACCACTGCCCAGGCGAAATGAGCAAAGATCCTGGCGCTCGATGGGCGCCGGGTGGGTTCTGATAGGCCGAGTTTGGCTAGTAGAAACTGCCGGCGGAGGGCGCCGAAAAGCACATCGCAGGACGGGAGTGGCGAGCGCCCATCGGTTAAGCGAGCGTTTCGCTCGTCGATGGGCGCATTGCGGGGAAGCGATCTCAGCGCTCGTCGAGGGCGAAGGCCGTCAGGCTGTAGGTGGGAATGCCCATGTCCTGCAGTTTGCGCGAGCCGCCGAGCTCCGGCAGGTCGATGATCGCTGCCGCCTCGTACAACTCGGCGCCCATGCGCTTGACCAGTTGCACGGCGGCCAGCAAGGTGCCGCCGGTGGCGATCAGGTCGTCGACGATCAGCACCTTGTCGCCTTCGCACAGGCTGTCGGCGTGCGCTTCCAGGAAGGCCTCGCCGTATTCTGTCTGGTAGCCCTGGCTAAGCACGTCAGCCGGCAGCTTACCCTGCTTGCGAAACAGCACCAGCGGCTTGTTCAGCTCGTAGGAGAGAATCGATCCGATCAGAAAGCCCCGTGCATCCATCGCCCCGACGTGAGTGAAGTCCGCTTCGACGTAGCGCTGGATCAGGCTGTCGATGACCATGCGCAGAGCGCGTGGGGACTGGAACAGCGGGGTGATGTCGCGAAATACCACGCCCGGCTTGGGGAAGTCGTTGATCGGGCGGATAAGGGTCTTGATGGTGAATTCATCAAAGATCATGGCAGGGTGAATCCTTAACGGGAGTATCAGCCGTTAAGGTTACCACCTGCCAGAGCGCACAGCTCGATCGGGTCGAGAATATGCACTTCCTTGCCCTCGGCTTCGATAAGGTTGCTCTGCTGGAAGCGCGTGAACACTCGCGACACGGTTTCCACGGCCAGGCCCAGGTGGTTGCCGATCTCGTTTCGCGACATGGCGAGGCGGAACTGGTTGGCCGAGAAGCCGCGGGCGCTGAAACGCGCGGAAAGGTTGACCAGAAAAGTGGCGATGCGCTCGTCGGCGGTCTTCTTGGAGAGCAGCAGCATCATCTGCTGATCGTCGCGGATCTCGCGGCTCATGATCCGCATCAGCTGGCGGCGCAGCTGCGGCAGGCTCACCGACAGCTCATCGAGGCGCTCGAAGGGAATCTCGCAGACCGAGGTGGTTTCCAGCGCCTGGGCGGAGACCGGGTACAGCTCGGTGTCCATGCCGGACAGGCCGACCAGCTCGCTGGGCAGGTGGAAGCCGGTGATCTGTTCTTCGCCGGCGTCGCTCAGGCTGAAGGTCTTCAGGGCGCCGGAACGCACGGCGAACACCGAGTTGAAGGTGTCGCCCTGGCGGAACAGGAACTCGCCTTTCTTCAGCGGACGGCCGCGTTTGACGATGTCGTCGAGGGCGTCCATGTCCTCGAGATCCAGGGACAGGGGCAGGCAGAGGCTGGCGAGGCTGCAGTCCTTGCAATGAGTCTGATGAGTCGTGCGCAGCTTGATACTTTCGGACATGCCCTTATCCCTAGGTAATCACTCAGAAGTTGTAAGGGTAACGCACCAGAGGGGTGCGCGGCCACCTGCCGCAGGGTGCTCAAGTGTCGCAGGCGCCTGCCGATAGGCTTGTATCGATGAATGGAAGACAGGGAGCGGTGTGATGCAAGTGGCCACCAGTGGTGCGAGTGAGCGCGGTTACGTTGCGCCAGGTGCGGCGCCTGTAGCCGCAGCGCCTGCCGAAACGACAGAGCCAAGCGCTAGCGCATCTGCCGAGGAAAAGAGCGCCGAGCCGGGTGTGAAGGTGAGCCTGTCTGCCGTCGGCCTGGCGCGCTCCAAGGAAGCTGAAAACAAGAACGCCGATATCGACGAGAGCAATCTGCCGGACGAGATCAAGCAGCTACTCAAGATGATCCGCGAGCTCAAGGCGCAACTGGCCGAGAAGATGGCCGAGCTGCAGGCGCTGATGGCCCAGGGCGATATGGAGGATGACGCGCAACAGGCCAAGGTGCGTGCCTTGCAGACCGAAGTGGGTTCGATCAGCAGTGCCCTGAGCACCGCCAACGCCCAATTGGTGAAAGTGATGCGCGACCAGAAGCTGACCAGCGAACAGAGCGCCAGCGTGGGGGCGCTGCTGGCCAAGTGAGGCAGCGGGTAGGGCAGCCACCTCGGCTGCCCTGCTCAGATCACCCGCGAAAAACGCTGCAGGTTGGTCTCGCCCAGGTAGCGGTCGAACAGCATGCACAGCGAGCGCACCAGCAGTCGTCCCGCCGGCAGCACTTCGATGCTGCCTTCACGCAAATCAATCAGACCGTCGCGGTGCATCTGCTGTAGCGCCGGCCAGGCGTCCGCGAAGTAGCTGGGCATGGTGACGGCGAAACGCTGTTCGATGTCCACGAACTCCAACTGGAAATGACAGATCAGCTGCTGGATCACGGCGCGGCGAATACGATCGTCGTCTTTGCAGCCCAGGCCGCGCTGGGTCGCCAACTGGCGATTGTTCAGGCTGGTCTGATAGGTGGCCAGGTCAGCGCTGTTCTGGCAGTACAGATCGCCGATCTGGCTGATCGACGACACGCCCAGGCCGATCAGGTCGCAGTGGCCGTGGGTGGTATAGCCCTGGAAGTTGCGCTGCAGGCTGCCGTCCTCCTGGGCGCTGGCCAGCTCGTCATCGGGCAGGGCGAAATGATCCATGCCGATATAGCGATAACCGGCGCTGGCCAACTGTTCGATGCTGCCCTGCAACATGGCCAGCTTGGCTGCCGCGCTCGGCAACTGCCCGCTGTCGATGCGCCGTTGCGGCATGAAACGCTCCGGCAGATGGGCGTAGTTGAACAGCGACAGGCGATCGGGCTGCAGGGCGATGACCTGCTGCACGGTACGGGCGAAATTCTCCGGTGTCTGCAGCGGCAGGCCATAGATCAGGTCGATGTTCACCGAGCGAAATTGCAGGGTGCGCGCCGCCTCGATGATCGCGCGGGTCTCCTCCAGGCTCTGCAGGCGGTTGATGGCACGCTGCACGTTGGGGTCCAGGTCCTGCACGCCGAGGCTGACGCGGTTGAAGCCCAGCTCGCGCAGCAGGCCCATGGTCGACCAGTCCGCCTCGCGCGGGTCGATCTCGATGCTGTAGTCGCCGGAATCGTCGTCGAGCAGGGTGAAGTGCTCGCGCAGCTTGCCCATCAGCTGGCGCAGTTCGTCATGGCTGAGAAAGGTCGGGGTGCCGCCGCCCAGGTGCAGCTGTTCGATGCGCTGGCGCTTGTCGACATGATGGCCGATCAGCGCCATCTCCCGTTCCAGGGCTTGCAGGTACGGCTGGGTGCGGCCGCGATCCTTGGTGATGACCTTGTTGCAGGCGCAGTAGTAGCAGATGTTGGCGCAGAACGGCAGGTGCAGGTACAGCGACAGCGGACGCAGGGCGCGGCGACTCTCGCGCAGGGCGTGCAGCAGGTCGAAGGAGCCGACGCCGTCGTGGAACTGCACGGCGGTCGGGTAGGAGGTGTAGCGCGGGCCGGCTTGATCGTAGCGGCGGATCAGGTCGCAGTCCCACTGGATGGCGTCGAGCATGGCGAATTCCGCTTCAGCGTTGAATGCTCAGCAGTCTAGGGGGCGTATGGGCGGGGCTTTTTGATCTGAGTCATGGGGTCGCAGCAGGAGCGCTACCGCTGAGCTTATCTCTTGGCCAGGCTACAAAGCCCACCCGCCACCTGCGCGCCGTAGCCTGGCGTTGAGCGCAGCGATACCCAGGGATCGATTCCCGGTTTTCGCTGCGCTCTACCCAGGCTACAAAAGCCAATACGCCGCAGCGTTAGTGACCCATCAGCCAATGCTGATGAGGGCCGGGCAGGGTCCACAGGCCGAACAGGATCACCAGCAGGCCGCCGGCGATGCGCACGCCACGCCGGCGCAGCAGGCCGACCAGGCGCTCGGCCGCCAGCCCCGTGGCCAGCAGCACCGGCAGGGTGCCGAGGCCGAAGGCGAACATCAGGGCGGCGCTGCGCAGGGCATCACCCTGGCTCGCCGCCCACAGCAGGGTGCTGTACACCAGCCCACAGGGCAGCCAGCCCCACAGGCCGCCCAGCACCATGGCACGCGGCGCGCTGGTGATCGGCATAAAGCGTCGGGTGACGGGTTGCAGGTGCCGCCAGAGGCCGCGGCCCAGCGCTTCGATACGCGTCAGGCCGCTCCACCAGCCGGCCAGGTACAGGCCCATGGCGATCAGCAACAGGCCGGCGATGCTGCGCATTACCGCGGCGAGCGGACCACTGGCCAGTGCCCACCCGGCCAGGCCGAGTAGCAGGCCGGCCGTCGTGTAACTGAGGATGCGCCCGGCGTTGTAGGCGACCAGCAAGCGCAGGCGCTGGTGGCGTCGTTCGGCGGGGATGGCCAGGGTCAGCGCGCCCATCAGCCCGCCGCACATGCCCAGGCAATGGCCGCCGCCGAGCAGGCCGAGCATCAGCGCGGAGAGCAGTTGCGGCAGCAGGTCAGTCATGGTCTTTGGCGGCGGGCTCGTGCTTGGCCTGTTTCACCGCCGCCTGGTGGCGCGGGTCATCGTCATCGAAGAGGATGCGGTGCGCCGGGCTGTCGAGGTCGTCGTACTGGCCACTGTCCACCGCCCAGAAGAACAGCCACACGGCGAAGGCGACCAGCACCAGGGCGACGGGAATCAGGATGTACAGCGCGGTCATGGTGCTTTCCCCAGGCGCAGTGCGTTGAGTACCACCAGCAGTGAGCTGAGCGACATGCCTAGGGCGGCCCAGATCGGCGTGATCCAGCCGAGGGCGGCGAAGGGCAGCACCAGGCCATTGTACAGACCCGCCCAGGCCAGGTTCTCGATGATGACCGTGCGGGTGCGGCGTGCCAGGCGCAGCGCGTCGACCAGGCTGGTCAGCCGGTTGGAGAGCAGCACGGCGTCGGCGCTGGTCTTGGCCAGATCCGAGGCCGAGCCCATGGCCACGCTGATGTCGGCGCCGGCGAGCACCGGCACATCATTGACGCCATCACCGAGCATCAGCACGCGGCGGCCTTGCGTCTGCAGATCACGCAGGATGGCCAGCTTGGCGTCCGGGGTCAGCCCGCCGCGGGCCTGCTCGATATCCAGCTGGCGGGCCACTTCGCCGACCATGGGCGAGCTGTCGCCGCTGAGCAGCAGGACCTGCCAACCGCGCCCGCGCGCCGCCTCGACCAGGGCTGGCGCATCGTCGCGCAGGCGGTCGTCGAGTATGAACCAGGCCAGCGGTCCCTGTTCGTCACCCAGCAGCAACCACTGGCCCTGTTCACCGTTGATGGCCGGTGCGGGGCTGGCGCTGAGTGCGCTGACGAAATCGGCCTGGCCGATACGCAGCCGGCGCCCCTGGACGACACCTTCGAGGCCCAGCCCTGGCACGTTCTGTAGCGCTTCTACCGGCGCCGTGGCGTGGCCGAAGGCGCGGGCTATGGGGTGTTCGGACTGGCTTTCGAGTGCCGCGGCCAGGGCCAGGCAGGTGTCGCCATCCAGGTCACCGAGCGGTTGCACGGCGCGCAAGGTCAGGCGGCCTTCGGTGAGGGTGCCGGTCTTGTCGACGATCAGCGTGTCGATCTGCTCCAGGCCTTCGAGCACATGACCGCGGGTCAATAGCATGCCGAGCTTGTGCAGGGTGCCGGTGGCGGTGGTCAGCGCCGTCGGCGTAGCCAGGGCGAGGGCGCAGGGGCAGGTGGCGACGAGCAGGGCGAGCACCACCCAGAACGCCCGCGACGCATCGAGCTGCCACCAGACAACCCCGACGATGGCCGCCACCACCAGCACGATCAACAGGAACCACTGCGCCACCCGGTCGGCGATCTCGGCCAGACGCGGCTTCTCGCCTTGCGCTCGCTCCAGCAGGCGGACGATGGCCGACAGCCGGGTGGCGTCGCCCAGCGCCTGTACTTCGACGGTCAGCGGGCCCTCGACATTCAGCGTGCCGGCGGTCACGGCATCGCCGACGCTGCGCGATTGAGGCAGGTATTCACCGGTGAGCAGGGATTCGTCGACGCTGGACTGCCCGGCCAGCACCTGGCCATCGGCCGGCAGCAGCGCACCCGGCGGCACCAGCACGCGGTCGCCGGGTTGCAGCTCGCTGAGCAGGATGCGCTGGCTGTGACCCTGCTCATCCAGGCGCAGGCAGGAGGCCGGCAGCAGCTTGACCAGTTGCGCGGTAGCCGCCGCGGTGCGCTCCCGGGCGCGGCGCTCCAGGTAGCGACCGCTGAGCAGGAACAGAGCGAACATACCCACGGCATCAAAATACAACTCACCATGGCCCATGACCGTGGACCAGATGCCCGCCGCGTAGGCGCCGCCGATGGCCAGCGACACCGAGACGTCCATGCTCAGGTGGCGGGTGCGCAGGTCGCGCAGCGCGCCACGGAAGAATTGGCCGCAGCAGTAGAAGACGATGGGCGTGGTGAGAAACAGGCTGACCCAGCGCAGGATGCTGTCCAGCTCGGGGCTCAGGTCGACGTTGAATTCCGGCCAGGTGGCCATGCTGGCCATCATCACCTGCATCCAGAGAAGCCCGGCGACGCCCAGCTGGCGCATCGCGCGGCGATTCTCGCGGGTCAGCTGCTCGGCGGCGGCATCGGCCTGCCAGGGATGGGCGGCGTAGCCGATGCGCCGCACTTCGCCGAGCAGTTCGCTCAAGGGCAGGGCGCTGGCGCTCCAGCGTACCCGCAGGCGATGGTTGGACAGGTTCAGGTGCGCCTCGACCACGCCGGGCAGGGCAGCGAGGTGCTTTTCGATCAGCCAGCCGCAGGCCGCGCAACTGATGCCCTCGATCAGCAGGCTGGTTTCGCGCCATTCGCCGCTTTGTTCGACGAAGGGCTGCTGCACGTCGCGGCGGTCATACAGGGCCAGCTCGTCGGGCAGTGCCTGGGGCAGTTGCTGAGGGTTGTTGGCCGCTTCGCTGCGGTGGCTGTAGTAATGCTCCAGGCCATTCTGCACGATGGTTTCGGCCACCGCCTGGCAGCCTGGGCAGCACAGCTCGCGCGACTGGCCCAGCACCACAGCTGAAAAGTGGCTGCCCGCCGGCACCGGCAGGCCGCAGTGGTAGCAGGGTGCCGGGCTGCTGCGCTCAAGCGGCGCGCCGGTGGCAAGCGAGGTGTCGATCAGCGTTCATCCCCCAGCTGGATGCGCTTGCCGGCTTCGAGGGTTTCTTCCTCGAACAGGCGCCAGTCCTGGCCGCCTTCCTGGCCGATCAGCTCGACGAAGCGCCGGCCCTGTACACTGTCCTGCAGGTTGCCGCGATACAGGCCTTCACCCTGATGTTGCAGCACTACGCGGCGATCGCGCTCCGGCTGGGTGGGCGATACCAGGTTGAGCACGAGTTGCGCGGGGGCGCTGGCGCCGTGCAGTTGCAACTCGGCGATGCCGCGTTCGTCGTCCAGGTCCAGTGTCGCCTGCAGCTTCAGGCGCAGCGCCAGGTTCTCGCGCTCCAGGGACTGGTTGATGCCCTTGCCGACGTCGTAATAATCGTCGGAGATCAATCCCGGCGGATTGCGCGTGGCGACGGTCAGCAGGGTCAGCCCCTGGATCACCGAGTAGCCGAGCAGGGCGATCAGGAACCAGGGCCAGAACTGCTTGTACCAGGGGGCGGGTTGGAGGTCTTCGTTCATGGTTGGCCTGCTTTGCATATGCGGTGTCTGGGCGTCTGCTTGATGGGCTGGCGCCCATCCTACGAGTTAGATCGCGTTGGATTGCGTAGGGTGGGCCGCGAAGCCCACCGGTCTTCGGCTATCTCACGCTCGGGCCGATAAAGCGGCTGCTGGCGTCGTTGTGGATGCTGTCGTCATCGGTGGCACGGATGTGGAAGGTGATCTCGTTGGTACTCGACGGCAGCTTCTCGGCGTCGATGGACAGCTCCACCGGGATCGCCAGCACTTCGCCGGCCAGGGCGCGGACTTCGCGACGGCCCTCGTAGACCAGGCCGTCCAGGCCGTCGGCGTCGATGCGGTAGACGACGTCCTGCTGGGCCTTGTTCATGATCTTCAGGGTGTAGACGTTCTCGATTCGCCCCAGCTCGTTCTCGCGGTAGAGTACCCGATCCTTGAGCACGTCCAGCTCGACCAGCGAGCGGTTGCTCACTGCCCAGGCGAATACCGCCAGCATGGCCAGAAGGGCGATGGCGTAGCCGATCAGCCGAGGGCGCAGCAGGCGCGTCTTCTGCCCCGAGAGGTTGTGTTCGGTGGTGTAGCTGATCAGCCCGCGCGGGTAGTTCATCTTGTCCATGACGGCGTCGCAGGCGTCGATGCACGCGGCGCAACCGATGCACTCGATCTGCAGGCCGTCACGAATGTCGATGCCGGTCGGGCATACCTGCACGCACAGGGTGCAGTCGATGCAGTCGCCCAGGCCCTGGGCCTTGTGGTCGGCGGTCTTCTTGCGCGGGCCGCGGGTTTCGCCACGGCGCGGGTCGTAGGAGACGATCAGCGTGTCCTGGTCGAACATCACGCTCTGGAAGCGCGCATAGGGGCACATGTGAATGCACACCTGCTCGCGTAGCCAGCCGGCATTGCCATAGGTGGCGAGGGTGAAGAAGGCGATCCAGAACAGCGCCCAGCCGCTGGCCTCGAAGGTGACCAGTTCGGCGAGCAGTTCGCGGATTGGCGCGAAATAGCCGACGAAGGTCAGTGCGGTGACCAGGGAAACGCCCAGCCAGATGCTGTGCTTGGCGAAGCGACGAGCGAACTTGTTGGCACTCATCGGCGCCTTTTCCAGCTTCATGCGCTGGTTGCGGTCGCCCTCGGTGATCTTTTCCGCCCACATGAATATCCAGGTAAACACGCTCTGCGGGCAGGTGTAGCCGCACCACACTCTGCCTGCAAACACGGTGATGAAGAACAGCCCGAAGGCGGCGATGATCAGTAGCGCCGAGAGCAGCACGAAATCCTGGGGCCAGTAGGTGGCGCCGAAGATGTGGAACTTGCGCTCCGGCAGGTTCCACCACACCGCCTGGTGGCCGTCCCAGTTCAGCCACACGGTGCCGAAGTAGAGGACGAACAGCAGAGCCCCGCCAGCACGCCGCAGGTTGCGGTAGAAGCCGCTGAACGCGCGGGTGTGGATCTTCTCGCGACTGGCGTAGAGGTCGATGGTCTCGCCGGCGGGCGGCGTGACGTTCTTGACGGGGATCTGTTGGCTCATCGAGGGCTACCACAACGGTTGGTCGGGCCTGCCGCGGCCGATACGTGCCGGTCGCGATCGTTCGCTGCGCCGATGGTACGCCGCAACGCCAGATCGGGCTTGCGGCTACCCGTCGCAGGGTAGGTGCAAGGCCATGCTAGGCGCAGCATGCCGGAGCCGTCCTGACCCAGATCAGTGCACTCAATCTTTCTCCCGGTTTTGCACTTCTGCCGGCGCCTTTTCGCGCTGCGACAGGCTGTACACGTAGGCGGCCAACAGGTGCACCTTGTCGTTGCCGAGAAATTCCGCCTGCGCCGGCATCTTACCGCTGCGCCCATAGCGAATGGTCTGCTGCACCTGGGCGAAGCTGGAACCGTACAGCCACACCTTGTCCGTGAGGTTCGGTGCGCCGAGCACCTGCAGGCCCTTGCCGTCGGGGCCGTGGCACATGGCGCAATTGGTGGCGTAGAGCTGTCTGCCCGCGTCCAGGTTGACGGCGATGTGCGCCGGGTTTTCCAGGTTCGAGAGGCTGCGCACGTAGCCGGTCACGTCGCGCACGCCGTCGCCGCCAAGAATCTCCTGCCAGGCCGGCATCACGCCCTGGCGGCCCTGCATGATGGAGGTCTTGATGGTTTCCGGGTCGCCGCCGTACAGCCAGTCGTCATCGGTCAGGTTGGGGAAACCGAAGGCGCCTTTGGCATCGGCGCCGTGGCATACGGCGCAGTTGTTGGCGAACAACCGGCCACCGATTTTCAGCGCCTTCTCGTCCCTGGCCAGTTCGCTGATGGGTGTGGCCGCGTAGCCGGCGAACAGCGGGCCGTAGCGTGCGTCGGCGGCGGCCATCTCGCGCTGCCACTGGCCGACCTGGGTCCAGCCTTCGTCATAGCCGGGCAGCAGGCCCTTGAAGTTGCCCAGCCCGGGGTAGAGCAGCAGGTAGCCGAAGGCGAATGCCAGGGTGCCGAGAAACAGCAGGAACCACCAGCGCGGCAGCGGGTTGTCGTATTCCTCGATGCCGTCGAAGTTGTGCCCCGTGGTCTGCTCGCTGTCGCCCGGCCGATGGCCCTTGCGGGTGGCGATGAGCAGCCAGGCCAGGCCCAGCAGCGTGCCGAGGGTGGTCAGCGCGATGAACAGGCTCCAGAAGGTGCTCAAGGTTTGTCGTCCTCGAGCTTGTGGTTCTGCTGGCTGGCGCTCGGTAGCTGCTCGTCGGCGAAGGGTAGGTTGGCCGCTTCGTCGAAGCTGGACTTGCGCTTGCTGCTGTAGGCCCAGAGCACCACGGCGACGAAGGCGATGAACACCACGGCGGTGCCGATGCCGCGGATGGTGCCGATGTCGGTCAGGAAGGCTGGCATGGCGTCACCGCTTGTTCTGGATCGAGGTGCCGAGCACCTGCAGGTAGGCGATCAGTGCGTCCAGCTCGCTCTTGCCGGCCACCGCCTCGCGGGCCTTGGCGATGTCGTCGTCGCTGTAGGGAATACCGAAGCCCTGCATGACCTTGAGCTTTTCGGCGCTCAGGGCGCCATCGAGCGTGCGCTCGGCCAGCCAGGGATAGGCGGGCATCTTGGATTCCGGCACCAGGTCGCGCGGGTTGATCAGGTGGGCGCGGTGCCACTCGTCCGAGTAACGCCCGCCGATCCGCGCCAGGTCCGGGCCGGTGCGCTTGGAGCCCCACAGAAAGGGGTGATCCCAGACGCTTTCACCGGCCACCGAATAATGGCCGTAGCGCTCGGTTTCGGCGCGGAACGGGCGGATCATCTGCGAATGGCAACCTACGCAGCCTTCGCGGATATAGATGTCGCGGCCCTCGAGCTGCAGCGCGGTGTAGGGCCGCATGCCGGCCACCGGCTCGTTGACCACGTCCTGGAAGAACAGCGGCACGATCTGGGTGAGGCCGCCGATGCTCACGGCGATGACCATCAGCAGGGTCATCAGGCCGAGGTTCTTTTCGATCAGGTCGTGCTTCATCGGCCGGTCTCCCCGTTTTGCGCCAGGGGAATCCGCGCGCTGGCATCGTAGTCGGCCGGTCCCGCGCCGCGAATGGTGCGCCAGGTGTTCCAGGCCATCAGCAGCATGCCGCTGAAGAAGATCGCACCGCCGATCATGCGCACCACGTAGCCCCAGTGGCTGGCCGCCACCGACTCGATGAACGAGTAGGTGAGCGTGCCGTCGTCGTGCACCGCGCGCCACATCAGGCCCTGGGTGATGCCGTTGACCCACATGGCGACGATGTACAGCACGGTGCCGATGGTCGCCAGCCAGAAGTGCAGGTGAATCGCTGCCAGGCTGTGCATCTGCTCGCGGCCGAACACCCGGGGAATCAGGTGATACAGCGAGCCGAAGGTGATCATCGCCACCCAGCCCAGGGCGCCGGCGTGCACGTGGCCGATGGTCCAGTCGGTGTAGTGCGACAGTGCGTTGACCGTCTTGATGGCCATCATCGGCCCCTCGAAGGTGGACATGCCGTAGAACGCCAGAGAGACGACCAGAAAGCGCAGGATTGGGTCGGTACGCAACTTATGCCAGGCGCCCGACAGCGTCATCATGCCGTTGATCATGCCGCCCCAGCTCGGCGCCAGGAGGATGATCGACATCACCATACCCAGGCTCTGGGCCCAGTCCGGCAGGGCGGTGTAGTGCAGGTGGTGCGGGCCGGCCCAGATGTACAGGGTGATCAGCGCCCAGAAGTGCACGATGGACAGCCGGTAGGAGTAAATCGGCCGGTTGGCCTGCTTGGGCACGAAGTAATACATCATCCCGAGAAAGCCGGTGGTCAGGAAGAAACCCACCGCGTTGTGGCCGTACCACCACTGGATCATCGCGTCCGTGGCGCCGGCGTACAGCGAGTAGGACTTGAACAGGCTGACCGGCACGGCGGCGCTGTTGACCAGGTGCAGCATGCCGGTGACCAGGACGAAGGCGCCGAAGAACCAGTTGGCCACGTAGATATGCCGGGTGCGGCGCTTGAACAGGGTGCCGAAGAACACGCCGATATAGGCGAACCAGACGATGCCCAGGAGAACGTCGATCGGCCATTCCAGCTCGGCGTACTCCTTGCTGCTGGTGTAGCCCATTGGCAGGCTGATCACCGCAGCGACGATCACCGCCTGCCAGCCCCAGAAGGTGAAGGCCGCCAGGCGGTCGGACGCCAGCCGCACCTGGCAGGTGCGCTGCACCACGTAATAGCTGGTGGCGAACAGCGCGCAGCCGCCGAAGGCGAAGATCACCGCATTGGTGTGCAGCGGGCGCAGGCGGCCGAAGCTGGTCCAGGGCAGGTCGAAATTCAGTTGCGGCCACACCAACTGTGCGGCGATGAACACCCCCAACGCCATGCCGACCACGCCCCAGACCACGGTCATCACCGCGAACTGGCGCACCACCTTGTAGTTGTAGGCAGCCGGACTGCTTGCTGGGCTCATGCTGGGTTCCACGCTGGGCTGGGCGCTGCCGTGAGGCGACAGGCATTTCAGGCGGCGCGAGTATCCCCGACCGGCACGGGTGGTGCAATGCGTTGGAAATATGTGGAAAGCGCTCTGTTGTGAGCCTTGCAGTGTTTCGAGGGGCCAGCCTGTTTTGCTGGGAGCCTGCATATGTGGGAGGGGCTTTAGCCCCGAGCTTTTAGTCTGGAACAAAGAACTCGGGGCTAAAGCCTCTCCCACGATTGCGTGCATTGAGATTCTGTAGTCAGGCTGAAGCTATTGAGCAGATCTTCAGAGCCACACCGCATCCCAAAAAGAGTAATCGCCGACACGCGTTACCAAGCCTGCCCGTAAAGGATTGGCAACGATGTATCGGGCAGTTGGCAGTATGTCCTCCTCACGGCGTAGCGCTCTGTCATGGAAACCCTCTTGCCATAGTCTGCCTCGGCGACCGAGCCGGCTGTTCACCTGCAAGGCGCTGCGCCCCTTGACGCGACGCATCAATTCGCTGAGCGAGCCTTGTCGCAGTGATACCAGCCAGTGCAGGTGATCGGGCATGACCACCCAGGCGAGCGATTCTGCCAGCCCCAGGTTTTCGGCACGTTGCAGTTCACGAACAAGAAGGCGACCGAGTGCGAAACTGGCAAAGACTGGCTGGCGGTCTTTAACGGTGGCAGTTAGCAGGTAGATTTGATTGGTTTGCGAGATCCGGCCTTTGCGCAAACTGACTGAGTGCGGCATTCCGTTGCCTCCTGAGTAGGTAAAGCAACGGTAGCTGATAGATTGGCGACCTGCGGGAGCGATTTCGTAGGAGCGGCTTCAGCCGCGAGCTTTAGCACCCGACCAGGCACTAAAGAGCTCGCGGCTAAAGCCGATCTTCGCCCGGTCGCTCCTACACGTGGGCATCATTCGCCAGGTTGTGGTTTGCGACTCAAACTCAGCACATAAGCCGCCAGCAGATGAACCTTGTCGTTGCCCAGGTAGTGCTCCTGCGCGGGCATCTGGCCGTTGCGGCCGTAGCGGATGGTTTGCTGCAGTTGCGCCAGGCTCGAGCCGTAGATCCAGCCACCCGAGTGGGTCAGGTCCGGCGCGCCCATGGCGGCCGTGCCGGTGCCTGCCGGGCCGTGGCAGGCCACGCAGGTGGTGGAGAACAGCTGCTTGCCCTGTTCCAGGTCGATGTTGCTGCCATCGGCCAGCGGCAGGCCAGCCAATTCGTGGCGCACGTAGCCGGCGACGTTGCGCACGCCGTCATCACCGAGCACCTGGCCCCAGGCCGGCATCACGCCGATGCGCCCGTTGAGGATGGTGGTCTTGATGGTTTCGGCGTCGCCGCCCCAGCGCCAGTTTTCGTCGGTCAGGTTGGGAAAGCCCACCGCGCCCTTGGCGTCCGAGCCGTGGCAGATCGAGCAGTAGGTGGCGAACAGCCGGCCGCCCATCTTCAGCGCCTGCTCGTCCTGGGCCACCTGTTCCAGCGGCATGGCCGAGTACTTGGCGAAGATCGGCCCGTACTGGGCATCGGCCTTGGCCACTTCGCGCTCCCACTGGGCGACTTGCGTCCAGCCGTCTTCATAGCCGGGTAGCAGGCCCTTGAAGTTGCCCAGGCCTGGATACAGCGCCAGGTAACCCACGGCGAAGATCAGCGTGCCGAGGAACAGCATGAACCACCAGCGTGGCAGCGGGTTGTCGTACTCCTCGATGCCATCGAAGGAATGGCCCATGGTCTGGTCGGTGGTGTTCTTGCGTTCCCCTTTGCGTGTGGCGAACAGCAGCCAGAACAACGCGACCAGGCTGCCGAGGGTCAGCAGCGTGATGTACCAGCTCCAGAAAGTGCTCATGGGGTGTCTTTCCTTACTGCTGCTTTGTTGGGTTCATCGGCGAAGGGCAGGTTCGCCGCATCCTCGAAGGCCTTGGCGCGCTTGCCGCTGTAGGCCCACAGCGTCACGCAGGTGAAGGCGATCAGTACCAGGGCGGTACCGATGCCGCGCACCATGCCGATGTCGATCAGGTCGGTAAGCATGGGATCACCTCTTGTTCTTCAGCGCAGTGCCGAGCACTTGCAGGTAGGCGACCAAGGCGTCCATCTCGGTCTTGCCTTTCACCGCAGCGCTGGCGCCGGCGATGTCGTCATCCGTGTAGGGCACGCCGAGAAATTGCATGGCCTTGAGCTTGGCGGGGGTGTCCTTGCCGTCGAGCACGTTCTCGACCAGCCAGGGGTAGGACGGCATCTTCGACTCCGGCACCACGTTGCGCGGGTTGTAGAGGTGCGCGCGGTGCCACTCGTCCGAGTAACGGCCGCCGACCCTGGCCAGGTCCGGCCCGGTGCGCTTGGAGCCCCACAGGAAGGGGTGATCCCATACGCTTTCACCGGCTACCGAGTAGTGGCCGTAGCGCTCGGTCTCGGCGCGGAACGGGCGGATCATCTGCGAGTGGCAGCCCACACAGCCTTCCTTGATGTACACGTCGCGGCCTTCGAGCTGCAGAGCGGTGTAGGGCTTCATGCCGGCGACCGGCTCGTTGACCACGTCCTGGAAGAACAGCGGGACGATCTGCGTCAGCCCGCCGATGCTGACGGCGAACACCATCAGCAGGGCCATCAGGCCGACGTTCTTTTCGACGATTTCGTGTTTCATCAGTGGGCTCCCTCAACCGAATAAAGCGCAGCGGCTTCGAGTTCTTCCGGCTTGCTGGCACGCACGGTCTGCCAGGTGTTCCAGGCCATTAGCAACATGCCGGTGAAGAAGATCGCGCCGCCGATCACCCGCACCACGAAGCCGGGGTGGCTGGCTTCCAGCGCCTCGACAAAGGAGTAGGTGAGCGTGCCGTCGCTGTTCACCGCGCGCCACATCAGGCCCTGGGCGATGCCGTTGACCCACATCGAGGCGATGTACAGCACGGTGCCGATGGTGGCGAGCCAGAAGTGCGCGTTGATCAGGCCGATGCTGTGCATCTGCTCGCGGCCGAACACTTTGGGAATCAGGTGATACAGCGAGCCGATCGACACCATGGCGACCCAGCCCAGGGCGCCTGCGTGCACGTGGCCGATGGTCCAGTCGGTGTAGTGGGAGAGGGCGTTGACGGTCTTGATGGCCATCATCGGGCCTTCGAAGGTCGACATGCCGTAGAACGCCAGGGATACGACCAGAAAGCGCAGGATCGGGTCGGTGCGCAACTTATGCCAGGCGCCCGACAGGGTCATCATGCCGTTGATCATGCCGCCCCAACTCGGTGCCAGCAGCACCAGGGACATGACCATGCCGAGCGACTGCGCCCAGTCCGGCAGGGCGGTGTAGTGCAGGTGGTGCGGGCCGGCCCAGATGTACAGGGTGATCAGCGCCCAGAAGTGCACGATCGACAGACGATAGGAATACACCGGACGCCCGGCCTGCTTGGGCACGAAGTAGTACATCATCCCCAGGAAGCCCGCGGTCAGGAAGAAGCCCACCGCGTTGTGGCCGTACCACCACTGGATCATCGCGTCGGTGGCACCGGCGTACAGCGAGTAGGACTTGGTCAGGGTGACCGGTACTTCCAGGTTGTTGACCACGTGCAGCAGCGCCACGGTGACGATGAACCCGCCGAAGAACCAGTTGCCCACATAGATGTGGCTGACGTTGCGCTTGATGATGGTGCCGAAGAACACGATCGCGTAGCTGACCCAGACGACGGTGATCAGAATGTCGATCGGCCATTCCAGCTCGGCGTATTCCTTGGAACTGGTGTAGCCCAGCGGCAGGCTGATGGCTGCCAGCAGGATCACCAGTTGCCAGCCCCAGAAGGTGAAGGCCGCCAGCTTCGGTGCGAACAGCGTGGCCTGGGAGGTGCGCTGTACGGCATAGTAGCTGGTGGCGAACAGGGCGCAGCCGCCGAAGGCGAAGATCACTGCGTTGGTGTGCAGGGGCCGCAGGCGACCGAAACTGGTCCACGGCAGGTCGAAGTTGAGCCACGGCCAGGCGAGCTGCGCTGCGATAAGCACGCCGAGCCCCATCCCGACTATGCCCCACACCACCGTCATGATGGCGAATTGGCGAACCACCTTGTAGTTATAGGCGGAACTGGTTGTTGTGTTCATGTCTGGGTTTCCATCCACGGTTATGGGCAGATCATCTGCAGCCCCCGCGCACGGACAAATCCGTACACGAAAAAGGGCTTTTTTATGAGCGAGGCAAGCATGCGAGAAGGGCAGCGAAGCGGTATTGACGCCGGTCAACAGGCACAGGAAAGCCCAGCGCCAGCGCTGCTCTGGGATCGGCCGACGGGCGCCAGCCAGGCCACGCTGATCCTTGCCCACGGCGCCGGCGCGCCGATGGACAGCGACTTCATGAACCTGATGGCAGGCAAGCTCGCCGCCCGCGGGCTGACGGTGGTGCGCTTCGAGTTCGACTACATGGCCGCGCGCCGCCAGGACGGCAAGAAACGCCCACCCAACCCCCAGGCGAAACTGCTCGACTGCTGGCGAGCCGTATACGCCGCCGTGCGACACCAGGTCACGGGGCCGTTGGCCATCGGCGGCAAATCCATGGGCGGGCGCATGGCCAGTCTGCTGGCCGACGAACTGGATGCTGACGGCCTGGTTTGCCTGGGCTACCCCTTCCACGCCATCGGCAAGGCCGACAAACCGCGCACCGCGCACCTGGCCGACCTGAAAACGCCGACCCTGATCGTGCAGGGCGAACGCGACGCCATGGGCGACCTCCACACCGTGGCCGGTTACCAACTCTCGGCGGCAATCGAACTGTGCTGGCTGACGGCGGGCGACCACGACCTCAAACCGCTGAAGGTGTCCGGCTACAGCCACGAGCAGCATCTGGAGTCGGCGGCGGATGCGGTGGTGGGCTTTCTGCGCGAACACGCCAAGAAGCGCTGAAAGCAGGCCTGCGTCGCAGCCCTGATGCATCTCGCTGGTTAACATCGGCAGTTGGGATTGGGAGGCAGGAAATCAGGGATGCATTACCGCGACGTGCTGCAGATTCACCGAAGCGCCAAGCGCTTCAAACGCCTGGCGCTATGGGCGGCCGTCCTGCTGTGCCTGATCATGCTGCTGGGCAAGAGCAAGTGGTACCTGGCGGGCGTGCCGGCGAATCCAGCATCCATCGAGATGATGAAGGACTACGTGCGCGGCGCCGGCGCCGACCCCGCAACACTGATCCTCAGTGACCATCACGGCACCTGCGGCCGATTCAGTTATATCGGTAAAGACGGAAAGCGCACGGCGCCCATGGGCTTTGTCGCCATTCTCGGCCAGGGCGTGGCGCCAAGCGTGTTGGCGGACGAGTGGAACAAGAGCCGTTGCGCCGGGCCGCGGTCGGCGCCTTGAGGGTTCAGGCGCTTAGTCCGTCAACCGCTCCCCACAATGCAGGCAGTTCGCAGTCGCCGGGTCATGGTAGTCGCCGGCGCGTTCGTCGATCTTGTTGTGGGGCGTATTGCGGCAGTTGGGGCAGCTGTAACGCTCCAGCAGCTGATGCTGGCGATACAGATTGAGCAGGCCACCGCTGATGACCACGGCCAAGGTCATCACCGCGAAATCCGGAGCGCCGGAGATCGCCAGCACGAACAGGGCGATCACCAGCACGGCGAGCAGTGATTCCAGAAAATCCACCTGGCTGCGCAGGCGGTTGTAAGCGTTCTGGCTCATGGCAGGGCGTCCTTGTTAGTGGGTAGCCATTGCCAGTGTGGCTCCAGTTACAACGCCATATGCCTGATGGAAAACTAATGAAGCAGTTTGCGTTACTCGGCGGTGCTGCTCGGGCTTTCAGTCGCCTCGGCTTCCAGCTTCGCCCGGTCCGCCTTGCTGATGTATCTGGGCTTGTTGCTCTTGGGCGCCAGCTTGGCATTGGCCTTCTTGGCGTGGGCCTCCAGCAACTGTTTGATCTTCTTGCGGCGATTCATCTGGGTACCTGTGGTAAGTGTCGGGCGCTTCAGCCTGCGGTTTTCTTCAGGGCCATGCCTTGGCTTGCCGGCGCTGTAAGTGCAAAGCCGAACTGCTGGTACAGGCGGTACGCTTCGCCGTCGGCGATAAGGCTGACGTAGCCCGACTCCGGCACCTCGCGGGCGATGTAATCGCCGATCGCCGCCATGATCATCTTGCCCAGGCCACGGCCCTGATGCTCCGGCAGCACGGCGATGTCCACCACCTGATAGAAAGCGCCGCCATCGCCGATCACCCGGCCCATGCCCACCGGCTCGCCGGCGCAGAGCACCTGCACGGCGAACAGACTGTTGGGTAGGCCGCGGCTCGCCGCCTCGACGGTTTTGCCGCTCAGCCCGGCTGCAGTGCGCAGATGGCGATAGGTTTCCACCGACGGAGTGGCGCGCACGAGGGAGTAGGCGGTTTCGGTCATTCGATGAGTCCTTTGCTAGGCATGATACGCCGCCTGCGGTGAACGGCTGCCAGCTGATTACCGCTGAAAAGAGGTGCCGAGGCGAATCAGCCGGCGTCGCTGTCGATAAGAGCTGCATGGTAGCGCGCCAACAACAATGGCAACGCCGTCTCGCGCCAGAACTTCAGGCTGATATGCCCCGACGACATGCCGCCATGGGCGTGCCGCTCAACGAACACCGACGACTCTTGCGCGGTTATCGGCAAGCCAACCAGGCGTTCGAAGGTCGCCTCAAGGATTTCGGCCAGTTGCGCCTCGCTTGGCGGAAGCGTCAGCGCAGCCAGTGCCTCGCTCATTTCCTGCCACAGGTAGGGATCACCCCGGCAGCCCCAAGTGATGGGCTCGGTCTGGAAGAGTTCGGATAGGCTGGTGTTGGACATCGATTCAGGTGGCCTCTGCTGTGGTGTATGCGGGACTTCAGTCTACATCTGTGGCGTTGCGCAGCCTTATCGCCCGAGCCGCCATATAGACGCGGTTAGACGCCTCATCCAGCGACTCCATGCCGGCAATGAAGCGGCCATTCTGCCACGGCGCGTAATCGTTGAAGCTGCCCATGCCGCCGTAAACGGACATCACCGAACACGCCAGGCCCGTCAGTTCATCCCCATCGTGACTGCTGCCCGCCAGCGCTCTGGCAGTCGTCAGGCAATTGCGGAAATGCGTGCCCCAGTGGCTATCTGGGTCGAGGGCGAGAATATCGGTGAGCGCCTCAAGGTGAGCGATCAGTTCATTCAGCTGGCTTTGCGGATTGGTCATGGTGCGCCGGGTGGTGAGTCTGTATCGAACGGGAGTATGCCTCAGGCGTTTCGACGCTCAGGCTCTGCTCCATGAATAAACACCGTGTAGGTATCGGCGGGCCGGTTGCCGTCAGCCCGGTCAAGAGCATGACCGATGGCGCCGCGATGATAAGTGCCATGGTTGACCAAGTGAAAGATCGCTTCTTCACGGCTCAGCATGCCCTGCTTGCCATCCACGAAAACGAAACGAATAGGCTCCTGAAGCTGCTCGGGCTCGAGGCCACGGAGGTACGCGGCCAACCACTGATTGGCCGCCGTCAGTCGGCGGTCGAGCTCATCGAGCTGGGGCAGGGTATCGGTGTTGGTACTGTCATGCGGCGCCGGCTCTCCAAGCAGACGCGCACGAAACAACTCCTCAACGCGAACCATATGGTTGAGCTGCTGCCGAGCAAAGGCCAAGGCCTCGTGCTGCGCCAATGGATCGAGCTGAGCGACTGCGTCCAGTGTTCGACGGTCTGCCCAGGCTTTGTAGTGGAGGGTGTTGTGGATGAGCATTGAGTTGACCTTGGGCGCTGTTTGAAGAGGAGAGTCCATAAACATCGTTAGGCGTAAATTACCTTAGCTTCGTAGGGGAATGGGGCCCTTGACCGATGCCTCATCCATCCTACTTGTTAGGTAAGACTAATTGTTGTTCCATTCAGGGGGGATATCGCTTCTTTCTTGGATGAGACGAAACTTATGCCTGAAATTGGTGAGTCAGCAGATTGGCAGAACCCCCAGTAAGGCCCTTGCTCACCATCTTTGGGGTAAGCAATGATGCTAATTGAACGCTCGTCCGTATATTCGGTATATATACCAAGAAACATTCTGGAGATGACCACTTCGGGCTCTTTGGCGAACGGGTTGCGTTCAGGAAGCACCATTCCAAGTACCAACGCCAAATCTTCATCTGGAAGGGCCTTGAGAGCGGCTACTAATTCAAGATCGGTCATATTCTTCCTTGGCTAGTTAAAGTGCACAAGGGGCGGCCCATTCCAGTGATTCAATAAATAAATCTTTCCCCTTTTTGTGGCGATTGTGATGAGCGGCCTCCAGCGCATTGTCATGCTCTTTGCGCCGATTTGAAAATTCCGAAGCTTTCAATTACGTCTTCGTCTGATTGCAGGTCGTGATTGAATGTAGAAAGGCCAATGCTTTCGGCTTCTATACCGTATTCGTTGACTTCGAAATGGATGTTTCTCAAAGTAAGAATTTTCTTCAGTTTACCTAGTGTTATACCCTTTGTTCTTGTCCCGTAAATTGCGTAGTCAACCTCTTGGTTCTCTTCGTTGAAGATTTCAATATAATTGGTATCTCCAGCTAGGTCATAGTGCGCGATGAAACCCGCAATTTTGCAATGATCTGATCGAAATTTAGAGTCGCTACTTTTAAAGAAGCTTGAGTAAATATACTTATAGGCGTTCTGAATGGATTCTCGATTATTGCCGAGTATTATCGGGCCGGCGCCTACGCCAGGCTCAATGGCGACTATTTTCCTCTCCAAAAGATACCTCGTATAGCGGTTGGTTAAGGTGCGGGCTTTAGCGCGTTCAAGTGAGCAAAGCGAACGGTTGGATCCCGTATTTAAGCGTGCTATATATTAGGTGCATGAAACAGTTGAGTCGCAGACTGGACACACTGCGGTCTTGGCGATACACGAAATTATAGAATTGCAATATGTGCACTTTCCTTCTTGGCTGTAGCTGTCTCCCCAGTTCACATGACTTGCCGAGGAGTGCTCTTTGCCAATGAATGTAATTGTTGGTTCGGAGTCGTTTACTCCAGCATCGCAACCCCACGATACCTCGGCCAGCACTAGAGAGTATTCATAAAAGTCACCATCTTGATAATTTTCACGGATTCTGTTTCTTTCGGAGAACTCATGCATAACCTTTGCCAGTTCACGACGACTCAATGACAAGAGATTGTTGATAAGAACTTGTTTTTCTGACATGGAACTTCTTCCGCCTACTAAATAGGCACCGAGTGGTGCATAACTCACAGGACGGGGCGTGGTGTATAACATCCCATGCCCTTTTTGCTGAGCCGGCTAGCTCGCGGCACACGGCGAGGTGCCGGAGTGCTTGGCGAGTTATACACCACGCTTTCGATACGTTGATAGGTGCCGAGTCTGACGTCATCCCTGAACCTAATGCCAGCGAAAAGTCGCAACTTTACGCTGCGCCTCAACTGCCTACCGATTAAACCGTGCCACCAACGAATACTGCCCCTGCGCCGTACTGGTCAGCTCCTCACTCAACAACGCCGTACTCTGTGCCTCACCGGCCGTCTGGTCGGACAGTTGAGCGATGGTGGTGATATTGCGGCTGATTTCGTCCGCCACGGCGCTTTGTTCTTCGGCGGCGGCGGCGATCTGGTCGGCCATTTCGTTGATATTGGCCACTGCGTCGCTGATGCCGGCCAGGGCCTGATCGGCCTGTTGCACGCGTTCGACGCCTTCGTCGGCCTGTTTGCGGCCGATGTCCATGGTCAGCACGGCTTCGTCGGCGGTGCGTTGCAGTTTGGCGATCAGGGCGTGGATCTGGCCGGTGGATTCGGCGGTGCGTTGCGCCAGGGAGCGAACTTCGTCGGCGACCACGGCGAAGCCGCGGCCCATTTCGCCGGCGCGGGCGGCTTCGATGGCGGCGTTGAGGGCCAACAGGTTGGTCTGGTCGGCGATGCCCTTGATCACGTCGACCACGCCACCAATCTCGTTGCTGTCCTGGGCGAGGCGGGTGACGGTTTCGCCGGTTTCGCCCACCGACAGGGACAGGCGCTGGATCGCTTCGCGGGTTTCGCTGGCGATGGTGCGGCCCTCCTGAGTAAGCCGGTTGGCTTCCTGGGTGGCGATGGCGGTGCGTGCCACGTTGTTGGCCACTTCCAGGGTGGTGGCGGCCATTTCGTTGACGGCAGTGGCGACCTGGTCGGTTTCCTCGCGTTGGCGCTGCAGACCGGTGGAGCTGTTATGGGCCAGCACGTCGGCCTGGGCCGCCTGTTTGGCGAGGTTCTCGGCGCTGTCCTGCAGGCGGGTGAGACAGGTTTTCAGGCGCGCTTCCTGGCTGAGGATGGACAGTTCCAGACGGCCTTCGACGCCGCCGTTGTCGGTGTACATCTGCGCGATCAGCGGGTCGGAGGTGCTCTGTTCGGCCAGTTGCAGCAGGCGCTTGATGCCGCGGCTCTGCCAGGCCAGGCCGAGCAGGCCGAGAGGAATCGACAACGCCGCGGCGGCGACGAAGCCCCAGGTGCTGTCCAGCCAGGCACCGACCAGAAAGCCGACCTGGCTGACCAGAATGAACGGCAGCCAGTTCTGCAGAACCGGCAGCCAGCGGTCGCGGCTGGGGATCGCTGCCTTACCGGCATTGATGCGCGAGTAGAGCGCCTGGGCACGTTGCACCTGCTCGGCGGTGGGCTTGCTGCGCACCGACTCGTAGCCGGTGACCTTGCCGTCATCCAGCACCGGCACCACGTAGGCGTTGACCCAGTAGTGGTCGCCGTTCTTGCAGCGGTTCTTGACGATGCCCATCCATGGCCGGCCGGCTTTCAGGGTTTCCCACATATGGGCGAACACGGCCGGCGGCACGTCGGGATGGCGCACCAGGTTGTGCGGCGCGCGAATCAGTTCGTCGCGGGAGAAGCCGCTGATCTCGATGAAGGCATCGTTGCAGTAGGTGATCTGGCCCTTGAGGTCGGTGGTCGAGATCAGGCGCTGTTGCGCCGGGAAAGTCCGCTCGTTACCGGTGATGGGCTGGTTGTTACGCATGGCATCTACCCTGATGTCAGTGCGATGCCTGGGAGGAAGTAGGGCAGGCGGGTGAAGGAATACAACTGCCTACAGACTACAACTATGGGCCTGGCCCACATGTGGGCTAAAAAGGCCGATCCTACAGGCAACGCTTTTATGGTTATCGCTTACGCGTGGCAGGCCTGCAGTGTACCCAACTTTCAAGGCGTGGAACGTTTTGACGCCGGTAAAACGACGGTCCATTGGTCGAGGGTGGGCGGGCACGTTCGAGCGAGCAAAAGAAACCCGGGTGTCGCTGGGCTCGACCCGGGTTATGGAAAGTCCCGCGCAGCGACGCTGCGCGGGTGATCGTCAACCGGCGATCAGCTGACGCAGCACGTAGTGCAGGATGCCGCCGGCCTTGAAGTACTCGACCTCGTTGAGGGTGTCAATGCGGCACAGCAGCTCGACGCTTTCCAGTTTGCCGTCCTCACGGGTGATTTCCAGGGTCAGCGGCATGTGCGGGCGCACCTCGACGCCGTCCAGGCCTTTGATCGCCAGGGTTTCCTTGCCGGTCAGGCCCAGGCTCTTGCGATCCGCGCCGCCGGTGAACTGCAGAGGCAGCACGCCCATGCCCACCAGGTTGGAACGGTGGATACGCTCGAAGCTCTCGGCGATCACCGCTTTGACGCCCAGCAGGTTGGTGCCCTTGGCCGCCCAGTCGCGGCTGGAGCCGGTGCCGTATTCCTTGCCGGCGATCACCACCAGCGGTGTGCCTTCCTGCTGGTAGCGCATGGAGGCATCGTAGATCGCCAGTTTCTCGCCGCTCGGCACGTGCAGGGTGATGCCGCCTTCCTCGCCGTCGAGCATCTCGTTGCGGATACGGATGTTGGCGAAGGTGCCGCGCATCATCACTTCATGGTTGCCGCGGCGCGAGCCGTAGGAGTTGAAGTCGCGCGGCTCGACGCCTTGTTCGCGCAGGTAGCGACCGGCCGGGCTGTCGGCCTTGATGTTGCCGGCCGGGGAGATGTGGTCGGTGGTCACCGAGTCGCCGAGCAGCGCCAGGATGCGCGCATCGGCAATGTCGGTGATCGCCGGCGGCGCCTGGTCGATGGCCTCGAAGAACGGCGGGTGCTGGATGTAGGTGGAGTCGTTCTGCCAGGTGTAGGTGTCGGCTTCCGGCACCTGGATGGCCTGCCACTGCTCGTCGCCTTCGAACACTTCGGCGTATTCCTTGCGGAACATGGCGGTGTCGACCTTCTGTACGGCCTCGGCAATTTCCTTCTGGCTGGGCCAGATGTCGCGCAGGTACACCGGGTTGCCGTCGCGGTCTTCACCCAGCGGCTCCTCGGCGATATTCACGCGCACGCTGCCGGCCAGGGCATAGGCGACCACCAGGGGTGGCGAGGCGAGCCAGTTGGTTTTCACCAGCGGGTGCACGCGGCCTTCGAAGTTGCGGTTGCCGGAGAGCACTGAGGCGACGGTCAGGTCATGTTCCTGAATGGCCTTCTCGATCGGGTCCGGCAGCGGGCCGGAGTTGCCGATGCAGGTGGTGCAGCCGTAGCCGACCAGGTCGAAGCCGAGCTTGTCGAGGTATTCGGTGAGCCCGGCGGCGGCGAAATACTCGGTCACCACCTTGGAGCCCGGCGCCAGCGAGCTCTTGACCCAGGGCTTGCGCTGGAGGCCTTTCTCCACGGCCTTCTTGGCCAGGAGGCCGGCGGCCATCATCACGCTCGGGTTGGAGGTATTGGTGCAGGAGGTGATCGCCGCGATCACCACGGCGCCGTCGCTCAGCGGGTGTCGCTGGCCGTCCATCTCGTAGTGGATCTCGTTCTGCGCGGCGTTGCCGACGGCCACGCCACCGCCGCCTTCGCTTTCCAGGCGACCTTCCTCTTTACGCGGCGGCTTGAGTTGCAGGCCGAGGAAGTCTTCGAAGGCCTGGCCGACCTGGGGCAGGGCAACGCGATCCTGCGGGCGTTTGGGGCCGGCCAGGCTGGCTTCGACCTGGCCCATGTCCAGCTCCAGCGTATCGGTGAACACCGGCTCGCTGCCGGCCTGGCGCCACATGCCCTGAGCTTTCGAATAAGCCTCGACCAGCTTGATGGTTTCATCCGGGCGGCCGGACAGGCGCAGGTAATCCAGGGTGATGTCGTCGACCGGGAAGAACCCGCAGGTGGCACCGTATTCCGGCGCCATGTTGGCGATGGTGGCGCGATCGGCGAGGGGCAACTCGGCCAGGCCGTCGCCATAGAATTCGACGAATTTGCCGACTACACCTTTCTTGCGCAGCATCTGGGTGACGGTCAGCACCAGGTCGGTAGCGGTGATGCCTTCCTTGAGCTTGCCGGTCAGCTTGAAGCCAATCACTTCGGGAATCAGCATCGATACCGGTTGGCCGAGCATCGCCGCTTCCGCCTCGATACCGCCGACGCCCCAGCCCAGCACGCCGAGGCCGTTGATCATGGTGGTGTGCGAGTCGGTGCCGACCAGAGTGTCGGGGTAGGCGTAGGTCACGCCGTCTTCGTCCTTGGTCCACACGGTGCGGCCCAAGTATTCCAGATTGACCTGGTGGCAGATGCCGGTGCCCGGCGGCACCACGCTGAAGTTGTCGAAGGCGCTCTGGCCCCAGCGCAGGAACGCGTAGCGCTCGCCGTTGCGCTGCATCTCGATCTCGACGTTCTCGCCAAAGGCCTCGGGGCTGGCGAACTTGTCGACCATCACCGAGTGGTCGATCACTAGGTCAACCGGCGACAGCGGGTTGATCTTCTGTGGGTCGCCGCCAGCCTTGGCCATGGCGTCGCGCATGGCGGCCAGATCGACCACGGCGGGTACGCCGGTGAAGTCCTGCATCAATACGCGGGCAGGGCGGTACTGGATTTCGCGGTCGGAGCTGCGCTTGTGCAGCCAGTCGCTGATGGCTTGCAGGTCATCCTGGGTGACGGTCTTGTCGTCCTGCCAGCGCAGCAGGTTTTCCAGCAGTACCTTGAGCGAAACCGGCAGCTTGTCGATGTCGCCCAGCTGTTTGGCGGCGTCCGGCAGGCTGAAGTAATCGTAGGATTTACCGTCCACGTCGAGGGTGCGGCGGCAGTTCAGGCTATCGATGGAGGACATCGTGCATCTCCTTGTGGCTTGCACGGTACAAGCCGTTCTGGTTTGGCAGGGGCTCTGTGGCCCTGCGCGATGATTCCCTTGGCCAGGCTCGTGCGGCTTGCGGTGAGCCGTCGCCTGATCGTGCGCCTGTCGAGCATAGCCCGCAGGCGCAGCCGGCGATGCCGGGATGCTGTTCTCTGGACAGGGAGCAGAGGCCCTGGGTTCCAGTTTTCGCTATCATGCGCGGCCTATGGAGATGCTTAAATGAAGACTTTGTTACTGCACTGCCGCCCCGGATTCGAGAACGAGGTGTGTTCGGAGATATCCGAGCATGCTGCGCGTCTCGACGTGCCCGGCTACGCCAAGGCCAAGCCGGACACCGCCTGCGCCGAATTCATCTGCAGTGACGAGGCGGGCGCCGAGCGGCTGATGGCCGGGCTGCGCTTCAGCCAGTTGATCTTCATCCGCCAGTGGGCGCGCGGCAGCTTCATCGAGCTGCCCGAAAAGGATCGCATCAGCGTGTTGCTCGAGCACCTGGCGCCGCTGCCGGTTTTCGGCAGCCTGTGGCTGGAAGTGTTCGACACCAACGACGGCAAGGCGCTGTCCGGCTTCTGCAAGAAGTTCGAAGGCCCGCTGCGCAAGGCCCTGAGCGGCGCCGGCAAGCTGACGGAGAACGCCCGTGCGCCGCGCCTGCTGCTGACCTTCAAGAGTGGCCGCGAGGTATTTCTCGGCATAGCCGCGCCAAACAACTCGGCGATCTGGCCCATGGGCATTCCGCGCCTCAAGTTCCCCCGCGAGGCGCCCAGCCGCTCGACCCTGAAACTCGAAGAGGCCTGGCACACCTTCATTCCGCGTGAGCAGTGGGATGAGCGCCTGTCGGACGAGATGACCGGTGTCGACCTGGGCGCCGCACCGGGTGGCTGGACCTATCAGCTGGTACGCCGCGGCATGTTGGTGACCGCCATCGACAACGGCCCGATGGCCGAAAGCCTGATGGACACCGGCCTGGTCAAGCACCTGATGGTCGACGGCTTCACCTGGAAGCCCAAGCAGCCGGTGGACTGGATGGTCTGCGACATCGTCGAGAAGCCCGCACGCAGCGCCGCGCTGCTGGAAACTTGGATCGGCGAGGGCCATTGCCGCGAGGCGGTGGTCAACCTCAAGTTGCCGATGAAGCAGCGCTACGCCGAGGTGCAGCGCCTGCTCGAACGCATTGCCGAAGGCCTGGCCGCGCGCAAGGTCAAGGCGAGCATCGCCTGCAAGCAGCTGTATCACGACCGCGAGGAAGTGACCTGCCACCTGCGCCGGCTGAGCAAATAGAGCGAATTTGAACGGTGAGCTGCCCGTGCCGGCAGCCACTTCCCGAATGCAGCAAGAATGATCAAGCGGAGCCCGTGATGCTCGATGCAACCCCTGACGACACCCTCGACGCCACCGGCCTGTTCTGCCCCGAACCGGTGATGATGCTGCACAACAAGGTGCGCGACCTGCCGGCCGGCGGCCTGCTCAAGATCATCGCCACCGACCCCTCGACCCAGCGCGACATTCCCAAGTTCTGCGTGTTTCTCGGCCACGAGCTGGTGGAGCAGGCGCAGGATGCCGAGACTTATCTGTACTGGATTCGCAAGAAGATCGATTGAGCAGTTCGCAAATAGCAGTCATCGACACCCTACCTGTGGGAGCGGGCCATGCCCGCGATTCGATTAGATGGGACGCGACGAAGTCCGGCTTGATCGGGTGACCTGAGCTATAGGGCGACCTGCTTTTGAGGAAACCAGAGCTGGCGCGTAGCCCACACCTGCCATTCGCGGGCATGGCCCGCTCCCACAAGGGATCGCTGTCTATTGCTTACTAATGTGAGCGCAGCGATACCCAGAAAATCACTGCATTAAGCCGAAGTAGCTGCAACCGGCTGCAGCCGAATCCTCCGCCTGGCGCTTGTTTTCAGCCGCAAGGTGAGCATCAACGCGGCGCAGGTCAGGCCGACGATCAGTCCTTCCCAGAGTCCTGCCGGGCCGCTGGCTGGGCCGAACAGGTCGGTCAGGCCGAGCACATAGCCGACCGGCAGGCCGATACCCCAATAGGCGAACAGCGTCATGATCATGGTCGCCCGGGTGTCCTGATAGCCACGCAATGCACCTGCGGCCGTGACCTGGATGGCGTCGGAGAACTGGAACAGCGCGGCATAGACGATCAGGCTCGCCGCCAGGGCGATGACCTCGGGTGCCGGCGTGTAGATCGCGGCAATGTCCTCGCGCAGCAACAACATGCAGCTCGCCGATACACAGGCGTACGCAAGGGCGGTGACCATGCTCACGCCGGCGGCGAAGCGTGCGTCACGCGGGGCGCCGCGGCCCAGTGCCTGGCCGATGCGAACGGTGGCGGCCATGCCGATGGAGTAGGGGATCATGAACACCAGCGACGCGAAGTTCAGGGCGATCTGGTGGCCGGCCACCACGGTAGCGCCCAGGCCGCCGATCAGCAGCGCGATCACCGAAAAGATGCTGGCCTCGGCAAATACCGAAATGCCAATGGGCATGCCGATACCCAGCAAGCGCTTGATCGGCGCCCAGCGTGGTGGCTCGAAGCGGCGCAGTGGCGTGGTTTGCCGATAGGCCGAGGCGCGCCGAACCCAGACGATCATCGCCAGCAGCATGAAGGCCATCACGCCTGCCGTCGCCCAGCCGCAGCCCACGCTGCCAAGCGGCGGGATGCCGAGCTTGCCGTAGATCAGCACGTAATTGAGGGGGATGTTCAGCAGCAGGCCGAGCAGGCCGATCACCATGCTCGGTCGTGTGCGACCCATGCCGTCGCTGTAACAGCGCAACACGTGATACAGCGCCACGCAGGGGAAACCGAAGGCCACGCCGTGCAGGTAGCCCATGGCGGGCTCGATCAGGTCTTCATCGACTTTCATCACGCACAGGGCGAACTCCGCGTTCCACAACAAAACGCCCGCCATACTGCCGACCGCCAGCGCCAACCAGAGCGCCTGGCGTACCAGTGGGCCGATTTCGTCGAGTTGCCCGGCACCGAAACGCTGCGCCACCTTCGGCGTGGTGGCCAGCAGAATGCCGGTCATTAGCAGGAACACCGGCACCCAGATCGAGTTGCCCAGGGCCACGGCGGCCAGGTCGCGGGCACTGAAACGCCCGGACATCACGGTATCGACGAAGCCGATCGAGGTGTAGGCCAGTTGCGCGACGATGATCGGCAGGGCAAGAGCGAGCAACGTGCGCAGTTCGGTGCGCACCCGCTGCAGGCGGGAGTGGGCAGGCATGACGAGGTTCACAGGGCAGAGAAAACCGCGCAGTTTACCCGCTGACGGATCGGTCAGGAAAGGCAGAGTGCCGCACTTGCGAGTAGAATGCCCGCCGGTTTGTGGAGAACTGCCATGCGCATCGTTGCTGACGAAAACATTCCCCTGCTCGACGAGTTCTTTGCCGGTTTCGGTGAGATTCAGCGGCTGCCTGGCCGCGCCATCGACCGCGCGGCGGTGGCCAACGCCGATGTGCTGCTGGTGCGCTCTGTAACCTGCGTCGACCGCGCGATGCTGCAGGGCAGCCCGGTGCGCTTCGTCGGCACCTGCACTATCGGCACCGATCACCTAGATCTCGATTACTTCAGCGAAGCTGGCATCGCCTGGAGCAGCGCGCCGGGCTGCAACGCCCGTGGGGTGGTCGACTACGTGCTGGGCAGCCTATTGGTGCTCGGCGAACGCCTGGGTGCCGAACTGGCGCAGCGCACCTATGGTGTGGTCGGCGCCGGGCAGGTGGGTGAGCGGCTGATCAAGGTGCTGCGCGGCCTTGGCTGGCGTGTGCTGGTCTGTGATCCGCCACGGCAGCGCGCGGAGGGCGGCGACTATGTGAGCCTTCAACACATCATCGAGCAGTGCGACGTGATCAGCCTGCACACCCCGCTGACGCGCGATGGTGAGTTCGCCACCCGCCATCTGCTGGACGCCGAGCTGCTGGAACAACTGCGCCAGGGCACTTGGTTGCTCAACGCCAGCCGTGGTGAGGTGCTCGATACCGCGGCGCTCTGTGCGTTGCTGCAGCGCCGCGCCGATCTGCATGTGGTGCTGGACGTCTGGGAGGGCGAGCCGCTGGTCGATCTCGAACTGGCTGCACTGTGTCATATCGCCACGCCGCACATCGCCGGCTACAGCCTGGAGGGCAAGCTGCGCGGCACCGCGCAGATCTACCAGGCGTTCTGCCGCGCCCAGGGCATCGAGGCGATGATTTCTCTGGAGTCATTGACGCCGCGACGCTGGCTGCAGCGCCTGAGCATCGCCGCCGGCAGTGATCCGGCCTGGGCGCTGGCCACCGTATGCCGGGCGATCTACGACCCACGTCGTGACGACGCCGATCTGCGCCGCAGCCTGGTGGTGGACGAGCAGGCGCGCAAGGCCGGCTTCGACCTGCTGCGCAAGCGCTATCCGGTGAGGCGTGAAATAGAAGGGTTGGACGTACAGCTGGAGGGCTCGGACGAGCCGCTGAGCGCGCTGATCAGCGCGCTGGGTGCGCGCGTGATCAGCTTGAAGTGACGATGCGCAGGTGAACGGTCAGTGAGGCGAGTCTTTGCGTTCGGCGGCCGTGCCCTTGTCGAGCTCGTTGCAGGCCTGCTGGATCATGCTTTCAGTAATCGGAATCTCACGACCGTTGGGATCGATCAGCGCGCCGTGGGCGAGCTCACATGACGTATCGGACTGCGGTGACTGCTGCTTGTCGGTGCTGCTCATGGTGGTCTCCTCATCAGGTGGTATGCGCATTGTCCAAGGCATCCATGCTTGACGACGTTATCTAGTGATGGGGGCATCCCAATAAGGCTTCAACCGTGCCCAGCCATACTGTCGCAAAAAATTACCGGATAAAGAAGAGAGCGTGTCGAACGGTTTCGCGATTATAAGGAGGCAGGAAGTGCTGAGAATCGGATTGTTGCTGCTGGGCTGCCTGCTGAGCCTGCAGGTAGCGGCCATCGAGCCGGCAGCGCTGGTGAGCGGTGCGCGCGAGCAGGTGGGTGTGACGTTGTCCTACGATCCCGCCTACCGGCGCATCGCCTACCCCGGCGGCGACGTGCCGATACAGACCGGCGTGTGCACCGATGTGGTGATCCGCGCCCTGCGCCTGCAGGGCTTGGATTTGCAGAAGGCGGTACACGAGGACATGGCGGCGAATTTTTCGGCGTACCCCAAGCAGTGGGGGCTGAAGCGCCCGGATCGCAACATCGACCACCGCCGCGTACCTAATCTGATGATCTGGTTCAAACGTCAGGGCATGGCGCTGCAGATAGGTCGCGAAGCCGGTGATTACCGAGCCGGCGATATCGTCACCTGGGATCTGGGCCGCGGCCAGACCCACATCGGCATCGTGTCCGACCGGCTGTCCTCGGCGGGCGAGCCACTGATCCTGCACAATATCGGCGCCGGAACGCGGGAGGAGGCCATCCTGTTTCGCTTTCCCATCACAGGGCATTACCGCTTCACGCCAAGCTAACCACAGAAACGACGAAGCCCCGCGTCTTGTGGGCAGCGGGGCTTCGGCTGGGACGGCGATCAGGCGTGGTGGTAGCTGATGATGCTGTCCTGCTCCTTGAGCACTTTGCGCATCTCGGCCGGGATGTTGCCGGCTCTGACGGCCAACTCCAGGCGGATATCTTCGAGGCTTTGATTGAAAGCGTTCGAGTCATTGATCTGCAGTTTCTGCAAGACCCGGCTGTAGGCGGTGGTTTCCGCTTCATCGATCAGGGAGAGAACGACGCTACCGTCCGGGCGAGGCCGACTGAAGGTGGCACGTAGTGGGGCGAATAGCTTCTCGACAAGCTGTCGATGACCATTTTCCATTGACGAACTCCAGTTTTACGTAGGAACCCCTATGAGTGGCTGGAAATCATTTAGTTCGACGATGGGTGCGTTTTCGCTCACTTATGTTCGAAAATTTTCGCTTTTATCTCGGTGATCAGCGACGCAGTGCCTGGCGCGTACGCTCGATCACGCCTGGCAGCGTCTCGGCGCCGTACTGGCCGGGGTAGAGGCGCTGGGTATGCTGAGCCACACCGGTGTGGTCAACCACGGTGAAGCTGAAGCTGCCCTTGCGCGGCGCCAGAATATGGCAGGCCAACGGGGCGAATGCGTTGGAAAGGGTATGGATAGCGTTCTGGATTTGTTGAGTTGTATTCATATTCGGGTGTTCCTGTACTGCAGGCGCATGATCGCGCCATAAAAATAGGGCTCCGGTCATTGGCTCATGCCAACGGGATTGGTTATCGGAGCGAGCTGCGCGCTTTTAAGTTCAACCTATCTAGGGTGGACCAGCGGGCCATTTGGGAACCTGAGCGAGGCCGCCACTGCGAGGCGAAGACAGGCGAGAAAGCGCCGTTCACGAGCTGTAAACGAGCATTTCGACGAGCCTGGTTTCAACGCGACAATGGCAATGCAGAGGGTTCTCTAGCGGCTTGCTGTAGCGGGTCTGTACTTCGGAAGACTGGCGAGGTCAGCGCATGAGCGAGACGGCCAGATCAGTCAGCGGAGGGGGTCATGGCAGAGATACGTGCATCGATTGGATGCCGATTGCCAGGAAACCATCAGGAAGGCCCGGGGGCCGGATGACTTGCAGCGTGGTACGAACGGGGCGGACTATACGCGGCTGTATAAAAATTAGCCAGCCCTGATTCGATCTTTTTCTGTGCGCTGATCGGCGTCGCACTGATAGGCCGACTTGAGCTAGCATTAGCGCTCTTTTGCTTTCCTCTGGCGACGGTTTTCAATGAGTTATCAGGTTCTTGCACGCAAATGGCGCCCGCGGTCGTTTCGCGAGATGGTCGGGCAGACCCATGTGCTGAAAGCGCTGATCAACGCACTCGACAGCCAGCGTCTGCACCATGCCTATCTGTTCACCGGCACCCGCGGGGTCGGCAAGACCACCATCGCGCGCATCATCGCCAAGTGCCTGAACTGTGAAACCGGTATCAGCTCCACGCCCTGCGGCACCTGTTCGGTGTGCCGGGAGATCGACGAAGGTCGTTTCGTCGACCTCATCGAAGTGGACGCCGCCAGCCGCACCAAGGTGGAAGACACCCGCGAGCTGCTTGACAACGTGCAGTACTCGCCCAGCCGTGGGCGCTTCAAGGTCTACCTGATCGACGAAGTGCACATGCTGTCCACCAGCTCCTTCAACGCGTTGCTCAAGACGCTCGAGGAGCCGCCACCCCACGTCAAATTCCTGCTCGCCACCACCGACCCGCAGAAGCTGCCGGTCACCGTGCTGTCGCGCTGCCTGCAGTTCTCCTTGAAGAACATGCCGCCCGAGCGGGTGGTCGAGCACCTGAGCCACGTACTCGGCGCCGAGAACATTCCTTTCGAGGACGATGCCCTTTGGCTGCTCGGCCGCGCCGCCGACGGTTCGATGCGCGATGCCATGAGCCTCACCGACCAGGCCATCGCCTTTGGCGAGGGCAAGGTACTGGCGGCCGATGTGCGCTCCATGCTCGGCACCCTCGACCACGGTCAGGTGTACGGCGTGCTGCATGCGCTGATCGAAGGCGATGCCCGCGGCCTGATCGAAGCGGTGCGTCAGCTCGCCGAGCAGGGCCCGGACTGGAGTGGCGTGCTGGCCGAGATGCTCAACGTGCTGCACCGCGTGGCCATCGCCCAGGCGCTGCCCGATGCGGTGGACAACGGCCAGGGCGACCGCGAGCGGGTTCTGCAACTGGCCCAGGCGCTGCCGGCCGAAGACGTGCAGTTCTATTACCAGATGGGCCTGATCGGCCGTCGCGACCTGCCCTTGGCGCCGGATCCGCGCAGCGGTTTCGAGATGGTGCTGTTGCGTATGCTGGCATTCAGACCGGCGGGCGAGGGCGATGCCCCGAAGGTGGCGCTAAAGCCACTGGGGATCAGCCAGGCCAAGGTTGATCCCCAGGTAACCCCGGTGGCCGACGCAGCGCCTGCTGCGTCGCCAGCCATTGCCAGCGCTGCACCCCAGGCGCCTGCCACGCCAAGCCAGCCCGCGGTGCCCAGCCAGCCGGCGCCGGCCGCCGTCGAGCCGCCTGCTGCGCAGCCTGCGCCTGCGGTCGTCGCACCCGCAGTGGCTGCACCTGTTGCCGCCGCACCGATTGTCACGCCGCCATGGGAAGAGATGCCGGCCGCAGTCGAGCCCGAGGCCCCCGTAGCGCCGGTCAGCGAAGCGCCAGCACCAGAACATGCACCTGCGCCGTCCCCCGAACCGGTCGCCGCAGCACGCGCGCCGCAACAGCCTGCCGCCGTAGCCGAGCCGCAGCCCGAACCTGCCGCCGAGCTGCCCGTTCCGGAACTGGCCGACGTGCCGGTGATCGACACCAGCGACCTCAATCCGCCGGACAGCGATGACGAGCCGCCACCCGGCGACTACGACTACGTGTCGATGGACGTCGACAACCTGGATTACGATTTCGCCGATGCGCTCGGCGATGATCAGCCCCAGGCCGAGCCTGAGCCAGAGCCTGCCGCGATGCCCGCCACCGGCCTGGCCGCGGAATGGCTCGAGCTGTTCCCCAAGCTCGGCCTGAGCGGCATGACCGGCAGCATCGCCGCCAACTGCACGCTGATCGCCACCGAAGGGGACAAGTGGCTCTTGCACCTGGACCCCGGCCACAGTGCACTGTTCAACGCGACCCAGCAGCGCCGACTGAACGATGCCCTCAACGCCTATCATGGCCGCGAGATGCAGCTGAGCATCGAACTGATCAAGCCCGAGCAGGAAACCCCGGCCCAGGCCGCCGCCCGCAAGCGCGCCAATCGTCAGCGTGAAGCCGAGGCGTCGATCCAGAACGATCCGCTGGTGCAGCAAATGATTTCCCAGTTCGCCGCCTCCGTGCGTGCGGGCAGTATCGAACCCGTCGATAACGTCGTTAATCCCTGACTACCGAGGACAACATCATGATGAAAGGTGGCATGGCCGGCCTGATGAAGCAGGCGCAGCAGATGCAGGAAAAGATGCAGAAGATGCAGGAAGAGTTGGCCAACGCCGAGGTCACCGGCCAGTCCGGCGCCGGCCTGGTCAGCGTGGTGATGACCGGTCGCCACGACGTCAAGCGCGTCAGCCTCGACGACAGCCTGATGCAGGAAGACAAGGAAATCCTCGAAGACCTGATCGCCGCCGCCGTCAATGACGCCGTACGCAAGATCGAAGCCAACAGCCAGGACAAGATGTCCGGCATGACCTCTGGCATGCAATTGCCGCCCGGCTTCAAAATGCCGTTCTAAGGCCGCTTCCATGTGGGAGTGGGCCATGCCCGCGATATGGGTATGGCCCGCCCTGTAGGATGCGTCGGGCCGCGTAGGATGGGTGAAACCCATCAATCGTCGATGGGTTTCACCCATCCTACGGCCTGTTAAATCTTCACGCCTTACCCTCTTCGAGCACTGCCCCATGAGCTTCAGCCCCCTGATCCGCCAACTGATCGAATCGCTGCGCATCCTGCCCGGTGTCGGCCAGAAGACCGCCCAGCGCATGGCGCTGCAACTGCTCGAGCGCGACCGCAATGGTGCTCAGCGGCTGGCCCAGGCACTGAGCCAGGCGATGGAGGGCGTGCGGTACTGCAAGTCGTGCCGCAGCCTTAGCGAGAGCGAGCTTTGCCAGATTTGTGAAGACCCGCGCCGCGACGACAGCCTGCTCTGCGTGGTGGAGGGGCCGATGGACGTGTATGCCGTTGAGCACACCGGCTTTCGCGGGCGTTACTTCGTGCTCAAGGGCCACCTGTCGCCCCTCGACGGCCTGGGGCCGGAGGCCATCGGCATTCCCGAACTGCTGGCGCGTATCGAGGCGGGGCAGTTCAGTGAAGTGATCCTGGCCACCAACCCGACGGTGGAAGGCGAAGCGACCGCGCATTACATCGCCCAACTCCTGGCCGGCAAAGGCATGGTCGCCTCGCGCATCGCCCACGGCATGCCGCTGGGTGGCGAGCTGGAGCTGGTCGATGGCGGCACGCTGGCTCACGCTCTGGCAGGGCGCCGGCCAATCAACCTCTGATTGATAGCAGGGCGCCCTCTGGCTGAGTTAAGAATACCTGTAATTTGTTTCTGAGAAGCATTACCATTCGTGCGTTATCTCCGCACGGTGATGGTGTGCTCGATGTCGTTCGTTTCCCCCCAGCAGTCCTTGCAGCAGCTGTATCTCGAGCACAGCGGCTGGCTGAACGGCTGGCTGCGCAAGCGCATGGGCTGCGCGGAAAACGCCGCGGATCTGGCCCAGGACACCTTCGTGCGCCTGCTCGCCAAGCACCGCGAAGTGCCGTCACTGCGTGAGCCGCGGGCTTATCTGTCGACCATCGCCCATTCGCTGCTGGTCAACCACTGGCGTCGCCAGGCGATCGAGCGCGCCTACCTCGAAGCCCTGGCGATGCAGCCGGAACCGCACGCACCGTCGCCGGAAACCACCGAGCTGATCATCGAAACCCTGCTGGCCATCGATGCCATGTTGCTGCGCCTGCCTGCCAAGGTGCGCGAGGCGTTCCTGCTTTCCCAGCTCGACGGGCTGACCTACGCCGCCATCGCCACGCGCCTGCAGGTGTCCGAGCGCATGGTCAAGAAGTACATGGCCCAGGCCATGCTGCAGTGCCTGCTGTTGGCCGAGGGTTGAGCCGTGGCGCCTGATCACGCTGCCTTGCAGCAGGCTGCCGAGTGGTTCGCGGTGCTGGCCGATCCGCCAGTCAGCGCCCAGCAGCAGCGTGTCTGGCAGCAATGGCTGGCGGCTCGCCCCGAACATGCGGCGGCCTGGCAGCGGGTCGAGGCGATCAGCAGCCAGTTCGCCAGGCTGCCTGCCGACACCCGCCGGCGCGCCGCGGCTCAGGCCCTGCGCAGCCCTGCACGCAGCCGGCGGCAGGTGCTCGGACTGTTCGCCGTGCTGGGTGGCGCAGGATTGTTGGCGGCTGCCGGGCAGGGCCGGCCTTGGCGCACCTGGCTGGCCAGCGAGCGTACCGGCACCGGGGAAATCCGGGATCTGTGCCTGGCCGATGGCAGTCACCTCTGGCTGGGCAGTCGCACCGCCGTGGACATCGATTACAGCGCCTCGACCCGCTTGTTGCGACTGCTGCAGGGCGAGGTGCTGCTCGACACCGCTAAGGACCCGCGCCCGCTGCTGCTCGATACCCGGCACGGGCGGCTGCAGGCTCTCGGCACCCGGTTCAGCGTGCGCGAAGGCGAGGGTTTCACCCTGCTCAGCGTGTTCGCCGGGGCCGTGCGTATCGACCCGTCGCCCGCACGCGCCGCCCAGGTGTTGCAGGCCGGCCAGCAGGTGCGCTTCAGCGCCAGCGACATTTCGGCCAGCGAGCCCGCGGACCCGGCGCGCCAGGCCTGGAGCCGCGGCGTGTTGCTGGCCAATGACCGGCGCCTGGACGATTTCATTGCCGAACTGGCCGACTACGTGCCCGGTTACCTGGGCTGCGACCCGCGGGTGGCCGATCTGCGCCTGGTCGGCGCCTATCCGCTGGGCGACACCGGGCGCATTCTCGACGCCCTGGCCGGCAGCCTGCCGATCCGCGTCAATCGGCGGTTGCCCTGGTGGGTAACGGTAGAGCCGCTGACCGGCTGATGGCCTGCCGGTGAAATTATTTTTGCGAATGCGGTTCCCCTTTTTCGATCTCGCCTGGCCTCAGTACATCCGGCCCTTGCGCACCCTGCGCGGGCGATGTCACGAGGACTGCTGCATGTCGTCACCGCTCTGCTTTTCGCCCCTTGCTCTGCGCCGTTCGATCCGCCTGGCTACCCTGGCCCTGACGGCCTGTTCGCCGCTGTTCGTGCAGGCCCAGGCCATCGATGCCGGCAGCCATCAGCAGGTGACGCGCAGCTACCAGATTCCGGCTGGGCCGCTGTCGGCGGCGCTGAGCCGTTTCGCGGCGGAGGCGGGCGTGCTGCTGTCGGTCGATGCGCGGCTGACTGCCGGCAAGCAGAGCCCGGGCCTGCAGGGCGAGGCGGGTGTCGACGAGGGCTTCGTGCGGCTGCTGCAGGGCAGCGGCCTGCAGGTCGTCGCCGATGGTAGCGGCGGCTACTCCCTGGAAGCCGCGGCGCCAACCGGCAGCGCTTCGCTGGAGCTGGAGAGCACCGATGTGCGCGCCTTCGCGCTGGGTAATGCGCTGGGCAGCATGGATGGCTACAACGCCACCCACAGCAGCGTATCGACCAAGACCAGTAAGGCGCTGGCACAAACCGCGCAGAGCGTATCGGTGGTCACCCGCGAGCAGATCGAGCGCCAGGGCGCGCTCACCGCTGCCGATGCCATGCGCTACAGCCCGGGCGTGCTGACCAACCCCTATGGCAACACCCACCGTTACGACTACCTGGCGATTCGCGGCATCAACGACGGCTCGGTGGACAACATCACCATCGATGGCCTCAAGTCCATGGGCGATCCCGGCTCCTACAGCAGCCTGCAGATCGACCCGTACTTCATCGAGCGCATCGACATTCTCAAGGGGCCTTCTTCGGTGCTCTACGGGCGCAGCAACCCGGGCGGCTTGGCGGCCATCAGCACCAAGCGACCGGATTTCACCCAGTCCGGCCGGGTCGACCTGTCCTATGGCAACAACGCCCGCAAGTCTTTGGGCTTCGACGTCACCGGGCCCTTGAGCGAGAACGTCGCCTACCGGGTGGTCGGCCTCGCCAAGGACGCCGATGCCCAGGCCGATCACGTCACCGAGACGCGCTATGCGCTGATGCCCAGCCTGGCGTTGAACCTCAGTGACGACACCTTCATGACGCTCTACGCCTATCTGCAGGACGACCCCAACGGCGGCTATCACGGCAGCCTGCCGGCCTCCGGTACCGTGCACAAACGTGATGGGCGGCGTATCTCGAGCAGCTTCTTCGAGGGCGACCCGGCGCTCGACGAGTTCACCCGCACCCAGCAGATGCTCGGTTATGAACTCGAGCATCGCTTCAACGACACCTGGAGCGCGCGGCAGAACTTCCGCTATCTGGATGCCCGGGTGTCGAACAGCCAGGTCTGGGGTTCCGGTTACGTCAGTGGCAACCAGCTGCGCCGCGGCTACAGTGGCGGCCAGGAGCAGCTGCACGCCTGGATCGTCGACAACATGCTGCAGGCCGATTTCGCCACCGGCGCAGCCCAGCACACCCTGGTGCTGGGCCTGGATTATCAGTACTCGAAGAACAAGATCGCCGCCCAGAGCGATACCGCAGGCGCACCCATCGACGTGTTCGACCCGGTGCAGGATTACGGTGACCTGACGGCCCTGCGTTCGATCAACGATGCCCTGCGGCGGCAGAAGCAGACCGGCCTGTACCTGCAGGACCTGGTCGAGATCGACAACTGGAACCTGTCCTTCGGCCTGCGCCAGGACTGGTACGACGTATCCATCGATGACGAGATCAGCGGCAAGGACGATAACCAGGGGGAGAAGCTCAGCGGCCACGTCGGCGTGCTCTACGCATTCGATAACGGCCTCTCGCCCTATGTCAGTTATTCGACCTCGTTCAACCCGACCTCCAATTACTCCAGCGGTGCGCAGATCCTCGACCCGACCACCGGCGAGCAGTGGGAAGCCGGCCTCAAGTTTCAGCCGCCGGGGACGGACGATCTGTACACCCTGTCGTTCTTCAACCTGGAAATGGAGAACCTGTACGCCAAGGAAAACAGCCTGGTCACCGACAGCTTCTACAAGGGCGTGGGCGGCATCCGGTCACGTGGCGTCGAGCTGGAGGCGCGCTTCAAGCCGGTCGACAACCTGCAACTGATCGCCAGCTACACCTACGCGGACGTTTCTTACAGCAAATCCTACTTCGTCAACGATGGTGCCGCCGTGGTGGACGCCAAGGGCAATACGCCGCCGCAGACGCCCGAGCGAATGGCCAGCCTGTGGGCCGACTACCGCTTCAGCGATGGCGCACTGGCCGGGCTGACCGTCGGTGCCGGTGCGCGCTATGTCGGCCACAGCGAGGGCAGCGAGCTGAACGATTTCAACGTGCCGTCCTATACGCTGTTCGATGCGTCGGTGGGTTATGACCTGAGCCAGGTCGGCTTGAAGGGAACATCGCTGCAGCTCACCGCCAGCAACCTCACCGACGAGTACTACGTGGCGTCCTGCTACTCGGCTGTGGCGTGTTATCTGGGCGAGGAGCGGACAGTGACGGCGACCGTCACTCAGCGTTTCTGAGAGACGGCTTCGTCGCTGCGTTCGGATTCATCGAGGCGGACTGGAAAGTGGCGGGAGCGGCCAGTTGCTCCCTCAGGACGGCGTGGTGATCATCTGTGGGAGCGGGCCATACCCGCGAAAAATCACTGGCATGGGCCGTTCCCACAGGTGAAGGCCGTAGGATGGGTGAAACCCATCGCGATTTGATGGGTTTCACCCATCCTACGGTCACCGACCGCTTTTGCCTTCCAGCGCTCAACCCGCGTTGCGCAGGCGGTGCATGTCGCGCAGCGGCGGGGCGCCGAACAGGCGGCTGTACTCCCGGCTGAATTGCGAGGGGCTCTCGTAGCCGACGCGAAAGCTCGCCGATGCCGCTTCCAAACCTTCGCTGAACATCAGCCGGCGCGCCTCCTGCAGGCGCAGCTGCTTCTGGTACTGCAACGGGCTCAGGGCGGTGACGGCCTTGAAGCGGTGGTGCAGGGTGGAGGCGCTGAGGTTGACCTCGCGGGCCAGTTCTTCGATGCGCAGCGGCTTGTCGTAATGGCGGTTGATCCATTCGATGGCGCGGGCGATACGATGGCTCTGGCTGTCGGCCATGACGATTTCGCGCAGGCGCTGGCCCTGGGGGCTGCGCAGCAGGCGATAGAAAATCTCGCGCAGCGCAAGCGGCGCCAGCATGGCTGCGTCGCGGGGCGTGTCGAGCAGGCGCAGAAGGCGAATCACCGCATCGAGCATCGATGCGTCGAGGCGATCGACGAACAACGCGCGGCTCGGGCCGGGCGCCGGCAGGCCGATCGGCCCGGCGGCGGAGAGCAGTTCGCTGATCACCGCCGGGTCGATGTCCAGGCGCACGCTCAGGTAGGGCTGCTCGGGGGTCGCTTCGATCACCTGGCCGGTGACCGGCAGGGTGACCGAGGCCACCAGGTAATTGAGCGGGTCGTAGTAATACTGCTCGGCACCCAGGCGAATTTCCTTGCGGCCCTGGGCGATGATGCACAGGCACGGCCGGTACAGCGTCGGCATGGGCAGGCTGGGCGCCGTGGTGTAGGCCAGCCCCAGGCCGTCGATGAGGGTATCGTGCATGCCCTCGGTCGGGGTGTTCTGCTGAATCAGGTGGGCCAGTTCGCGTTGGCGAAGGGCCAGGTCATCAGGCTGGTCTGTTTGCATCATGAACTCACTCGCGAATTTGTGCGAAGCCTATCCGGGAATTGCCCAGACGTCCTGCGCGGCCATCGATCTTCGGAGTATTGGGCAAGCGTTGCGCAGCATTAGGCAATCACCTGCGCTGCATGCCCCACAATGGGCCGCCTCTGGCAGATTCTTTACGCAGATCCGCACGATCAGGCAAGAATGTTCCAGTATCCGGCTAACGTGAAAGGGACCTCGGCTCCTACTCTGGATCCATCGCGGCACGGTTTGCCGCACTGACCAGAGGATCGCACCATGAACAATATCCAAGAAAAAGTCGTACTCATCACCGGCGCCAGCAGTGGCATTGGCGAAGGTTGTGCGCGCTTGCTGGCCGAGAAGGGCGCGCGGGTCGTGCTCGGCGCCCGCCGGGTCGAGCGCCTCGAGCAATTGGTGGAGGAGATTCGCGCTTCCGGCGGTCAGGCCATCGCCCGTCGCCTGGACGTGACCGATGCGGCCGACGTGCAGGCCTTCGTCGATGCCGCCATGGCCGAGTACGGCCGCGTCGACGTGCTGCTCAACAATGCCGGGGTGATGCCGCTGTCGATGATCGAGGCGCTGAAGCTGGACGAGTGGAATCGCATGATCGACGTCAACATCCGCGGCGTGCTGCACGGCATCGCTGCAGCCTTGCCGGTCATGCAGGCCCAGCGTAGCGGGCAGATCATCAATGTGGCGTCGATCGGCGCCTACCGGGTCTCGCCGACCGCGGCGGTGTACTGCGCCACCAAATACGCGGTGCGGGCGATCAGCGACGGCCTGCGTCAGGAGGTCGGTGGCGACATCCGCGTCACCCTGGTGTCGCCTGGCGTGGTGGAATCGGAACTGGCCGACAGCATCTCCGATGAAGGCGCCCGCGACGCCATGCGCGAATTTCGCAAGGTGGCCATCAGCCCGTCGGCCATCGCCCGGGCCGTGGCCTATGCCATCGAGCAGCCGGCGGACGTCGACGTCAGCGAACTGGTGGTGCGCCCGACGGCAAGCATTCACTGACAGGGCAATGCCACGGCGAAACCGCCGTGGCATTGCCGACTGGATCTAGGGAGAAAAACATGACCCTGCAAACCCACATCACCTTTCTCGAAGCCGCTCCTGGCCGTTGTGAGGAACTGGGTGGCTACCTGCGTGACCTGCTGGAGCCGACACGCCGGCTGGACGGTTGCCTGGCGTTCGAACTGCAAGGTGATCGCCGACGCTGGCAGCTGCACAGCCGCTGGCGCAGCCCTGCCGACCTCGAGCGCTACTTCGCCCAGCCGCTGTTGCAGGAGGTGCTCGGTAGCGCATGGAGGAGCGGGGCGATCCAGCACCTGCAAAGCCGCGCTGCCTGACGGCAGAAAACGCAAACGCCCCGGTCCATGCCGGGGCGTTTGCGTTGGTGCGGCGGGCGCTTACTCGACCAGCGTCAGAGTCACGTCGATGTTGCCCTGGGTCGCGTTGGAATACGGGCAGACGATGTGCGCCTTGTCGATCAGCGCCTTGGCCTCTTCACGATCCAGGCCCGGCAGGGTGATCTTCAATTCCACTTCGATGGCGAAGCCGGTGGGCACCGCGCCGATGCCGACGATGCCTTCGATCCAGCTGTCCGGCGAAACCTTGTGCTTGTCGCGAGCCGCGACGAACTTGATCGCGCCCAGGAAGCAGGCCGAGTAGCCGGCAGCGAACAGCTGCTCGGGGTTGGTGCCCTGGCCGCCAGCGCCGCCCAGCTCCTTCGGTGTGGTCAGCGCGACGTCGAGCACGCCGTCGGAGGAAATGGCACGGCCTTCACGGCCACCAGTGGCTTCGGCGTAGGCGCGGTAGGCAACGGTTTCGATAGACATGGTGAAATCCTCGTATTTGATTTGTGCGGTGTTTGTTGGCGCGCAATTTAACTACTCGATGTGAACTCTAGTTGTTATTTAGTTTGCGCGCAAGGTATTTTCGAGAAATCGCAAGATTGGCGAACCTGAATCGTCTCGACGATGCTCAGTGTAGATCCGGGCTACTACCTGTCGATTGCACGCCTGTGCTCAGAGGCTGTCCTGCAGTTGCTTGCGCAGGGCTGTCAGTTCCGCGGTGAGGCTGGCCAGGCGATCTGCCGTCTGGGCGCTGGCGTCGAGGATGCAGCCGGGAATCTGTCGGGCCTCGGCGTGCAGGGCGCGGCCCTTGTCGGTGAGGTGCAGATGCACCACGCGCTCGTCGGTGCTGCTGCGCTTGCGGTCGATCAGGCCCTCGGCTTCCAGGCGCTTGAGCAGCGGGGTCAGCGAGCCCGGGTCGGTGAGCAGGCGTGCGCTGATCTCGCTCACGGTGATGCCGTCGCCTTCCCACAACACCAACATCGCCAGGTACTGCGGATAGGTCAGGCCGAGCTTCTTGAGCAGCGGCTTGTAGACCTTGGTCATCATCAGCGAGGTCGAATGCAGGGCGAAGCACACCTGATTGTCGAGCAGCAGATCGGCGCAGGTGTCGTCGGTGGTCATGGAAGCTCCGGAATGAGGGCAGGCAAGGGCGCAATTTAGCGCGCCGGTTCGGTCGATGCCAGCCAAAGCGGCACGCTTCGGAATCGCCGGTCGCCACGAGTCCAACTGTCACGCCGGCCCTAACCGGCGTGACGCACCGATCTGGCATACAATGCGGCGCCGCTGCTACATATAGCCCGGCATCGACTTGGGAGTGAGCAGATGAAGAGCCTGATGGCGGGTTTCGCGGTGCTGTTGTTGCTGACCGGTTGCACCACGCCCGGCAAGCCGCCGGCGTTGCAGGTGCCGGTGACCGGCAAGATCAACCCAACCCGGGTGCAGGTCACGCCGAGCGAAGCGGATATCGAGTCGGCCAAGGCCAGTCTGTTCACGGCCATCGATGCCGATGGCGTCGAATTCGACACCCTGTTCGGTACGGCGGCCAATGCGGCCGGCGATGACCTGGCGGTGTGCGGCTTCGCCAAGCGCGATGATCAGGAAGGCGCGCTGTATTTCGCCTACTACAACGGCGAGTTGCTTCTCTGGGATGAAGCCGCACCCCACGGCACCAGCACCGAAAACCAGTTTCTGGCGATGATCTGCTCCTACCGCTAGTCGATTACTGTTCCAACAGGCGCTGCGGCGGCGGCAGGCGTTTCAGCGTTGCGGCCTTGCCACGCGCCGCCATACGCCGTTTGGCCGGGCAGATGCCGGTCACTCCGCGAAAGATGCCCAGCGCGCCAGCCGCGATGTCGGTCAGCCCGAACAGGCCGCCGATGGCAAGCCCCTTGCGAATCAACAGTGCGCCGCCGGCGATGGAGATCACCCGTTCCATGGGCGCCAGGTTGGTCGCGCTGCGTTTGTTGTCATGTGCAGGCATGGGGGCTCCTATCAAAAGGCTTTCTTCAGGGCGCTGAGCAGTTCGGCTTTGCGCATGGTCGAGCGACCGCTGATCTGTCGGGCGCGGGCCAGATGCAGCAGTTCCTGCTTGTTCTGTTCGTCCAGGGGGCGGTTGGGATGCACCTCGCCGCGTCGGCTAGCGGCTGCTTGACGGGCGGAATCCTGGCGGGCGCTGGCCTTCTTCCCTGCGCTGGTCTGGCGCCCCGAGCCGCCTGCGCGCTCGCCGCCGCCGGACTGCTTGTTGACGGTCGCCCAGGCCCGGGCGCGGGCTTCATCTTCGGGAATGCCGCGCTCCTCGTAACTGGATTCGATGGCCGCTGCCTTGCGCTTCTGGGCCTCGGTGTACTTGTCTTTGCTTCCACGTGGCATCTCGGTCTCCTCCAAAGCGGGGTCATACCTGTGTGGCAGGCCGGCATAGCGTCGGGTTCAGGGCGCTGGATGAGTGGTCGTCGGCATTTGGGCAGAGCAATGGAACTCTCCTCTGGGTACCGGACTCATTGCTAAGTGCTTTTGGGCCGGGTGCGCTCTGGCATGCGCCCGCCAGCCGCTGAACCTTATTTGAGGAGATCCTTGATGAAACGTGATTGGGAACTGATCCGTGAACTGCTGCTGCAGATCGAAGCACTGGAAACCGGACACCACTTTTACCCGCAGCAGGTCGGCGAGCACACTGCCGAATCGGTCAGCTACCATATTCATCTGATCTGCCAGGCCAACCTGATCGAGTGCTCCCAGCACCATCCGTGGAACGGCGCGCCGGTCTCCATCGCCAACGGCCTGACCCTGACCGGCCATGATCTGCTCGACGGCATCCGCGAAGATTCGCTCTGGGAAGCCAAGAAGGCCTTTCTGCAGGCCCGCGCCGGCGGCATCACCTATGAAGGTCTGAAGAACGCGCCGACCGCCGACTCCATGTTGTTCGCCGCCAGCCGCGGCGCCGAAGAGGGTCATAACGGCCACGTCTACAACTGATTCAGGGAGCGAACCCGCATGGCCGAGGAAACAGTGAAAGCAACAGACACCGTCGATACTTTCAAACAACTGATCCTGGCCAAGCTCAGGTATTCGGTGGGCAAGGATCCAGGTAACGCCTTCGCCCACGACTGGTTCGAAGCGGTCGCCCTGGCCGCTCGCGACCATCTGATCGACCACTGGGAAGATGCTTCCCTGCAGGTCGATCGTCAGGAGCAGAAGCGCGTCTACTACCTCTCGCTGGAGTTCCTGATCGGTCGCCTGCTGGTCGACAACCTCAGCAACCTCGGCCTGCTGGATACCGCCCGCGAAGCGCTGGCGCAGCTGGACGTGGACTTCGAGCAGATTCGCAATCTGGAGCCCGATGCTGCCCTCGGCAACGGTGGTCTGGGCCGCCTGGCCGCCTGCTTCATGGAAAGCATGGCGACCCTGAATATCGCCGCCCACGGTTATGGCATTCGCTATGAGCACGGCCTGTTCCGGCAGGTGGTGGTCGACGGCTGGCAGCAGGAGCACACCGAAACCTGGCTCGATTTCGGCAACCCCTGGGAGTTCGAGCGCCCGGAAGTCAGCTACAGCGTCGGCTTTGGCGGCAGCGTGGTGAACCTGGCCGACTCCGGCGATATCTCGCGCCACGAGTGGCATCCCAACGAGCAGGTGCGCGCCATTGCCTACGACACCCCGGTGGTCGGCTGGCGCCATTCCAGCGTCAACACCCTGCGCCTGTGGCGGGCCCGTGCCGAGGAAGATCTGCAGCTGGAGCGCTTCAACGCCGGCGATCACTTCGGCGCGGTGGCCGACGTGGTCAAGGCCGAGAGTATCTCCCGCGTGCTCTATCCGGCCGACAGCACCGAAGCCGGCCAGGAGTTGCGCCTGCGCCAGGAGTTCTTCTTCGTGTCCGCCTCGCTGCAGGACCTGATCGCCCGGCACCTGGAGCTGAACCTCGACATTCATTCGCTGCCCGACCGCGTCGCCATCCAGCTCAACGATACTCACCCGGCCATCGCCGTGGCCGAGCTGATGCGCCTGCTGGTCGACGTGTACCGCCTGGAGTGGTTCGAGGCCTGGAAGCTGACTACCGCGACCCTGTCTTATACCAACCACACCCTGCTGCCCGAGGCGCTGGAGTCCTGGCCGGTATCGCTGATGGAGCGCCTGCTGCCGCGGCACATGCAGATCATCTACCTGATCAATGCGTACCACATCGATTCGCTGCGCGCGAAGGACATCCACGATTTCGACCTGCTGCGCTCCATCTCGCTGATCGACGAGGATCATGGCCGCCGCGTGCGCATGGGCAACCTGGCATTCCTGGGTTCGCATAGCATCAACGGCGTGTCGGCGCTGCACACCAACCTGATGCGCAAGAGCGTGTTCAGCGACTTCCATCGTCTGTACCCGGAGCGCATCAACAACAAGACCAACGGCGTGACCTTCCGCCGCTGGTTGTTCCAGGCCAACCCGCAGCTGACCGAGCTGCTGGTCGGCGCGCTGGGCGAGGGCGTGCTCGACACGCCGGAAACCACCTTGCGTTCGCTCGAACCGTTCGCCGCCAAATCGTCGTTCCGCAAGCAGTTCGCCGCCCAGCGCCAGCACGCCAAGAAGGCCCTGGCGGAACTGGTGCGCGAACGCATGGGCATCAGCCTGGACACCCAGGCGATCTTCGACGTGCAGGTCAAGCGTATCCACGAATACAAGCGCCAACTGCTCAACCTGCTGCACACCGTGGCGCTGTACCAGGCGATGCGCAACGACCCGGCCACCGACTGGGCACCGCGGGTCAAGATCTTCGCCGGCAAGGCCGCGGCCAGCTATCACCAGGCCAAGCTGATCATCAAGCTGGCCAACGACATCAGCCGCACCGTCAACGCCGACCCGACCCTGCGCGGGCTGCTCAAGGTGGTGTTCATCCCCAACTACAACGTCAGCCTGGCCGAGGTGATCATCCCGGCAGCGGATCTCTCCGAGCAGATTTCCACGGCCGGCCTGGAGGCGTCGGGTACCAGCAACATGAAGTTCGCCCTCAACGGCGCGCTGACCATCGGCACCCTGGATGGCGCCAACGTGGAGATGTCCGAGCAGATCGGCCGTGAGAACATGTTCATCTTCGGCATGACCGCCCAGCAGGTCGCGGCCCGTTCGCGGCGTGACCTGAACATGAGCGCTGAGGTGGCGGCTTCCGAGCGGCTGGCGGGGGCCTTGGAGGCGATCCGCTCCGGGGTGTTCTCGCCGGACGATCCGGGCCGCTACACCGGGCTGATCGACGGTCTGCTGGCCCATGACCGTTTTCTGGTCTGCGCCGACTTCCAGGCCTACTGGGAAGCGCAGCGCAAGGTCGACATCCTCTGGCGCACGCCGGATCGCTGGTGGCAGGCGGCGGTGCTCAACACCGCGCGCACCGGCTGGTTCTCCTCGGATCGCACTATTCGCGAGTACGCCAAGGAAATCTGGAACGTGTCCGGCATCGACAACTGATCGCTGCGCAACAATGAGAAGCCCGGCATGCCTCGCACATGCCGGGCTTTTTCATGCTCAGGCCAGGCGTTGGTGCCGTCCGTCCTGTTGCAGGGCATCGCCTCGCTAAATAACTCGAACGTCCCTACTCACATGGCCTCACATTCCTGAGGCGTCCATACGTCCATAACGCGCCTGCCTGAGCGCGGAGGACGCTGTTGCCCCCGATCGATCGATCCGGCGGGCGATACCCATGTGAGGAGAGATGACTGATGGAATCCAAAGACAAGGGCCGTACCAGCGAGTTGGCGGGAACCGATACCGTCGATCGCGGCAACAGCAACAAGAAGATCGAGCAACTCGAACGTTTCCGTGAAGACGCCACCGGCCAGGCCCTGACCAACGACCACGGCACGCGCATCGCCGACAACCAGAACAGCCTGCGCGCTGGCGAGCGCGGTCCGTCGCTGCTCGAAGACGTGTTTCTGCGCGAGAAGCTCACCCACTTCGACCACGAGCGTATTCCCGAGCGCGTGGTGCATGCCCGCGGCGCAGCGGCCCACGGTTACTTCCAAGTCTACGAAGACCTGAGCGAGCTGACCAAGGCGGACTTTCTTACCGACCCGAGCAAGAAGACCCCGGTGTTCGTGCGCTTCTCCACCGTGCAGGGGCCGCGCGGCTCGGCCGATACCGTGCGCGACGTGCGCGGTTTCGCCACCAAGTTCTATACCGACGAAGGCAACTTCGACCTGATCGGCAATAACATGCCGGTGTTCTTCATCCAGGACGCCATCAAGTTTCCCGACTTCGTGCATGCGGTGAAGCCCGAGCCCCATAACGAGATCCCCACCGGCGCATCCGCCCACGACACCTTCTGGGACTTCGTGTCGCTGACCCCTGAGTCGGCCCACATGGTGCTCTGGACCATGTCCGACCGCGCCATTCCGGTGGGCTTTCGCGGCATGCAGGGCTTTGGCGTGCACACCTATCGACTGGTCAACGCCGAAGGCCGCGCGCATTTCGTGAAATTCCACTGGCGCCCGGTGGCCGGCGTGTTCTCCCTGGTCTGGGACGAGGCGCAGAAGCTCGCCGGCAAGGATCCGGATTTCCATCGTCGTACCCTGTGGGACGACATCGAAAACGGCGACCCGCTGGAGTGGGAACTGGGCCTGCAGGTGATTCCCGAGGAGGACGAGCACAAGTTCGACTTCGACCTGCTCGATGCCACCAAGCTGGTGCCCGAAGAGCAGGTGCCGGTGCGCGTGGTCGGCAAAATGGTGCTGAACCGCAACCCGGACAACTTCTTTGCAGAGACCGAGCAGGTGGCTTTTCAGATGGCCAACATCGTGCCCGGTATCGACTTCACCAACGACCCGCTGCTGCAGGGCCGGCTGTTCTCCTACACCGACACCCAGCTGCTGCGCCTGGGTGGCCCCAACTTCAACGAGATTCCGATCAACCGTCCGGTCTGCCCGTTCCACAACAACAACCGCGACTCCTTCCACCGCCAGACCATCAACAAGGGCCGCGCTTCCTACGAGCCGAATTCCATCGATGGCGGCTGGCCGAAGGAAACTCCCGAAGCCCCGAAGGGCGGCGGCTACGTCAGCTATCCCGAGGAAGTGTCCGGGCCGAAGATCCGCAAGCGCGCCGAGTCGTTCGGCGACCACTTCTCCCAGGCGCGGCTGTTCTTCAACAGCATGAGCGACGCCGAAAAAGCGCACATCGTCGCGGCTTACAGCTTCGAACTCGGCAAGGTCGAGCGCCTGTACATCCGTGAGCGCCAGGTGCACGAGATTCTCGCCAACATCGACCTGGATCTGGCCAAGCAGGTAGCAGCCAACGTCGGTGTCGACGCGCCGAGCGGGCCGACCGTGCAAGTGCCGGAAATCTCCCTCAAGGCGTCGCCGGCCCTCAGCCAGATGAACCTGCTGCCGGGCAACATCAAGTCGCGCAAGGTGGCGATCCTGATCGGCGACGGCGTCAAGCAGGCCGATATTGATGCCCTTACCGCCGAACTGGACAAGGAGGGCGCGCAGTTCAAGCTGCTGGCGCCGAGCGCCGCGCCGGTGAAGAGCGATGCCGGCAAGCAGCTGGTGCCCAACGACTCCATGCAGGGCCTGCCTTCGGTGGCCTTCGATGCGGTATGGGTGCCGGGCGGCGCGAGCTTCGCCAAGGCCCTGGAGGGCGATGGCGTGGCGCTGCATTACCTGCTCGAAGCCTACAAGCACCTCAAGGCCATCGGCCTGTGCGGCGAATCGGCGGACCTGCTCAAGCTGCTGAGACTCAAGGAAGACGAAGGGCTGCTCACCGGGAAGGCGGGCAGCGGGTTGGTTGAGCCATTCACCGCGGCCATCGCCAAGCACCGCGTGTGGGCCCGCGAGCCGCTGACCAAGGCGATTCCAGCCTGATGTGAAAAGCCCCTGCGCCTTATGGTGCAGGGGCTCTCTGCTGATTGGAGCACTGCTGATTATTTGTGGGAGCGGGCCATGCCCGCGATTTTTGGCGCGCATGGACTACGCACCCCTATGCGCGCTCACCGTGGATCGGTAGCGGCCACTCCTGTCTTATAGCTGCCTCTTTAACGTTGCCTAAAAATCGTCAACTGATTCTAGCTCATCAGCACATGGGCATGCTGCTGACAGGTACGCTGGGCCCGGGCGCGCAATTTCGCGCGACGCGGTGCATGCTGGCGACGCCATACCGGATCGCTGGGTGAGGCGGGCAGGGGCGGGAATTCTTCGGCCAACTGGGCTTCAAGCTGGTAACGGTTGAGCAGGCGCAACATGCCCCACAACATGGCCGCCGATACCAGTAACCAACCGGAAATCATCAACAGAATATAGCTTTCAGGACTCATGGGGCCTCCTCGGCCTGCGGGCGAGAGTCGACGTGCAAACGCTGTTTGACGCTCGTCCCCTGCAGGCATTGGTCTATCACGCTGCAGGCGTATTGTTGCAGCGTCATGAATGCATTTGGCTCTTTAACGGGGGCATCGACGAGCGTCCACGCCAGTGGCGATTTATGCAGGCTGTGTTGCAGGTGTTCGAGTTTCTCGGTCGGTAGCCCGTCATCGCGATCCAGCCAACCGTGCTCACCGATCAGCATCAGGCGTTCGACCCGCGCCGTCGGCAGCCCTTCGAGCAAGGCGATGATGGCGTCGTAGGTGCGTTCGAACCCCCCGATATGCAGCGAACGGCTGTTCAGCACCATGATCACCGCATCCGTGCCGGCCACGCTTCGCGCCACGCTGTCAGCGTCGAACGGCGTGCCGCTTTTGGCCGCCAGACCTGGGCGTGCAGCGATATCGGTCGGGTCATCGACGATCACCACGACCTGCAGACCGCGCTCCAGCGCGACGTCCTGCAACGCGTCGTTGACGCGATCCGGTGCGCCGTAGAGGGCGATTTTCTCGATGGGGCCAAGGTTGCTCATGATCGTGCTCAAGTCTGTCGCTGCTGGCCGGGTTCCTGGTCGGCCGCATCACCCATCGGCTTCACTTCGATATCGGTGATCTCGCTGGGCAGCTCGCTGCTGTGCAGCGATTCGATGTGGTAACGGGCCTGTTCGGGCGTTAGCACCGAGGCTGCAGCCTGCACTTCCGTGGATTTCTTCTGCTTGCCAAGCCGGTAGCTGACGAGAAAGTAGTGATTTCTGGACATCCGAACCTCCTTTCGTCGTGCGCCTCGGACGCGAGGCGGCGTGCTCGCCTGTCAGGACAATAGAGAAGCCAGCGTTGCATGGCGTTCAGGTTTTTCGCCCAGCGGTAAGCTGGCAAAAAAGGCAAACCTCTGGTCGAGGCACGGGTCGATTGCACAGGCGCGGGCGAGCGCAGCGCTGGACTTCCTGAGCGAGCAGGCTGGAGCAACAGACTTGAGTTTCTGGGACGCGGTACTGGCCACGCTGGCCAGCGAATTTTCCGATCTGAGTACCCCCGAGCAGTTCACCCAGGTCACCCTGCGGCTGCTGCTGGCGGCGCTGCTAGGCGGCTTGCTGGGCTTCGAGCGAGAAACCAGCGGCAAGGCGGCCGGCGTGCGCACCCATATGCTGGTGGCCATCGGCTCGGCGATGTTCGTGCTGGTGCCGGCGCAGATGGGCGCCGAGCACGATGCCATGAGTCGGGTCATCCAGGGCCTGGTCGCCGGTATCGGCTTCCTGTGCGCCGGCACCATCATCAAGGGCGACTCGATGACCGAGGTGAAGGGCCTCACCACCGCCGCCGGCATCTGGCTGACCGCGGCCATCGGCATCACCATCGGCATGGGGCGCGAGGCCACGGCGGTGCTGGCCACGCTGATGGCTCTGTTCATCTTCAACACCGTGCCGCACCTGATCGCCTGGCTGGAGAAGCGCGCGCGTAGATGACGGGAACGTCTGCGAGCTGGCAGCGCTCTTATGGAGTACCTCGTGAAGATGGGAGCTGGGTATGTTCCGTAATTTCAAGGGATGCATTGCCTGGACGGACGCCATGAAGGACGGCCAACACTACGTTGGCCTGATCGAGTACCAACCCAAATGCGCCGGCGCTGCCGTGCAGTTGCTCTGGGTGCCAGCACTGGGCTCGGTGTGCGAGAGCGAGGCGGAAACCGCCGCCGACAACATGCTGCGCCAGATCCGCGACATCACCATCGACGGCGACGTGATCTACCGCGACGGCGTCGCGCTATAGCCCCATTCCCTCCCGGCGCGAGCCCGCGCCGTTGCCGCCGGGCCCTCCGGCGGATCACTGAAACTTTTGTTTTTACCGGCCAGTCACCCGTAAAGGCCAACATTACGGGAGATCGCCACATGGCGCGTGCAATCTGGAAAGGGGCGATCAGTTTCGGGCTGGTTCACATTCCCGTGTCGCTGGTTTCGGCCACCGAATCCAAGGGCATCGACTTCGACTGGCTGGATGCGCGCAGCATGGAGCCGGTTGGCTACAAGCGGGTCAACAAGGCCACCGGCAAGGAAGTCGACAAGGAGCACATCGCCAAGGGCGTGCAGGTGGAAAAGGGCCGCTACGTGATCATCAGCGAAGACGAGATTCGCGCTGCTCACCCCGAGTCCACCCAGACCATCGACATCTTCGGTTTTCTCGATGCCGAGAACATTCCCCTGCAGAACATCGAGCGCCCCTATTACCTGGCGCCGGACAAGCGCGGCGAAAAGGTCTATGCGCTGCTGCAGCAGACCCTCAAGAGCTCCAGCAAGGTGGCGCTCGCCAACGTGGTACTGCACGTCAAGCAGCACCTGGCGGCGGTGATGGTCGACGGCGATGCGCTGCTGCTGGTAATGCTGCGCTGGCCCGATGAAGTGCGTGGCCTGGATACCCTGGAGCTGAGTGCGGCGGTGACCGGCGCCAAGCTCAGCAAGGGCGAGCGCGATATGGCCAAGCGCCTGGTGCGTGACATGAGCGTCGAGTGGTCGCCCGATGAGTATCAGGACACCTTCCGCGACAAGATCATGAAACTGGTCGAGAAGAAGGCCAAAGCCGGCAAGATCGAAGACGTGGAAAGTGGTGAGCGCAAGCCGCCGAGCAAGAGCGCCGACGTCATCGACCTTACCGATCTGCTCAAGCGCAGCCTCGAGGGCAATTCCAGCAAACCGGCGCGCAAACGCTCGGCCAAGTGAGGTAAGCGGCCATGGCCAAGGCAACCAGTGCATACAACCGCAAGCGCAATTTCGACTCCACCAGCGAGCCCCGCGAACCTGCGCGGCGCAGCCGGGCCAAGGCGGGTGCATTGACGTTCGTGGTGCAGAAGCACGATGCCCGAAACCTGCACTACGACTTTCGCCTGGAGCTGGAAGGCACCCTGAAAAGCTGGGCCGTGCCCAAGGGGCCGAGCCTGGACCCTAAGCAGAAGCGCCTGGCTGTGCATGTCGAGGATCATCCGCTGGCTTACGCCAGCTTCGAGGGCAGCATTGCCGAGGGCAACTATGGCGCAGGCGATGTGATCGTCTGGGATCAGGGTATCTGGCAGCCCGAGGGCGATCCCGTCGCGGCGTATGAGGCCGGCAAGCTCAAGTTCACCCTGATCGGCGAGAAGCTCAGTGGTGCCTGGACCCTGGTGCGCACCCGCCTGAAAGGCAGCGGCGACAAGCAGCAGTGGCTGTTGATCAAGGAGCAGGATGACGTGGCCCGGCCCGCCGACGAGTACGACATCGTCAGCGAGCTGCCGGCCAGCGTGATCAGCGGCGAGCTGGTGGGTGGCATGGAAAAGCCCGCCGCCAACCAGGCGCGCGAGAGCCAATCGCGCAGCAAGGCACCGGCCAAGGCGAGCCGCAAGAAAGCCGCCAAGATTGCCATGCCGGATAGCCTGTCGCCCGAGCTGGCCACCCTGGTTGAGTCGCCGCCGGCCGGCGACTGGCTCTACGAGATCAAGTACGACGGTTACCGGATTATGGCCCGCGTCAAAGGCGGCGAAGTGACGCTGTTCAGCCGCAACGGCCACGACTGGACGGCGCGCATGGCGCCCCAGGCCAAGGCGCTGGAGAAACTGAGGCTTGGCGACAGCTGGCTGGACGGCGAGGCGGTGGTGCTCGACAAACAGGGCATGCCGGATTTCCAGGCCCTGCAGAACGCCTTCGATGACGCGCGCAGCGGCGACATCCTGTATTTCCTGTTCGACGCGCCCTGGCTCGATGGCGTCGACCAGCGCGAATTGCCGGTCGAGCAACGCCGCGAAGCGTTGCAGCAGAAGCTGCCTAAACGCAAAGGCCCGCTGCGCTTCTCCGAGGCCTTCGAGGTCGATCATCAGAGCGTGCTGGGTAGCGCCTGTGCCCTGGGTCTGGAAGGGGTGATCGGCAAGCGTGCCGGCAGCCCCTATCGATCCTCGCGCAGCGCCGACTGGATCAAGCTCAAGTGCCGGCAGCGCCAGGAGTTCGTGGTGGTCGGTTTCACCAAGCCCCAGGGCAGCCGCTCGGGTTTCGGTGCGCTGCTGCTGGCGGTCAACGAGGCGAAGGGCCTGCGCTACGCTGGGCGGGTCGGCACCGGCTTCAACGAGGCGCTGCTCGCCAATCTGCACAAACGCATGAAAGCGCTGGCGCGGGATGACTCGCCGCTGCACAAGCAGCCAGGCGCGGCCCAGCGCCGTGGCGTGCAGTGGATCGAGCCGCAACTGGTGGTCGAGGTGGCCTTCGCCGGCTGGACCGGCGAGGGCCTGGTGCGCCAGGGCGCCTTCGTCGGCGAGCGCAGCGACAAGCCGGTCGAGCAGATCGTCGAGGAACAGCCGGCGTCAGCCAAGGTCGTGGAAGAGGGCGCGTCAGGAAACGAAGAGCCCGGCAAGGTTTCGCCGCGCAAGGGGCGTGAGCAGATCGGCGAGGTGTCGGTCAGTCATCCAGAGCGTGTCATCGACGAGCAGAGCGGCACCAGCAAGGCGCAGCTCGCACGCTTCTACGCCGAGATTGCCGACTGGCTGCTGCCCGATTTACGCAACCGGCCGGTCTCGCTGTTACGCGCGCCGGGCGGCGTCGGCGGCGAGCAGTTCTTCCAGAAGCATGCCGAGCGCTTGGCGATTCCCAATATCCGTCATCTGGATGCCGACCTCGACCCCGGTCACGACCGGCTGATGGCCATCGACAGCGTACCGGCCCTGGTCGGCGCCGTGCAGATGGGCACCATCGAATTGCATACCTGGAATGCTGCCTACGCCAGCATCGAGCGGCCGGACCGGCTGATCCTCGACCTCGACCCGGACCCGGCGCTGCCCTGGCGCACCGTGCTGGAGGCCACGCGCCTGAGCCTCTCGGTGCTCGACGAACTGGGTCTGGAAACCTTCGTGAAAACCAGCGGCGGTGCTGGCATGCATCTCGTGGTGCCGTTGGCCCGGCATGTCGACTGGGACACGCTGAAGGCCTTCGGCAAGGCGATTTCGCAGTTCATGGCCAGCGAGTTGCCGGATCGCTTCAGCGCTCGTATGGGCCCCAAGAATCGCGTCGGCAAGGTTTACCTGGATTATCTGCGCAACGGCCGCGGCGCCAGCACCGTGGCTGCCTATTCGGTGCGCGCGCGGCCCGGCCTGCCGGTATCGGTGCCGATCAGCCGCGAAGAACTGGGGCAGTTGCGCGACTCGAAACAGTGGCATATCGGCAACCTGCAACAGCGGTTGGCCAAGCTCGATGAGGATCCTTGGACCGGTTATGCCACTCGCCAACGCATCACCAAGGCCATGTGGAGGAAGCTCGGTGCCGAGGCGCCCTGAGATCCTTTTTACGATCTTGGGGCTCGACTTCAGCGCTTTGATTGCAAAGTGGTGGATTGACCCATCGCGATCTTGTAGGAGCGGCTTTAGCCGCGAGTTTTTTATAAAGGCAAATAAAGAGCTCGAGGCTAAAGCCTCTCCCACGAGTGAACGACCGCTTCTGCTTTTTAGAACCTTATTCAATGCCGCCTTAACGGTCGTGTGCAGGTTCTGAGATACAGCTGCCTCGCCTCGGAAACTATGAACTTTGCCAAAGCCGCCAGGTTCGGAGATAGACAGGTCGCGGCACCCGGGAACCCTTTCGCCAGAGAAGGACGACGGGTGCCGACGGTACACCGCATTCAGCCAGGCACTGTCGCCTGCAGCCCGTGGCGCGCCACGGCGCAACAGCTTATACGCCTGCCAGGCGTGAGGAGCCCGTTTCGATGCCATCTGCTTATTCGCAAGCCGACTTTCTGCAGGAACCGGTCCGTTTGAATCACAGCGAATTGTCGCTGGAGCGTGCGTTGCAGTTGCCGCGCCTGGCCATCGAGGAGGTCGAGCCGCAGGTCGAACAGGGGCGCTTCGCTGCCAAGGCCATCGCCGGGGATCGGGTCACGGTCAGCGCGCTGATCTTCGCCGATGGCCACGACAAGCTGGCCGGTGAGGTGCTGTGGCGCGACGTGGGCGCGTCGGACTGGCACCACGAACCGCTGGTGGATGTCGGCCTCGAGCGCTGGCAGGCCGAGATCGCTCCGCAGCGGGTCGGCGAGGTGGAGTTCCTTATCGAGGCCTGGTGGGACATCTACGCCAGTTACTGCTACGAACTGTCGAAGAAATTCGGCGCCGGGGTGACCATCAACCTCGAACTGCAGGAAGGCCAGGCCTTGCTGCGCGAGGCCGCTGACAGGGCCGAGGGCGATCTGGCCACCAGCCTGCAGGCGCTGTGCGACGAGTTGCAGGAATTGCAGAGCCTGGACGAGCGCGTAGCGCTGCTGCTGGCGCCCGAAACCGTTGCCCTGGTGCGCCGCGCCGAAGGCCATCCGCATCGCACCCGCAGCGCTACCTATCTGCTCGACGTGGAACGCCCGCTGGCGCGCTTTGCCAGCTGGTACGAGCTGTTTCCCCGTTCGGAAACCGACGACCCCGAGCGCCATGGCACTTTGCGTGACGTGATCAAGCGCTTGCCGGCCATCCAGGCGATGGGGTTCGACGTGCTGTATTTCCCGCCGATTCATCCCATTGGCACTACCCATCGCAAGGGCCGCAACAACTCGCTGAGCGCGGGTCCGGACGATCCCGGCAGCCCCTACGCCATCGGCAGTCCGGACGGCGGCCACGAGGCCATTCACCCGCAGCTCGGCACCCGCGAGGACTTCGTCGCGCTGGTCGAAGCGGCGCGCGAGCATGACCTGGAAATCGCCCTGGATTTCGCCATCCAGTGCTCGCCCGATCACCCATGGCTCAAGCAGCACCCCGGCTGGTTCAGCTGGCGCCCGGACGGCACCATCCGTCATGCGGAAAACCCGCCGAAGAAATACGAGGACATCGTCAACGTCGACTTCTACGCCAGGGATGCGGTGCCCGACCTGTGGCTGGCGCTGCGCGATGTGGTGCGCGGCTGGGTGGAGCTGGGCGTGTACCAGTTCCGGGTCGACAACCCGCACACCAAGCCGCTGCCGTTCTGGGAATGGCTGATCGCCGATATCCGCAAGACCCATCCGCAGGTGATGTTCCTCGCCGAAGCCTTCACCCGCCCGGCGATGATGGCGCGTCTGGGCAAGGTGGGCTTTACCCAGAGCTACACCTATTTCACCTGGCGCAACACCAAGGCCGAGCTGGAAAGCTATCTGACCCAGCTCAACGAAGCACCCTGGCGCGATTGCTATCGCCCCAACTTCTTCGTCAACACGCCGGACATCAACCCGTACTTCCTGCACCACAGCGGCCGTGCCGGCTTTCTGATCCGCGCCGCGCTGGCGACCATGGGCTCGGGGCTGTGGGGCATGTATTCGGGCTTCGAGATCTGCGAATCCCTGCCGGTGCCGGGCAAAGAGGAATACCTGGATTCGGAGAAATACGAAATTCGTGTGCGCGACTACCAGGCGCCGGGCAACATCGTCGCCGAAATCGCCCAGCTCAATCGCATCCGCCGGCAGAACCCTGCGTTGCAGACCCACCTGGGGTTTCAGGCTTACACCTGCTGGAACGACAACATCCTGTATTTCGGCAAGCGCACCGCCGATCGCGAGAACTTTATCCTGGTGGCCGTCAGCCTAGACCCGCACAACGCCCAGGAGGCGCACTTCGAGTTGCCGCTGTGGGAGCTGGGCCTGGATGACCACGCTACTACCCACGGTGAAGACCTGATGACCGGCCACACCTGGCACTGGCACGGCAAGACGCAGTGGATGCGCATCGAGCCCTGGCATCAGCCGTTCGGCATCTGGCGCATCCGCGTGGCGAGCTGAGGAGCCGGTCAATGGCGCGCCGAGCTTGGTGCTGCACCTTTACCGATGACCGCTGCGGACCGGGCCACTCGATGGCTTGTGCACTCGGTCGTCCTCTGGCATCTACTGGCTTGTGCTCGCCGAGGAGGCGCAAATGACCAGCTCGTATTCAACATCGGTCGACCCCATGCCGGAGCTGACCACCCTGGTGATCAGCGACCAACTCGGCGAGCTGCTGCAACTGCCGGCTCGCGCGATCCTGGAGCAGCAGTCGCTGCCGGCCTACCTGCCCAAGCGCCGCTGGTTCTCCTGCGGGGCCGAGGACGTCAGGCAGGTGAAGCTGCTGTATGCCGTCCCGTTCGGCAGCGCGGATCAACCTTATGTGCTCAGTGAGGTGGAGGTGGTGCGCCAGTGCGGCAGTATCGAGCACTATCAGGTGCCGCTCGGCTACGTAGGCGAGCAGGATGCCGGCAGCGGCCTGCCGCAACAACTGGCCCTGGCCCGGCTGCGTCGCGGTAGTCAGCTGGGGCTGCTCACCGACGGCTATACGCTGCCGGGTTTCGTGCGCCATGTGATGGGCCAATTGGGCGAGCGCAGCGTGCTGGGCTGGCAGGGCAGCGAGATCCAGTTCGTGCCCACCGCGCGCCTGCAGGAGCTGGGCGACCTGAGCAATGCCAAGGTCAAGCTGATCTCCGCGGAGCAGTCCAACAGCTCGGCGATCATCGATGAGCAAGCCGTGCTCAAGCTGGTACGTCGGGTGCTGCCGGGCATCCACCCGGAGGCGGAGATCGGCGGCTACCTGACGGCGGCCGGCTTCGAGCATATCGCACCGCTGTTGGGCGAAGTGCGCCGCGTGGACGAGCAGGGCGTGCCCCACACGCTGATGATCCTGCAGGGTTATCTGCACAATCAGGGCGATGCCTGGCAGTGGACGCTGAACCATCTGGAGCGCGCGGTTCGCGAAGAACTGGCCGGCGGGCATGTCGAAACGCAGAACCGGCATGGCGCCCTGGCCGAGCTGGAAACCTTCGCCGGCCTGTTGGGCAAGCGCCTGGGTGAGATGCATGTCGCCCTCGGCCAGGCCAGCGACAACCCGGACTTCGGCTACCACGAGACCGGCGACGCCGAAGTGGCCGAGTGGTCGCAGAACATCACCGCGCAAGTACGTGAGGCGCTGAAGGTAATCGCCAAGGGGCGCGGGCACTTGCCGGGTGAAGCCGCCAACCAGGCAGACTGGCTGGCCGCCCGCCATGAGCAGATTCTCGAACGGGTCGAAGACCTGGCGCGGCGTTCGGCGGGTGGCATCCGCATGCGCGTGCATGGCGACCTGCACCTGGGCCAGGTGCTGGTGGTGCAGGGCGACGCCTACCTGATCGATTTCGAAGGTGAACCGACCCGCACTCTGGAAGAGCGCCGCGCTTTCTACAGCCCGCTCAAGGATGTCGCCGGCATGTTGCGCTCCTTCGACTATGCGGCCGCCATGGCCATGCGCAGCGCACAGAGCGCCGACGCCACGGCCGAGGCCGAGCAGGCCCGCCAGCATATCGCCGGGCTGTATCGCAGCCAGGCCAGAACCGCATTCAATGAAGCCTACCGGCTGGCGGCATCCGATCTGCCCCACGCCTGGCACGACCGCGAAGGTGAAGTGGCAGCCCTGGCGCTGTTCTGCATCGAGAAGGCGGCTTACGAAATTCTGTATGAAGCGCGCTATCGTCCTGATTGGCTGGAAGTTCCGGTGCAAGGGTTGATAGAGCTGAGCAACTATCTCTTGGGGAGCGGTAAACGATGAGCAATGGAGAAACCGAGCGCCAGGTGGCGGGTATCGAGCGCGCCGCCGTCGAGGCCCTGATACGGGGCGAGCATGGCGATCCGTTTTCGATTCTGGGCCCCCACGCGTTCGCCCACGGGCTGACCATTCGCGCATACCTGCCCGGCGCCCTTGGTGTCGAGCTGATCCACGCGGTGAGTGGCGAGGTGCTCGGCACCCTGGAACAGTCCAGCGTGCCGGGGCTGTTCAGCATTCGCATCGAGCAGCAGGTGCCGTATCGCTATCGCATCCAATGGGGCACCGGCGTACAGGAAACCGAAGACCCTTACGCCTTCGGTCAACTGCTCGGCGAGATGGATCTGTACCTGTTCGCCGAGGGCAATCACCGCGAACTGGGCAAGAGCCTGGGCGCCCAGTTCACCACCCACGAAGGCGTGCAGGGCGTGCGCTTTTCGGTGTGGGCGCCCAACGCCCGGCGGGTGTCGGTGGTCGGCCACTTCAACGGCTGGGATGGCCGCCGACATCCGATGCGCCTGCGCCAGCCCAGCGGCGTGTGGGAACTGTTCATCCCACGCCTGGCGCCGGGCGAAGTCTACAAATACGAGATTCTCGGTCGTGACGGCCTGCTGCCGCTCAAGGCCGACCCCATGGCGCTGGCCAGCGAGTTGCCGCCGGCCACTGGTTCGGTGGTTTCCGCGCCGCTGCAGTTCGACTGGCACGACGCGCATTGGCTCGAGCAGCGCCAGGCCCGACAGGGCTACCAGGCGCCGATGTCGATCTATGAATTGCACGCCGGCTCTTGGCGCCGCGAGGGCGGCGAGAATGGCCGCCTGCTGAGCTGGCGCGAGCTGAGCGAACAGCTGATTCCCTACGTGCAGCAGTTGGGCTTCACCCATATCGAGCTGATGCCGATCATGGAGCACCCGTTCGGCGGCTCCTGGGGGTACCAGCTGCTGTCGCAATTCGCGCCGACCGCCCGTTACGGCAGCCCGGCGGATTTCGCCGCCTTCGTCGACGCCTGCCACCAGGCCGGCATCGGCGTGATCCTCGACTGGGTGCCCGCGCATTTCCCCACCGACGCCCATGGCCTCGGCCAGTTCGACGGCACCGCGCTGTATGAGTACGCCCATCCCTTCGAAGGCTTCCACCAGGATTGGGATACCTACATCTACAACCTGGGGCGTACCGAGGTGCACGGCTTCATGCTGGCTTCGGCGCTACACTGGCTGCGCACCTACCACATCGACGGCCTGCGTGTGGATGCCGTGGCCTCGATGCTCTACCGCGACTATTCGCGCAAGGACGGCGAGTGGATCCCCAACCGCTTCGGCGGGCGCGAGAACCTGGAAAGCATCGACTTCCTGCGCCACCTCAACGACGTGGTCGCCCAGGAAGTGCCCGGTGCCTTGGTGATCGCCGAGGAATCGACCGCCTGGCCCGGCGTCAGCCGACCGACCCAGGAAGGCGGCCTGGGTTTCTCCTACAAATGGAACATGGGTTGGATGCACGATAGCCTCAAGTATGCCGCCGAGGATCCGCTGCACCGTCGCCATCATCACCATCAGCTGACGTTCGGCTTGCTGTACGCCTTCTCCGAACATTTCGTGCTGCCCATCTCCCACGACGAAGTGGTGCACGGCAAGCGCTCGCTGCTCGACAAGATGCCCGGCGATCGCTGGCAGAAGTTCGCCAACCTGCGCCTGTACCTGAGCTTCATGTGGAGCCATCCGGGCAAGAAGCTGCTGTTCATGGGCTGCGAGTTCGGCCAGTGGCGCGAGTGGAACCACGACCACGAGCTGGACTGGTATCTGCTGCGCTACGGCGAGCACAAGGGCGTGCAGCAACTGGTCAGCGATCTCAACGGGCTGTACCGCCACGAGCCGGCGCTGCACCAGCTCGATGGCAGCGCCGAAGGCTTCGCCTGGCTGATCGGCGACGACGCCAGCAACAGCGTGTTCGCCTGGTTGCGCCACGACAAGGACGGCGCGCCGCTGCTGGTGGTGCACAACTTCACGCCCGAGCCGCGCAACGGCTACCGCATCGGCGTGCCGAAAGAGGGCGCCTGGCATGTGCTGCTCAACAGCGATGCCGAGCGTTACGCCGGCTCCAATGCGGGCAGCCAGGGCGGGCTGTTCAGCGAGGCACTGGCCAGCCATGGCCAGCCCCAATCGCTGAGCCTGGATCTGCCGCCACTTGGCACTCTGGTGATCAAGCCGCAATGAAACGAGAAAAGGTGGACCGATTGCTCGGCCCACCCTTTCTGCTTTCAAGCGCGGGACTTGTTCAGGCCCCTATAGCCGTCACACGTAAGCTTGTGCGGCGAAGCCACGCGGCAGGCGATTGCGGCCGGGCAGGTCGGTCAGGTGCTGCTGCCAGGAAGTGCGCCAGTCGGTACGCGGCTGTGCGACCTTGGCCTTGCGGGCGGCGCGTCGCGAGGCATTGCGGGCATCACGGCGCGCCTGCTTGTACACCTCGGTGTTGCGGCAGTTGCGGCATTTCACCTGGTTGAGTTCCTTGCTGGAGGCCAGCTTTTCGCCGTGGGTGCCGCAGGCGAGATGACCGTCGATCTTGTAATGGGTAACCATGTGGATCTCCTTGCTCATATCGATCCTGGAGCGCAACTCGCTCCGCGTCCGCAGGCCAGGCGTTACGGGCCTTCGTGAGGGGTAGACCGCTTCGCTTGTGAATGGGTTCTGATTGTTTTGCCCAGCCCAGAGGGCGTTACGGACGGGTATGCCCGGCAAATAATCGCGGACACCGCAGCGTTGCCGTTGTCAGAGCTTCGAGCTTTCCATTGCGAGGAGTCATCGGTGACGCCCCATTTCCTGCGTTCATCTGCTGCGCTATTGGCCGTGTTGCTGGCTGGTTGCGCGTCCCAGCCACGTGAGCCGGTGCCCAAACCGGCCGAAGTGCGCGCGCAGATCGTGCGGCTGATGCCGATGAACACGCCGGATCGGGAAGGATGGGCCGCGGATATCTACGCTGCCTTCGCCGCTCAGGAGATCGCGCCGACCACCGAGAACATCTGCGCCGTGCTGGCGGTGACCGAACAGGAATCGACCTTCAACGCCGACCCGCCGGTGCCGGGGCTAGCCAAGGTCGCCCGGGCGGAAATCGATCGACGCGCAGCCAGTCTGCACGTGCCCCGGCTGCTGGTGAACGCGGCGCTGCGCATCCAGTCGCCGACCGGCAAGACCTACCAGCAGCGCCTGGACAGCGTGCGCACCGAAAGGCAGCTGAGCGAGATCTTCGATGACTTCACCGGCATGGTGCCGCTGGGGCGCCAGCTGTTCGGCGGGCTCAATCCGGTGCACACCGGCGGGCCGATGCAGGTGAGTGTTGCCTTTGCCCAGGCCCATGCCGAGAGCTATCCCTATCCGCCAGACGGCTCGATCCGCCGCGAGGTATTCAGCCGTCGTGGCGGCATGTACTTCGGTATCGCTCATCTGTTGGGCTACCCGGTCAACTACCCGAAACCGCTGTACCGTTTTGCCGACTTCAACGCCGGCTGGTACGCCAGCCGCAATGCGGCGTTTCAGAATGCAGTCAGCAGTGCGTCGGGCATTCCCCTGGCGCTGGATGGCGACCTGATCATTCACGGCAGCAGCAAGGTCAGCGCCACCGAGCTGGCAGTGCGCTCCCTTGGCAAGCGGCTGAATCTCAGTGACCGGGCGATTCGCCGGGATCTGGAGCAGGGCAGCAGCCTGGAGTTCGAGGACAGCCGCCTGTACGAGCGGGTTTTCGCCCTGGCCGACGAGGCCGAGGGCAAGCGGGTGCAGCGCGAGTTGTTGCCGGGCATCGTGCTGGAAAGCCCGAAGATTAGCCGCCGCCTGACCACCGCCTGGTTCGCTGAACGCGTGGATGCGCGCCACCAGCGCTGCATGGCGCGGGCCCGATGAACGGCTGCTCAAAAGTTCCAGAATGGGAGCAGCAGGTCGGTTAGCATGACCCGCTCACATCCCGTGGCGCTGGAGCAGGCATGAGGGCGCAGAGTTGGGTCGACCTGGCCCAGGACACAGAAACCGGTATCGAGACCATTCGCGCGCATTTTCGCGGCCATGCCTACGATCCCCACTGGCACGACGCCTACCTGGTCGGCTTCACCGAGCAGGGCGTGCAGCAGTTCAATTGCCGCAAGCAGTTGAACAGCAGCCTGGCCGGCCAGGTGTTCATGCTCGAGCCTGGCGAGTTGCACGACGGCCACGCGCCGGAGCCGGAAGGCTTCACCTACTCGATGCTGTACCTGGATACCCAGTGGTTGGAGCGTGAACTGCGCAGCCTGTTCGAGCAGGCACCGGCCGACTGTCTACCAGCCTTTGGCGCCACCCTGGCCAGTGACCCGCGCCTGCTCGCTGCGGTGGTCGAAGCGTTCGGCGCCCTGCATGGTCGGGATCTGCGCATGGTCAGGCAGTCCGCCCTCGATAATCTTCTGGCGCGTCTCACCGAGCGCCTGCATTGGCGCCGCCGCCTGGAGGTCGACCCGCGCCTGCCGCTGGTGGCCCAGCGTGCGCGGGACTTCCTGCATGACCAGCACACCCGCGATATCGGCCTGGATGACCTGGCCGCCGCCTGCGGCGTGGACCGCTTTCGGCTGAGCCGCGCCTTCAAGGCTACCTTTGGCCTCGCGCCCCATGCGTACCTGGTGCAACTGCGCCTGGCTCGTGCGCGGCACCTGCTGGCCCGTGGCGAGCCGCCGGTGCAGGTGGCGGCGGTTCTCGGCTTTGCCGACCAGAGCCACCTGGGCCGCTGGTTCCGTCGCGCCTACGGCATCACCCCGGCGAACTACCAACGGCGCTGCTCAAACCTTCCAGACCGCTGAGGCGCCAGCGTCGATAATCAGGGCTCGGATCGTACAGGAGCCCGTCATGACCCAGTTGTTGCCCTTCATGCTGTTCGCCTTCGTTGCCTCCATCACCCCGGGGCCCACCAACGTGCTGGTGCTGGGCAGCAGCGCCCGCCATGGCGTGGCCAAGACCCTGCCGCTGGTGATCGGCGCCTGTGTGGGCGCGGCGGCCATCGTGGTGGCGGTGGGGCTTGGCCTGGGGGAATTGCTGCAACAGCACCCGCGTCTGCAATGGGCGATGGCCTGGTTCGGTGTGCTGTGGTTGAGCTACCTGGCCTGGCGCATCTTCAGCAGCCCTGCGGCGGCGCTGGATGGCTCGGCGGTGACGGCGGACGAGAAGCGCCTCGGGCTGTTCGCCGGTGCTGCGCTGCAGCTGGTCAACCCCAAGACCTGGATGATGGCCCTGGCGGTGGTCAGCGTGTTCGCCACGCCGGGGCCCGGCCAGGCGCTGCGTGTGGCGTTACTAGCAGCGATCTTCCTGGCCATCTCCCTGCCGTGCCTGGGCTGCTGGGCGCTACTGGGGCGCGGCGCCGCACGCTTGTTCACGTCGGCCCGCGCCATGACCCGTTTCAACCAGATCATGGCCGTGCTGCTGTTGGTCTCGGCCTGGCTGGGTGCGCCGTTGTAATCGTTCACGTTCCTCGACGTGGCGGGGGCGAATGGCGCAAGGTCTATTGGCTGAAGCTTGTAGCTTCGTAGGATGGGTGAAACCCATCAACGCTAGATGGGTTTCACCCATCCTACATGTAGCAAATGAATTCATGTGGGAGCGCGCCATGCGCGCGAAATAGCGGCAACGCCGCGCCCAAGTCAAGACTCACGAAATTCTTCCAAGCGCCGACGCTGTTGCCCCAGTTCATCGAAATTGTCCGCGGCCAACCAGCGTACAAAGGCCTCGCGAATCGGCGGCCAATCGCCATCGATGATCGAGAACCAGGCGGTATCGCGGTTCTGGCCCTTGATCACCGCATGCTGGCGGAACAGGCCTTCCTGGGTGAAGCCCAGGCGCTCGGCAGCACGCATCGACCGCGCATTGCGCGAATTGCACTTCCACTCCAGGCGGCGATTGCCGAGCTCGTCCATGGCCAGGCTCATCAGCAGCCAGATCGCTTCGGTGGAGGCGGGGGAGCGCTGCATGGCGCGGCCAAAGGCAATATGGCCGATCTCGATGCAGCCGTCGGCTGGGGCGATACGCAGGAAGCTGAGCAGCCCTACTGCACGTTTCGACGCGGCCTCGATCACCGTGAAAAACAGGGGATCGTCGCTCACCTGCTTGCCCGCGAGCCAGGCGTCGAAGGCACTGCGTTCGGCGAACGGGCCGTAGGGCAGGTAAGCCCACAAATCGGGGTCACTGTCCGGGCCTTGCAGGGCTAGCCATAGATCTTCTCCGTGGCACTGGGCGTCGAGCGGCTCCAGATGCACGAAGCGGCCGTGCAGTTGGGCACGGGGCGGTGGTGGGACGGGTTTCCAGTCGAGCAGGGTATCGTCGGTCATGGTCGGCTCCTGATCACAATTTCTTGCGGTACTGCACGAAGCCGGGGCGCTCGGCGATGCGGTCGTACAGTTGCATGGCTGTGGTGTTGCTCTCGTGGGTCAGCCAATGCACCCGCGAGGCCCCGGCCTGGAGGGCCTGGGCGTATACGTGCTCGATCAGCCCGCGGCCAGTGCCGCCGCCGCGTACCTGCTCGTCGACGAACAGATCCTGCAGGTAGCAGTAATCGCCCTCCGTCCAGCAGGAGCGATGGAAGATCCAGTGCACCATGCCGATGGCGCGGCCGTCCTGCCAGGCCAGGGCCGCGTGCATCGGCTCATCGGCGGCAAGGAACCGCTGCCAGGTCAGCGCAGTGGTGGCCTCGGGAATTTCGGTGGCGTAGAAGCGTTGGTAGCCCTGCCAGAGGTGCAGCCAGGCGTCGTGATCGTCAGCGGCAACGGCGAGTATTTCCATGCTCGGGTCTCCTGTGTTTATCGAGTGATTCAGTCAGCCATGCGCTGCGCCAGGGCGCGGTCGCGGGAATCGAGGCTGGCGGCGAGGCCGTCGTGTACGCCGTGCTGGTCGGCTTCGCTGCGGTTTTGGCCGAGCTTCCATTTACCTTCCAGGCGCTCGATGGGCAGGGCGAAGCCGACGATGGCGCGCAGCATGCCGTCGATGTAATCGCGCGGTGCGTCATCGATGGCCCAGGGTTGGGGGCGCAGGCTTTCGTGGCGGTCGGTGAGCTCGCCGAGGAGGTTCCGCAGGCGTTCGGCGTCGTCGAACACTTCGGCGCGGCCATAGGCGTGCACGGCGATGTAATTCCAGGTCGGCACCACCTTGCCGTGCTCGGCCTTGGCCGGGTACCAGGACGGGCTGACATAGGCCTCGGCGCTGCTGAACACCACCAGGGCTTCGCCGCCTTCGGCCAGCAAGCGCGCGTGCGGGTTGGCTCGCGCCAGGTGGCCATACAGCGTGCCGTACTCGCCTTCTTCTGGGCGCAACAGTAGCGGCAGATGGCTGGCCTGCAGGCCGTTTTCGCCATGGCTGATCAGGGTGGCCAGGCGGCAGGCCTGGATCTCCCGGTGCAGGGTGGCGAGGTCGTTCTGACGAAAGGCGGAGGGTGTGTACATGGGCCGTTTCCTGAAGGGAATGACGTCATCCTAGATTTGTGATTGGTCTGTTGTAAGATCCATTTTCAGTGACTTTCATGGAGCCAATCGATGGCCGCTTCAGCTCCGCTTCCCGTCGACCTCACAGGCCTGTGCCTGCAGCCCGGCGCGGGCCTGGCGCGTCAGCTGTACCAGGCGCTGCGCGAGCGCATGCTCGACGGGCGCCTGCCGGGTGGCACGCGTCTGCCGGCCAGCCGTCAATTGGCCGAGCTGCTGGGCGTGTCACGCAACACCGTCAGCCGCGCCCTGGATCAGCTGTATGCCGAGGGCTACGTGCAGGCGCGGGTCGGCGACGGCACCTATGTGGCCGATCTCGCCGCCGGCGCGCCGCTGCCTGCGGCGATCCTGTCGAGCGAGGTCCGCAGCAGTGCCTTGCAGCGGCTGCAGAACTTTCACCTGCCGCCGCACCTGCCGGGGCCGCCACGGGCATTTCGCGTCGGGGTGCCGGCCTTCGACCTGTTTCCCTATGAAACCTGGGCGCGCCTGGCTGCGCGTTTCTGGCGGCGACCGGCGCCAGCGCTGCTGGGCTACGGCGACCCGGCGGGCGATGCGCAGCTGCGCGAGTTGATCGCCGCCTACCTGCGCAGCAGTCGCGGCCTGCAGTGCGACCCGGGACAGATCGTCATCACCTGCGGTGCTCAGCAGGCCATCAGCCTGTGCACCCAGTTGCTGCTCGAGCCCGGCGACCGGGTCGCTCTGGAGGATCCCGGCTACCGCGCCGCGGCCCACGCGTTCAGCGTCGCCGGGGCTCGGCTCGAAGGCATCGGTATCGACAGCGAGGGCCTGGATGTCGCCGCCCTAGAGCGGGCCGGGCCCTGTCGGCTGGCCTATGTCACGCCATCGCACCAGTACCCGACCGGGGTGACGCTGTCGTTGCCCAGGCGTCTGGCACTGCTCGACTGGGCCGAGCGCAACGATGCCTGGATCATCGAAGACGACTACGACGGCGAGTACCGCTACAGCGGCACACCGCTGGCCCCGCTGGCGGCACTGGATCGCGGCCAGCGCGTGCTGTACGTCGGCACCTTCAGCAAGATCGTCTTCCCGGCGCTGCGCCTGGGTTATCTGGTGGTGCCGCCGCGCCTGGCCCAGGCCTTCGCCCGCCGTCGCGGGGTGGACATGCGCCACTCCGATATCGGCACCCAGGCGGTGATGGCCGAGTTCATCGCCGCTGGGCATTTTCAGCGGCATATCCGCCGCATGCGCAATGCCGCTCGGTCACGGCGCGACGCTTTGCTGGCCGGTTGGCCGGATCAGTTGCCTGGCTGCTCAGCGCTGCCCGAGGTCCATGCCGGTCTGCACCTGAGCGTGCGCTGCGAGAGTCTGGCACGCGAGCGTGAACTGATCGCGGCGGCTGCCAACGTTGGTGTGGAAATCAACCCGCTGAGCGTGCAGTGGCTGCCAGAAGGGCGCACACCGCCGGATCAGCGTGCAGGGTTGGTGATGGGTTTTGCGGCGGTACCGGAGCGAGACATCTTCGAGGCGCTGCACGCCTTGCGCCGGGCGTGGGGCCTGCAGGCCTAGTCGCGCCCCGTCCTGTCAGGCAGGGCGCGGCTCTTCAGTGTTTTCCTGGCCAGCGTTCTGGCGCAGCTTCTTGGCGCGTTTTTCCAGCACCAGGTAGACCACGCAGGCAACCGCCAATGGCAGCAGGAAGTAGATGGCCCGATAGCCGATCAGTGCGGCGACGATGCTGCCCTTGGACATCTCGTGCTGCAGCATGGCGATAAATACCGCCTCGATCACTCCCAGGCCAGCGGGGATATGGGTGATCACCCCGGCGATGCTGCTGATCATCAGGATGCCGAGAATCGTCGGGTAGAAGGCTTCCTTGGGCAGCAGCAGGTAAATGATCAGCGCCATCAGCGACCAGTTCAGCGCACCGAGGCCGGCCTGCAGCAGGGCCATGGGCAGCGACGGTAGGTTCAGCTCGTGGCCGCGGATCGTCCAGCTGCGGCGCTTGGAGAACTGGCAGGCCAGGAGATAACCGATGCCCACGGCGAGCAGCGCCAAGCCGATTATGCGCAGGCCCGTGGCACCGATGGCCCAGCCTTCTGGCAGCTTGAGCAGGCCAAAGGTGAATAGCACGCCGGCCAGCAGGATGTAGCCCAGCCAGTTGGTGATCAGGCTCATGCTCAGCACCCGGGTGATGGTCGAAACCTTCAGACCCAGGCGCGAATACAGGCGATAACGCAGCGCCACACCGCCGACCCAGGAACTCAGGTTGAGGGTGAAGGCGTAGCACACAAAGGTCAGCGGCAGCACCTGGCGGGTCGGTAGGCCGTGCTGGGTGTAGGCGCGGCCGATCAGGTCGAAGCTCGAATACACCCCGTAGCTCAGCGCCGTCACGCCGACTGCGGCGAGCAGGATGGTCGGGCTAAAGCCGCGCAGCGCCTGGCTGACTTCCTGCCAGTCGAGGTTCTTGACCAGCATGAACAGCAGCGCCGGCACCAGAATGAAAAAGCACAGGGTCAGCAGGCGCTTGGCCCAGCGCCACGCCGGCTTGCCCTGCTTGTCGTCGGGTTTGCTCACGAGACTTTCTCCTGGTCGACCTGTAAGGTGCCGCACTGCGGCGCTTCGATTTCGGGTTTGAGCAACTTGATGCGCGGCGAGTGGGCCGGGAACCAGCCAGCGATGGCCGGGAAATGGCGCAGGAAGTGAAAGCACAGGAAGATCAGCGGTGCGCGCCACCAGTAACCGCGCATAACCCGCTTGAGTGGCACGGATTTACAGCTCGATTCGGCCAGCTCGGAAAGGTGTTCATGCAGGCGGCGGTTGAGCGCCGCGTCTCGCACGATCACGTTGGCTTCCAGGTTGAGCGACAGGCTTAGCGGGTCGAGGTTGCTCGAGCCGATGGTGCACCACTCATGGTCGGCCAGCGCCACCTTGCCGTGCAGCGGGCGCTGGCAGTATTCATAGATGGTCACGCCATCGCGCAGCAGGTAGTTGTAGGTGAGCCGCGAGCACAGGCGCACCAGCGGCATATCCGGCATGCCTTGGAGGATCAGCGTCACTTTCACACCGCGCCGCGCCGCATTGCGCAGCTCGCGTAGCAGCCGATAACCGGGGAAGAAGTAGGCGTTGGCGATGATCAGCCGATGCTGGGCGTTGCGAATGGCGTCCAGGTAGTGCTGCTCGATGGTGTTGGTGTCGTCGCCATTGTCGCGGATGGTCATCAGCAGGCGGCTGTTGCCGGCGTGGCGGTGCTGGCCGGGCTGGCTGCCTCGGTGCGGCGTCGCCGGGCGGTCATCGCGGGCGTCGAGCAGGCGCACGGCGGCGGTGTGCAGGTCTGCGACGATGGGGCCACGCACACGCACGGCATAATCCTGCTTGGCCATCGGCCCGTAATCGGCGATATGGTCCTCGCCGTAGTTGATGCCGCCGATGTAGGCGACCTCGTTATCGACCACCACGATCTTGCGGTGCAGGCGGCGGAACAGATTGGTACGCATGCCCAGCAGGCGCTTGCCCGGGTCGAACATGTGAACCCGCACACCGGCGGCCACCAACGCTGCGACGTACTCGGTGGAGAGGTCCGCGGTGCCGTAACCGTCCACGGTGATCTCCACCTCGGCGCCGTTGCGGGCAGCGGCGATCAGCGCCTGCTGCAGCTCCATGCCGATCTTGTCTTCGAAGATGATGAAGGTTTCCAGCAGCACTTGCTGGCGGGCATTGCGGATGCTCTCGAACACGGCGGGAAAGAAGTCCTCGCCGTTGATCAACAGATCGATCTGGTTGCCATCACGCCATTCGTACTTCATAGCCGTATCTCCACAGCCAACGGTGCATGATCGGACAGGTGCGACCAGGGGCGGGTCGACAGCACCTGCGGGTTGTGAGTGGTCGCGTTGCGCACGTAGATGCGATCCAGGCACAGCAGCGGCCAGCGCGCGGGGAAGCTTTTGGCCGGTTTGCCATGCTCGCTGACGAATGCCTCCTTAAGGCCGCTGGCGGCCAGCAGGCCATCGGCGCGCTGGCGCCAGTCGTTGAAATCACCGGCGACGATCACCGGCGCGTCGCTGGGCAGACGGTCGAGCACCTTGCACAAGAGGCCCAGCTGCTGCTTGCGATGGACCTCGCGTAGGCCCAGGTGCACGCAGATGGCATGCACTTCAGCGTGCCCCGGCACGTCGAGCACCGAGTGCAGCAGGCCGCGCTGCTCCTGGGTGCCGATGGAGATGTCGAGGTTCTCGTGGCGCAGGATCGGAAATTTGGAGAGCAGGGCGTTGCCGTGGTCTCCATGGGGATACACGGCGTTGCGGCCATAGGCGAACTGCGGCCACATGCTGTCAGCGAGAAACTCGTACTGCGGTGTAGGCGGCCAGTTCTCGTAGCGCTTGGCGTGGTGCTCGTGGGTGCCGTGCACTTCCTGCAAAAACACCATGTCGGCCGACAGCGTGCGCACCGCATCGCGCAGCTCGGGAAGAATGAAGCGCCGGTTCAGCGCGGTGAACCCCTTGTGGGTGTTGACCGTGAGAATCTTCAGCGTATGAACCGCGCTGGCCAGTTCCGTGGGTGCCGGTTGGTGGGTAGTCATGGGCTTACTCCTGGCGACTGGCCGGGGGCGTTGGGCAGCTCCGGGGCCAGGTCGAACTTCTCTAACAGCGCGTGGGCGTCGTAGGGCGCGCGGACCTTGAGGTCGTTGTCGAAATAGCAGTACACATCGCGCGACTTTCGGGCGCGCGGCTTGTGGCTGTCGATCAGCTGCGCGTCGCCGGGCTGCTGGCCGCGGCTCCAGGTGGCGATGCGCTGGTGCCAGTGGTCGATGGCGTCTTCGTCGTAACCGCTTTCGTAGAGCTTCTTGTTACCGTGCAGGCGCAGGTACACGAAGTCGGCAGTCAGATCCTCGGCGTACGGCCACTTGCCGGCGCTGTCGGCGAACACCAGTGCAACGTTGTGTTTGCGCAGCAACTTGATAAAGGCCGGGTCGCAAAAACTCGGGTGACGGATTTCCACGGCGTGGCGCAGCTTCTGCTGGTGGGGCGCATCCAGGCTGCCGTCCTGCAGGCGATCGGCTTTCTTCGCGCTACGCAGGGCCTGCTCGGTGTCCTGCGGCAGCAGGGCGAGGAAGTCGGCAAAGCGCTGTTCATCGAACGCCATGCTCGGTGGAAATTGCCAGAGGATCGGCCCCAGCTTATTGCCGAGTTGCAACGGCCCCGAAGCGAAGAAATTGGCGATGGGCGTGGCCACGTCATCGAGGCGGCGGATATGGGTGATATAGCGCGGCGCCTTGACTGCGAAGCAGAAGCCGTCCGGTGTCTCAGCGGCCCAACCGGCATAACGCTCGGGCGTTTGCAGGGCATAGAACGAGCCGTTGATCTCGATACTGCTCACCGCCCGGGAGGCGAACGCCAGTTCCTCGCGCTGCTTCAGCCTGTCTGGGTAGAAGTCGCCGCGCCAGGGCGCATAGCGCCAGCCGGAAATGCCGATATGGATGCGCTTCACCGCGGCTCACCCGCTTGCGGCAGACCAACGCGCAGATGCCCGCAGGCGCCGATTCTCCGCGTCGGTCTGCTCATGCTCAGTGGGCGCCGGTGACGCGGCGCAGCAGCTCGGCGCTGGCCTGCGGGTCGTCGCTCAGGGCCAGGTTGCCCAGCGACACCACGCCCACCAGGCGCTTGTCGCGGTTGAGCACCGGCAGGCTACGCAGCTGGTTGTCGCCCATGTTGCGGGCTACGTGCAGCACGTCTTCGTCGTCGAAGCAGTAACGGATCTCGCCGCTCATTACCTCGGAAATCGGCGTTTCGCCTGGCATGCCGGTGGCCACGGCGCGTACGGTGATGTCGCGGTCGGTGATCATGCCGATCAGGCGGTCGTCCTGGTTGACGAGCAGGGCGCCGCAATCGATGCGCGCCATCATGGCGGCGGCTTCGTGGATGGTCTGGCTGGGCGTGATGGTCTGCACGCCGCGGGTCATTATGTCGCTGACTTTCATGCTGTACTCCTGGCGATGGTCGCGGTGGTTCAGCGAGGGGCTCGCGCGCAGCAGGCACGCGGGCGTCGTTAAATTTCCGACTGGGCCGGCCAAGAGGCGGTTCAAGGTTTTTGCCCGCCGCGCGGCGGGTTTAGAGCAGCGAGCGCAGGTAGTCGCCGAAACCGCCGCGGGCGCGGCAATCCAGGCGGGCGCTGGTGTATACCCGCGGCAGTGCGCTCCAGGCGATGCGTGCGCCGATGCGCTGGAAGGCGGCGACCAGTTGTACGTCTTCGTCGACCACGATGCTCTGGAAGCCCCCGGCACGGCGATAGGCCGCGGCACTGAACGACAGGTTGGCGCCGTGGATGTGGCGGTGCCCGTCGCGATCTTCGTAGGCGCTCAGGTAGCGGCTCTGTACGCCGTCATCCAGTTCGCCCCATTCGGCGACTTCCACGGTGCCGCAGACCATATCGGCCTGCAGCTCGTGCTGGCGCACCAGCCAGTCCGGCGCCACACGGCTATCGGCGTCGGAGCAGGCGATCCAGCTGGCGCCGCGCTGCAGTTGCCAGGCCACACCGGCGGCCCGCGCCTGGCCGACGTTGCGCGCCTGCAGCGTCAGGCTTTCGACCGGGTAGTTGGCGACCACGCTGGCCGAGCCGTCGGTGCAGCTGTCGAGCACCACCAGAATGCGCACGGGCACGTCCAGATCGGGATGGGCAGCCGCTTCGAGCAGGGCAGTCAGGCAGGCGTCCAGGCTCTGTTCTTCGTTGTGAGCGGGAATCACGATGCCGATCAAACCGGACGCTCCTGGGCTTCCGGCACCAGGCCTTCGCGCTGGGCGACGGAGGTGCTTTCGGTACCCCAGACCTCGAGCAGCAGGTCGGCATCTTCATGGCGCAACAGGCGCGGTAGGCCGAGGCGTTCGTGCAGGCGGCGGTGAACCTCATCGCCGCTCAGCGGGCACTCGGCGATGGGCCAGCGCCAGTGGCAGGCCAGCAGGTTGCCGCCGATGTTGAGGGCGGCCCGGGCGCAGTCGATCAGGCGATCCAGATCCTGTGCGTCGAGGTAGTAGCACAGCTCGCTGAGTACGATCAGGTCGAAGCGCCCGGCCGGCCATTGCTCCGGCAGACGGGTCTGCAGCAGGCGCACATTGCTACGGTGAGCGAGGCGATTGTGCGCCAGCTCCAGGGCGAGAGCAGAGGTGTCGCTGCACAGCAGTTGGGTACAGCGCTCTGCCAGGCGTGCGCTGAGTTCGCCGTTGGCGCAGCCCGGCTCGAAGATGCTGCCGTAGTGGCTGCGCGGCAGGGCGGCGAGGGTCAGGTTGCGCTTGCGTTGCTCGTACCAGCGTTCGCGAAATGACCAGGGATCTTCGCTGCCCTTGTAGAGCTTCTCGAAGTAATTGTCGGCCACGCTCATAGAAACACCACCTCGAAGGGTTGCTGCAGGCGTTCCACCGCCGTGCCTGAAAGCACTGGCGGGTGACCGCTGTCGGGGTCGTCGTAGAGTTGGCTGGCAAAGGCCTGGATGGCGTGGCGCTTGCGCGCCTGCACCCATTTGTCGAGCTGCAGCTTGCGGGCGCGTTCCCAGGGAATGCGCGGGTCCTCGGGGCTTGCCCAGTGCCAGGCCCAGATTGGAATCTCGTGAGCACGGGCGCCGCATTCGAAGGCCGCGGTCAGCGCCGCGCGGCCCACCGCTTCATGGTCGGCGTGGCCGTCCTCGCGCCAGGTGGTGAACACCACGTCGCTGGGCTGCAGGTAGGTCTTGAGAAATTCGCGCAACTCACCTTCGGCGGCGGTTACGCCGGTATCGGAAAAGCCGCCATGCACCCATTGCACCTGGGTGATCGGCAGGCCGAGGCGTTTGAGGGCATCGGCGCTTTCCTGGGGGCGCACGATGCGCAAGCGCTGCGGCGTCCAGTAGGTCGAGCCAGGGTGGCTGGCCGCGCCATCGGTGACGGAGATCAGCAATATCTGCCGCTGCGCCTGGGCCAGCAGCTGCAGCAGGCCGCCACTGCCAAGGATTTCATCATCCGGATGCGGCGCGACGATCACTGCGCGGCAGCCTTCGGGCACCAGGTGCGTGCAGTCGATATCGGGCACCTGGGCCAGACGCCTTGAGGCTTTCCAGGCTTGTGGCGAGGTGCCCTGGCCCTGGATCGGGTTGGCGTTCATGGCATCCAGCTCTCTTGTGGTTGAGGCGCGGCGAGCTTGCCCAGAGCCGCCAGATCGCGTTCGGCGTGGCTCTGGCGCAGGAACACCGGCAAATCGGCCAGCAGCCGCGCCAGCGCGCCGTCACGGCAATAGGGCGCAGCGCCCAGGGCGCGGCCGACGTGCTCAATCACTGTGCTGGCGCTGTGCTCGACCAGGGCGCGCACGCGGCGCACCGGCAGTTCGGCGTTGGCCTCTGGGTTGGCGTCGATCCAGGCGGCGCATTCGCGCAGGGCGCTGGCGGCTGCCGTCAGGGCGCAGTCCACCTGGCCGAGGTGGGCGAGGGCATGGGGTTCGTCGCGTTCGGCGCAGTGCCGGCGCAGCGCTTCGCCCAGGCGGCTGGCCGCGCCATGCCAGCAGGCAGCGATGCCGGCGCCGCCTTGCCAGAAGCCGAGCCGGGCGAGGTAGCCGCCAGGCGGGCCAACCAGCTGGCCGCGGGCATCGTCGAAGAAAATATCCACGCTCTGGGTGGCGGCCATGCCCACGGCCTGCCAGCCGTCTTCGGTCACCCGCACGCCAGGCTGCTCGAGGGCAACCGCCACCAGCTGCTGTTCGCCTTGTTCATTCCAGGCGGTGAGCAGACCGTGGCTGAGCACCGTGGCGCCCGAGCACCAGGCCTTGCGACCGTGCAGGCGCACGCTGCCGTCTTGCTGCTCGGCGCCTAGGGTGACGCGCGCCTGGGGCGGTTCGGCAGCCCACATGCCCCAGGTGGCACGAGCCGCTACATCAGCGCCGAAATGCTCGAGGATCGCCAGGGCGTCGGTATGGCCTTCGTAGAGTTTGCACAGGCTCAGGTCCTGTGCGGCGACCGTGGCCAGCGCCTGCCAACGTTGCAGGGTCTGGCCACCGCCGGGTTTGGGTAATTGGTCGAGGCCCGCATCACACAACCTTTGCAGGCTGCGCAGCAGGGCCTCGGGATGATGCGGGAGTGGGTGCGGCCACTCGTTCAGCAGGGCGCCGAGGCGTTCCACCAAACGGGTGCCGCCCCCGGTCATGCCAATTTTTCCTTTTGCAGCTCGAACAGCACCAGCGAGCGATGGGTGACGGTGAATTCGTCACCGAACTGGAACACTTCGTCGTCTTCCGGCTCGTCGATGCGGTTGGTATCGAGCATGCACGTCCAGTGGCTGCCCTGGGCAACTTCCGGCAGGCGGAAATTGACCACGTCGTGGTGCGAGTTGACCACCATCAGCAGGGTCGCGTCGGCGCCGCTGCGGCGGATACCAGTCGGCTGGGCGCGACCATCGAGCAGCATGCCCATGCAGCGCGCATGGGGGGCGTGCCAGTTGTCCTCGTTCATCTCCTCGCCACTGGGCGCCAGCCAGGTGACATCCTTGACGCCGAGCTCTTCGTTGAAGGCGCCGACGAAGAAGCGGCCACGACGCAGGATCGGGTAATTCATGCGCAGCTTGATCACCCGGGTGACGAACTCCTGCAACTGCTTGCCGCGCTCGCCCAGATCCCAGTTGATCCAGCCGATCTCACTGTCCTGGCAGTAGGCGTTGTTGTTGCCGTGCTGGGTGCGCGCGAACTCGTCGCCGGCCACCAGCATCGGCGTGCCCTGGGCGAGGATCAGCGTGGCCATGAAGTTGCGCATCTGGCGGAAGCGCAGGTCGTTGATGGCCTCGTCGTCGGTCGGGCCTTCGACGCCGTGGTTCCAGGACATGTTGTTGTTGCTGCCGTCCTGGTTGTTCTCGTCGTTGTCCTCGTTGTGCTTGTCGTTGTAGGAGACAAGGTCATTGAGGGTGAAACCATCGTGGGCGGTGATGAAGTTCACCGACGAGAACGGCCGGCGACCACGCTGGTTGTACAGGTCGCCCGAAGCGGTCAGACGGCTGGCCAGTTCGGCCAGCTGGCCTTCGTCGCCTTTCCAGAAGCTGCGCACGTTGTCGCGGAACTTGTCGTTCCACTCCGCCCAGCCCGGCGGAAAACCACCGACCTGATAACCGCCGGGGCCGCAGTCCCATGGCTCGGCGATCAGCTTGACCTTGCTCAGCACCGGGTCCTGACGACAGGCGACCAGGAAGCTGTGGCGTTCGTCGTAGCCGTCGTGGTGGCGGGCGAGAATGGTCGCCAGGTCGAAGCGGAAGCCGTCCACACCCATCTCGGTGGCCCAGTAGCGCAGCGAGTCGGTGACCATCTGCAACACGCATGGGTGGCTCAGGTCCAGGGTGTTGCCGGTGCCCGAATCGTTGATGTAGTAGCGTTTGTCATCGGGCATCAGCCGGTAGTAGCTGGCGTTGTCGATGCCGCGCATGGACAGGGTAGGGCCCAGCTCGTTGCCTTCGGCGGTGTGGTTGTAGACCACGTCGAGAATCAACTCCAGGCCGGCATCGTGCAGGTGCGCGGCCATTTCCTTGAATTCGTTGATGTGGCCGCTGGCCAGGTAACGCGGGTGCGGGGCGAAGAAACCAATGCTGTTGTAGCCCCAGTAGTTGTTCATGCCCTTTTCCAGCAGATGCTGGTCGTTGACGAAGGCATGGATGGGCAGCAGTTCGACCGACGAAACGCCGAGCTTGCGCATGTGCTTGATCACGTCGGCGTTCATCAGCCCGGCGAAGGTGCCACGCTTGTCTTCGGCCACCGACGGATGACGCATGGTCAGGCCGCGCAGGTGCGCTTCGTAGAACACCGTCTTGTCCCAGGCCACGCGATGATTACGATGCTTGCCCCAGGTATAGGCCGGGTCGATGACCTTGCACTTGGGCACGAAGGGTGCACTGTCACGCTCGTCAAAGCTGAGGTCGCCGTCCGGGTGGCCGATCTCGTAGCCGAACAGCGCTTCGGACCACTTCAGCTCGCCAACCAGTTGCTTGGCATACGGGTCGATCAGCAGCTTGTTGGGGTTGAAGCGATGACCGGCTTCCGGCTCGTAGGGGCCGTACACGCGGTAGCCGTAAATCAGCCCCGGGTGGGCGTCGGGCAGGTAGCCGTGCCAGATTTCGTCGGTGTACTCCGGCAATTCGATGCGCTCGATTTCTTCCAGGCCATCAGGGTCGAAAATGCACAGTTCGACCTTGGTGGCGTGAGCCGAGAAGAGCGCGAAGTTGACGCCCAAACCATCCCAGGTCGACCCCAACGGAAAGGGTTGACCTTCGGTTATACGCGAGCGTGGTTGACTCATTCTGGGTGGCTCCTGGTATCAGGCCTTGGGCTTCTTGGCGGCAGGCTTGGGGGTGGTGCTGGGTTTGGCCTTGGAGGGTGCCTTGGCCGGTTTGAGCAGAGCAGGTTTTTCGGTGTCGGCCTTGGGCGTTGCCTTGCTGGCGCGAGGTTTGATAGGTGCCGCAGGGGCGGCGCCTTCAGCAGCGGCCTTGGGCTTGCTTACGCGCTTGGGCGTGGCCTTGCCGGGCGTCTGCTCGGCTTCGACCAGCTTGGTGGCCATTTCCCAGTGGCGTTTGGCCTGGCCGTGGGGTTTCCCTTCGGATTCCCAGATCTGGTAGGCGAACTCACGGATGCGGTCTTCTTTTGCGCTCATGGGTGTTACTCCTGAGATTGGCTAGGGGCGATCAGCAGATTGACGGGGACATCGCGCAGCACCTTGCACAACGCGAGGTGACCGTTGTTGGGCATTGGGTTGGCAGGGTCGAACGCGCTGCGCAGGGGCTTGTCGGCGAGCGCAGCGGGCAGGGCGATACGGGTGTCGCCCCATTGGTCGGCGGCGATCAGCGGCATGGCGCTGTCGCCCAGCAATTTGGCGCTCAAGCGCGGCACCACGATGATGGCGTGCTGCTCGCCGTGGCTGCGCAGGAATGCGACGACCCGCTCGGCATGCTCACCCTCGACCTGCAGTGGCTGGTAATCGCCTTTGGCAAACAGTTGCGCGTGTTGCTGGCGAGCCTGCAGGGTGGCGGCGATCAGCGCCTGCTTCACGTGGCCGTCATGCCAGTGTTCGAGGGCCTGGGCAAGCGGTTGGCCGTCAGCCAGGGCCTGGCGGCGAGCGGCGAAATCCACCGGGCGGCGGTTGTCCGGGTCGACCAGGGAGAAGTCCCAGAATTCGCAGCCCTGATACAGATCGGGCACCCCTGGCACGCTCATGCGCAGCAGGCTTTGAACGAGGCTGTTGAGGGCGCCGGCAGGCGCGATTTCTGCGGCGGCGCGGCAGACCTCGCCGCGCAACTCGGTGGCCTGATCGCTGCTGAGCAGGGCGTGCAGATAGTTTCTGCAGGCCTGCTCGTAACGCTCGTTAGGGTTGCTCCAGGTGCTGCGCAACTTGGCCTCGCGCACGGCCTTTTCCTGCCAGGCGGTGAGGCGCTCGGTGAGGCTCTGCAGGCCTTCGGCATCGTCGGCGCGCAGATCCAGCGGCCAGCAGGCAAGCAGGATCTGCAGCAGCATCAGCTCGTCACCGGGCGAGGGCGCCAGGCCGTCGTCCAATTCATCGCGCAGCGGCGCAGCCAGTTCGCGCCAGTGCTGGCAACGCTCGGCGAACCACTCGGCGCGTTCGCTCAGAACGGTCAGGCGCGCGCGGGTGTCTTCGCCGCGTTTGTGGTCGTGGGTCGCGGTGGTCAGCAGGTTGGCCGGGAAATGCCGGGCCCGCTCGACGCAACCGTCATGGAAGGCCTGCACCGGCGCGCTGAATTGCTGCGGGTCGAAGCCCACGTCGTTACGCGACAGCAGCACTGCACTGCGATAACAGGCGGTGTCTTCCACGGCCTTGGCGGCGGCTGGTGAGGTGAGTTGCTGGAAGCGCTCGATCATCTTCGCCCGGCGCTTGCGCTGGGGGCTCGGCGGCAGTTGCGACAGGGCCTGGCCGCCGAGCCAGCTGTCGAGGTGTTCGAGCAGCGGCCAGTCGCCTTCGGCCAGCGTCGTGCGGGCGCCTTCCAGGGCATGGTCGAACACCGCCTGGTCGTTGGCGCTGCGCCCAGCGGCCGACACGTAGGTGCGGTACACTGAGAAATGGGTGATCAGCTCCAGTAGCGCGCGGCGGATAGCGCCCAGGGTCAGGTCGCGGGTGGCGATGTCGTCACGGGCGACCAGCAACAGGCCCTGGGCCAGCGCTTCCAGGTCGCCGGCCAGGGAAGTGGTCAGCACCAGCTGGCGTGCCTCGCGTACCTCGGCCATGAAGTCGGCATCACGGCCACTGGTTTCGCTCCACAGTTTCGCCAGTACCGGTTCGCCATCCGGCGCGTGTTGCAGCAGCGATACCTGGTTCATGAATTCGTAACCGGTGGTGCCATCCACGCCCCAGTCGCGGGGTAGCTGTTCGCCTTCGCCGAGGATCTTCTCGACATAGATCGGAAAACGGCCACCCTGCAGATTCGTTGGTCGTTTCGGCAGCAGCCGCTCGACGCGGCGGCGCAGCTTGCGGCAGTAAGCACGTGGGTTGGCCAGGCCGTCGACATGGTCGATACGCAGGCCGTCGACCAGGCCTTTTTCGATCAGCTCGAAAATCTTCTCGTGGGTCGCTTCGAACACGTCGTGGCGCTCGACCTTGAGGCCGCCCAGTTCGTTGATGTCGAAAAAGCGCCGCCAGTTGATGTCATCCGCCGCAGTGCGCCAGCTGGCCAGACGGTAATGCTGGCGTTCGAGCAGCTGATGAAGGGCTTCGAAGTTCTGCCCCTCGGCAGGCCGCAGGCTGGCCAGGGCACGCTCGATGGCATGCCCGGCCTTGCTGGCCAGGGCGACCAGTTCGCGAAATAGCACGCTCGCCTGGCGCTGGCCGTCGGCGCTGTCGTCCAGGGCCGCAAAACGTCGGCCCAGGGCCTGCAGCTCGGAATGGCCGCTGCGCTGCAGGATGTCGCCATAGGTCGGCGGATTGATCGGGAAGCGGTGGTCGTAGTGCTTGGCGTAGAACAGGCCGCGCTTGGCATCGAAGTGCAATTCGATCTCGCCGGCTGCCAGCACCTCGCCGTAGTCGCTACGCAGGAACGGCACCAGCAACTGGCCGCGCAGCAGCGGGTCGTGGGATTGCCAGTGGATGTCGAAGAATTTCGCATAGGCGCTGTTGGCGCCCCATTCGAGCACATCAAGCCACCATGGGTTGGCATTGCCGCCCACCGCCATGTGGTTGGAGACGATATCCAGGATCAGCCCCATGCCTTTGCTGCGCAGGGCCGAGACCAGCCGCTCCAGGGCCGCCTCGCCGCCCAGCTCGGGGTTGACGCGAGTCGGATCGACCACGTCGTAGCCGTGCATGGAGCCAGGTCGTGCGGTGAGCAGCGGCGAGGCGTAGATATGGCTGATGCCCAGGCGTGCGAAATAGTCGACCAAGGGCACGGCATCATCGAGGATGAAGCCCTTGTGAAACTGCAGGCGAACACTGGCGCGCAACTCAGTCATGGCCGAGGCCCTCGGCCAGGTTGCGGGCCCACTGCAGGCGCTGGAGGCGGTGCGCGACTGCCGGGGCGTCGAGCATGCCCTCGGCAGGTTCGGCCCAGCGGCGGCGCCAGTTCGGGTGTTCGTCGCCCGGGCCTGGCAGGTTGGGCTGTTCGGTGGCAGCCATGGCATCTTCCAGCGGCAGCAGCACCAGCGGCGCTGGGGTGCTGCCGATGAAGGCGATGCTGGCGTCCAGTTGCTGGCCGTCATCCATCTGTTCGGCGGTGGCGTGGCCGTGATCGTGCAAGGCCTGGTGCAGTGCTCGGGTTTCCTGGGCGCGCAATTGGTGATCCTGTCTGGTGTAGTCGTCGCTGCGGTGGCCCGCAGCCTGGCGCCAATGAATGTCGCGGGAGGCGAGCCAGCCGCGAATGCTCGGCAGATCATGGGTGGTGGTGGTGGCCAGGGCGTCACGCGGCCAATGGGCGGGGGCGTGGAAGTGGCCGTTGCTTTGCTCGAACAGCAGCACGCGCATGCCGAGAATGTTGCGCGCCGCCAGTTCTTCACGCAGGCCGTCGGGCACCGTGCCCAGGTCTTCGCCGATGATCAGCGCGCGGTGGCGCTCGGCCTCCAGGCACAGCAGACGCAGCAGATCATGGGACGGATAGTTGAGGTAGGCGCCGGCGGAAGAATCCTCGCCCTCGGGAATCACCCACAGACGGCGCAGGGTCATCACGTGGTCGATGCGCATACCACCGGCGTGAGCCAGGTTGGCGCGCAGCATTTCGATGTAGGCGCGAAAGCCGTTCTGTTGCAGGCCCTGGGGCGAAAACGCCGACACGCCCCAGTTCTGCCCCGAGCGGTTGAGGATGTCCGGCGGTGCGCCGACGCTGACCGACTGCAGCAGTTCGGCCTGGCGGCCCCAGGCCTGGCTGCCGGCGGCATCGGCGCCGACGGCCAGGTCGGCGATCAGGCCGACCGCCATGCCGGCTTCACGGGCTGCCGCCTGCGCGCCGTGCAGGCAGCGGGCGACCAGCCATTGGGCGAAGGCGTGGAATTCGATCTCGTGCTGATGGCCTTCGCAGAACTGCTCGACCGCCGCGCTAGCAGGGTCGCGGTACTGCTCGGGCCAAGCCCGCCAGTCGACCGGCAGGCCGTTGAGGTCCATGAAACCGCGCAGCGCCTCGAAGCGACAGTGCTGGCGCAGGGCCTCGCCGCCGGCCTGGCGAAAGGCCTCGAAGTCGGCCTGCAGCGGATGAATGCTGACGGCGAAATCGGCATGCAGCTGCCGCAATATCTGCATGCGCGCACTGGCGACGCCCGGCCAGTCGATCAGCTCCAGGCCTTCCAGGCGCGCTAGTTCATCGGCCAGCCCGCAGGTGCGGGTGGCCTGCTGAACCGCTGCTTCGCCGAGCACACTGGCCGGTGCAGCATGCAGCACGTTGAAGAACAGGCGGCTGGAGGGCGAGTAGGGGCTGTAAGTGTGCAGGTTGGCGCTGAACATTGCGTGCATCGGGCTGATCGCCACGGCATCGGCGCCGCGGGCCGCCGCGCTGCGCACCAGAGATTCCAGCGCCTGGGTGTCGCCCAGGCCGCCGTCACCCGGGCGACGCAGCGAATACAGCTGGGCGCTGAGGCCCCAGATCTTCGCGTCGCTGCGACCGGCCAGTTCGGCAACGCTCGGGCAGGCGGCGGGCGCTACGGCGAGGGTCACTTCGCCACCGGTGATGCGCAACTGGTGATAACCGATGGTGCCGATCACCGGCAGGCGACCGCTGTCGTCCAGTCGGCCGTCCAGGCGTTCGCCCTGTTCCAGCTGAATCTCGAATGGCGTGCCCGGCGGAAAGTATCGGGTCAGATCCAGGGCCTGCTGCTGATCGAGGGTGACCAGTGGGCCGAGTGCCAGGTTGTCCTCACGCTGCTTCAGCTGCGCCAGGCTGGCTTCGATCTGCTCGTCGTCAGCCGCGGGGTAACCAAGGGCTTCGAGCAGGCGACGCTGGTGTTCGGGTTTGACCGATTGGGCGTTGCCGTCGGCGTCGATCCAGTCGACGCTCAGGCCTGCGGCCTTGCTCAGTTCTGCCAGGCGTGCATCGCTCATGGGGCGCCCTCCAGCAGAACGCGCACGCTATGTGCTGGAAGGTGGTCGTCGTTGGCGCGGTAGCCGAACAGCTGGCGAGCGCCCTGCGGCATTGCTGCCTCTACCGGCTCGCTGCCCAGGTTCAAGGCGATATGCAGTACCTGGCCGTCGCCAAGCTGCCAGCTGGCAGCCACAGCGGTGTTGCCGAGTACCCGACTTTCCAGGGCCTGGCTGCCGGCCAGGCGCGGCACGATGTGTTGGTGGCGCAGGCTCAGCAGCTCGCGATAGAACGCCTGCCAGGCTTTGCCATCCGCCGTGTCGCGGCTGTGGTAGTCGGGCTTGGAGGTCTCGAAGGTGCTGGCGTCGTTGGGGGCTGGGATGGCCTGGCCGGAGAACTTGGAGAAATCCTTGAATTCGTTCTGGCGGCCCTTGCGCACCGCTTCACCGAGCTCATCGTTGTGCGAGGTGAAGAACTGGAACGGCTGCTCGCTGCCCCATTCCTCGCCCATGAACAGCAACGGAATCATCGGGCTGAGTAGCAGCAGGGCGGTGGCGCTCTTCAGGGCGTCATCCTCGGCCAGCGTACGCATACGCTCACCGACGGCACGGTTGCCGACCTGATCATGGTTCTGCAGGAACAGCACGAAGGCACTCGGCGGCAGGTGGCCGCTGCTGCTGCCACGAGCGGTGCCGTGGCGGGTGGTTTCACCCTGGTAGATGAACCCTTCGCGCAGGCAGCGGGCGAGCTTGTGCGTGGCATCGATGGCGAAGTCGGCGTAGTAGCCTTCGTGCTCGCCGGTCAGCAGGTGATGCAGCACGTTGTGGCCGTCGTCGTTCCACTGGGCGACGAAGCCTTGCTGCAGCAGCTCGGCGTCGTTGTGCTCGTTTTCCAGCACCAGGTGCAGATGACGCGAGGCGGGAATCGAGGCGTGCAGCCGTTCGGCCATTTCGATAAGGAAGTCGCGCTCGCCGATGGCGTGCACGGCGTCGAAGCGCAAGCCGTCGACCCGGTAGTCGTGCACCCACATCAGAGCGTTGTCGATGAAGTAGTCGCGCACCTGGCGACGACGAAAATCGATGGCCGGGCCCCAGGGCGTGTGCACGTCTTCGCGGAAGAAATCGCTGGCGTATTGGCCCAGGTAATTGCCGTCCGGGCCAAAGTGGTTGTACACCACGTCGATGAACACCATCAGGCCCAGTTCGTGGGCGTGGTCGATCAGTGCGCGCAACTGGTCCGGGGTGCCGTAGGACGAATCCGGGGCGAAGGGCAGCACGCCGTCGTAACCCCAGTTGCGACCGCCCGGGAATTCACCCAGGGGCATCAGTTCGATGGCGGTAACGCCCAGGTCGGCCAGTTCCTGCAAGCGCGCCTGCGCGCTCTGGTAACCGCCCAGGGTGCCGACGTGAACTTCGTAAAGCACCGTTTCCTGCCAGGGGCGCCCCTGCCAGCCAGCATTGCGCCATTGATAGCGGGATGGATCGGCGACCCGGCTGGGGCCGTGCACATCGTTGGCCTGCCAGCGCGAAGCGGGGTCGGGCACCAGCAGGTGCTCGTCGATCAGGTAGTGATAGTCGGTGCCTGCCGCCACCGGGAGGGTGGCGGCGTACCAGCCGTTGTCGCTGGCCGTCATCGCATGTTGGGTGTCGTCTTGCAGCTTTACCGCGACGCTTTTGGCGTCCGGCGCCCACAAGGCAAAGTGAGTGTGGCCGGTTTCATCCGGCCAGGCGCCGTGTCTCTGTTTCGCTTCAGGCATCAGACCAGTTTCCCACCCGATGTTTTCGCTGCTACCAGCTTGCGGTATAGCGCGGCATAGGGCTCCACCGACTGCTTCCAGTACAGTGGCGCGGCCATGGCATGGGCACGCATGGCGTTGAGCAGTTCCGGGTTGCGGTGGATGGCCATAGCGCGGCGCACGGCAGTCAGGTAGCTGTCGCTGCTCGGCTCCTTGAACAGGAAGCCGTTGACGCCGTCTTCGATGGTGTCGGCCAGGCCGCCGGTGGCGCGGGCGATCGGCAGCGAGCCGAAGCGCTGGGCGTACATCTGGCTGAGGCCGCAAGGTTCGAAACGCGACGGCATCAGGAGGAAGTCGCTGCCGGCGAACATGCAGCGCGCATCCGCTTCGTTGAAACCGACGTTGGCGCCGACCTTGCCTGGATGACGACGGGCCAGCTCTCGGACGGCTTCCTCAAGGTGCTCCTCGCCACGGCCGATGATCGCGATACGACCGCCTTCGGCAACGATGGTGTCGGCGATCTCCAGGGTCATGTCGATGCCTTTCTGCTGTACCAGGCGCGAAACCACGGCGAACAGCGGGCCTTCATTTTGCTCCAGACCGAACATCTGCTCGACGTGGCGTTTATTGGCGCGCTTGCCTTCCCAGTCGTGGGCATCAAAGCCCTGCACCAGGTGCGGGTCGTTGACCGAATCCCAGCTGTCGTCGATGCCGTTGGGGATGCCGCTGAGCTGATTGAGCTGCACCTTGAACTGCAGCATGCCTTCCAGGCCGCAGCCAAATTCCGGGGTGGTGATCTCGCGGGCGTAGTTCTCGCTCACCGTGGTGACGTGATCCGAGTACACCAGGCCGGCCTTGAGGAACGACAGGCGACCATAGAATTCCATGCCCTGGTGGCCGCAGGCCGAGGAGGGCAGGCCCAGTTCCGGGCTGCATTCCAGGCTGCACAGGCCCTGGTAGGCGAGGTTGTGGATGGTGAACACGGTCGGCGTCTGCAGGCCGCGCCAGCTCATGTAGGCGGGCGCCAGGGCGGCGGGCCAGTCGTTGGCGTGAACCACTTCCGGGCACCAGCTCAGGCAGGCGGTGCCGGCGGCGATCTCGGCGGCGGCGAGGCCGAGGCTGGCGAAACGGATGTGGTTGTCCTGCCAGTCGCGCCCTTGGGCGTCGCCATAGGGCGTGCCATCGCGGTCGTACAGTTCGGGGCAAATGAGCACATAGACGATCAGCCCGTCGGGCAGCGTCATGCAGCCGATACGGGCTGGCGGCAGGGCCGCGTGGCCCGGTACGCTGCCGACATCGCGGATCGCGTGGCCGCTTTGCATTACCTGGCGATAGCCGGGGATCAGCACGCGCACGTCGTGATCGGCGTTCATCGCCCGTGGCAGCGACGCGGAAACGTCGCCCAGGCCGCCCACCTTGATCAGGTCGGCCAGTTCGGGGCTGACGAAGAGAATCTTCTTCTTGGCCGCGTGCAGGTTGGTAATGGTGTTATGTGGCTTGAGGGATGTTTCTACCGATACCGCTTGATCGAACCGTGTTACCGCAACAGCGTTTCCCATACCATCCTCCGCTCGATTCTGTCCTTGACTCGTAAATAATTCGTTCGCTTGCACGCCGACGGGAATAGGCCGCCTGTCTTTCCAGTTGATTGCCGTGTCGGGGCAGGAGGAAAAGCTGCTTGCTGGTGATTAATTCCCACCTAGTTGATGACCCAGCTCGCGAATAAGAAGTTTCGACTATTTTCAGGAGCCTGCCGGGGTATCGGGGAACTTATGCGTAACAGCAGGTTTTCGCTGCCACTACCAGTGAAGTTGCGGGTTTTCACCTGCGATAGACGGTTTAATGGCAGGCTTTACGCTGTCATTCCAGCCCTCTGCGAGGGGCTTTTCGACGTTTATGCGGTCGCTAGGCGACGAGCGGTCATGTTTTGCCAGAACGGGCTTAGTTGTACAAAACCTTGACAGTTCCTTTACAACTTGCAGCGCAACTAAGTGAGCGGAAGTTGGATTTATTTTGAACGACCGAACAACTAACTAAGTTCACTGTTTTTGTTGTTCTACAAGCCGTTCGATATTTCATGTCAAAGGTTTAAGTGCCAGTACTGGCCAGCACGAGTGCTGATGCTTTCAAAGCATTACGAATGAGGGATCTGCCGTGCGCTGAATGCATCGGTGAGGGAAGGTACGCTGTTGCAGATCATGAACGGCAACGGTGCCATCCGGTTCTGATAATGTTGCCGGGCCTCAATCAGTGCAGCCGGCCATGAACCTCGACAACCGCATCAAATTCCGTCACCTGACCTGCTTTCTGGAAATTGCCCGGCAGCGCAGCTTCGCCAAGGCGGCCGACGCCCTGGCGGTCAGCCAGCCGGCCATCTCGAAAACCATTCGGGAGTTGGAGGAAATCCTCGAGGCCTCATTGTTCGAGCGCGGCAAGGCGGGCGTCAGCCTGACCTCGGCTGGGCTGGCCTTCATGCGTTACGCCGGTCCCTGCGTGCAGGCGCTACGCGACGGCGTGAACAGCTTGCGTAGCGGCGAGCATGACGCGGGGCAGGTGCGCGTCGGTGTGCTGTCGACGGTAGAGAGCCTGCTGATTCCCGAGGTGGTGCGGCGCCTGCACATGCGCCACGCGGCACTCGTGGTCAGCGTCGCTACCGGCCCGAGCGCCTATCTGCTGGCGCAACTGCGCGTCGGCGAGCTGGATCTGGTGGTGGGGCGCATGACCGACAGCCCGGAGATACAGGGGCTGACCTTCGAACACCTGTACAGCGAGTCGATGAGCCTTGTGGTGCGTACTGAGCATCCGCTGCTGGCTCTGGGCGATGCCGGCCTCAGCCAGTTGGGCAACTACCCGGTGGTGCTGCCGTTGGCCGGCACCACCATCCGCCGCTACGCCGACAGCCTGTTCGTGCAATGCGGCGTGGCCCTGCCGCGCCAGCGCCTGGAAACCCTGTCGCCGGCGCTCAGCCGCCGCTACGTGCAGCAGAGCGATGCCGTATGGGTCGCACCGCTGGATGCCGTGCGTCTCGATCTGCAGAGTGGCGAGCTGGCCGAGCTGGCCCTGGGTATTCGCGAGCCCGGCGGCTCGGTGGGCATCTGCAGCAACGCCGCGCTGCCGTTGTCGCTGGCGGCGCAGTGGTGCTGCGAGACGTTGCGGGAGTTGGCGGGCGAGTACCGAGAGCGTTCCCTGCCAGGCTCGCTTGCGTAGCTGGCCTCGCCCAATCCAGATCAGTTGAACTCGATCAGCACCTTGCCCACCTGCTTCTGCGCCGCGAAGTAGGCATAGGCGGCCGGGGTGTCTTCGAACTTGAAGGTTTTGCTGATCACCGTTTCGATGCGGTTGGCTTCGGTGGCGCGTAGCAGCTCCGTGAACATCTTGCGGCTGCCGTTGGCGATACCGCGGATGGTCACGTTTTTGAGGATCAGCGAGAGGTAGTTCGGAATCGGCGATTGCTGGCCGGGGGTTACGCCAATCACGACGATGCGTGCGTTGGCGGCGGCGGCCGCGATGGATTGGCCTAGGGTGTCCTGGCCGCCGGTTTCGATGATCACGTCGGCGCCGACATTATCGGTGAGGGCCATGAGTTGGGCGGCCCAGTCCGCATGCTGGCGGTAGTTGATGGTGATATCGGCGCCCAGCTCGCGGACGATTTGCAGTTTCTCGTCGCTGGACGAGGTGATGGCCACCCGCGCGCCGCGCAGTTTGGCGAGTTTCAGTGCTGCCAGAGACACGCCGCCGGTGCCCAGACAAAGCACCAGTTCGCCCGGCTTGACCTTGCTGACTTCGACCAGCGCATTCCAGGCGGTGAGGCCGGCTGAGGCAAGGCCGGCAACATCCCTGTCGGCGAGGGAAGCCGGCACCTGTATGACCGCCGCGGCGGGCAGCACGACCCGTTCGGCCAGCCAGCCGTCATGGGAGATGCCGATGTCATGGGCGAACACCTCGGGGCGGAAGTCACCGTCCAGCCAGCTCGGGAAGTGTCCGCAGACCACGCGATCACCCGGCTTGACGTTCTCGACACCTGCACCGACAGCGATGACCTTGCCGACACCTTCGGAGGTCGGGGTACGCTCGGGCGCCTGGCGGGCACCGTAAACGCCGCGCAGCAGCTGCACATCACGGCTGATCAGACCGACCAGGTGCGGTGCGACCAGCACTTGGCCAGGGCCAGCGACGGGGTCAGGGCGAGTGACGGCGGTCAGGCTGTCCAGACCTTGCTGGTTACCGATTTGGAAGGCTTTCATGCGGATGATCCTTGCGTCGGAGAATGTGGGGCTTTTCATGGCCCAGGCGTTAATCGGGGCACATGGTGCCAGATGGCCCGTCGGCGCCGTCAAGGCCTGGCCAAACAGGAGGGATCGACGCCATTCGATCTCTCTGGCGGCCTGACAGCCCAGCCTTATCCGCCCGAGCCCCCCAGCGATTATCTGAACTCCCGACGCCGCCTCGCTTTCCACTTTGAACACCCATGAGGCAGGCACGCGATGCTCCCACATAGCCAGCAGGGCCAAGGCCCGATCACCTTCGTACTGATGCACTTTCTCGGCGGCTCGCACCGGACCTGGGGGCCGACCATTCCCTATCTGGATCGCCAATATCGCTGTGTAGCGCTCGATACGCCGGGCTTCGGTGATGCCAATGCGGTAACCGGTTATACGGTCAGCGAGATGGCCGATCAGGTCGACCAGAGCATTCGCGAGCTCGGGCTCTATCGCTGCATCCTGGTCGGCCATTCGATGACCGGTAAGGTCGCGACGGTCCTGGCATCGCGGCAGCCGTCTTATCTCCATGGCCTGGTGCTGGTGGCTCCGTCGCCACCCGGCCCGCAGCCGATGCGCGAGGCCGACCGCGACCGCCAGCGCGCCTTTGATGCTTCGCGAGAGCAGGCCGAAGCCTTCGTCGATGAATCCAGTTTCCACCGTTTGCCGGATGACCTGCGTGAGGTCGCCATTGCCGACGCCCAGAGCGTGAACCTCGAAGCGTGGCGCGCCTGGGTCGACCACGGCAGCCGCGAGGATTGGCAAGGCCGCATCGGCAGCCTGCCATATCCGGCGCTACTGATCTGCGGCGCCGACGACCGCCAGGTGCCGGATGCCGAAGAGCAGGGGCGTACCACCCTGGCGCACTTTCCCCACAGCGCCGTACTGACGCTATCCGGCGCGGGGCACTTGATGCCGCTGCAGACACCCCGCGCACTGGCCGAGCAGATGCTCGCATTCGCTCATTTGATCGCGACTCGTATCACTGAAGGAGAAGGTTGATGGACTTGGGCTTGAAAAATCGTGTGGCACTGATCAGTGGTGCGGCGGGCGGGATCGGTCTGGCGACCGCGCGCTTGCTGGCAGAGGAGGGCGTGCAGCTGGTGCTGACCGACCGCGAACAGGATGCGTTGCAGAAGGCTGCCGAAGACCTGCCTGGTGAGCCCCTGCTGATCGCCGCGGACATGACCCGGCAAGCCGAGGTCGATGACCTGGTCCGCCAGGGCGAGGCGCGCTTCGGCCAGATCGATATCGTCGTGCATACCGCCGGCGTGACCGGCGCCAAGGGCGACCCCCTGGAACTCTCGGACGCCGACTACCAGGAAGCCTGGGACACCGACTTCTTCACCGCTGTGCGCATCGCCCGGGCAACCTTGCCGGCCATGCGCAAGCGCGGCTGGGGCCGGCTGGTGTGCATCACCTCGGAAAACGCCGTGCAGCCGTACTGGGAAGAGGCCGTGTACAACGTGGCCAAGGCTGCGCTGGCCGCCTTCATCAAGAACCTGTCTTACAAGGAAGCGGCCCACGGCGTGCTGTGCAACACGGTATCGCCCGCGTTCATCGAAACCGGCATGACCGACGGCATGATGGAAAAACGGGCCGAAGAACTGGGCGTGAGCTTCGAGGAAGCGGTGCAGAGCTTCCTGAAGGAAGAACGCCCCGGAATCGTTCAGCAGCGTCGTGGCCAGCCCGAAGAAGTGGCAGCGGCCATCGCGCTGCTGGTATCGGAGCGTGCGTCTTTCATCAACGGCAGCAACTTGCGCGTCGACGGTGGGTCGGTGCAGAGCGTGCAGAACTGAAGGATGTCGCAATGCTCGCGAGCGTGAGCATTGCGCTAGCCAACTAACGCGCTTTCAATCTCAAGGACTGACCGACAGCGCGTTCTCACCATCCTCCGCCATCTGGGCTTGAGGCGCTGGCCTGGCTTTCAGCCACAAGCCAAAGGTCTTCACCACCTCGACCACCGGTCGCAGCCGCTCGCCTTCGGCGCTGAGGCAGTACTCCACCCGAGGAGGTATCTCCGGGTAGACGGTTCGCCGGATCAGGCCGGCCTGTTCCAGTGCGCGCAATTCCAGGGTCAGTACCCGTTGCGAAATCTGCGGCATATCGCGGCGCAGCTGGTTGAAGCGTTTGCTGCCGTCGAGCAGATACGACACCAGCAGCAGCCGCCATCGCCCGCCGATCAGGCGCATGGCTTCTTCAATCGAACAGCCCGAAACGTTCTTCTTCACGGCGCTTTCCAGGTAACCAATTTGTGCCCCACTCACCAAAAAGTGCGCTCTTACGCGCTGGGGCGAATTAAAGAATACTGGCCTTCCTTCTCTACCAGGACGCTCTCCATGAAGCTCTACTTCGCTCCCCATGCCTGCTCGCTGGCGCCCCATATCGTGCTGCGCGAGCTGGGGCTGCCGTTCTCGCTGATCAGGGTCAACAACCAGACCAAGCGCACCGCCGATGGGCGCGACTTCTATCAGATCAACCCGAAGGGCTACGTCGCGGCGCTGGAATTGGCGGACGGCACGGTGCTGACCGAGGGCGCGGCGATTCTACAGTACCTCGCCGACCTGCGCCCCGAGGCCGGGCTGGCCCCCGCGAACGGCACGCTGCAACGCACCCAACTGCAGGCTCAGTTGAGTTTCATCGGCAGCGAACTGCATGCGGGGATGAGCCCCTTGTTCAATGACGCCATCGCCGAAGACGCGAAAGTGCTGCTGCGCCAGCGCCTGACTCGTCGCCTTGGGTACATGGAGCAGGTGCTGGCCGAGAGCGGCTACGTCTATGGCGATCATTTCACCATTGCCGACGCCTATCTGTTCACGGTACTGGGTTGGACCGAGCACCTGCGCATCGATCTGACGTCTTTCCCGACCACCGAACGCTTCCGTCGCAGCATCGCGCAGAGACCCTGCGTGGTTACGGCAATGAGGGCGGAAGCCGAGTCTGAGCAAGTGGTTTGAACCACGGGTGGCGCAGGTGCTACGAACTCCCCGTCGGCAGTGCAGTCCATGAAGCAGCCATCCTGCGCACGACATCCTAGCGAGACGATATGAAGACGCTGCAAACCCTGATCGACATCCAGGATCCCGGTCTCCCGGAATTACAGGCGATGCTGAGCGAGGCCGAGCGGCCTTGCGAGCTGTTGCCGCCTTCGCTACTGAACGACGATGTGCTCCTGCATCTGCAGGTCACCACGCGTTCGTTGCTGGGCACGGTGGCCTACGAAACCGGCGGCATCGTGATCGATCACGGCTGGCTGCGCATTCTCGGCTCCGGGCACGCGCGGCTGTCGCGCAACCTCAAGGACTGGAATGCCGATGCCAGTCGCGGCTATCTGCTGATAGCCGACGATGCCGCCGGCGGTTTCTTCGCCCTCAATGGCGGCGGGCTGGGCAGTGATGTCGGCGCGCTCTATTACTGGTCCCCTGACAGCCTGACCTGGGAGGCGCTGGAAATCGGCTACGGCGACTTTCTCGGCTGGGCGCTGAGCGAGCAATCCCAGCTGTTCTATGAGGGCTTGCGCTGGGCGTCCTGGCAAACCGACGTACGCACCATGAATGCCGACCAGTGCGTGTCGTTCTTCCCGTTTCTCTGGACCCGCGAAGGCTCGCCGGATGGCAGCTCGCGCAAGGTGGTGAGCGTCGAAGAGCAGTTCGCCCTCAAATGCGAACTCGCTGATAGTGCGACCTGAGAATCTGCGCCGCTATGCATATCGATAACGCAATGACCGCCCGTTGTAGGAGCGTGCCTTGTCTGGCGTAACCGGCCTACCTTCACCCATCGCGCTGCCGATGCGCTGGTCGACCCGCATCCCCGGTTTACAGGCCCAGCGCCTGTGGGCCGATCCAGTGGGCGGGCAACTATTGGTTGCCGATGGCTGGGGCGTTGCCTTTGGCGCACTGCGCCTGCGCAGCCTCGATCTGCAGGACGGGCACGAACGGGCCAGTGTGCGCCTGGGCAATGCCGCTCGCGCATTGACCCGGGAGGCCGAGGGCAACTGGCTGGCCGCTACCGATCAGAAGCTGTTTCGTCTGGCTGCGGATAGCCTGCAGCCGTTGGCCAAGTGGACCTCGCGTATTCCCAAATACAGTGACCAGCTGCTCTGCCAGGATGGCTTCATGCTGGCCATGAACGCGGCGGCCAGCTCCGTTTCTGCCATCGATCTGGCGAGCGGTGCGGTCAAACGTCGTGCGTTGCCGGCAGCAGGGCGCTTGCATGGCATTGCCGGCGACGCGCTGCTGGCCTGTGTCGACGGCAGTGTCTGGCAGCTCACCAAGGGCCTGGTAAAAACGCCCAAATGCCTGGCCAGCCTGCCCGCGCACTGCGTCACGGCCGCCGACGAGTCGGGGCGCTTGTGGCTGTCGCTGGGCGCCGGTCGCCAAGCCGACGGCAATGGGGTGAGCTGGGCGGCGCCGACAACCCTGCTGGCCGTGTCGGTGTCACCCTATGAGGTTTGCGTCGAACAGGATCTGGGCCTGCCATTCTGGCAGCTTGAGGTTTCGCGCGATGGTCGCGTGCTGTGGGTGATCGGCGTATCGAGCTTCGAGCACGAAGGCGAAACGCGCTATCGGCAGAATCAGGTGGCCTGCTTCGATACGGCCGATTACCGCTGCATCGCCAGGGGCCGCGTTCCCGAAGGCTTCGAGGTAAAGCAGATATGCCCTGAGCTGGGACTGGTGTGGGCGATGCAGGCAGCCGATGACCAGACAGAGCTGAGTGCACTATTAGGGTGTTTCGAACTTGGTGTCGCTGCTGGTTGATGCACTGGGCGAGCTATTGCCCAGGATCGCTACACGTTCCCAAAACGAAAAGGGGCAGCCATTCAGGGTGGCTGCCCCCTTATAACGCCTGGCATTCGGATCAGAAGGAGAGGGCGAACATCAGCTGGGTGTAGACGTTACGGTCATTACTACCCAACTGGGTGCCGCCGTTATCCGCGCTTTTCTTCGGCTGGTAGAGGCCGACCAAGGGAATGACCGCCAGATTTTCCGTAAGGCCCCACTGGGCATACACATCGAACTCACGGCCGGAGAGGTTGCCGAGGTCGTTCTTGATGGTGTCGTAGTTGAACCACAGTGCGCCTACGGTCAGGTTCTCCAGCGGCGTGACGCTGGCGCCTACGTGGTGAATGCGGGTATTGCTGTTGAAGGGGCCTGCGTAGTTGCCGGCCACCTCGCCCTGGAACCAAGTGCCGAAGCCGCGGTTGAGGCCGTAGAACAGGGTGTCGTAGCCTTCCGAGAATCGGCTGTAGCGATAGTTGACCTTCGGTGACCAGGCGACATCGGAGAAGGTCCAGCCGGCTTCCAGATACCAGGCGTCTTCGTTATCCACCTTGCGTTTGTCCTGCCAGGCGTATTCGCCGGACAGGAACAAATCCTTCACGCCGGCATTGCCCTGGGCACGCAGGCTGTAGGTCTTCATGCCGTCGCGGTTCAGTTGCGTAGCGTTGGCGGATTTATCGTCCACGTCTTTGACGTCGATATAGGTCAGGCCTACGGTGCCGGCTTCGGCAACATGCTCCAGCGTGCCGACGTACATTTCCGAGCGCGCCTGGGCGCGGTTGTCGGATTTGATCCACATCAGGTCACTGCGCCAGCCTTCCTTACCGCCCAGGCGCAGCACGGCGGTCTGGTCGAAGTTCTTGCGGGCGGCAAGATAGTAGCCGCCGCCGCGATTGAATTCGCCGTCGGACACGCCCTTGCCGAGGTTCAGGGCGTCGCCATTGATCAGGAAGCCATCGCCGACCACGATGTTCTGGCGGCCGAAGGACAGATCCACGCCGTCCTCACCCAGCACCGGAAACAGGTCAGCCGAGCGCCAGCCCATATAGGCATCTTCGATCTTGGTGGTGCGCTCCGAGCCATCGGTGAAGCTGGCTGCATCGCCGTCGCCCCAGGTGCCCGAAGAGAGGAAACCGAACGCGCCATAAGCCGTGCCGGCGCCGCCAAGCCCCTGGTCGGCGCTGACGCCATACTTGAGGTAGCCCTCGCGCCACGACGCCGAACCGGCGCGTGTAGCGCCCGTGGTGGCATAGCGCTCCTGGCTGTGGAAGATGCCGAACACGGCTTCGAGGTTGGCATTCACATGGGTGTCATCGTCGCCGTAGAGCTCGTACGCGCCTGCCTGGGAGGCCGCGGCGATCAAGAGGGCGAGGGCGGAGCGTTGCAGCACGAAGGACTTGGGCATGGTTGGCTTCCCTGGGTTTTTCTTATGGGGCGAAGGGTGAGTCGATACTAGGTGTTTGCCCAAGACAGCCCTTGAGCGTCCTTGCCATTCATTTGTCTTTCCTTGCCAACACTAGATCAGCTTTCTCCAAACGCTCCCGCTGAACTCGAACCTGGAGAGCCGGCTGCATGACGTACGGGTGCTTCAAAATAATTTATTGGATAACCATCAGGTTATGTATGTGCCGTTCTTTTTCATTAGTCGGCTCGTTCTTCCTGGCTGATCATGGCCCGCAGAGCCTGCATTGGCGCCTCGGCGCCCATATGACCGGCGACTCCACAAATTCAATAAACAGGAGCGTCCCATGTCCGAGGACAGCCGTTTCATCATCCGTGATCGCAATTGGCACCCCAAAGCCTTCACCCCCGATTACAAAACCTCCATCGCCCGTTCGCCACGCCAAGCGCTGGTGAGCATTCCGCAATCGGTTTCGGAAACCACCGGGCCGGATTTCACCCATCTGAAGATGGGCAAGCACGACAACGACCTGCTGCTCAATTTCAATAATGGTGGTCTGCCCATCGGTGAGCGCATTCTGGTGTGTGGTCGGGTAATGGATCAGTACGGCAAGCCGATTCCCCATACCTTCGTGGAGATGTGGCAGGCCAATGCCGGCGGCCGCTACCGTCACAAGAACGATCGCTACCTGGCGCCGCTGGATCCGAACTTCGGCGGCGTCGGCCGCGCGCTGACCGACAGCGAGGGCAATTACAGCTTCCGTACCGTCAAGCCGGGCCCATACCCGTGGCGCAACGGCCCGAATGACTGGCGCCCGGCGCACATTCACTTCTCCATCAGTGGTCCGTCGATTTCCACCAAACTGATCACCCAGCTGTATTTCGAAGGGGATCCGCTGATCCCGCTGTGCCCGATCGTCAAGTCCATCGCCAACCCGGACGCGGTACAGACGCTGATCGCCAAGCTCGACATGAGTATGGCCAACCCCATGGACTGCCTGGCCTACCGTTTCGACATCGTGCTGCGCGGCCAGCGCAAGACCCACTTCGAGAACTGCTGAGGAGCCCGCCATGCCTGTCGAACTCTTGCCCGAAACCGCTTCGCAAACCGCCGGCCCCTACGTACATATCGGCCTGGCCCTGGCCGCTGCCGGCAACCCGACCCGTGACCAGGAAATCTGGAACCAGATGGCCAAACCCGGTGCGCCGGGCGAGCACATCACCCTGATCGGCCACGTTTATGACGGCAATGGCCACCTGGTGCGCGACGCCTTTCTGGAGCTCTGGCAAGCCGATCACCAGGGCCGTTACGACGTCGAGTACGACCTGGACAAACCCTTCAACGGCTTTGGTCGTACCGCCACCACCTTCGATGCCGGCAGCGAGTGGACGGTGCAGACCGTCAAGCCCGGTGTGGTCAACAACGCCGCCGGTGTAACGATGGCGCCGCACGTGAACATCGCGCTGTTCGCTCGCGGTATCAACATCCACCTGCACACGCGCCTGTATTTCGAGGACGAAGCCGAGGCCAACGCCAAGGACCCGGTGCTCAACCTGATCGAACAACCGTCGCGCCGTGAAACCCTGATCGCCAAGCGCTGCGAGGTTGACGGCAAGCCGGCCTACCGATTTGATATCCGCATTCAGGGGGACGGCGAAACGGTGTTTTTTGATTTCTGATAGCGACCTGGATGTGCCCGCCGAGCAGATCGACGCGCGCATCCACCAAGGTTTCACCGCGGCCCTCGAGGCCCGTGGTTTCCACGCCGATACCGAGCAGCAGCGCGCGATCGATACCCTGGGGCAGTGGCTGCAAGGCTGGTGCACCGGGCGGCGTGGCTGGTTGCGCAAGCCGGCTGCCGGCGTCTACCTGTGGGGTGGCGTGGGGCGCGGCAAGAGTTTCGTGATGGACGCCTTCTTCGCGGCGGCGCCATTGCGTGCCAAACGCCGCGTGCATTTCCATGCCTTTCTGCAGGAGTTGCAGCAGCGCATGCAGGCCTTTGCCGGTCAGCCTGACCCGCTGGTGCTTGCGATCCGCGCGCTGGCCCAGGACATCCGCCTGCTGTGCTTCGATGAATTTCACGTGCATGACATCGGCGATGCCATGCTGCTGCGCCGTTTGCTCGACGTGCTGGTCGAGGAGGGCGTCGGCCTGGTCATGACTTCCAACTATCCGCCGGCCGGGCTGTGCCCCAATCCGCTGTACCGCGAGCGCTTCACGCCGGCCATCGAGATGCTCGAGAAGCGGTTCACGGTGATGAGCCTGGATGCCGGCACCGATTACCGCGAGCTGCCGGGCAACGCTCAGCAGTGGGGCGAGTACCTCTGGCCGCAATCGGCGGGCGGCCAGGCCTATCTGGAAAACTGGTTGGCGCTGGATGAGCAGGCCCAGCGCGATCAGCTGCTGACCGTCAATCATCATCCCTTGTCGGTGCGCGCCCTGGCGCCCGGTCGTGCCTGGCTGGAGTTCGCCGAGCTTTGCGGCAACGCCCACTCCACGGCGGACTTTCTCTGGCTGTTGCAGCGCTATCCGCGCCTGGCCCTGACCGGCGTGCCGACCCTGGATTCCCAGCCCACCGATGCCTGCCAGCGGTTCATCAACTTGGTTGATATCGCGTACGATGCCGGCGCCACGCTGCTGTTGTGCAGCGAATTCAGTCTCGAGCGCCTGTGCCGCGGCTCCGCCCATCAGGATTTCGTGCGAACCCGCAGCCGTCTTGGTCAATTGAGCAAACGAGAACTCGCGACGACCGAAGACACCGGCCTAGAGGCCCGCGCCACCTGCGACAAGGAATCCTGAACCCGTGCTGCAAATCCTCCAGATCACCGCACCGATCTTCCTGCTGATCGGCCTCGGCTACCTCGCGGCCATGGGCGGCCTGCTCAATCGTGAGCAGGTGCGCGGCATCGGCGCCTTCGTGATCACCTTCGCCATGCCGGCGCTGCTGATCAAGACCCTGGGCACCTCGCCGATCCAGCAAACCATGGTGCCCGGCTACCTGATTGCCTATGCGTTCGGCTCCCTGGTGGCCTTTACCCTGGCGTTCGGCGTGTCGCGTTGGGTGCGTGGCGACAACCTGTCGGGCTCGGCCATCAACGCCATGGGCATGTCGGTTTCCAACAGCGGTTTCGTCGGCTACCCGCTGGTGGCGGCCGCCATCGGCTCGCCGGCGGTGCTGGGCATGGCGATGGGCATGCTGGTCGAGAACCTGCTGATGATTCCCCTGGCGCTGGTGCTGGCCGAGGCGGGCAAGCAGCAGGGCGGCGGCGGCCTCAAGGTGTTGAGCATGACCTTCGGGCGGCTGCTGAAGAACCCGGTGATCATCGGCATCATCATCGGCCTGTGCGTCTCGCTGCTGGGCATCGAGATTCCGCCGCTGCTGTTCAAACCCATCGACATGCTGGCCGGGGTATCGGCGCCGCTGGCGCTGTTCGTGATCGGTGCCGGGTTGTTCGGCATGAAGGCCCGCGGCGTGTGGGTGGATGCCGCGTGGATTTCCGGCGGCAAGCTGATCCTTCACCCACTGGTGGTGCTGTGCGCGTTCATGCTGGTGCCGGACGTCGACCCGGTGATGAAGGCGGTGGGCGTGCTGTTCGCCTGCTCACCGATGATGAGCATCTTCCCGATCCTCGGCCAGCGCTTCGGCCTGGAGGACCGCTGCAGCGCGACCCTGCTGGTGGCGACGGTGATGTCGTTCGTCACCATCAGTGTGGCGCTGGTGTTTATCGGCGCGGGATCTTCGTAAGAGCGATTTATTTCCTAGATGGGGCGGGTCGTATAGGTGAAACCTTTCGAGGCCGCCTGATCGCTTCAGGAGCCCGTTCACGATCCTTCGGCTCGGCTTCGGCGTGTTGACTGCAATGTGGCGGGAGCGGCCGTTATCCGATCCATTGTGGGAGCCGCGACCTCGCGGCGAATCGCTCAGGCACCGCCGAAATAGGCAGTCAGGCTGCAATCGTTTCGCCCCGAGGTCGGGGCTCCCACAGGTTGGTTTGAGTGTCTGCTCCTGCCTTATAGCAGCCTCTTCAGCGTTTCAACGTCGCCTAGAAAGATCGCAAGCAGAGTCCAACTATCAAACCCGACTACCCAGCAACTCCGCTCGCCGTATCCAGTTCTGCCGCTGATTCTCCGAGGACGGACGCACTGGCGAGAACGTCTCCAGCCGCCGCGTCTTGATGCCGCAGAAGCCGAGTATGGTGCGCTTCATCTGTCGATGGGCCGGCGCGCCGTAGATCCAGTGAAAGTACCAGCGCGGCGTGTCGAGAGTGACCAGCAGATCGGCGGTGCGCCCACTGAGCAGCTTGTCCCATCGCTGCGAATTGCCGCGGTACTTGAAGGCGAAGCCGGGCAGCAGCACGCGGTCGAAGAAGCCTTTGAGCTGGGCGGGCAGGCCGCCCCACCAGACTGGATAAACGAACACCAAGTGTTGGGCCCAGTGGATCTGGCGCTGTGCTTCGAGCAGGTCCGGCTCCAGGGCCTGGCTTTGGCTGTAGCCCTCGTGCAGCACCGGGTCGAAGCTCAGCTCGCCCAGGCGGATCTGCCGCACCACATGGCCTTCGGTGCGCGCGCCCTGGGCGTAGGCCTCGGCCAGGGAGTGGCAGAGGCTGTCGCTTTTCGGCGAGCCGATGATCATCAGGATCCGCTTGCCATCACCCTCCAGTGGAGTGGCGCCACTCTTGGCGCCGTCAGTCATGTTTGCCGGCCTCCAGCATGGTTTCCGGGCGCACCCAGGCGTCGAACTGCTCCTCGGTAAGGTGCCCCAGCGCCAGGGCCGCCTCGCGCAGGGTGGTGCCTTCGCTGTAGGCCTTCTTGGCGATTTCCGCGGCCTTGTCGTAGCCGATGTGCGGGTTCAGTGCGGTGACCAGCATCAGGCCGCGCTCCAGGTGCTCGGCCATGCGCGGGGCGTCGGGCTCCATGCCGAGCACGCAATGCTCGCGGAAGTTTCGGCAGCCATCGGCCAGCAGGCGAATCGACTGCAGCACGTTATGGATGATCACCGGCTTGTAGACGTTGAGCTGCAGGTGCCCCTGGCTGGCCGCGAAGCCGATAGTCACGTCGTTGCCCATCACCTGGCAGGCCAGCATCGACAGCGCCTCGCACTGGGTCGGGTTGACCTTGCCGGGCATGATCGAGCTGCCCGGCTCGTTGGCCGGTAGGCGCACCTCGGCAAGGCCACCGCGCGGGCCGGAGCCGAGCAGGCGCAGGTCGTTGGCGATCTTCATCAGTGCCACGGCCAGGGTTTTCAGGGCACCGGACAGCGCCGTCAGCGGCTCGTGGCCGGCCAAAGCGGCGAACTTGTTCGGCGCGCTCTTCAGCGGCAGGCCACTCAGGGCTGCCAACTCCGCGGCAATCGCTTCGCCGAAACCAGGTGGCGAGTTCAGGCCGGTGCCCACCGCGGTGCCACCTTGGGCCAGTTCACAGACCGCCGGCAGGGTGGCGCGAATCGCCTGCTGGGCCATCTCCAGTTGCGCGACGAACGCCGATAGCTCCTGGCCAAAGGTGATCGGCGTGGCGTCCATCATGTGAGTACGACCGGTCTTCACCAGGCGGTTGTGGCGTGCGGCCTGATCGGCCAGGGCTTCGGCGAGTTCGCCGATGGCGGGCAGTAGGTCATTCTTGACCGCCCCTGCTGCCGCGATGTGCATGGCGGTAGGGAAGCAGTCGTTGGAGCTTTGCGCCCGGTTGACGTGATCGTTGGGGTGCACCGGGCTCTTGCCGCCACGCGGGTTGCCGGCCAGTTCGTTGGCACGCCCGGCGATCACCTCGTTGACGTTCATGTTGCTCTGGGTGCCGCTGCCGGTTTGCCAGACTACCAGCGGGAACTGATTGTCGTGCTGGCCGGCGATCACCTCGTCAGCGGCCTGCTCGATCAGTCGGGCGATATCGTGTGGCAGGTCGCCGATGCGGTCATTGATACGTGCGGAGGCTTTCTTGATCAGCGCCAGGGAATGCACCACCGCCAGTGGCATGCGCTCATCGCCGATGGCGAAATTGATCCGTGAACGCTGGGTCTGGGCGCCCCAGTAGGCCTCCTCGGGTACTTCGATGGGGCCGATGCTGTCGGTTTCGGTACGGCTCATGGCGGGACTCCTCGTCGCTGGTCAAGCTCGTTAGGCTGCACCGATGACCACACGTTCCAACTACCAGCGCGTGCGTGTGTCACCCATCCAGCCCTGGGCCGCGCGCACCGGTACGCGTTCGCCGAGGGCGTTGCGTAACAGGCCATCGTACTGGCCGAACCACTCGTAGGTGTCGGCATACAGCAGGCCGAAGCCGAGGCGCGGTTTGGCGACATGGGCCTGGCGCGGGGTGAAGGTGAGGTCGACCTGGCCATCCTCGGTGGCCAGTTGCCAGGGCGCCAGCGGGTCGTTGCGCGTCTTCTGGATCTGCATCGGTTGTTCGAGGTGCAGCAGGGCGCCGCCGAACCACAGGGCGTTTTCCGTCAGGCCGCTGTGTTCTGCCCAGCCGCTGCCGAAGTTGCCGCCGATGCCGCCGGGCGCCGCGAACACCGCCCGGGTCCACTGGCTGTAGAACGGCCATACGCCACGGCCGAAATCCATGGAGGCGAAGCTGTGGCCGCTGGCGCATTCATAGGCCTTGTCGCCCAGGTGCACGCTACCTGTAACCGGCAGGCCTACCTGACGGCAGGTGGCATGAAAGCCCTTGTCGCCGAAGGGTACCACCAGATTTACCGACTCCAGGTGAAGGGGGCGCTGGATGTCCAGAGCAAGGTGCAGAGGCTGCCCGCCGATGTTCGGTGAGGTGGCGGTCAGCCGAACGCGGCCGGGAAATTCGTTGAAGTGCAACTGCACGCGCGAGTGATCGAAGGCATGGCTGCCCAGCGGCGTATCCGGCAGGTTGCAGCCGCGAGCCAGCAGGCTCAGTTGGTTGAGCGTCACGTGCTGGCCGCTGTTCAGGTCGAGAAAATACACGGCGCCGTAGCCGACGTAGTCGAGGTCAGCCTGGATCAGCGACAGTGTCCAGTCAGGCGTGCAGATATTCCAATGATTCCAACGTTTGCGGCGGCCCAGGTTGCCAGGCAGGGAGCAATCGACCCGAGGCTGCGCCGACCAGCCGACTGCATCAGGATTGAGCCGCCCATGGGCATCGCACAGGGGGATCGGCGGTGGTGCAATGAAGGGGCTGTTCATCGGACACGTCCATGTGTGCAGGCAAAGAGTCGCGGAGCATGCAGCTGTCTATGGCTGCGGGCAAGTGCTGGCAGTGTGAGCCTCGACGTAAAGATGCGCCAGTAGACATTTGGTGCTACTCGACTGCCATTGGTGGTAGCCACATCGCAGCGTGCGACATTCAAAAAGGCTTGAGAGCCAAGGCGCCGGGGCACAAAATGCACCGCTGTCGGTCAAAGCACTTCACCCTTGTGTTCAGGAGTACCCCGATGTCCCGTATCCCCGCGTTCTGCATTGCCGCTCTGATGGCCGTCGGTAGCACCCAGGTACTGGCCGATGCCCGCAGCCATGCCGCCGATGCCGAGCGCTTCCTGCAGCTCGCCAACGCCGACAAGCTGGCGGTGCCGGTCTACGCCCAAGTACAGCAGATGTTCGCCCAGCGTTTCGCCGAGGCCAAGGCGCCGGAGAGCAAGAAGGCCGTGCTGGAAAGCTACCAGGCCAAAGCCAACGCTGAGCTGGACAAAGCAGTCGGCTGGGACAAGCTCAAGCCCGACATGGTCAAGCTGTACACCAGCAACTTCAGTGAGCAGGAGCTCAAGGACCTGATCGCCTTCTACCAGTCGCCGCTCGGCCAGAAGGTGCTCAAGCAGATGCCGGCGCTCACCGCCCAGTCCGCACAGATCACCCAAGCCAAGCTGGAAAGCGCCGTGCCGGCGGTCAACAAGCTGCTCAGTGACATGGGCAACGAACTGGGCGCCAAGAAGCCCTGATACCCGAGATGGCCGGCGTTATGCCGGTCATCGCCTTACCCCCCGGAGCTCGCAATGCCCAAGATCGACCTGCTGCGTACTGCCTTCGCCGCCCTGCAACCCGAGCACCTCGAGGTGCTGGACGAAAGCCATATGCACAGCCGTGGCCTGGAAACCCATTACAAGGCGGTAATCGTCAGTCCGCAGTTCGATGGCCTGAATGCCGTCAAACGCCATCAGAAGGTCTATGGTGTGCTGGGCGAGCTGATGAGCCAGGTGCATGCGCTGGCCCTGCACACCTACACGCCGCAAGAGTGGGCGCAGCAGGGGGTGGCCCCGGATTCGCCAACCTGCCGCGGTGGCAGCAAGCACGACCATTGATTTCTGCGTGCCCCGCCTTCTGCGCAGGGGCACTCATCTGTAAACGTCCCTAGTCAGGCAAGTCCCGGGTATCGCTTCGCTCAACCCGGGCTACGTGCATTTACCACTCGACCACGATCTTGCCGAAATGGCTGCCGCTTTCCTGCAGGCGGAAGGCGTCGGCCAGGTTTTCCAGCGCGAAGCTCTGGTCGAGGATCGGGCGTACACCGGACTGCTCCAGCGCGCGGATGTAGTCCTGCTGGTGACGACGGCTGCCGACGATCAACCCCTGCAGGCGTACCTGCTTGGCCATCAGTACTGCAGTCGGCACGTCGCCCTGGCGCCCGGTCAGCACGCCGATCAGGGCGATATGGCCGCCTACCCGTACTGCGGTGATCGATTGCGCCAGGGTGCCCGGGCCGCCCACCTCGACCACCTGATCCACGCCGCGGCCATCGGTCAGCTCCATTACCCGTTTGCCCCAGTCCGGCGTCTGCCGGTAGTTGATGGTGTGATCGGCGCCCAGTTGGCGCAGGCGCTCAAGCTTCTCGTCGGACGAGGAGGTGGCGATCACCGTGGCGCCCATCATCCTGGCGATCTGCAGGGCTGCGATGGACACGCCGCCGCTGCCCAGCACCAGCACGCTGTCGCCGGCTTTGAGCCCTCCATCGACCACCAGCGCCCGCCAAGCGGTCAGCCCAGCGGTGGTGATGGTCGCTGCCTCGGCATGGCTCCAGCCTTTTGGTGCATGAGTAAAGGCGCTGGCAGCACGCACCGCATGCTGGACAGCGAAGCCGTCGATGCCATCGCCGGGGGTACCAGCAAAATTGCTGACCGGCGCGCCCACGTCACCGTCGGGCCACTGCGGGAAGAACCCGGACACCACGTGATCGCCGACCTTGAATTCGCTCACGCCTTCACCCACGGCCTCGACCACGCCGGCGCCGTCGGACATCAGCACCCGACCATCGGCCGTCGGGATGCTGCCATTGGCCACCAGCAGGTCGTGGAAATTCAGCGAGCTGGCGTGCAGGGCGACGCGAATCTCGCCGGGTCCGGGCTGGCCGGGGTCGTCGATATCGGTCACTTCGATGTTGTTCAGGCCTGCGGGTGCTCGCACGACGACGGCTTTCATGTCGGTTTCTCCTCTGGCTGCCAATAGAGTTGATCATTGACGGCGCGCAAGGCCGCCACTCTTTCTCGACCCTGCTAATCACCGGGCGTTCCGGCGGCGTGCACTACACCTGGGCGGCTAACACCAGTAAACTGCGCGGCCCACATTCACCTGTCCGTGCTCTGGCATTACCAGCGGCATGCGGCGGTATTGTTTTTGTCCACAGTCCGCCCTTTGCGAGGGCGACTACTGAAGGAAATCTGCAATGACCGACAATTCCATCGTCGTCGCGGCGCTCTACAAGTTCGTGTCCCTGCCGGACTACGAAGCGCTGCGCCAACCCTTGCTCGACACCCTGGTTGCCAATGGCATCAAGGGCACGCTGCTGCTCGCCGAAGAGGGCATCAACGGCACGGTTTCCGGTAGCCGCGAAGGCATCGACGCGTTGTTCGCCTGGTTCGCCCTCGACCCGCGCCTGGCCGACGTCGACCACAAGGAATCCTACTGCGCCGAGCAGCCGTTCTACCGCACCAAGGTCAAGCTCAAGAAGGAGATCGTCACCCTGGGCGTACCGGGCGTCGATCCCAACCAGCGCGTGGGCACCTACGTGGAGCCGAAGGACTGGAACGCGCTGATCAGCGACCCCGAGGTGCTGCTGATCGACACGCGTAACGACTACGAAGTGTCGATCGGCACCTTCGAGGGCGCCATCGATCCCAAGACCAAGTCCTTCCGTGAATTTCCGGACTACATCCGCGAGCACTTCGACCCCAGCAAACACAAGAAGGTGGCGATGTTCTGCACCGGCGGCATCCGCTGCGAGAAGGCCTCCAGCTACATGCTCACCGAGGGCTTCGAAGAGGTTTATCACCTCAAGGGCGGCATTCTCAAATACCTGGAGGAAGTGCCGCAGGAGGAGACCAAGTGGCAGGGCGACTGCTTCGTGTTCGACAACCGGGTGACCGTGCGCCACGACCTCAGCGAAGGCGATTACGACCAGTGCCACGCTTGCCGCACGCCGGTTTCGGTCGAGGATCGCGCATCGGAATTCTTCAGCCCCGGCGTCAGCTGCCCGCATTGCTGGGACTCGCTGCCGGAGAAGACCCGCGAGGGCGCCCGCGAGCGTCAACGCCAGATCGAACTGGCGAAAGCGCGTAATCAGCCCCATCCTCTGGGTAACAATCCCCGCCAGAAAAACGAGGCCTGAGCCATGGATGCGCGCCTGCTCTACGTGATGGACCCAATGTGTTCCTGGTGTTGGGGCTTCGCGCCGGTGGTCGAGGCGCTGGCCGCCCAGGCCGCGGAGCAGGGCGTGCCCATGCAACTGGTGCTCGGCGGCTTGCGCCGCGATCAAGTGGCTATCGACGCGGCGGCGCGGGTGCGCTACCTGGGCTACTGGCAGGCAGTCAACGCCAGCACCGGCCAACTATTCAACTTCGACGCCGGGATACCCCTGGGCATGCGTTACGACACCGAGGCGGCGTGCCGCGCGGTGGTCACCGTGCGTGATCTCGACCCGCAAAGCGCCTGGCCGATGGCGCAACGCATCCAGCAGGCGTTCTATCAGCAGGGCGCCGACGTGACCCTGGCCGCGACCCTGGTGCAACTGGCCGAGGAGGTCGGCATCCCGCGGATCGAATTCGCCGAGGCCTTCGACAGCGAGGTCCAGCACCGCGCCACCGCCGCCGACTTCACCTGGGTGCAGGATCTCGGCATTGCCGGCTTCCCGACCTTGCTGGCCGAGAAGGGCGGGCGTCTGGCGCTGCTCACCAACGGCTATCAGCCGCTCGACGCCCTATCGCCACTGCTCGCGCGCTGGCTGGAGCATGCCGTCGATGGTTGATCGCCTGAGTTGGGCGGAAATCCGTCGCCTGGCCCTGCGCCACAAGCGTGCGCTGATCCTTGCCAACCTGGTCGCTGTCCTGGCGACACTGTGCAGTGTGCCGATTCCTTTGCTGCTGCCATTGCTGGTCGACGAAGTGCTGCTGGGCGACGGTAACAGGGCACTGCGCATCATGGATCTGTTGCTGCCGGCGGCCTGGCAGGGGGCGGTCGGCTACATCCTGCTGATGCTGGGGCTGACCTTCCTGCTGCGTGGCGGCGCGCTGATCTTCAACGTGGTGCAGGCGCGGCTGTTCGCCCGGCTCGCCAAGGACATCGTCTATCGCATCCGCATCCGCCTGATCGAGCGGCTCAAGCGCATTTCCCTGGCTGAGTACGAAAGCCTGGGCGGCGGTACCGTGACCACCCACCTGGTCACCGATCTCGACACCCTGGACAAATTCATCGGCGAAACCCTCAGCCGTTTTCTGGTCGGCGTGCTGACCCTGGCCGGCACTTCGGCGATTCTGGTGTGGATGCACTGGAAGCTGGCGCTGTTGATCCTGCTGTTCAACCCGTTGGTGATCTATGCCACGGTGCAGCTGGGCAAGCGCGTCAAACACCTGAAGAAGCTGGAGAACGACAGCACCTCGCGCTTCACCCAGGCGCTGACCGAAACCCTCGATTCGATCCAGGAAGTGCGCGCTGGCAATCGCCAGGGCTACTTCCTCGGTCGCCTCGGTGGACGCGCCAGGGAAGTGCGCGATTACGCCGTGGCCTCGCAATGGAAGACCGACGCCTCGAACCGCGCCAGCGGTCTGTTGTTCCAGTTCGGCATCGACATCTTCCGCGCCGCGGCGATGCTTACCGTGCTGTTCTCGGACCTGTCCATCGGCCAGATGCTCGCGGTATTCAGCTACCTGTGGTTCATGATCGGCCCGGTCGAGCAGCTGCTCAATCTGCAGTACGCCTTCTACGCCGCTGGTGGCGCGCTGACTCGCATCAACGAGCTGCTCGGCCGCCGCGATGAGCCGGACTATGTGGGCGGCGCCGACCCGTTCGCCGGCCGCGAGACCGTCGGCATCGAGATTCGCGACCTGAGCTTTGCCTATGGCGAGGAGCCGGTGCTGAGCGGGCTCAACCTGTCCATCGCGCCAGGCGAGAAGGTCGCCATCGTCGGTGCCAGTGGCGGTGGCAAAAGCACCCTGGTGCAGCTGCTGCTGGGCCTCTATACGCCCCAGGCTGGGGTGATTCGCTTTGGCGGCAAGAGTCAGGAAGAAATTGGTCTGTCGACCATTCGCGAGCATGTAGCGGTGGTGCTGCAGCACCCGGCGCTCTTCAACGACACGGTGCGTGCCAACCTGCGCATGGGCCGCGAGCGTAGCGACGAGGCCTGCTGGCAGGCGCTGACCATCGCCCAGCTGGCGCAGACAGTGCACCAGCTGCCGCAAGGGCTGGATACCGTGGTCGGACGCTCCGGTGTGCGGCTATCCGGCGGCCAGCGCCAGCGCCTGGCCATAGCCCGTATGGTACTGGCCGACCCGCGGGTGGTGATTCTCGACGAGGCCACTTCGGCCCTCGACGCCGCCACCGAATACGCCCTGCACCAAGCGCTGGCGCAGTTCCTCAATGGCCGCACCACGCTGATCATCGCCCACCGCCTGAGCGCGGTGAAGCAGGCTGATCGGGTGCTGGTGTTCGATGGCGGCAGCGTCGCCGAAGATGGCGACCACCGCCAACTGATCGCCGAGGGCGGACTGTACGCCAAGCTCTACGGCAATCTGCAGCACTGATCAGCCGCGCCCCCTAAAGATTCGCTGCGGGGCGCGGCTCCTACAAAGAAACCTGGCATCACAACCAATCGCGTAGGAGCGCCGCCCCCGGCGCGAATCGGTGGACTACCAAAAAACTACTCCTGCGGCAGCTTGCTGCCCCATTGCTGGATCGCCTTGACGCGCTGCTGGCTGGCGTTGACCGCCTTGTCGATCTCCTGGTTGTAGTCGTCCAGCCAGCTGCGCGAGCCGGGCACCATGTCCGCCAGGTCGCGCATGCCGCTCTTCAGCGCCGCCAGGCTTTGCTGGTAGCTCTGCTCCTGGCCGAGCAAGGTACGGCCCATCAGCTTCAGCGCCGCGATGTCCTGGGATGGCGCCGCCGCCGCCGGGGCCGCTGCAGCGGGCGCTGGAGGCGGAGGCGTGGCGGCCAGTTTCAGCAGGGCGTCTTGGCGCTTCTGGTCTTCCTTGAGCATATTCAACTCCGTCTCCAGTTGCTCGGCACGATGCTGCAGGGCGGCGAAGGCTTCCGGGTCGAAGGGCGGCGGCTCGTCGGCCAGCATCTTCACCACCGCCGAGGTCGCCAGGCTGGAGAGAATGATGAACAGCAGCATGGCCAGGGCGAAGATCAGGATGCGGTTGAGGCGGTTGGCCTTTTCCAGCTTGGCCAGGCGCTCCTCGTCGCTGGGAGGCGCCAGATCGAGGGCGGCGGGGCTTTCAGCTTCTTTAGGCGTTTCACTGCTCATGGCGGCCTCGTTGTTATGGCGCTGATGGATGCTGTCATTCTGGCAGCGTTTTAGACGATCTGCCTGCGCATCGCCAGCATCCTGTCGGCAGGTTAATCGACCGCCCTGTAAAGAAAGGTTTACGTGATTAGCCGTTCAACACGTCTGGACGCCACAATTGCCGGCTGTTTACTTGGGCATGTAGCGAAGCCTTTCCAGCGGTAGGCGTAGCACCCGGCTTGGGATCGCTGCGTGGCCTTGTTCGCCTGCGGCGCCTCGATTGTCATGAAGCCATAACGACAACGAGGGTAACCCCATGAACGCCGTGTCCAGAATCGAGCAGCACAACCCCATCGGCACCGACGGTTTCGAATTCGTCGAATTCACCGCGCCGACGGCTGAAGGTATCGAGCAGTTGCGCCAGCTGTTTACCGCCATGGGCTTCACCGAAACCGCCAAGCATCGCAGCAAGCAGGTGTGGCTGTTCCAGCAGCACGACGTGAACTTCGTGCTCAACGGCAGCCCGACCGGCCACGTGCATGCCTTCGCGCAAAAGCACGGACCAAGCGCCTGTGCCATGGCGTTCCGGGTCAAGAATGCTGCCCAGGCCGCGGCCTACGTGAAAGAGCAGGGCGCTACGCTGGTCGGCAGTCATGCCAACTTCGGCGAGTTGAACATTCCCTGCGTCGAAGGCATCGGCGGCTCCTTGTTGTATCTGGTGGATCGCTACGGCGAGCACAGCATCTATGACGTCGACTTCGAGTTCATCGAAGGCCGCTCGGCCAATGACAACGCCGTCGGTTTGCAATGCATCGACCACCTGACTCACAACGTCAAACGCGGGCAGATGGACGTCTGGTCCGGCTTTTACGAGCGCATCGCCGGCTTCCGTGAGATTCGCTACTTCGATATCGAAGGCAAGCTCACCGGCCTGCTGTCCCGGGCGATGACCGCGCCGTGCGGCAAGATCCGCATCCCGATCAACGAATCGGCGGACGACAAGTCGCAGATCGAGGAATTCATCCGCGAGTACCACGGCGAGGGCATCCAGCACATCGCCCTCGCCACTGACGACATCTACGCCACGGTGCGCCAGTTGCAGGCCAACGGCGTGTCGTTCATGAGCACCCCGGCCACCTATTACGAAAAAGTCGACCAGCGCGTAGCCGGCCACGGCGAGCCGCTTGACGTGCTGCGCGAGCTGAACCTGCTGATCGATGGCGCGCCGCAAGACGACGGCATCCTGCTGCAGATCTTTACCAACACGGTGATCGGCCCGATCTTCTTCGAGATAATCCAGCGCAAGGGCAACCAGGGCTTTGGCGAGGGCAATTTCAAGGCGCTGTTCGAGTCCATCGAAGAAGACCAGCTGCGTCGCGGTGTGATCAGCGAGGAGTGAGGCCATGAGCCGTAAATGGATCAGCTTTCCCCTGCGTGAAGGCGAGCACTCGCGCCAGGCTCATTGCGATTTTCCCGCCGACACCTACGAGCGGGAAATGGGCCGCGAGGGCTTCTTCGGCCCGGTGACGCACCTGCACCACAAGCATCCGCCCACCGGCTGGATCGACTGGCAGGGGCCACTGCGTCCCCACGCCTTCAACTTCAACAGGATTCCCAGCGAGCAGGATTGTCCGTTCGAGGCGCCGCTGACCCTGCACAACGCCGACATTCGCCTGCGCGTATGGAAGACCGCCAGCGCCATGCGCCACTTGGTGCGCAACAGCGATGGCGACGAGCTGCTGTTCGTACACGATGGCGCCGGCCACTTCCATTGCGATTTCGGCCATCTGGAATACCGTGATGGCGACTACCTGGTGATTCCCCGCGGCACTGCATGGCGTATCGAGCCGACTGCGCCTAGTCATTTCCTGCTGGTCGAGAACACCGACGGTGCCTATCAGCTACCGGAAAAAGGCCTGCTCGGCGGCCAGGCGATCTTCGACCCGGCGGTGCTCGATCACCCGCATATCGACGACGCCTTCAAGGCCCAGCAGGACGAAAGCACCTGGCAGATTCGCATCAAGCGGCGTAACCAGATCAGCACCGTGACCTATCCTTACAACCCGCTCGATGCGGTGGGCTGGCACGGCGATAACACCGTGGTGCGGGTCAACTGGCGCGACATCCGCCCGCTGATGAGCCATCGCTACCACTTGCCGCCCTCGGTACACACTACCTTCGTGGCCAAGGGCTTCGTGGTCTGCACCTTTACGCCGCGGCCGGTGGAATCCGACCCCGGCGCGCTCAAGGTGCCGTTCTTCCACAACAACGACGATTACGACGAGGTGCTGTTCTACCACCGCGGTAACTTCTTCAGCCGCGACAACATTGAGGCCGGCATGGTCACCCTGCACCCGTGCGGCTTCCCCCACGGCCCACATCCCAAGGCGTTGAAAAAGGCGCAGACCGACCCGGCCACCTTCGCCGAGGAAGTGGCGGTGATGATCGACACCCGCCATGGCCTGGAAGTGACCGACGCCGCTGCCGCGGTGGATGTCGCCGAATACGTGAATTCCTGGCGCGCGCCAGGCAAGGAGTCCTGATGAAACTGGCATCGCTGAACCAGGGCCGCGACGGCGCTCTGGTGGTGGTTTCCCGCGACTTGAGTCGCGCCGTGCGCGTGGCGCAGATCGCCCCGACGCTGCAGGCCGCGCTGGACGACTGGGCGAGCAAACGCCCGCAGCTCGAAGCGGTGTACCAGCGCCTCAACGACGGGCTGGAGGCGCAAGCCTTCGATTTTGATCAGCGCGCCTGCCACAGCCCGCTGCCGCGTGCTTATCACTGGGCCGATGGCAGTGCCTATGTCAATCACGTCGAGCTGGTGCGCAAGGCGCGGGGCGCCGAGATGCCGGAGTCCTTCTGGCACGACCCGCTGATGTATCAGGGCGGCTCGGACACCTTCATCGCACCCCACGCGCCGATCCGTATGGGCGACGAAGCCTGGGGCATCGACCAGGAGGCCGAGCTAGCGGTGATAACCGATGATGTGCCCATGGGCGCTACGCCAGCCCAGGCGGCCGGGCATATCCAGCTGCTGATGCTGGTCAACGACGTGTCCTTGCGCAATCTGATTCCCGGCGAGCTGGGCAAGGGTTTCGGCTTCTACCAGAGCAAGCCGTCGTCGAGCTTCTCGCCGGTGGCGGTCACCCCGGATGAGCTGGGCGACAGCTGGCGCGATGGCCGCGTGCATCGGCCGCTGGTATCGCACATCAACGGCGCGCTGTTCGGCCAGCCGGATGCCGGCACCGACATGACCTTCGACTTCCCGACCCTGATCGCCCACGCCGCACGTACACGGCCTCTGGGCAGCGGCACCATCATCGGCTCTGGCACCGTCTCCAACTACGACCGCAGCGCCGGCTCCAGCTGCCTGGCCGAAAAACGCATGCTCGAAGTGATCGAACACGGCGAGGCGAAGACGCCATTTCTCAAGTTCGGCGACCGGGTGCGCATCGAGATGTTCGATGCCGCCGGGGCGAGCATCTTCGGTGCCATCGACCAGCAGGTGGAACGCTACGACGCCCATTGATCCGTGGGAGCGGTTTTAGCTGCGAGGTTTCAGCGCCTTTGATATTGATCGCGGCTGAAGCCGCTCCCACAGTCGTGTTTCGAAGGAAGCCCCATCGTGACTTGGACTCTGCGAAAAGGGTGCGCATTGATCAGGTGAAATGCTAAGGCAGCCGCTGCTGCTTAGGAGCGGCTTCAGCCGCGAGCTCTGGGCGCCTTCGAGCCTGATCGCTGCCCAAGCCGCTCCCACGAAGTCATGTTTAGGAATCCGCAATGTTGAAGCTCTACGGCTACTGGCGCTCCAGCGCCGCCTATCGGGTGCGCATCGCGCTCAACCTTAAGGGCCTGGCTTACCAGCAGGTACCGGTGCATCTGGTTCGCGATGGCGGTGAGCAGCATGGCCAGGCGTATCAAGCCTTGAATCCCCAGGGCCTGGTGCCGCTGCTGGTGGAAGAGGAGAACGGCGATGTGCGCATCGCCCAGTCCCTGGCGATCATCGAATACCTAGAGGAAATCTTCCCGGTGCCGGCGATCCTGCCGGCCGATCCCGTCGCCCGTGCTCAGGTGCGCGCCCTGGCGCTGCATCTCGCCTGTGACGTGCATCCACTCAACAATCTGCGGGTGCTGCAGTACCTGAGCCGTGAGCTGTGCGTGGACGACGCTGCGAAGACCGCCTGGTACCGCCATTGGGTGGCCGAAGGCCTGGCAGCGGTGGAGCAGGGGCTGGCGATCTACGGCGATGGATTCTTCTTCGGCACGCGGCCCGGCTATCTGGAAGCCTGTTTGATTCCACAGGTGTACAATGCGCGCCGTTTCGACTGTGACCTCGATGCGTATCCACGCATCCTCGCGCTCACCGCCCGTTGTGAGGCCCTTGATGCATTCCGGCATGCCGCGCCGGAGGCTCAGCCCGACGCGCAGTAGGCCGCCAGTAATCCAAGCCATTCCGCCAGGCCACGAGCCGGGCGGGTTCGATCCCGTCACGGTCGATCACCCACAGGTGACAGATGCCAAGCGAAATGCTCCAGACCGGCCCGCTCAAGCGCGGCCTGAAGAACCGCCACATTCAGTTGATCGCCCTGGGCGGTGCCATCGGTACCGGCCTGTTTCTGGGTTCTGCCGGCGTCATGGCTTCGGCCGGCCCATCGATGATTCTCGGCTACGCGATCGGCGGTTTCATCGCCTTTCTGATCATGCGCCAGCTTGGCGAGATGATCGTCGAGGAGCCGGTTGCCGGCTCGTTCAGTCACTTCGCTCACGCCTATTGGGGCCCGTTCGCTGGTTTCCTGTCCGGCTGGAACTACTGGGTGCTCTACGTGCTGGTGGGCATGGCCGAGCTCACGGCGGTGGGCAAGTACGTGCAGTACTGGTGGCCGGAGATCCCCACCTGGGCGACCGCAGCGGCGTTCTTCGTGCTGATCAACGCCATCAACCTGACCAACGTGCGGGTGTTCGGCGAGGCCGAGTTCTGGTTCTCGATCATCAAGGTGGCGGCGATCGTGGGCATGATCCTGCTCGGCTGCTACCTGCTGTTCAGCGGCGCGGGTGGTGAGCAGGCGTCGATCAGCAACCTGTGGAGCCACGGCGGCTTCTTTCCCAACGGGATTTCCGGGCTGGTGATGATGATGGCCATCATCATGTTCTCCTTTGGTGGCCTGGAGCTGGTGGGCATCACCGCCGCCGAAGCCGACCAGCCGAAGACGGTGATTCCCAAGGCCATTAACCAGGTGGTCTACCGCATCCTGATCTTCTACATCGGCGCGCTGACCGTGCTGCTCTCGCTGCACCCCTGGGATGACCTGGTCGCGACCCTGACCGCCGGCGGCGACTCCTATGGCAGCAGCCCCTTCGTGCAGATCTTTTCGCTGATCGGCAGCGACACCGCTGCGCACCTGCTCAACTTCGTGGTGCTCACCGCGGCGCTGTCGGTCTACAACAGCGGCGTGTACTGCAACAGCCGCATGCTCTACGGCCTGGCCGAGCAGGGCAACGCACCCAAACGCCTGCTCAAGGTCGACAAGCGTGGCGTGCCAGTGCTGGCCATCGCTGTATCGGCGTTGTTCACGCTGATCTGCGTGGTGGTCAACTACCTGGTGCCCAAGAGCGCGCTGGAGCTGCTGATGTCGCTGGTGGTCGCTGCCCTGGTGATCAACTGGGCGATGATCAGCCTGGCCCACATCAAGTTCCGCAAGACCATGCAGGCCAAGGGCGTCGAACCGTCCTTCAAGGCCTTCTGGTTCCCGTTCGCCAACTACCTGTGTCTGGCCTTCGTGGTGTTCATCCTCGGCGTGATGCTGTTCATCCCGGGCATTCGTATGTCGGTATTCGCCATTCCGTTCTGGCTGCTGTTTATCTGGGGCTGCTTCCAGATCCGCCAGCGCCATCTGGTCAATTAACGGTCAGTATCTCTCCCGCCCGCAGTGCAATGCTGCGGGCGGCATTTGTGCCAGATTCCTGACCGCGTCGACAGTTCTGTAACTGTTTGTCTCAGGTGCGGACGGCGACTCCACGTACGCCGGTATAGTGGCGACTTGATGGCGCCAGTGATTTGCTTTTTCCCTCAGGATTTTCCGCTTGCGGCCGATTAGGGTCCTGAAGCCAGGGTCGCGCGCTCACAAGGCGCCTGCGTACCGCACTCATACAAAAACAAATGGAGCCGCTTGGATGTTGCATTCTGCCACTCGACTGTTCGTCGACCTCTCCGTAGGCAAGAAACTTCTGGTCGGTTTTGGCCTGGTATTGCTGTTGACCGTCGCCGTGACCGCTTCCGGTTTCGTGGCCGTAAAGGCTGTGATGCAGGGACATGCCCAGTCGGTGTCGCTGTCGAGCATCGACGCCCAGATCCTCGGCGCCCGGCGCCTGGAGCGCGACTACGCGATCAGCCACAGTGAGGCCGACGCCCAACGCATGCGTGAGCAGCTCGCCAAGGTCCGTGCCGGTCTTGTCGAACAAATGGCCACGGCTACGCCCAGCGAGCGCGAGCGCTTGCAGGCCATGGACGCGGCCACTGCCGACTATCTTCAGCAGTTCGACGCCAGCGTGCAGCAGCAGGCGCGCGCCAACGAAGCGCGCAAGCAGATGGACGAGGCTGCCCAAGAGGCGCGTAGCCAGTTCGAGATGATCGAGTTGGGCATGTACGACGCCGTGCGCGAACTGCGCCTTGCCGGCGATAAGCTGCGTGGCAGCGACCCGCTGACCCTGGCGGAAACCGCTTCCAATCTCAGCAAGCGCATGCTCGAGCTGCGCAGCCACGAAAGCCAGTTCATCATCGATGGCTCACCATCCGCGCTGGAAGACTGGAATTTTGTCATCTACGACCTGCAATCCTCGGCCAATGGCCTAATGGTCTGGCTGAGCGACGATCAGAAGCGCGCCATCGAGGCTGCCCTGGCGGCGTTGACGAGCTACCAGCAGGCGTTCACCAACTTCCAGCAGGTGCATGAGCAGAGCCTGGCCAGCGACGCTGCCATGCTCAAACAGGCCGATCAGGTGCTGGCGTTGGCCGAGCAGGCCAAGAGTGCCGAAGAACAGGCCATGGGCGATGACAGCCGCAACGCCATCCTGCTGCTCGGCAGCATGGGCATCGCGGCGGTAGTGATTGGCCTGTTCGCCGCCTTCACCATCAGCCGTTCCATCGTCGCGCCGCTGCGCCAGACCGTGGAATTCGCGCGGCGCATTGCCGGCGGTGACCTGAGTCAGGATCTACCGCAGAACCGCAACGACGAACTCGGCCAACTGCTCGAAGCCATGCAGGGCATGACCCGCAGCCTGCGTGACCTGGTCGGCCGCATCGGCACCGGTGTCGGGCAGATCGCTGCCGCTGCCGAGCAGTTGTCAGCCATCACTGCCCAGACCAGTGCCGGCGTGCAGACCCAGAAAGAGGAAACCGAACAGACTGCCACCGCCATGCACCAGATGGCCGCCACGGTGCAGGAGGTGGCGCAGAACGCCGAACAGGCTTCGTTGGCTGCGGCCGACGCCGACCGCGAGGCGCAGCAGGGCAATCAGGTGGTACAGCAGGCGATCAGCCAGGTCGGCAAGCTGGCGGATGAGGTGGAGCAATCGGCCGAAGCCATGCAGGCGCTCAACAAGGAAAGCGGTCGCATCGGCGGTGTGCTGGAAGTAATTCGGGCGGTGGCCGAGCAGACCAACCTGCTGGCGCTCAACGCCGCCATCGAGGCTGCCCGTGCCGGTGACCAGGGCCGCGGTTTTGCGGTGGTCGCCGATGAAGTGCGCGCCCTGGCGCGCCGCACCCATGACTCTACGCAGGAAATCGAGAGCCTGATCGCCAACCTGCAGCGCCTGGCAGATGGTGCGGTCACGCAGATGGAAGGCAGCCGCGCGCTGACCCAGCGTACCGTGGGTTTGGCCGGCGAGGCGGGCGATGCCCTGGGCCGTATCACCCAGGCGGTCAGCACCATCGAGCAGATGAATCAGCAGATCGCCGCCGCCGCGGAAGAGCAGAGCGCCGTGGCGGAAACCATCAGCGAAAGCGTCACCCGGGTGCGCGATATCGGCGAGCAGAGCGCCAGTGCCAGCCAACAGACCGCGGCCTCCAGCGCCGAACTGGCGCGTCTGGGCGTCGAGCTGCAGGGCTTGGTGCGGCAGTTCAGGACCTGAGATCGCGAATGCCCAGGAGAGGGCTTCCCGGGTATCGCTTCGCTCCACCCAGGCTACGGTTCGGGGCCTTGGCATGGTCTGATTCCTAGCCCGGGTTGAGCTTGCGATACCTGGGTAGATTTCTGTGTTTAATAGCGGTGCCGTTACAGCGCTGGGTCGCTTGTCTCACTCGCGGAGCTTGCAGCTTTGCGGCCCGGTTTCAGGACATTATTGGCCGCACCACCACCTTGCGGAACACGACTCAGCTCGCCGGCCCACAATGCCAACGGCACAGGCGTCGCGGGCTTCCAGATGCGCTGCCAGAGCAGGGCCAGGCGCTGCATATCGCCACGCTCCGACGGCCAGCGCTCGATATAGGGCTGCACCTGCCACGTGCCGTTCTGCCAATGGGCGAAGTCGAAGCGGAAAGGGTGAAAGCCGGTCATGCCCAGGCGAATGTCGGTGACTACCAGGTGATCGCCGATGTGGTCGTAACGCAGTACGTCATTGGTGAACCACTTCAGCCGCTGATGGGCGGGCGAATCCTCCAGGGCCTGGCCCAGCGCCGCCCCGCGGGGCATGCGCTCCAGCACTGGCGGCGCGTTGTCGAACCAGCCGACCAGCGCTTCGTGATAATCCTCGCCTTCGATGGTCACTACGCGCCACAGCAATGTGTTGAACGGCGTTGGCGAGCTGAAGATGGCTTCTGCCTCGATGCCCTGGTGCGCCAGTTCCTGCTCCACGCGGTGCTCGGCCATGTACTTGCTGCCCAGGGTCGAGGCGAGATAGACAGTTGAGAACGCCAGCGCCCAGTTGGCTACCGAGTTGGCCTTGTCCTTCAGGCCGGCGATCAGCCCGTAGATCACCGCGCCCAGCAGCGGCAGGCTGTAGATCGGGTCAATGATGAAGATGCTCGACCAGGCCGCCGGCGTTGGTGCGAATGGCCAGAGCAGTTGTGTGCCGTAGCTGGTGAAGGCGTCGAGAAGGGGATGGGTGATCAGCACCAGCCAGATGGCCAGGAACAGTCGGCGTGATGAATACCCCGGATTGGGTCGCCATCGGCGCAAGAACCAGGTCAACAGCAGGGCGAGGCCGGTCAGCACGAACAGCGAATGGCTGAAGCCGCGATGGTAGGTCATGGCCGCTACCGCATCGCCGTAGTCGATCATCACGTCCATATCGGGCAGCGTGCCCAGCACAGCGCCATATAGCAGCGCCTTGCGCCCTTGCCAGCGGCCCAGCAGTGCGCCCTGAATGCTGGCGCCAAGTACGGCTTGGGTGATCGAATCCATGGGGTGTTCTCGCAGGCGGTGGAGGCGGGTGGCTTAACTTACTTGAGCGCTGCAAAGGGCATAGAAGCAAATTTCAAGCAAAGGTTTCAGCCATGCTGGCGTCTACCTTGGGCTATCCTGCACGCCCACCCGAAACAAGGCGCCCCATGCTGGTCATCTCCAACAGCGTTCATCTGCCTGACGATGAAATCGAGCTCACCGCCATTCGCGCTCAGGGCGCGGGTGGGCAGAACGTCAACAAGGTGTCCAGCGCGATGCACCTGCGCTTCGACAGCCAAGCATCCTCACTGCCGCCGTTCTACAAGGAGCGGCTGCTGGCCCTGCGTGACAGCCGTATCACCGCCGATGGCGTGGTGATCATCAAGGCCCAGCAATACCGCACTCAGGAACAGAACCGTGCCGATGCCCTGGAGCGCCTGGCTGAGCTGATTCGCTCTGCCGGCAAGACCGAAAAGGCCCGGCGCCTGACCAAACCGACCCTCGGCTCCAAGAAACGCCGACTGGAAGGCAAGTCCAAGCGCGGAGCGATCAAGGCAGGTAGGGGCAAGGTCGACTTCTAAGAGCCTTGTCTGGTCATAATCTTTCAGCCCGGTCTGCAGATTTTGGCAGCTAAGGGGCGGGGAGCTGCCGGTGAGAAGAACACTTTTGTAGGAGCGGCTTTAGCCGCGAGCTCTTTGTTTGCCTTGATAAAAAGCTCGGGGCTAAAGCCCCTCCTACGCGTTACGCGAACGGCTCCTTTTACGATGGCTCCCACGCTCCAGCGTGGTAGCTCAGGCCGCGGCGCTCTGCGCCTGCTCCGACTGCACACGGCATACAACAGCGGACGCAGAGCGGCCTCGGAGGCATTCCCCAGAAGAGCGTGAGGAACGATCAGTTGAGTGGCCGCTTCTGCCTTGTAGTTGCCACTTCAGGCATATAAAGATCTAGAACAGGCTCTGAACCGTATGCTCAATCCCACTGCGGCGCGAAATCCGGATTAGCCAGGCGTTCGCCGCGCTCCAGCTTGGCGATAGCGGCCATGTCTTGTTCGCTGAGGGTGAGCTTCAAGGCGCCCAGGTTGCTCTCCAAGTTGCTGCGTTTGGTCGACGAAGGGATTACCGCGAAGCCCTGTTGCAATGCCCAGGCCAGGGCGACCTGCGCCGGGTTGGCGGCATGCTTGCTGGCAATTTCCTGGATCACCGGGTCAGTCATTACCTTGCCGTAGGCCAGCGGCATATAGGCCGTCAGGTGGATGCCGTGCTCGCGGGCGAAGTCGATCACCTTGCGGTTCTGCAGGAAGGGATGGATCTCCACCTGGTTGGTGGCGATCTGGTCGGCGCCGACCACTTCCATGGCCTGCTGCAGATGCGCGTTGGTGAAGTTCGACACGCCCAGCTGCGCCGTCAGGCCGGCTGCCTTGGCTTCCATAAGGGCGGCCATGTACTCGGCGACCTGGATTTCATCGTTCGGCGAGGGCCAGTGGATTAGCGTCAGGTCGACCTGCTCCATCTGCAGCTTGCGTAGACTTTCCTTCAGGCTGGGGATCAGCTTGTCGGCGCTCAGGCTGTCGATCCAGATCTTGGTGGTGACGAACAGCTCGCTGCGCGGCACGCCGGCGGCAGCGATGGCCTGACCGACCTCGGCTTCATTGCCATAAATCTGCGCGGTATCGATATGCCGGTAGCCGAGTTCCAGGCCGTTGCGGACCGAGTCGATGACCTGCTGTTCCTTGAGGCGGTAGGTGCCGAGGCCGAGGGCGGGAATCTGTTGCATATGTCGCTCCTGTCTAATGGGTGACTGTCTGTAGCTGACCGCGATCCGCGTGGGTGGTTTCGCGTTTCTGTGTGCAGTCTGGGCCATGGACTTGTGCGGAAAAACCGCGTTTCATGGCAAACATATTTGCTTGCTGGTCACGAATGCCTACATGAAAACTTCCCTCGACGAGCTACTTGCCTTCAGCACCGTGGTCGCCGCCGGCTCGATTAGCGCGGCGGCGCAGCAGCTCGGGCAGACTGCCTCGGGCATCAGCCGCGCCCTCAGTCGGCTGGAGGAAAAGCTCGAAGTCACCCTGCTGCAGCGCACCACCCGGCGCCTGGAACTGACCGAAGAAGGGCAGGCGTTTCTGCTTCAGGCACGGCGCATCATCGCCAGCGTCGAGGAGGCCGAAGAGCAGATGAGCATGCGTAGGCAAACGCCAGCCGGAAGGCTGCGCGTCAACGCCGCGGCGCCATTCGTGCTGCATGCGGTGGTGCCGCTGATCAAAGGCTTTCGCGAGCGTTACCCGAACATCGAGCTGGAATTGCACAGCAGCGACCAGATCATCGATCTGATCGAGCAGCGCACCGACGTGGCCATCCGTATTGGCCCTCTGCGCGATTCGACCCTGCACGCGCGGCCACTGGGCAGTAGTCGCCGTCGCGTGCTGGCCAGCCCGGCCTACCTGGCAGAGCACGGTGTGCCGGAAAGCGTCGAGGCGTTGCATCAGCACAGCCTGCTCGGCTTCACTCAGCCGGAAAGCCTCAACCAGTGGCCGCTGCGCCATGCACAGGGCGACAGTTTCACCATCGTGCCCAGCCTCAATGCGTCCAGCGGCGAGACGCTTCGGCAGCTGGCGCTGGAGGGCGTGGGCATCGTCTGCCTGTCGGACTTCATGACCCATCTGGACCTTAGCCGTGGCAGCCTGGTGGAGATCCTCGCCGAGCACACGCTGGAGGTGCGCCAACCGATCCACGCCGTGTACTACCGCAACACGGCGCTGACCTCGCGTATCACCTGTTTTCTCGATTACCTGAGCAGTGAATTGAGCACGATGGGGTGATGAAGTACGGCCTTGCAAGCAAGGCGCTCCATACGCCTTGAGACCCCGTGATTATTGGCCTGGAAGGAAGGGCAAAGACGTTGCAGATATAGGCGGAACTGGCTGTGTGCCACATGGGTCTAGGATGATGGTTGATAAGGAGATACCAAAATGACCAAATCCCCGTTCTTTCGTCGTCTGGCTGCCATGCTGGCAGTGTTCCATGCCCTGATGATCGCCCAGGTTCCACTCGCCAATGCCGCGATGATCGGCACGGGTGAAGTGCTGACCCAGCAACAACAGCAGGTCGACCGTCAGCAGCTGCTGTCGATGCTCGATGATCAGCAGGTCAAGGACAAACTGCTCGCCATGGGTGTGGAGCGTGATCAGGTAGAGAACCGCATCAACAACCTGACCAGCGCCGAACTCGCGCAATTCAACCAGCAGCTGTCCGAGGCACCGGCAGGTGCCGGTGTCGTGGGCATCATCGTGTTGTTCTTGGTGATCTTCATCATCACCGATATGCTCTGCGCCACCGACATCTTCAGTTTCGTGAAATGCATAAATCGCTAAGACTGCTTTCCGCTTCACTGCTGATCGTCCTGCTCGGCGCATGCGCCAGGTCTCCGGTACTGTCACCGGAGGCCCAGCGCCTGCCCGAGCGGGTCGAACTCACCAGCGTCCCCTTCTATCCGCAGACTGCTTATCAGTGTGGGCCGGCCGCTCTGGCGACCATGCTCAACCAGCGTGGTGTGCTGACCACGCCGGGCTATCTGCAGGAGCAGGTCTACATTCCAGGTCGTGAAGGCAGTCTGCAGGTCGAGATGGTCGCCGCGGCGCGAGCCCATGATCTGCTCGTCTATCCCCTCAAGCCGAAGCTCGATTCGCTGCTGACCGAAGTGGCTGCCGGCAACCCGGTGCTGGTACTGCAGAATCTTGGCTTCGACTGGTACCCGCAGTGGCACTTCGCGGTACTGGTCGGTTATGACCAGCGCGAGAAGACCCTGACCCTGCGTTCCGGCACCACCAGTCGCTGGGTCACCAGTTTTGCAGCCTTCGACAAAACCTGGGCACGCGGCCAGCGCTGGGCAGTGCTGACCATGCACCCGGAAGATCTGCCGGCCACTGCCGAGCCGACCGTGTGGTTGAAAGCCGCGGCTGATCTGGAAGAGGTAGGCCGCAAGGATGTCGCCCAGTCTGCCTATCGAACCGCTACCAAGCGCTGGCCGGAGCAAGCAGTAGGCTGGTTCGCCCTGGCTAACAGCCGTTACGCCGGTGGCGACCTGCGCGGCGCTGAAGCGGCGTTTCGCGAGAGTGTCAGCCGTCAGGCAGATTTCGCGCCGGGCTGGTTCAACCTCTCACAGGTGCTCGACGAGCGCGGTTGCAAAACCGAAGCCGCCAGCGCCCGCCAGTGCGCCCAACGCCTGAAACCGGAAGACAAGCGTTTCACTGTTATCGGCAAGCAGGGCAATGCCAGTGAGCAGTGCGCGGCACCGGTGGCCTGTCCGGTTCAGTAACGGTGGATGAGGGTAAACAAACGGCGCTTATCGAGCGCCGTTTTTTGTATGTGTCGAAATAGCTTAAGGCGACTCCCACATATAGTCGGAAGCGGGTTACCCGTGGTAGCGGGCATGAGCTAGGCGTCCCGCCCGCTCCCACGGAAGATCACCGCTCCCCGTTATTGACTGTAGGATGGGCGCAGCCCATCGATAGATGCATCGAGATACGAGGCTTAACCATGGCCCGCCCTCCACCTAAGCCCTGAGTCGTAGCCTGGGTCGAGCGAAGCGATACCCAGGAATTCTGGCAGCCTCGCTCCACGGGGGCAGGGCATCCAACCCACCAAATCAAAAAAACTCAGTTTTTTTAGTCAGTTAGCGAAAAAAGGTGTTGACTCTTTTTCGCTGCTCCGTAGAATGCGCACCCACAGCAGGCACATAGCTCAGTTGGTTAGAGCACCACCTTGACATGGTGGGGGTCGTTGGTTCGAATCCAATTGTGCCTACCAAATTCTTTAAATGGTCGCTTCGGCGGCCATTTTTTTTGCTCGTTGTTTTTGCGTAGTCGTCGCAGGCTCGCTCGGCGCTTCGGAATTTTCGAAGATGGCCGGTTTGCCTTGTCAGGCCCGCGCGATTCTGAAAGCATCCACCGTTTCACATCCTCCAGTGACTGCGGTTCGTTCTCGGTTGGCCTCACGGCCCCTGCCTCTGTATGGCAGATACGCCACCGGATCGCTTACTGGCTCATCCCAACCCATGTGGCCTTTGGTAGAGGTCACCACTAGGAGAGGAGGCGCCATGCCCACCATTACTCTTCCCGATGGCAGTCAGCGTTCGTTCGATCACCCGGTATCCGTACTCGAGGTGGCGCAATCCATTGGCGCCGGCCTGGCCAAGGCCACCGTTGCCGGCAAGGTCGACGGCCGTCTGGTCGACGCCTGCGATCTGATCGAAAACGACGCGACCCTGCAGATCATTACGCCGAAGGATCAGGAGGGTGTCGAGATCATCCGCCACTCCTGCGCCCACCTGGTCGGTCACGCGGTCAAGCAGCTTTACCCGACTGCGCGCATGGTCATCGGTCCGGTCATCGACGATGGCTTCTATTACGACATCGCCTACGAGCGCCCCTTCACGCCTGAAGACGTGACCGCCATCGAAGCGCGCATGAAAGAGCTGATCGACAAGGACTACGACGTCATCAAGAAAGTGACGCCGCGTGCCGAAGTCATCGACGTGTTCAAGTCCCGTGGCGAAGACTACAAGCTGCGCCTGGTCGACGACATGCCGGACGAACAGGCCATGGGCCTGTACTACCACGAAGAGTACGTGGACATGTGCCGCGGCCCGCATGTGCCCAACACCCGCTTCCTCAAGGCGTTCAAGCTGACCAAGCTGTCCGGCGCCTACTGGCGTGGCGACGCCAAGAACGAGCAGCTGCAGCGCGTCTACGGCACCGCTTGGGCGGACAAGAAGCAGCTGGCGGCCTACATCCAGCGCATCGAAGAAGCCGAGAAGCGTGATCACCGCAAGATCGGCAAGCAGCTCGACCTGTTCCACCTGCAGGAAGAAGCGCCGGGCATGGTGTTCTGGCACGCCAATGGCTGGACCGTCTACCAGGTGCTCGAGCAGTACATGCGCCAGGTGCAGCGCGAGAACGGTTACTCGGAAATCAAGACCCCGCAGGTCGTCGATCGCATCCTCTGGGAGCGCTCCGGCCACTGGTCCAACTACGCCGAGAACATGTTCACCACCTCGTCGGAAAGCCGCGACTACGCGGTGAAACCGATGAACTGCCCGTGCCACGTGCAGGTGTTCAACCAGGGCTTGAAGTCCTACCGTGACCTGCCGCTGCGCCTGGCCGAGTTCGGTGCCTGCCACCGCAACGAGCCGTCCGGCGCGCTGCACGGCATCATGCGCGTGCGTGGCTTCGTGCAGGACGATGCGCACATTTTCTGCACCGAAGAACAGGTGAAGAAGGAAGCGGCCGATTTCATCAAGCTGACCCTGGACGTCTACAAGGACTTCGGCTTCACCGACATCGCCATGAAGCTGTCGACTCGCCCGGTCAAGCGCGTGGGTTCCGAAGAATTGTGGGATCGCGCCGAAGGCGCCCTGGCCGATGCGCTGAACGAATCCGGTCTGGAGTGGGAATACCAGCCAGGCGAGGGCGCGTTCTACGGCCCGAAGATCGAGTTCACCCTGCGCGACTGCCTCGGCCGTAACTGGCAGTGCGGTACCCTGCAGTACGACCCGAACCTGCCGGAGCGCCTCGACGCCAGCTACATCGCCGAAGACAACAGCCGTGTGCGCCCGGTCATGCTGCATCGTGCCATCCTCGGTTCGTTCGAGCGCTTCATCGGCATGCTGATCGAGCACTATGCCGGCGTGTTCCCGGCGTGGCTGGCGCCGACCCAGGCGGTGATCATGAACATCACCGACAAGCAGGCCGATTTCGCCCTCGAAGTCGAAAAAACGTTGAATCAAAACGGATTTCGTGCCAAGTCGGACTTGAGGAACGAGAAGATTGGCTTTAAAATCCGCGAGCATACTTTGCTCAAGGTTCCCTATCTGCTGGTGATCGGCGATCGGGAAGTCGAGACAAGAACTGTCGCTGTGCGCACTCGTGAGGGTGCCGATCTGGGCTCCATGCCCGTCGCTCAATTCACTGAATTGCTCGCGCAAGCGGTTTCCCGGCGTGGTCGCCAAGAATTGGAGTAATCATTATTAAGCGTGATATGAGACAAGATAAACGAGGCGCCCCGAAGGCTCCGATCAACGAGAATATCTCGGCACGCGAGGTTCGGTTAATTGGCGCTGACGGTGAGCAAATTGGCATCGTCTCTATTGATGAAGCGCTTAGGATCGCTGAAGAGGCCAAGCTGGACCTGGTAGAAATCTCTGCCGACGCCCAGCCGCCTGTGTGCAGGATCATGGACTACGGCAAGCACCTCTTCGAGAAGAAGAAGCAAGCTGCCATTGCCAAGAAGAACCAGCACCAGCAGCAGATCAAGGAAATCAAGTTTCGTCCAGGGACGGAAGAAGGGGATTACCAGGTAAAACTACGCAACCTGGTACGTTTCCTGATGGAAGGGGACAAGGCCAAGATCTCTCTGAGATTCCGTGGTCGTGAGATGGCCCACCAGGAGCTGGGTATGGAACTGTTGAAGCGGGTCGAAGCCGACCTCGCCGAACACGGTACCGTCGAACAGCATCCTAAGATGGAAGGACGCCAGCTAATGATGGTCATCGCTCCCAAACGCAAGAAATAACCTCCAGGGCACGGCAGGCCTTATGGTTATCTATATCAACTGAATGCGGAGTTACGAACATGCCAAAGATGAAAACCAAGAGCGGCGCTGCCAAGCGCTTTCTCAAAACGGCTGCGGGCTTCAAGCACAAGCATGCTTTCAAGAGCCACATCCTGACCAAGATGTCCACCAAGCGTAAGCGTCAACTTCGCGGTAGCGAACTGATGCATCCGTCGGACAAGGCAAAAGTCGAGCGCATGCTGCGCGTTCGTTAATCTCGGTCAAGATAGAGGAAATTACTCATGGCTCGTGTTAAGCGTGGCGTTATCGCTCGTGCTCGTCACAAAAAAATCCTGAAACTGGCTAAAGGCTACTACGGCGCACGTTCGCGTGTATTCCGTGTTGCCAAGCAGGCTGTCATCAAGGCGGGTCAATACGCCTACCGTGACCGTCGCCAGAAGAAACGTCAGTTCCGCGCTCTGTGGATCGCTCGTATCAACGCTGGTGCTCGCATCAACGGTCTGTCCTATAGCCGTCTGATCGCTGGCCTGAAAAAAGCGTCGATAGAAATCGACCGCAAGGTTCTGGCTGATCTGGCAGTGAACGAAAAAGCGGCGTTTGCTGCGATTGTCGAGAAAGCGAAAGCCGTACTGGCTTAAGTCCCCGACAATCACCGGGTTTCCCGGTGCACTAGAGGCGACAGGCGTAACCCGCAGGTCGACTCTAAACGTCATCGACAGGGGAAGAGCCTTCAAGCTCTTCCCCTGTTTCGTATCTGGAGTCTGTAAATGGAAAATCTGGATGTGCTGGTCTCGCAAGCGCTCGAGGCTGTCAGTCACACCGACGATGTGAACGCCCTGGAACAACTGCGGGTTCACTATCTGGGCAAGAAAGGCGAGCTGACCCAGGTCATGAAGACTCTGGGCAACCTGTCTGCCGAAGAACGCCCCAAGACGGGCGCGCTGATCAACTCGGCCAAGGAGCGCGTCCAGAACGCCCTCAACAGCCGTAAAGAGATTCTCGAGTCGGCGGCCCTGAGTGCCAAGCTCGCTGCCGAACGTATCGATGTCACCCTGCCGGGCCGCGGCCAGGCGTCCGGTGGCTTGCATCCGGTTACCCGTACCCTGGAGCGCGTAGAGCAGTTCTTTACCCGCATTGGTTACGGCATCGCCGAAGGCCCCGAAGTGGAGAACGACTACCACAACTTCGAGGCGCTCAACATTCCGGGCCACCACCCGGCGCGTGCCATGCACGACACCTTCTATTTCAACGCCAACATGCTGCTGCGCACCCATACCTCGCCGGTACAGGTTCGCACCATGGAAGCCCAGCAGCCGCCGATCCGTATCGTCTGCCCGGGCCGCGTGTACCGTTGCGATTCCGATATCACCCACTCGCCGATGTTCCACCAGGTCGAAGGCCTGTTCGTGGACGAAGGCGTGAGCTTCGCCGACCTCAAGGGCACCATCGAGGAATTCCTCCGCGTGTTCTTCGAGAAGCCCCTGGGCGTGCGTTTCCGTCCTTCCTTCTTCCCGTTCACCGAGCCGTCGGCCGAAGTCGACATGCAGTGCGTGATGTGCAGCGGCAAAGGCTGCCGCGTGTGCAAGCAGACCGGCTGGCTGGAAGTGATGGGCTGCGGCATGGTGCACCCCAACGTGCTGCGCATGAGCGGCATCGATCCGGAAAAATATTCCGGCTTTGCCTTCGGCATGGGCGTCGAGCGCCTGGCCATGCTGCGCTACGGCGTCAACGATTTACGGCTGTTCTTCGATAACGACCTGCGGTTCCTGGCGCAATTTCGCTAGCCCCCAGCAGTTTCGTAATCGAATTCGATCAGGAGAACAGACAACATGAAATTCAGTGAACAGTGGCTGCGCAGCTGGGTGAGCCCCCAGGCTAGCCGTGACGAGCTGGTCGCGCGCCTGTCCATGGCCGGCCTGGAAGTTGACAGCGTCAGCCCCGTGGCCGGTGCTTTTAGCGGCGTGATCGTCGGTGAAGTGCTGAGCACCGAGCAGCATCCCGATGCCGACAAACTGCGCGTGTGCCAGGTCAGCAACGGCAGCGAAACCTTCCAGGTGGTGTGCGGCGCGCCCAACGTGCGCCCCGGCCTGAAGATTCCGTTCGCCACCATCGGCGCCGAACTGCCCGGCGACTTCAAGATCAAGAAGGCCAAGCTGCGCGGCGTCGAGTCCAACGGCATGCTCTGCTCGGCCTCCGAGCTGCAGATCAGCGAAGACAACGACGGCTTGCTGGAACTGCCGGCCGATGCGCCGGTTGGCCAGGACATCCGCGAGTACTTCGAACTCAACGACGTCAGCATCGAGGTCGATCTGACCCCCAACCGCGGCGACTGCCTGTCCCTGGCGGGTCTCGCCCGTGAAGTCGGCGCCCTGTACGACGCACCGGTCACCCGTCCGCAAATCGCTGCGGTCGTCCCGGCCCACGATGAAGTGCGCCCGGTCGAAGTGCTGGCCCCGCAGGCCTGCCCCCGTTACCTGGGCCGCGTGGTGCGCAACGTCGACCTGTCCAAGCCGACCCCGCGCTGGATGGTCGAGCGCCTTCGCCGCGCCGACGTGCGCAGCATCGATGCCGCAGTCGACGTCACCAACTACGTGATGCTCGAACTCGGCCAGCCGATGCACGCCTTCGACCTGGACGTGATCCAGGGCGGCATTCGCGTGCGCATGGCCGAAGAGGGCGAGAAGCTGGTGCTGCTCGACGGCCAGGAAGTCACCCTGCGTGCCGACACCCTGGTAATCGCCGACCACCAGCGCGCCTTGGCCATCGCCGGCGTGATGGGCGGCGAGCATAGCGGCGTCAGCGACACCACCCGTGATCTGTTCCTGGAAAGTGCCTTTTTCGACACCATCGCCGTGGCCGGCAAGGCTCGTTCCTACGGCCTGCACACCGATTCTTCGCACCGCTTCGAGCGTGGCGTGGACTCGCAACTGGCCCGCGAAGCCATGGAGCGCGCCACGGCGCTGCTGCTGGAAATCGTTGGCGGCGAAGCTGGCCCGATCATCGAGGTGGTCGACCCGGCACAACTGCCGAACGTCGCGCCGATCAGCCTGCGTGCCGAGCGTGTCGAGCAGATGCTCGGCCTCAAGCTCGACGACGAGCTGATCGTCAAGCTGCTGGGCGCCTTGGGTCTGGGCATCGAAGGTGGAGCAGGGCAGTGGCAGGTCAAGGTGCCGAGCCACCGCTTCGACATCAGCCTGGAAGTCGACCTGATCGAAGAGCTGGCCCGCCTTTACGGCTACAACCGCTTGCCGGTGCGTTACCCGCAAGCGCGTCTGGCGCCGCAGACCAAGGCTGAGGCCGTCGCCGACCTGCCGGTGCTGCGCCGCCTACTGGTGGCCCGTGGTTATCAGGAAGCGATCACCTACAGCTTCATCGATCCCAAGCTGTTCGAGCTGTTCAGCCCGGGCGTCAAGCCGCTGACCCTGGCCAACCCGATCTCCGCCGACATGGCCGCCATGCGCGCCTCGCTGTGGCCGGGCCTGGTCAAGGCGGTGGAGCACAACCTCAACCGCCAGCAGTCGCGCGTGCGCCTGTTCGAAAGCGGCCTGCGCTTCGTCGGTCAGTTGGACGAGCTCAAGCAGGAGCCGATGCTCGCTGGTGTGATCACCGGCAGCCGCCTGCCGGAAAGCTGGGCTCATGGCCGTGACAGCGTCGACTTCTTCGACGCCAAGGCGGACGTGGAAGCCCTGCTGGCCGCTGCAGGCGACGCCGCCAGCTTCGCCTTCGTGCCGGGCGAGCACAGTGCGCTGCACCCGGGCCAGACCGCCCGCATCGAGCGCGAAGGGCGCCTGGTCGGCTACCTGGGTGCCATCCACCCGGAACTGGCCAAGACCCTCGGCCTGGATCAGCCGCTGTTCCTGTTCGAGCTGCTGCTGAGCGAAATCACCGCGGGCCGCATGCCGGCATTCAAGGAGCTGTCGCGCTTCCCGGAAGTGCGCCGCGACCTGGCGTTGCTGGTCGACCGTGACGTGCCGGCCCAGAACCTGTTGGCCGACATTCGCGAGCAGGCCGGTGAGTGGCTCACCGACCTCAGGTTGTTTGATGTTTATCAGGGTAAAGGTATTGATCCGCTTAGAAAAAGCCTGGCGGTCGGCTTGACCTGGCAGCATCCATCGCGCACTCTAAATGACGATGAGGTGAGCACCACCACGCAAAACATCCTCACCTCCCTGGAACAAAGGTTCAACGCCACGTTAAGGAACTAGCGTATGGGGGCACTGACGAAAGCTGAGATGGCCGAACGTCTGTACGATGAGCTGGGCCTGAACAAGCGAGAAGCCAAGGAACTGGTGGAGCTCTTCTTCGAAGAAATCCGCCAGGCACTGGAACTCAATGAGCAGGTGAAGCTCTCAGGCTTCGGTAACTTCGATCTGCGCGATAAGCGTCAGCGCCCCGGTCGTAATCCAAAAACAGGGGAGGAGATCCCGATCACGGCCCGCCGTGTCGTGACCTTCCGCCCCGGCCAGAAGCTCAAAGCCAGGGTTGAAGCCTATGCTGGAACCAAGTCATAACGACGAACTGCCTGTCATACCCGGCAAGCGGTACTTCACCATCGGCGAGGTCAGTGAACTCTGTGCGGTCAAACCGCACGTGCTTCGTTATTGGGAGCAGGAGTTTCCACAGCTCAACCCGGTCAAGCGCCGCGGCAACCGTCGGTATTACCAGCGCCAGGATGTGCTGATGATCCGCCAGATCCGCGCTTTGCTGTACGACCAGGGCTTCACCATCGGTGGCGCACGCCTGCGCCTGACCGGAGAAGAAGCCAAGGACGATACCACCCAGTACAAGCAGCTCATCAAGCAGATGATCGCCGAGCTGGAAGATGTACTCCACGTCCTGCGCAAATGAATTTGTAGAAAAACCTTCCACAATTCAGATGCTTAGTTTATAGTCTCTCCCGCTTTCGGCTAACGCCAAAGGCACCAGTAACACCCGTCGGGGCGTAGCGCAGCCCGGTAGCGCACTTGCATGGGGTGCAAGGGGTCGAGTGTTCGAATCACTCCGTCCCGACCAACAAATCCCTACATTAGAGCCTGGTCAGTGATGACCAGGCTTTTTTGTGTCAGGGACTTTTGCGGGACTTTTTTCATCCTGCCATCCTCCTCAAAATTGTCAGGGCCGGCCCGCGCGAGTCGGTAGCCGAAATCCTGTTGGCTTCATCGATCAGTTTGCCCAGCTCGGCGGCCGAGTAGTGACTGGTGATGCTGCCGTTCTTGTGGCCCAGCAGAGCCTTCCTGTCCTCCTCCGTTACCCCTGCTGCCCGAAGTCTTCGACCGAAGGTGTGCTTCAGATCGTGAACGCGGATCGAAGCAAATCCAGCTGGGGCAGGGCGCAGAAAACGCTCTTGGAACTTCTTCGCCGCTCTGACCCGGGCTTTCTTCCATGCCGAATCGTTCATCCGGTGAACTGGAGTGGCCTTGCCGTTTCGATCGGGTTGTCCGTAAGGAAATACCCAAACCGGATCAAGCCCACGCTGTCCCTCGATGACCGACTTGGCTACGTTGTTGAGCACAACGAGGCGCTCGTCGCCGTTCTTGACCCCAGAGCTCTCATGTCGGCCACCAAAATCCGCCGGTATGAGAAACACGCTGGTGTTGAGTTCAGGAATCGGTATCTCCCAATCCCAGCGAAGCTTCACAACTTCCTGCTCTCGTGAACCGCTGTTGACCTTGTACAGGGCCATGCGGCGCAAATGGTCAGGCAGTTCGGCGAAGAGAATCGACTGCTCTTCCCAGGACATCGGGTAGGGCATGCGTCTGGTTTTCTTCTCTTCCAGCTTGGTGATCATCGGTACTACGTCGAGCCAGGGACGCTTCTGCTCATCACGCCATTTTCGGGCGCATAGATTCAAGATGCGTATGACGCGTTCCAGGGCAATGTTCACCGTGCGGTGTGAAACTCCAGGTTTCAACTTGCCATCGCTGGTTCTGCTGCTCTTGAGTCGATCCCTTATGTAGGGAGCCAGGGTCTCATCGTCGACATGAGTCAGAGGCTGGTCGCCAATATACGGGTCCAACTGCTCCAGATAGATGGCCGTGAGGCCTATCGACGGCTGATCCTTGTACTCGATCAGGTAACGCGTAGCGGCTTCCCGCCAGGTTCTGATGGTGCGGACGCCATAGATCTTCTGTTCCCGGAGCTTTTCCAACTTGTGTATCAGGTATTGCTCTGCCTCCTTCCTATCGCTTGATCCAGTGCTTTCCTGAATTCGCTGACCTCTGAAGACCTTGTCGATGTGCCAGATCCCGTTCCTTTGGTAGAGGCCGCTAATGGTTTTTCGCGCCATGGCTTTTCTCCTTGGCGCTCGCTGCGGGAGTGATCATGTCCCTTGGCACCTTCCTTTTCAATGATGGCCCGGTCGATGTAGGCGTCTGCCCAGGCATCCAGCTCTTGGCGATCAAAGCCGATGCCTTGCACCCCAATGCGGAATTCCCGCACGTAAGGCCGGACGGTTCTGTTGAATTCTGTGCGGCACATGCCGAGGTAGGCTGGGGCCGCACTGGCTCGCAGGATTCGGGGTGGGCAGGTGATCAAGCGTGCAGCTATCTGTTCAGATGATGCGGGCATGAATGTCGCCTCCTTATCGGCCCTGATCCGTGCTGCAGATGCTGTCCACTGCTCGCTGGACGAACAACGTGGTGGAGGGGGCTGCGGAGGGTTTGGTACAACAACCGTTTTGACTCGGCTTGACCTGATGGATCGTGGCGTATGGCCTGCCGTTGGCTGTTGCGGTGATATCAGGCTTAAGGATTGATGAGTGTCTTCCGAAGACGTATCCCTGCAACCTAGTTCCAGTCCTGGTGGCCCAGTCAGTCGTGAGGAAATGTACGCAGAGGTATGGCGGCTTCCCATGACCAAAATCGCGGATCACCACCGTGTTTCCTCCAGCTTCTTGGCGCGCGTGTGCACCCGCATGAATGTTCCGCGGCCGCCGCGTGGGCACTGGGTAAAGCTGGCGAATGAAATACCCAGTCCTCAGCCACCCCTGCCTGAGGCTGGTCCAGGTGACCTGCGGGTTTGGCGTAGGGGAGATGCTCTTGGTGCTGTTTCTCGACCGGTGCCGAAGGCACCTGTACCGCGCAAAATCAAACCCGAACAGCTCCGTATATCGCGATCAAGGCGGCATCCTGTTGTCGTAGGGGCGTATGAGGTCTTTGAGCAGGGACGCGTCATCGATCAAGGGTTCCTCAAACCCGGGAGACAGCGCCTGGTGGATGTCGTTGTGACCAAGCCTCAGCTTGAGCCTGCCCTGAAACTGGCGAATGAGCTGTTTCTCAAGCTGGAGGCTGCCGGCCATCGCGTGATGTTTGCACCGAGTGACCGAACCTATGCCCGGGCCTCCTTTGATGAACATGAGCACCCATCTAAGAAGCCAAGGCCCCGGTATCCGGCGTTGTGGTCACCCTCCAAGCCCACAGTGGTCTTCGTCGGGACGGTTGCCATTGGGATGACGTTGTTTGAGATGACTGAGGATCTGGAGGCCCGCTACATCGATGGCAAGTACGTCCCCACCTCCAAGATACCGTCGCAGCAAATGCGCCGCTTAAGCCCAACCTGGAACTGGTCGACGCGCATGGATTTTGCGACCGGCCGTCTATGTATAAGGGCGTTCTCGCCATATCCTTGGACTGATTGGTCTCAGAGTTGGAAGGAGTCTAAGCAAGGCTCGCTACGTGGTCAGCTGGATGAGATCGTCCAGCAACTCACCGACGCCGCGCCTGTAATTGCCCGATTGGTAGAGGAGGCCGAGGAGCAGGCCAGAATTCGGCAGCAGGAGGGGATGGAGCAGATCCGCCGGCGTGAGGAGAGAGAGCGAATTCGACTGCAAAACGAGGCAAAGGAGCAGGCGAAAACTGATTTGTTGAGTGCCATCAAGCATTGGGATGACATAAAGCGGATCCAGGCCTTTTTCAGTGATGCGGAGAACTCCGTATCGAATCTGCCCGAAGCTGCGCGATGCATTGCTATGGACAAGCTCGCCCAAGCGCGTGAGCTTGTTGGCGAACTGGATCCGTTAAAGGCGTTGCTGGAATGGAAGGGCCCCCGGGAGCGCTGAGACTGATTCGGTCTGGGGTTAAGAAATTCAGAAAATGCCCACTGATGGTGAGCGTTTTATGGGTTGTATAAACCTGTCGACCTGGAGGTATGCGCCTGCCCGTTAGTCCTTGTTCAACGTCCGTGACGCCGACCGGTGTGGCTGCGAGCAATACCTACAAGTATTGATGGATTTTATCGGCGCCCCCGGATACGTCCTGTTTGCTTGATCTCTTTAAACGAGACAGGTTGTTCATGCTTGAACAGCTCAGCGATTTGGCGTGTGGCACTAAGCGCTGTAGCGATGAGGATCAGAGCATCAAGGGTGATCTGACCATTGGGCTCGAACCGCTTAATGGTCGATTCGGAAATACCCGCCATCTTCGCCAAGGACTTGCGGGAGAGGTTCTGTGCGAGTCGCGCTTCCCTTGCGAGTATCACCGGTCAGAAGGTTACGCCATCGAGAAGGACGACCTCTCGGTGTGGATGATTGCCTATGCGCGAGTACTGGCCGCCCTCGACTCTGAACTCAATGTGATACCGGCAGCCATACCCACTTTGGACGAAATATCCATGAAGTATTCGACTGATGACTGCCGTGCTGGAGGTTGCAGCGCCTGAAGGTGCCTGTGGGAGGATGCTCACCAGTGGCACTGACTACCTGTTCCGCTACCTCGAGGACGCCAAGACTCAGAGGCTACGGAACTAAGCAATCGCAGCAAAGCGCTCGATGTGCGGCTGTTCGCGATGCCTGGCTTGCCAAAGGTCGTAGTCGGCCTGCACTCCAAGCCAGGTACGAGCTTTGCCGATGCCGGCCAACTCTAGGCGAACAGCCAAATCCGGACTGACCGGCGCATGGCCGTGCAAGATGCGAGACAGGGATTCCCGCGCAAAACCAAGGCGGCGGGCAAGTTCGGCAATGCTGATGCCCAGTTCGGGGAGCACGTCCTCAAGCAGGGTTTCACCAGGATGCGGTGGGTTGAACATGGTCATGGATAACCCCCTCATGTTTAGTGGTAGTCAAGGTAGTCGACGAGTTCGATGTCGCTACCCACAAATCGAAATATCACTCGCCAGTTTCCATTGACGGTGAGTGACCAGAACTCTTCCAGTTCCCCCTTGAGGGGATGTAGCCGCCAACCGGGGATGTCGAGGTCGGCGGGTTCATTGGCTCTATCCATAAAACTCAGCATTCGGCCCAGGCGCTTTGCGTGGTCGGCCCGAATGCCTTTGGTTGAGCCAGATTCAAAGAAAATGCGTAGACCTTTGTGCCGGAAGCTTACGATCATAGTGATTAGTGTGATGTATCAGGTCACGGTTTTCAACCGTGTGTGGATTTTCTGCCGTTGCAATCACAGCAGCTGGGAGGGGGATGCAGGCTTATCAGTTGCCGGTGCAAGATTGTGTATTTGTTCTCCTGAACACCCGATCCCTCGCCATAAAAGCTTCCAGCATGTGCGGGATGAGCGTCAGGGCGTCGACCTCTTCGCCATAGGTATGCGAATGCAGTGCCGCGTAGCGCTCGAGGTCGGCCTTCAGGCTGGCCGGGCAGGTGAAGGTCAGCTTCAGGTTCTCGGTTCTCGGCAGTGGGCCGAGGCGCAGCTTGGTCATGCTCATTGCGGGTTCCTCTGTTGAGTGGAGAAAGGCTGATAGGGACGCAGCACCAGATCGCGGTTGACGATCACGCGCAGGGGCAGCCCAGGGCGCTGGGTCAGCGTGGGCTGGATGTCGAGGTTGCGGCGGGTGACCTCCTGGCCGACCTGATTCACTGTGTCCTGCAGGCTGTCGCGCCCGGCGATGATGATGCGGTCGCCGTCGGTGCGACTGGCCGGTGCGGCCAACTCGGCACCGATACCCAGCAGGCTGGTCATGGCCGCGCCGGCGACGATCCGATCCCAGTGCCAGTCGACGCCATCCTCGAGACCGGCATAGCCGGCGGCGTCCGTACCGACCAGGTTGTCGAGCTGGAAAGACGAGGTGTCCGGCAAGATCACCCGCTGCCACACCACCTGCACGCGGCTCTGCCCGTAGTTCACCTGGCTGTTGTAGCGACCGAGCAGGCGGGCACCTTGGGGGATCAGCACGTGTTCACCGGTGGCGCTGTCATAGACCGGCTCGGTCACTGTGGCGATCACGTCGCCGGGTAGATCCGACTTGATGCCAGTTACCAGTGCTGCCGCGATGACGGTGCCGGCCATCACCTGGTAAGGCGATTCAGGCATCTGCAGCAATCCGGAATTACGGATTTGTGCGTTTACGGATCTACTGAGAAACGCCTCGTTCCGCTCCTGCTGCGTTGGTGTTCCTGCGGCGGCTACTGCGCCTGACGAAGCCATACCCAGAGCCGGGGAATCGAGTTGAGCGCCACTAACAGATGCGACGTTCGATTTCCGCGCGCTGCTGGTCTGGAAAAACACCGAGGACTGCGCTGCTTCCTCAGCTTCCTTGAGCAGGGCCAGGCGCTCTGCTTCGACGGCATCTGGCCCATGTCCATAACCTTGCGCCTGCTGCTCCGCCCTGAGGATTGGCCCGCCCAGATCGCCGGGCAGCGGCGGCCCCAGTTGCGGCACCTCGGGTGCAGGGGGAGGCGGCAGCTGCGAGTAGTCTGTCGGCAATTGCTCCAGCCCCTCAGATCGTGCCACGCGGTCGACGTTGTACCGCTCGTTCGGCTCGGCGCCTTGGCGGCGCTGCTGCGGTTGCAGCGACCACAGCATGGCTCCGAGTACCGCAGCCGATAGGCCGCCGACCACTACCGCCAGCATGCGTGGGTTGAGGCGGGTGACCGGGCGCGGCTTGGCGCGCAGCTCCAGCGACTCCGGCGCTTCCTTCGGCGGTAGCGAGGTTGCGGCGGTTTGGTTGTCGTTCTTGGCCGTCATGCTCAGCGCCTCCGTGCGACGCCATCGGTGCGCTCGATCCGCACCACGTCACCCTTGTCGGCGCCCAGACGCAGCTCGGCCGCACCGAACAGGCGGTCGACGATGTAGTAAGGCGAGCGGAAGCGATAGTTGACCAGCTGTCCATCACCTTCGGGGCCAATTACGAACAGCGGTGGCAGCTCGCCTTGGGCGATACCGGCGGGGAACTGGATATACACCTTTCGGCCGTCGTCGAAGGCACGCAGCGGCTTCCAGGGCGGATTGCTGCCGCTGATTGCATAACGAAAGCGCAGCTTCTCTAGCGTCAGGCCAACGTCCACCGGCGCAGTGGCCTGGGCGATGCTGGCGCGGCGTTGCAGGGCGAGCATGCGGTCCTTCGGATAGTCCCAGGACACCGAAGCCATCCAGGCCTGCTCGGTGGAACTCAGTTCGATCAGGTAGGTGCGGCGTGTGGTGGTGATCATCAGGTTGGTCTTGAGGTCGACCCGCGTCGGCTTGATCAGCACGCTGGTGCGTAGCTCATCGCCGCTGCCGCTGGTGGTGTCACCGACGATCCAGCGCACGGTGTCGCCAGCGGCTACGGTGACAAGTTCCTCGCCGGGCTGCAGGTTGATTGCGGTCACCCGTCCTGGGCTGGCGTACACCTGATACAGCGCGCCATCGGAGTAGGGCCACACCTGAATGGCGTTGATATAGCCTTCCCGGCTCGGTGCAACCCGGGCCTCGCGATTGGCGCGCGAGACCCGTACGCGCTCGTTAGCCGGCTCCTTGGCCGGCGTGCTGCGCTGAGTTTCCGGCAGTGGCTTGAGCTGGGCGGGTAGGGCGAGGGGCTTGGGCACTTCCACTACCTCGATGGATTTGGGCGGCTCCGGCAGGCGCTGCGCTTCTACCGGTTCATCCAGCGCGATCACTGGCGATTCCTGGCTGGCGCAGCCGGCCAGCAGGCTCAGCAGCAAAGGGTAGATACAGAGGTTCTGGGAGGTTTTCATGGTTTCTTGGCTCCTTCCGTAGTGTCCAGCTCACGGCTCCAGGACAGGCCGTTGACGTAGATGCCGAGCGGGTTGCGGCGCAGCTTTTCCTCAGTGCGTGGAGGCTGTAGTACCAGCGAGATCACCGCCGTCCAGCGCTCCAGGCCGGCGGCCGAACCATTCACGAAACGACGTTCGATCCAGCGCACCTGGAACGAACTGTCGCTGGCACGCACCACGCTGGTGACCTCGACCGATACCGACTCCTTGCCGACCCGGCTGAAGGGATCGTTGGCGCGGGCATAGTCGTTGAGGGGGGCTGCGCCTCGGTCGGTGGTGTAGTGATAGGCCTCCAGCCAGTTCTGTCGCACCACCACCGGATCGATCGAGAGCGAACGCACCAGATCGATAAAGCGCGCCAGGTGGTGAGCAATTTGTGCATCCTGGGGCTGGTAGGGACTGGCGGCTTCGCCGACGGCGCGCACCTGGCCGAGGTTGTCGACTTCCACCACGTAGGGCGTCACCGTCGACTGCGCCGAACGCCAGACCAGTCCGCCAGCCATCAGCAGCGCCAGGCCCAGGCAACCGAAGGCCATCAGTCGCCAGTTGCGTGCCTGCGCCAGGCTGCTGCCCATGCGCAGGTCCCAGGCCTGTGCCGCGGCCTGGTAAGGGGTGACAGGTTGGGGAGTGTCGCTGTAGCGCACCCGTGGACGTCTGAATCGCATCTTCGTCCTCCTTTACGAATTCGATGGGTCGCGGATCTGCGGCCCAGGTGATGAACCACCGCCATCGCCACCACGAAGGGTGTGGGCGACCGTACTGGTGGCCTGTGATAGTTGTTGCCTGCGCTGCAGGCGCCTGGCCCAGTCGGGCTGTTTGGTAGGGGCAGTTACAGGATCGGAGGCAGCTTGGGCACCACTTGCTGCAGCGCTGGGCGAAGCTCCTGCCAGAGAGCGAGCGCCGCCCATTGCCCAGCGTGCTGCACCAGGTGCCATACGTGCGCCGGCCAATACCGCGCCCCCGACACCTGTGGTGACTGCCGCAGCACCCGCTGCCATACCTGCCGCGCCTAACGCGGTACCGGCTGCTGCACCAGCACCCAGTTGCGGTGCACCGGAGACCAGGCCGGTGGCAATACCTGGCCCGAAGATGCCCAGGCCGAGCAAGGCCAGCGAGGCGAGCATGACCACCAGTGCATGGTCGATGGAGGGCTCGTCCGGCATAGCCTGGAACTCGGCGAACAGCCCGCTGCCAATGCCGACGATCACCGCCAGCGCCAGCACCTTGATGCCGGACGCGACCACGTTGCCCAGCACCTTCTCGGCGAGAAAGGCAGTCTTGTTCCACAGCGCGAAGGGCACCAGCACGAAGCCGGCGAGGGTGGTCAGCTTGAACTCGACCAAGGTCACGAACAGCTGAATGGCCAGGAAAAAGAAGCTGACGATCACCACCAGCCAGGCCAGGAACAGCACCAGGATGCTGTGCAGGTTGCTGAAGACTTCGGGAAAACCGCTGAGGCTGCTGATTTGCTCAAGCAGCGGCCCTCCGGCATCAACGCCAATCGCGGCCAATCGCCCTGGCTGCAGAAACTCCGCATGACTCAACCCGGAACCTGAGGCCAGCAGACCCAACTCAGCGAAGGAGTTGAAGACGATCTTGGCCAGGGCATTGAAGTTGCCGATGATGAAGGCGAAGGCACCGACATAGAGGGTCTTGCGGATCAGCTTGGCGCTGACGTCCTCACCGCCCATGGCCCAGAACAGTCCGGCCAGGGTCATGTCGATCACCACCAGGGTCATGGTGAGAAAGGCCACCTCACCGCCGAGCAGGCCGAAGCCGGTGTCGATATACAGCCCGAACACCTCGAGGAATCGGTCGATCACGCTGACGTCGTTCATTGCACGTCCTCGTCGAAGCTTGGCGGGATCGCGGGCAAGTCGGTAGGCCGCAGAAACTCGCCGGGCCGGGCGCAGCCGGAGTAAAAGCGCTCAGTCGCATCTTCTTGCCGAGCCATGACCCCGTTGTCGTCGTGTCCGCAGGCGACCAGTACCAGTAGCGGCAGCAGTGTCAGGAATCTCATGAGGGCGCCTCCCTACCGATAGAACTGCACGGGGTAGGGGGTGTAGGGCGTGCCGCTGCCCATAAAGCGTCGCCGCCGTTCGCGTGCCTCCTCGGCTGCTGCAGACTGACGGGCAAGCTCCAGGGCGACGGCACGGTTCTGGGTGATCTGCAACTGCTGCGCCTGGATCGACTGCTTGGCCTGCAGGGCCAGCAACTGGTTGGTGGCCTGAGCAGCCTGCAAGGCACCACCCGCCGACTGGCTCTGCTGCACCAGCGCGGCCAAGGCGCTTTCATCCTCGGCCAGGCTCTGTGTTACCTGAGCCTGCACGCGCAGCGCCGTATGCAGCCCATCAAGGCCCTGCTGCCAGCGCTCCCGCGCTTCTTCTGCCAGGCGTTGGCTGCTGACTTCGCCGGTGTACTCGTTCGGGTAGAGTCGGCTGAATTCCTGATCCAGGCGTTGCACTTCGTAGGCCAGTCCTCGTGCTTCGGCGAGCAGCCGCTCGGTATTGGCCAGGCTCGCGCGCAGCTGGTTGACCACGTTGTAGTCCAAGCGCTGCAGGTGACGGGCCTGGTTCAGCAGCATCTGGGTCTCGTTCTGTAACTGGCGGACCTGATTGTTCGCCATCTCCAGGGTGCGTACTGCAGTCAGCGTGTTCTGCACCAAGTTGGTCGGATCGATCACGGTGAAAGCGCTGGCCGGCTTCACGGCCAGCAGACCCAGTACCAGCAGCGTGGCGCAGGGGAAACGGTGAACAGGGGATCTCATGGCAGGCACTCCTTGCGTGACGAGGGATAAGCGGTGAGCAGGTCGGCGGCCCAATCCAGGCCGCGGTGATGCAACCAGGCAGGGGCAAAATCGGCGGCGCCGGACGTCTGAAAAATGCGGTCGATCTCGCGCTGCTCGGCCGGGCTGGCCGAGGCAGCGAAGGCCAGCGCCACCGGCCCGAGGTCGAGGTCGAACAGGCGGTTGCCCAGGCGCGACTGGTAGTAGTAATCACGCTTGGGCGTGGCCTGGGCGATGATCTCGATCTGCCGGTCGTTCAGTCCGAAGCCTTGGTAGATGCCGCGGATCTGCGGCTCGCTCGCCTGCGGGTTGGGCAGGAAGATGCGGCTGGCGCAGCTCTCGATGATCGCCGCAGCGATGCTGGAGTCCTTGATGTCGGCCAGCGACTGGGTGGCGAAGATGACGCTGACGTTCTTCTTGCGTAGGGTCTTGAGCCACTGGCGGATGCGCGCGGCGAATAGCGGATCGTCGAGAAACAGCCAGGCCTCGTCGAGGATCAGCAGTGTCGGCGCGCCGTCAAAGCGCTCCTCGAAACGGGCGAACAGGTAGCTCAGCACGGCAGCCACCGCCGACTTGCTGTACATCAGTTCCTCCATCTCGAAACACTGCACGTCGGCGTTGCCCAGACGATCCTGGTCGGCATCCAGCAATGCGCCATGCGCGCCGCCCAGCACGTAGGGCTGCAGAGCCTGGCGCAGGGCATTGTCCTGCAGCAGCACGGACAAGCCGGTCAGTGTGCGCTGCGCTTCGGGCGCGCCGGCCAGACTGTCCAGCGCCGTCCACAGCGCGGCTTTCTGCTCGGGGTCGACGGCCACACCTTCCTGCAGCAGGCGCGCCTCCAGCCACTCGGCGGCCCAGGCTCGGTATCCCGGCTGATCGATGCGCGCCAGAGGCTGGAAGGCCAGGTCGCCGTCGCCTCCGAGGTCGTAGTGCTCGCCACCCAGGCCCAGCACCGTTGCGCGCAGCGAGCGCCCTATGTCGAAGAGAAACAGTCGCGAGCCTGGGTAGCGGCGAAACTGCAGGGCCAAGGTCGCCAGCAGCACCGACTTACCCATACCGGTAGGACCGGCCACCAGGGTGTGTCCGACATCGCCCACGTGGGTGACTAGGCGAAACGGCGTCGCCCCATCGGTGCGGGTGATCACCAATGGCGGGCCATCCAGATGTTCGTTGCCTGCCGGGCCGGCCCAGACTGCCGAGACCGGCATCAGGTGTGCCAGATTGAGCGTGGAGATCAGCGGTTGGCGGACATTGGCGTAGGCGTTTCCGGGGATCGACGATAACCAGGCCTCCACCGCGTTGAGACTCTCGGCGATGGTGACGAAACCGCGGCCCTGGATCACACGCTCGATCCGGCGCAGCTTCTCGTCGGCGACCTGGGCGTCGGCATCGCTTATCGTCACCGTGGCCGTTACATAGCCGAAGGCGATCTGGTCGGCGCCAAGTTCCTGCAGCGCCGCGTCTGCGTCGCTGGCCTTGTTCGCCGCATCGCTGTCGAGCAGCGGGCTTTCCTGCTGGAAGATTGCTTCGCGCAGTAGTGCCAGGACGCCCTTTCGTTTCGCGAACCACTGCCGGCGTAGGCGCACCAGTTCCTTCTCGGCCTCGTCCTTATCCAGGCATATAAAGCGGGTCGACCAGCGATAGGCGAAGCCCAGACGGTTGAGGTCGTCCAGCACGCCTGGCCACGTCGAGGTGGGGAAGCCACGTATCGACAGCGTGCGCAGGTGCTGTTCGCCGAGGCGTGGCGCCAGGCCCGTGGTCAGGGAGCTATCGGCCAGCAGGGCATCGAGGTGGAAGGGGACCTCGGGTACAGCCACACGCTGGCGATGGGTCGAAATCGTGGCATGCAGGTAAGTCAGCGTCTGGCTGTCATCGAGCCAGGCGAGCTCTGGCATCACTCCGTCCATCAGATCGAAGAAACGATCTGTCTCAGCAACAAAGGCAGTCAGCCGTTCGCGCCAGTCGACGCCGCGCTGTGGCCGGTGCTCGTAGAGCAGGCCGGCGGCGCGCGAGCGCGATTCCTCCGGCGGCAGGTAGAGCAGCGTCAGGTGATAACTGCTCTCGAAGTGGCTTCCGTGCTCCTCGAAGGCGGCACGGCGCTCCTCGTCCACCAGCCAGGACAAGGGTTCAGGAAAGTCGTTGTCAGGGTAGTTGGCTGCCGCTAGGCGCTCGGCCTCGATAAACAGCGCCCAGCCCGAGCCAAGGCGACGCAGGGCATTGTTCAGGCGCGCCGAGGTTGCCACCAGCTCGCCCTGGGTGGCGCTATCCAGGTCTGGCCCGCGAAAGCGCAGGCTGCGTTGGAGTGAACCGTCCTTGTTCAACACCACGCCGGGGGCGACCAGGCCAGCCCAGGGCAGCCAGTCGGAGAGCTGGGCAGGGCGACGTTGGTATTCGGTGAGGTTCAGCATGGCGGCCTCCTCACACATCCAGCAGCGACGGCTGCTTGATGTGCCGGGCAAACACCTGCAGAAACTGCGGGTCCAGACGGGCACCCCACACCGCCAGCGAGTGGCCTACCAGCCAGAGCACCAAGCCCGGCAGCCACAGCTGCAGGCCCAGGCCTACCACTGCCGCAAGAGTGCCGTTGAGAATCGCCACGTTGCGCGGCGCGCCGCCGAGCAAGATCGGCTCGGCTAGCGAGCGGTGCAGGGGCACCTCGAAACCGGGGATGAGTTCGCGCTCGCCGTTCATGCGATCACCGCCCCGCCGGCAAAGCTGAAAAAGCTGAGGAAGAATGACGACGCGGCGAAGGCAATCGACAGGCCAAAGACGATCTGGATCAGCTTGCGAAAGCCGCCGCTGGTATCGCCGAAGGCCAGCGTCAGGCCTGTGGTAATGATGATGATCACCGCGATAATGCGCGCCACCGGTCCCTGTACCGAATCAAGGATCGATTGCAGCGGCCCTTCCCAGGGCATTCCGGAGCCAGCGGCGAGCACCGGCAGGGAGGCGCCCAGGTAAAGGGCACCGAGCATCAAGGCGCCGGCGAAGCGGCGACGATTAGCAACGCGAGGATGGCAGGCAGTCATGGCTGTTTTCCTGAGGCAGCGAAGGAATGAATACGGGGGCGCTGGAAGTGAGTTGATAGCCCCGCTCGTCATAGCCGGTGACGCGGGCGATCTGCTGGACATAGCGCGTGCTGCCACGCCCGGCGAGAAACACCACCAGATTGACCGCCTCGGCGATCAGCGCCCGCGGCGCGGTCAGGGCGACTTCCAGAATCAGTTGCTCCAGGCGAAGCAGTGCGCCCTGCGCAGAGCCGGCATGGATGGTGGCGATACCGCCGGGATGGCCGGTGCCCCAGGCCTTGACCAGATCCAGCGCCTCGCCGCCGCGCACCTCGCCGACCACCACGCGATCGGGGCGCAGACGCAGCGTGCTGCGCACCAGATCAGCCATGGAGACCACGCCGGGCTTGGTGCGCAGAGCGACGTTATCGAGGGCCAGACACTGCAGTTCGACCGTGTCCTCCAGCACCAGCACACGGTCGCCGCTGCCGGCCACCTCGGCCAGCAGCGCGTTTGCCAGAGTGGTCTTCCCGCTGCTGGTGCCGCCTGCCACTAGGATGTTTTGCCGCTCGCGCACGGCCATGCGCAGGTGCTCGGCTTGCGCCGCGCTGAGGATGCCGTCGGCCACGTACTGCTGCAGCGGGATGACGCCGGCTGCGCGTTTGCGTAGGGCGAAGGTCGGCCCGGCTACTACGGGCGGCAGTACACCTTCGAAGCGCTCACCAGTCTCTGGCAGTTCGGCACTCAGCAGCGGCTTGTTGCGATGTACCTCCTGGCCGACATGCGCTGCCACCAGGCGGATGATCCGCTCGCCGTCGCCAGCTGCCAGCGTGCCCAACCGGGCGCGGCCGACTGACAGGCGATCCAGCCAAAGCACGCCATCGGGGTTGAGCATCACCTCGACCACGTCCGGGTTATCCAGGGCGGCAGCTATCAGCGGGCCCATCGCCGTGCGCAACATGCGCGTGCGCCGATCCAGAGAGGTTGCCGTAGCGCTCGGCATTGGGGAGGAGGCGACAGTCATGGACGCTCTCCCGAGACCTGAGCCTCTGCCTGAACCTCTTCGTGCACGTCTCTGACCAGGCTGCGTCCGCGCTGCAGGTGGCGCCCCAGTTGTTCGACGAACTGGCTGAAGCGCAGCTTGCCCTGCGCGCGTGCTGCTTCTTGGTGAGCTTCGGGTACAGGCGTGCTGACCGTGAAGTAGTAGCGCACATAGAGTGCCACGGTCTCGATCAGGATGTGCTGGTCGCGCTCCAGGCGCTCGAACTGACGTGATAGGCGATCCAGGCGTTTGGCCATGGCCACCTCGCGCTGCTCGCCGGAATCGGGAGAGAGCCAGGAGGCGAGCGCCGCGGCGATGATCGAAGACTTCGAAACGCCTTTGGTGATCGCCAATTCGTTCAGGCGCTTGGCATGCTCGGGTTGGATAAACAGGTTGAGGCGGGCTCGGCTCATAGGGCTATTCCATCGTCAGGGTCGAGGGCGGCCAGCCGCGCCGCGCGCTGCAGGCGTGGATCCGGCTGGGTGGGGAAGGGCGTGGGAATGTCATCCTCGTCGAGCAACAGCAGGTCACTGGTCAACTCGTCGTGATCCGGCAACTGGGCGAGATCCGTCAGCTCCGGCTGACGGCGTGGGCCGCCGTCCTCGACGGTCTCGTCATCGCTCAGGTCGGCCGGCGACATAGCAACGGACGCAGGCACGGTAAGGTCGCTCCAGTCGTCTGGGCGTGGTGCCGGTGCGTCGGCATAGCGGCCCGGCTGCAAGCGCGGGGCGGGCAGCACCCGGCTCTGGAAGTTGGCGTCGGTGAAGTAGCGCAGCTTCTTCGCACGAATCGGCGCCAGGCCTGAGAGCATCACCACGGCCTCGTCGCTGGGCAGTTGCATCACCTCTCCCGGGGTCAGCAGCGGGCGGGCGATTTCCTGGCGCGAGACCATCAGGTGGCCGAGCCAGGGCGCCAGGCGGTGGCCGGCGTAATTGCGCTGCGCGCGCAGTTCGGTGGCAGTGCCCAGGGTCTCGGAGATGCGCTTGGCGGTACGTTCGTCGTTGGTCGCGAAAGTGACCCGCACGTGGCAGTTGTCGAGGATCGAGTGGTTCTGGCCATAGGCCTTGTCGATCTGGTTCAGGGACTGCGAGATCAGGAAGGCGCGCAGCCCGTAGCCGGCCATGAAGGCCAGGGCTGTCTCGAAGAAATCCAGTCGCCCCAACGCAGGAAACTCATCGAGCATCAGCAGCAGCTTGTGCCGGCGTTCGATGCCGTCGGAACCGTCGAGCGATTCGGTCAGGCGCCTGCCGACCTGATTGAGGATCAGGCGGATCAGCGGCTTGGTGCGGCTGATATCCGAGGGCGGTACCACCAGGTACAACGACACTGGATGCTCTGCCGAGATCAGATCGGCAATGCGCCAGTCGCATCGCGAGGTGACCTCGGCCACCGTCGGGTCCCGGTACAGGCCGAGGAAGGACATGGCCGTGGAGAGCACGCCCGAGCGCTCGTTGTCGCTCTTATTCAGCACCTCCCGCGCCGCAGAAGCCACCACCGGATGCGGCGCATCGCCCAGGTGCAGCGTGGTCATCATCCGGTGCAGGGTCAGCTCGAAGGTGCAGGCCGGATCGGAGAGGAAGTTGGCAACGCCGCGTAGGGTCTTGTCCTGGCCAGCGTAGAGCACGTGCAGGATGGCACCGACCAGCAGCGCATGGCTGGTCTTCTCCCAGTGGTTGCGCCGCTCCAGCGCGCCTTCTGGGTCGACTAGGATATCGGCGATGTTCTGCACGTCGCGCACCTCGTGGGCACCGCGACGCACTTCCAGCAGCGGGTTGTAGGCGGCCGAGGCCAGGTCGGTGGGGTTGAACAGCAGGCAGTGGGAGAAGCGTGATCGCCATCCTGCGGTAAGGCTCCAGTTCTCGCCCTTGATGTCGTGGATGACCGCCGAGGCCGGCCAGGAGAGCAGGGTGGGTACCACCAGGCCGACGCCCTTGCCCGAGCGCGTCGGCGCGAAGGTCAGCACATGCTCGGGGCCTTCGTGGCGCAGATACTGATCGCCGAACTGCCCGAGGAATACGCCCGCAGGCTGGGTCAGGCCTGCCTTGCCCACCTCATCCGCATCGGCCCAGCGCGCCGAGCCGTAGGTGGAGACCCGCTGTGCCTGGCGCGCCCGCCAGATAGCCATGCTGATGGCCACCACCAATGCCAGCAGACTGCTGCAGGCGGCGATGCTGCCGCCGACGTTGAAGACGTCCGGCGCATAGGCATCGAAGACGAACCACCACTCGAACAGACGCCAGGGGTGGTAGACCGGCGTGCCCATTAGTTCGAACCATGGCGCGCCGAGGCGTGCCTGGTAGCCAAGCGTGGCTGCCGTCCACTGCGTGGCACCCCATACCCCGGACAGGGTAATGGCCAATACCACCAGTACATGGCCGTACAGCACCGTCGTTGCATGCATCCCTGAACCCAACCTCCCAGGCAAAACTCACGGCACGCGAATGTGCCGCGGGCGAGAGGTTCGGCATTGGGAGGGGAGGGGTCAAAGACCGTTTTGGCGAGGACTAAGAAGTTAGGGGCGACACAGCAGGCTGGGGCGGTCGGTGGAAAAACTCAGCAGGGTGTGTACACGAGGTAGATGTCTATCCGAAGCTGCGCCTGGCCACAGGCAGAAACCGGCCAGAAGCAGTCACACGCAAGTGATTTAATCGAGGCTCAAGGGGAAGGTCGATTCCGCCCCAGACCGCTGCTGTCTCCGGCACGCTGACCAGTGTCGGATCTCGCCAACGTAACTAATCGGCTCTCGTTTCGCTCAGGATTCTTGCGGCATCCCTCGCAGGGGGCAGGCCGAAGACCCGCGCATAATCCCGCGTGAACTGCGTGGCGCTTTCATAGCCCACCTCGAACGCGGCGGCCGTGACGCTTTTGGCGCTGGCGACCATGAGCATTCGGGCCTGGAGCAGGCGAACGCGTTTCTGGTACTGCAGTGGGCTTAGCGTAGTGACGGCTTTGAAATGCCGGTGAAACGCCGAGACGCTCATGGCCGCTTTCTGCGCCAGGCTTTCTACTCTGATGGGTTCAGCAAAGTCTCGCCGAATCCGCTGAATGGCCAGGCTCACGCGGGCCATGGCGGTGTCTGGTGCGGCGATCTCGCGCAACATCCAGCCATGCGGGCCTTGTAGAACGCGAAACAGTATCTCGCGCTCGTACGCTGGAGCGAGCGCGGCAATAGCATCTGGGTTGCCCATGAGTCGAAGCATGCGCACCCAGGCATCCATCAATTCTGGCGTGATGGCAGCAACCGAAAAGCCGGGGTCGTTTTCATACAGCCCCATAGGTTTCGGAAGGTCAGCCAGCAATGTAGCGAGCACTGTCGGGTCGAGGGTCAGGCTAACGGCTAGGTAGGGCTCGCCGGTTTCTGCGGCGTGGACAGCCCCTACCGCCGGCAGGTCGATGGACATCACGAAATACGTCGCAGGGTCATACCGAAGGGTGCGGTTGCCCACCGTCATCGTTTTGCTGCCTTGCAGGATCAGATTGATCATCGGGTCGTAGACGGCAGCGAGCATGTGCTCGGGGATCTCGCCCTGAACCATGGCGACTCGCGGAATGCCCGTCTCGGTGCGGCGATTTTCGGCCTTGGCGGTTAAGGCGCGCAGTTCATTAAGTTGATTTTTCATGATGGGAATGTTGACCGTTAACCGATGGGCTTCACAAGGGAAAAGCAGAAACAGGCAAGTCTGAAGTAGAAACGGCTGCGTCGGCGAAGCGGTGCGTCGCTACTGTGGTGACTCATTTCATCTACAGCGGAGCACCACATGAGCGTTATCGTCATCACCGGCGGAAGCCGTGGTATCGGTGCCAGCACGGCACGGCACATTGCCCAGCGTGGCACGGGTGTCATCCTGACTTATAACAACAATCCCCAAGCAGCGGCGGAGGTCGTAGGCAGTATCGAGCAGGCCGGCGGTAAAGCCGTTGCGCTCAAACTCGATGTTGGCAACGCGGGCAGTTTCGAAGCGTTTCGAGAAGCGGTCGTGATGACCTTGAGGGACGTCTGGGGCATCAGCACGCTAGCTGGCTTGGTCAACAATGCGGGGTATGGCCTGTTCAACCCGTTGCAGACGGTCAGCGAAGCGCAGTTCGACGGTTTGTTCAACGTTCACCTGAAAGGTCCATTCTTCCTGACCCAGGCACTTCTCCCATTGCTGGAAGAAAACGCCAGCATCATCAACCTGACCAGCGCCACCACCCGCGTCGCCACGGCCGGGGTGGCGCCTTATGCGGCGTTTAAAGGTGGGCTGGAGGTGCTCACACGCTATATGGCCAAGGAGTTCGGTGATCGGCGTATACGGGCCAATGCGGTTTCACCTGGAGCGATTCGAACTGAGTTGGGAGGCGGGCTCAACGACGAGTTCGAGGCGATGCTGGCTGGGCAAACCGCGCTGGGCAGGGTGGGCGAGCCTGAAGATGTGGCGCGCGTCATTGCCATGCTGTTGTCCGAAGACGGCGCGTGGATCAATGCCCAGACCATCGAAGTCGCAGGCGGCTACAACATCTGAACAAGCGAGGGCTGCGACATGCTGGATCATGTTTTTCTATCGGTTAGCGACATCGAGCGCTCCATCCGTTTTTACGAAGCGGCACTGTCGCCGCTTGGCATCACTGCACGTCTGGACTACGACGGCAAGAACGGCCCGCCAGGTCATCCGGATCTCAAAGGCTTCGGCGCCAATGGCCGGGTGTTCTTCTGGCTGCGCGAGGGTGTGGTCGAGGGACAGGCTGCTCACGTCGGGTTTGTCGCGAGCAGCAAGGCCGAGGTCGAGGCTGCCTATGCCGCCGCGATGAGCCAGGGGGCCGTTGATAATGGCGCGCCTGGTGCCAGGCTGCATTACGACCCGAATTACTACGCCGCGAACGTGCTAGACCCGGATGGCTACAGTGTGGAATTTGTCTACAAGAACTGGCAGCACGCACGATGAAGACATTACTGATTTACGGCGCGACGGGTTACACCGGGCGCATGGCCGCTGAGCGAGCGAAAGCACTGGGTCTAACTTTCGAAATAGCGGGACGTACGGTTGATCGGCTGGAAGATCTTGCTGCGCAAGTGGATGTTCCTTACCGCGTGTTCGGAGCAGCTGCTCAGGCGGCAGAGGCGCTGGATGGCGTAGACGTACTGTTGAACTTCGCAGGACCTTTCGCGCAAACAGCCGAGGCTCTGATGCGGGCGTGCATGCAGGCTGACGTTGACTACCTGGACATCACGGCCGAGATCAATGCCTACCGGCTCGCGGAACGGCTGGGTGCTCAAGCAGCCGAGGCGGGCGTGATGCTCTTACCTGGCGTCGGCTGGGACGTTGTCCCTACAGACTGCCTGGCCATGCATGTCGCTCAGCGGGTCGCGAAACCTCGTGCGCTGAGCATTGCACTACAGGTGCCTGGGTCCATGTCGCGCGGTTCGGCGATGAGCGTCAGTGAAATCATTGGCGCAGGCCTGCTCGCACGGGTCAACGGTGAGCTCGTGGCAACGCCTGATGCGCAGCCGCGGCAGTTTGATTTCGGCGACGGGCCGGTGACCTGCCAGCCGTTGTCTTTCGGTGATCTGGTGACGGGGTGGCATTCGACGGGCATCCCCAACATCGCGATGTTCGTGCATATCTCGGGCGACGCCTTTCCCGAGGGCGACTTGTCGCAACTGCCTGATGGCCCCAGTGCTGATGAGCGGGATGCCCATCGGGCTCGAGCGGTGGCGGAAGTGACAGCATCGGATGGCAGCGTTGCAAGATCCATGATCGAAACGGTGAACGGATACTCCTACACGCCGCTTGCCGCCATTGAAGCTGCGCGCCGCGTGTTGAACGGTGAGCGAAAGCCTGGTTTTGCAACGCCTGCGCGCATTTTCGGCGGTGGGTTTGCCGAGAGCATTGCCGGAACAACCATCACTGATCGCTGACTCCGTCTGGCTAGCGACTATGCGGCTTTGCTCAGGGATTCATAGCGCTGTCGCTCGCTTCAAATTCAATGGAGATCAGTTTGCCGGCAAGCTGCGCCACTTCCACCAGTCGCTTGAGCGACATGCCGCTGCACGCCGCCGCTGACAGCCCCCGCAGGGTGATGAGCACATAGTCAGCCAGGACCTGAGCGGCGTCCGGACGGACCTGATCAAGGTAACGGCGGACGGCCTGAATCCCGGTATCGCCCAGCTTTTCGGCCATTTCGCGGGCAGTCGGATCGTCAGCGCGCATGCCCTCGGTGATCAGGCAGCCACGTAAAGCCCGGTCTCGTCCGTACTGCTGAGCAGCGGCAACCAGCAGTGCGGTCAGCGCTTCTGCGGGTGGTCGATCCGGCCTCAGCAGCTTGTCCATAGGCAGCGCGTTTTCAACGGCGTAGCGATGCATCGCACGTTCGAACAGCTCGGCCTTGCTGCCATATGCGGCGTAAAAGCTCGGCGGCTTGATGTTCATGGCCTCGGTCAGGTCGGTCAGGCTGACCGCGTCGAAGCCACGCTGATGAAATAGCGCCTGTGCGATGGCTATCCCGTGCTCACGGTCGAAGGCGGGGCGTCGCTGCCGGTTTTTTTCGTTCATGCGATCTCGTTCCTGTTGATTTGACTAATGTAGCGATCACTACAAGAGGTTTCAATCACGAATCGGCAGTCAGATTTATATAGCGGTCACTAAATATGTTGCGCCTATGTATTTACCTATGTAGTGTTCACTACATATTCACCCTTAAAGGTATTTCCCATGTTGTTTGAAAACAAGGTTGTTCTGGTAACTGGTGGCTCTTCGGGCCTGGGTTTCGCCATCGCTGAAGCCTTCGCCAGCCAGGGCGCCAAGCTGGTCATCACCGGGCGCCGCCAGCCTCAGCTCGACGAAGCCGTTAAGAGCCTCGGCGAGAACGCCTCTGCCGTCTGCGCGGACATTTCGAACCCTGCCGACCTGACCCGACTGTTCAGTCACATCAGCGGGGTGCATGGCCGTATCGACGTATTGATCGCCAATGCCGGGACGGGTGAAATCGAGCCCTTGGGGGCGATCACCGAAGCAGGCTTCGATCGGCTCTTCACGACCAATGTCAAAGGCACGACCTTCACCGTGCAAGGTGCGCTGCCGTTGATGGGTAAGGGGACCAGCGTCGTCGTCATCGGCTCGACCGCCTCGATCAACCCCGGCCCCGGCCTGAGTGTCTACGGAGCCACCAAGGCCGCGCTCCGTTCGCTGGTGCGCAGCTGGATTCTGGACATCAAAGGTTCCGGCGTGCGTATCAACCTGCTCAGCCCCGGTCCCGTGGACACCCCGTCGCTGCGCAATGTGCTTGGTGAGAACGCGCAGGAGGTAATCGATGCACTCGGCGAGAAGAGCACCCTCGGTCGGATCGGCCAGGCACACGAGATCGGCCAGGCCGCGCTCTTCCTAGCGAGCGAAGCATCGAGCTATGTCAATGGGGCTGAGCTGTTCGCCGACGGTGGTGCATCTCAGATTTAAAACGGGCACGGAGCGACCACGCGCTGTCAACGACGCGCTCTGCCAATTGCCAATACTCGGCATTTTATGGAGATACCTGATGAGCAATTTCGCTGGGTCGGCAATCGACCATGTAGGTCTCGGTGTTTCGGACATTTCGGATGCTCAAGCCTTCTACGAACCCGCGCTCAAGCCACTCGGGATTGAGTTGCTGATGAGCATTGAGGCCGATCCGCCAGGTTCCAGACCTCTACGACTGGGGTTCGGCTCTGAGGGAAAGCCTTTTTTATGGTTGCATGCTGTGTCTGTCCCCAGTCACGGGGCGCACATAGCTCTGATCGCGCAGAGCCGTGAGGCGGTCGATGCGTTCTACGCGGCCGCCATTGCAGCTGGCGGACAAGACAACGGAGCGCCCGGCATCAGGCCCCATTACCACGCCGATTATTACGCGGCGTATGTACTAGGCCCTGAAGGAGTGAATCTGGAAGCGGTTTGCCAGCGAACGGCTTAGCGCTGAACCTCCACTAGTTTCAATCGAGTCACTCCTAGGACGGACCCGTGATCAACATGCCGGCCCCTTGTTTCACTTGGGACAAGCAGAAAGGCAGGGACAGATTGAGAAACCGTAGTAGTGAATTTCATAACGCGCCTAAGACCATTTTGGGTCGAACGCTCATATGGCTACCGGCCGTTTCGGGTCGACATATGCCGCGCGTGAGTGTCCGCTTCCGCCGCCGATTTCTGCCGGTTGTGATCGGCAGTCCGTGGCCGGAGGTCGCTCCTTACCTGATTGTAGGGTTCACTCAGCGCTGGGAACTATTCGGCTAGCGACGTTGTAATCTGGTTGACTCTGATTGCTTTCCACTCCAGATCATCATCGAGATGGGTAGGCTGGATGATCAAGGTGACAGCGCGCAGACTCATCATTGTCCAGCAGACGCTGTCGGGAGGCGAACGAGTTGTGGTGAAGGGCTGTGCATGCGGCTCGCCTCATATCGCTTCCCAATCTATTTGAGTACCCGGCGAGTGATTCTGCCCGTTTGCTGTTGTTACAGGGACCATCTGCGCTCTGGTGATCTACGCCAGTTCGCGTATGAGTTCCGGGTGCTTGCTCAGGACACGGATCAAGACGGTGGCCTGGTCATTGGGCTTTGAGCGGTTCTGCTCCCAGTTCTTTAAGGTCGCAGGCTTGGCGTGAATGGCCTGCGCAAATACACCCTGGGACATCTGCAGCTTTTCGCGCAGAGCGACGATTTCCGCGCCCGTCGCGGGTTCGATTGGCTTGTATTCGGCCTTGTGAGTACGCAGCGTACGCTTGCCTTCACGTGCTGCGGCCAATTCGTCGAAGCCTTCGATCAGCTCGGAAAAAATATCGCGTTTGGTCATGATGCTTGCCTCGCTTTCACTTCGCGCTCAAGGAGCGCTTTCAACTGCCTACGCTGATCACTGCTCAGGTCATCGAGTTCGTCTTTGTCATAAAGGGTGAAGAGCCAGAACTGCAGACCGCTGTGCCAGTAGTAATAAATCACCCGAACGCCACCTCGCTTTCCCTTGCTGCGCCTGACTGATCCGAAACGGACCTTCCTCAGACCACCGCTGTTGGTGATGACTGCGCCTGCCTCTGGATTAGCCAAGAGCATCTGCTGGAATAGCGAGTATTCACCGTCATCTAGGTGGGCTTTTCGGTTGCGCTCAAAGGGTGATAGTTCAACGAACAATGCTTTCATATATGTGCGCTATTTGCGTATGTTAATGATGAGTGTCTTCTTGTCAAGAAAGGGGCTTGTTGGCCAGATACAAAAAATGCGGCAGGCTGGCTGGGCTGCCGCTAAGACGCTCTCCTGAGAGGGCTCGCCGCGACGGGGAGATCTAGTGCCTGGGGCGAGATCAGGCGATTTCCTTCCGTGAAGTGTGATCCGGCAGCAACACCTGGGTTTCCGCCGGGCTCACCCGCCCAATAAATCGCGCCAGTTGCTCGGCCGGCTCGCCTTCTCGCCTTACCATGTAGGTGGTTAGCATCGATGCGCAGCCGTCTAGCGGCCGGGCCACGACGTCCGGATTGTTGAGTTCGTTGATGCGCGCCAGACTGGAGAAGCCCAGACCGTAACCCGCGGCGACCAGCGCCATCATCAGATCCAGGGTGGGAACGCGGTCGGCAATGGTCAGTCGCGTATCTACGGCGCCCAATACCCGCTGTAATTGTTGCCAGAATCCTTGGCAGACCTGCGGATCGCAGAGCACCAGTGGGTAGCGCACCACCTCATCGAGCGGTACGCGCCGGTAGCTAAGTAGCGGGTGGCGAGCAGGCACCGCCACAACCAGTGGATCGAACCAGACCGGCTCGGCCACCAGCCCTTCGCCGGCCTCGTCCGATTGAGCGAGCCCGATGTCGTACAGGTCATCGTTCAGCCCTCTGACCTGTTCGCTGAAGGTGACCTCCGACAGACAGATCTCGACCTCTGGTTCTTCCTCGCGGCATTGGGCGAGCAGGGCGGCCAAGCGTGCCTGAGGTATACCGTCGGACAGCGCGACGCGAATGCGTCCACGGTAGCCGGCCGCTGCGCTCTTGACGCTGGCCTTGGCCTGATCGACCACAGCCAGTACCCGACGCGCCTCTTCCAAGAGCACCTTGCCGGCCCAGGTCAGGCGCGTGCGCCGCGTGGTGCGCTCGAACAGTTGCACGCCCAAGCGGTACTCCAGTTCCTTGATGATCCTCGACAGGGGCGACTGTTCGATATGCAGGCGCGCGGCAGCACGCGCGAAATGCAGTTCTTCTGCAACGGCAATGAAACAGCGAAGGTGGCGCAGTTCCACGGCCTTTCCTCCATCAGTTAGATGTTGAATTTAAGCGTCGATGTTAGGCCCGGCGACGCAGATTGATGATTTGCAGGAGAGCACCCAAGGCGGCCACACCCCCTGCGCTGGCAGCCAGTGTCCAGGTAGGCATTTGCAACAGCAGCACGAAACCGCCGGCCGCGGCACCGATAGCGCTGCCCAGGTAGAGCGCGGACTCGTTCAATGCGATGGCCAGGTTGCCGTCACCCTGGGCCTGGCGCGCCAGGATCAGCTCGTTGTTCTGTGGTACCTGCAACGCCCAGCCGACGGCTCCCCACAGGGCAATGGGCAGCATTACCAGCCAGGTGCTGAGGGCAGCCGCCAGCGGCAGCAAGAACAGCGACACGGCAAGGATGATCATGATGGCGAAGGTCAGCACCGGGCCCTTGATGCGATCCACCAGCGGGCCGATCAGGAAGCTGCCCAGCACCCCGCCGATGCCCCAGACCCACAAGTAGGGGGTGACCGAGCGCACCCCGCCGTAGGCCGGATCAGCCAGCAGCGGAGCGATGAAGGTGTACATGCCCAGGCTGGCAATGGCGGCCAGCAGCGACACCAGCAGGATTACCAGCACATGGCTGTCGCTGAGGATCGCCAGTTTCTGGCCCAGCGTGGTGGCGGTGGCAGCGGGCAGGGAAGGGAGCTTCAGCAGCAGCCCGAAGAAGGCCGCCAGGCCGAGCAGGGTGACCAGCCAGAGGGCGGCCTGCCAGCCGAGCTGTTCGGCGATCAGCAGGCTGAGCGGAACGCCCAGCACCACGCCACTTGCCATGCCTCCCATGATGATGGCAATGGCCTTGCCACGGCGCTCCGGGCTCGAAACAGCGGCAGAAGCACCGATGCCCATTGCTAAGTAGACGCCTGCGCCGATGCCAGCGATGGCACGCCAGGCCATCAGCGCGGTAAAACTCTCGGCCAGCGCGCTGGCGGCGTTGGCGATGACGAACAGGCCCAGGGCCAGCAATAGGCCGGCGCGCTGGCGATGCGCTGGAGTCAGGGCGACGAAAATCGGTGAACCCAGGCCGTAGGCCAGGGTGAATGCGGTGACGAGTTGCGCCGCCACCGCGACGGACACGGCAAACGAGGCCTCGATCATCGGGATCAGGCCTGCGGTGACATAGGAGGCCATACCAAGGGCGAACGCCCCCAGCGCTATGAGGTAGATAGGAGATTGGTTGGATGTGTGCATTCTCGGACTCGCTTGTGCTCCTTGGAGCGCTTGAGTGGTACAGCGAATAGGAGTGACCCGCACCGGGGCCACTCCCGGTTTGGGCTACAGCTCGAGACTGACGTCGTACTCGCTCAGCCAGGTGTTGAGGCCGACCGCCAGTTCCATGCCCCCGCGTTCGTACATGGGCGAGACGCTGCCGAGCGGCTTAGCCAGGGTTTGATGGATACGGCCGCTGTCGAGCAGAGGCGTCACCGGCGCATTGCGATCCGCCTGAATGGCGGTCAGCGCATCACGCAGTGCCTGCTCGTAGGCCGGATCCTGCGTCGAGGGGTAGGGGCTCTTGACCCGCTCGCTGATCGATTCGGGTAGCAGGTCGCGGGTCGCCGCGCGGAGAATGCTTTTCTCCCGGCCATCAAAGGCCTTCATCGCCCAAGGAATGTTGAAGGCGTACTCAACTAGCCGGTGATCGCAGAAGGGCACCCGTACCTCTAGGCCAACCGCCATGCTCATTCGGTCCTTGCGATCGAGCAGGGTTTGGACGAAGCGTGTCAGGTTGACGTAGCTCATCTGCCGCATACGCTGGTCGACGGCGCTCTCACCGGGCAGCACCGGTGCTTCGCTAATGGCCTGGGCATAGCTGTCACGCAAGAAGGTCTGCATGTCGAGTTGGGCTAGCAGGCCAGGGTCGAACAGGGTCTTGCCGTCGAAGTACTTGCCTGTCACCGAGGTCAGCCAGGGGAAGGTATTGGCCTGAATGGCTTCAGGGTCGTGGAACCAGCGGTAGCCACCAAATACCTCGTCTGCGCTTTCACCAGAGAGCGCTACTGTCGAGTGCTTGCGCACTTCCTGGAACAGCCGGTAGAGCGATGGCCACATGTCGCCCCAGAAGGCCGGTGGCAGATCCAGTGCACGCACGATCTGCGCCCGCAGGACAGGATCAGCAAGCTCACGGCTATCGAGGACGATCTCCTGATGACTGGAGCGAATTTTCTCCACCAGATCTCGTACGAAAGGGGCATCTGGAGTACCGCGCACGGCATCGCCGGTGAAGCCGCTACCGTGGTCGACGAAGTCGACAGAAAAGGAGCGGATGTTCTCCTTGCCAGCGGCCAGCAATTTCTTCGAGGCCAGCGCGGTAATGATCGAGGAATCCAGTCCGCCGGAGAGCAGGCTGCACAACGGTACGTCAGCGACGATCTGGCTGTCGACGATATCTTCCAGCAGGTCACGGGTATGGCGGATTGTCTCGTCCAGCGTGTGTTCGTGCTCACGCGCCTCCAATTTCCAGTAGTGGCGGCGTCCCAAACCCCGGCGGTTGATACGCACAATCTCGCCCGGCATGACCTCGCGCATGCCTTCAAAAACGGCATGTCCGGGCGTCTTCACCATCTCAAGAATTTCGCGCAGGCCATCGGCGCGCACTTTGCGTGGCACCAGCGTGTTAGCCAACAGCGCTTTGGGTTCGGACCCGAAAACTACGCCATCAGTCGTGGGGTAGTAGTACAGCGGTTTTACGCCCATGCGATCGCGAATCAGCAGAAGCTCTTGGGAGCGCAGGTCCCAGATGGCGAAGGCATACATGCCGTTGAGCCGCTCCACGAAGGCTTCACCCCATTCGATATAAGCGCGCAACACCACTTCGGTGTCGCTGCGGGTTTCGAAGCGGTGGCCGAGTGCTTGCAATTCGGCGTGCAGCTCGCGGAAGTTGTAGACCTCCCCGCTATAGGTGATGGCGGCAAGCTCGAGTGGCCCACCATGTTTTGCGATCATCGGTTGGCGACCTCCCTCGAGGTCGATGATCGACAGACGCCGATGGCCCAAGCCAACGGGGCCATCAATCCACAGACCGCCTGCGTCGGGGCCTCGCAGTGCCATCGTGTCGGTCATGCGCTGCAGAGTTTCGCGTTGCGCTTCCAGGTTCCGGCTGTAGGACAGCCATCCAGCGATTCCACACATAGTCCTTCTCCTTGTGATTGAGTTACCCGAGGCTTTCCAGATCACTGTCCTCGGCCAGCAGTACGCGCGTCTCGCCATGGACGTAGCGCGCCGGAGCTGGGGTTTGGGCATGGGTTTCCAGGTCGTTGAGCAGGCGCTGCAAGGCCACAGCGGTATCGAGCCCGGCGAATGGCTGGGGTGGCGATTCTCTAAGAGCCACAGCGCGCACCACCTGCCGGCACAGACGAGACAGCTTGTGCACGGTGTCCAGGCCTGGCTCGTCTGGGGCCGTGGCGAACTCGTGGAGCAGCTCCTCCCTGCCGTTGGTACCGCGCGTCCAGATGCGCAGTTGGTCGTGATCCCAGCGCGGCGTATCGAATACCAGGCGCGCATGGACCAGCCGGGCATCGCGGTCGACGAAGCTGAAATCCACGGTGCGCTGGCGCACGATGTTGACGAAGCTGGCGTAACCGGTGACCCGAGCCTCGCCCAGGCTGGCGGCGAGTTGCACGGTGTCGAGTACCTCAGCGCCGGAGATGGAGAAGTCCGAGCGCACACCGAGCACACCATCGAGTTGGAGCTGGTCAGCGCGCGGGCAGATCCAGCCGACCAGATCTAATGCATGGATCACCTCGCTGGTCACGCCGCAGGTGGGGCGATAGTCGTTGATGCGGTCCTTGCCCCAGTGGAAGCTGGCGCGCACCAGTTGCCAGTCGTGACGTTCGACCCACTCGCGCAACTGCCGGGTTGCGTCCGAGTAGCGCTCCACCAGATTCAGGGCAAAGCCACTGACTTGCCCCAGTGCGCCGAGCAGCTCCTTCAAGTCGTCACCGGGGGTGACCAGGGGCTTTTCGCAGAGCACGAAGCCCCGGTAGCCGGCCAGCTCCTTGAGCACAGGCGCATGGTTGTGGTCGTTGACGCTTACCACCACGATGTCCGGCGCGAATACTTGTAGCGCCTGCTCGACGCTGTCGAAGTAGGGCAGTTCGGTCGTCTTCTGCCGGCGCCCGACATAGGACAGCGACAGCGGCATTCCGGTGCTCGTGGCGATATGCTCGAAGGCGCGGCGGAAACGGTTGCCGGCGTAACCCAGACCGATGATCAGGATCTTCATGCCGAGGCCTCCTGACGGATCAGCAGGCGCTCGTCGCTGACGGCGAAGCCGAGGGCCTGGTACAGCATGCCGGCATCCGCGGTGCTCTGCAGCACCACGCAGCCGACGCCGCGGTTGTCGAACCAGCGCAGCAGGTGTTGCATCAACTGCCGAGCGATGCCGCGACCGCGCCACTGTGGCTCCACCACCACCGACTGCACCCAGCCGGACAGGCCATTGAGGCAGCCCGGTGCCGGCGCACGCTGGTCGATAATGGCGGTCGCACAGCCCAGCACCTGACCGGATTCCTTGTGCTCGGCGGCGAGGATCCGCACGCAGTCACTGTCGTTCAGGCGGCTGCTCAGCCAGGTACGGTAGGCCGCCCGCCAGCGCGCCGCGTCCTCCGGCGTCTTGCTCGAATAGCTGGCGTTGGTGCCGTCCAGCAGATACGCGCGCAGTTCCACCAAACTGACCAGGTCGGCCTGGGTGGCCGGACGTACCGTGAAGAAGGACTGTTCCATCTCAGGCCACCTCCGCAGCAAACACCTCGGATGCCAGTGGGATGCTGAAATAGTCGAAGGTCTCGCGCAGCGACACCGCCAGATGTTCGATCTGCGCATCGTTGTGGTTCGGCGTGGCGTTGACGCGGAAGCGCTCTGTCCCTACCGGCACGGATGGATAGTTGATTGGCTGCAGGTACACACCATGGTGGTGGAGCAGCCGATCTGCCGCTGCCTTGCAGCGCTTAGCTTCCCCAACCAGTACCGGTAGCACATGGGTTTGTGAGCAGGGCATCACCGGTACGTCGTGATGCTTAAGGCGCTCGCGCAGCTTGCCCGTCTGGCGATGCAGACTATTACGCTCTTGGTCGTGCGCCTTGAGGTGTTCGACGCTGGCCAGGCATCCGGCAGTGACTGCCGGTGGCAGCGAGGTCGTGAAGATGAAACCGGTGGCAAAGGAGCGCACCGCATCAACGATTACCTGAGTTGAGGCGATGTAGCCCCCGATAACGCCGATGGCCTTGGCCATGGTGCCCTGGATGATATCTACCTGATCGGCGACGCCCAGGTCTGCGGCGATACCAGCGCCGCGGGGGCCGTACATGCCCACTGCATGCACTTCGTCCAGATAGGTGAGGGCGCTATAGCGCTTGGCGACAGCAACAATTTCAGCGATAGGCGCGATATCGCCATCCATTGAGTAGATCGACTCGAAGACCACGATCTTGGGTTGGCCAAGCGGATAGCTGGCTAGGATCTGCTCCAGATCTTCCATGTCGTTGTGGCGGAAGATCTTGCGCTCGTTGGGCGTCGAGCGAATGCCGTTCACGATGGAGGCATGGTTCATCTCATCGCTGATTACTACGCAATCGGGGATGCGTCGCAGCAGGCACTGAAGGGTGGCATCGTTGGAACCAAAACCAGTGGGAAATACCAACGCCGCTTCCTTGCCGTGCCATTCGGCAAGAGAGACTTCCAGCTCTGCGTATACCTCGTGTGATCCACCGATATTGCGCGAGCCGCCGGAGCCCGCACCGTAGGCATCCAACGCCTCGTGCATTCGCTGACGCACCGCGGGATGTTGCGACATACCGAGGTAGTCATTGCTGCACCAGACCACCACCGGGTTCTCTTTGCGACCATCCAATTTGGCCAGAGGATATTGGCCACACATGCGGCTCAGGGTAGTGAAGGTGCGGTACTGGTTGGAGGACTTCAATGTCTCCAGTTGTTCTCGAAGAAGTGCTTGATACATCCGTTTATCTCCTTAGCAAGTTGATGACACGTCTCTGTGTGCTTTCCTCATCAAGCAAGAGCCTGGTAGGGGTAATTCCATCCAGGCCGGGCTATTCTTAGCGGGATTTATGGGGGTTACAATTTGACTGTTTATCCTATTACTGGAGGTAACCGGATGAGCGCGCCTCGCACAGCTGAACGCACTCGAATAGATCTGGCCGAATTCCTGCGTAGTCGCCGTGAACGTATTTCGCCGGAGGAGGTGGGCCTGCCCGCCGGTAATCGGCGGCGCACGCCTGGGCTGCGCCGCGAGGAGGTCGCGGCATTGGCCGGGGTGGGGTTGTCCTGGTACACCTGGCTTGAGCAAGGTCGGGACATCAGTGTCTCGGCGAACTTCCTAGACAACCTTTCACGCACGCTCAAGCTTGATGCCACCGAGCGACGACACCTTTTCCTGCTCGCTCACCAGCGTCTGCCGCCTGAGCCGGGGAAAACCTGGTGCACGGTGCCGGCGCTGATTCACCGGTTGATGGGCGACCTGCCGTTGAGGCCCGCCTACGTGCTCAACCTGCGTTGGGATGTGCTCGCTTGGAACGCCGCAGCGGATCGGGTTTTCGGCTTCTCCGCATTGCCGGCGGATCGCCGCAACATGCTCTGGATGCTCTTCACAAGCCCCGCTATGCGAGAGCTGTTCAATCCTTGGAGTGAGCAGGCGCTGCAGATCCTTTCCAGCTTCCGACGTGACTTTGTGCGTGCTACCCAGGATCCTGATATCGCTGCTCTGGTGAAGGATCTGGAAAAGGCGTCGCCCGATTTCAGAAAATGGTGGCGGCAGCAGGACATTCATGGGCCTTGCCAGGGAATTCGCCACTTTGAGGTCGAGGCGGTGGGACACGTGGTGTTCGAACACACCACGTTAACCATCGATGAGGATCGCCATCTGCGCTTGGTCTACTACGCGGCCAAGGAAGGCTTACCGCAGAGCCAAGCCTTCGAACAGTGGCTGCAGCAAGAACCGGCACCGGTTTAACGGCCGGTGCCGATTGCTCAACCAATCGAAGGCCCACGCTGGCGGCCTAGTTGCCACGAGACGCTGTTGCCTTGAATCACTGCCGATACGCTCTGCCCGAGTTTTTGCTCGATCACCGGCTTCCACGGCACCAGACTGAAGCCGATATCGTCGGCGAGCAGAGCATAACGGCCGCTCGCCAGTTGGATGCTGCGCCGGTAGATTCCGCTGACTCGCTGGCCCTCTACCACCGGGCGGTAATTCATGCCTGTCTGTGCGGAAATCTCACGTGCTGCAGCGTTCAGCTCTCGCCCGCGCAAGGTAGCCAGCAGGTTACGTGCAAGCAACACGCATTGGCCCTTGTGTTGGGCCAGGCCCTGTTCCACCAGATAGTCGGCACGTTGTCGCAACGCCTCGCGCACCTCTTTGCCGAAGCCCTTATCGACCAACTCGCGGTTGCCGCCGATCAACTGTTGGTCAAGCCAGGTCGCGCCGACGGCACGCACCTGCTGTTCTAGGGGCAGCGGCGTGCGCAGCTCGACGGAGACATCGCCAAGGCGGCGAGCATCATGTTGTCGACCTTGCTCGGGCAGATCTGCCGGCACCCGCCAGACGCCCTCGGCCAGCCGCTCGACGATACTGGCCCGGCGGAGGGCTTCCAGACGCCGAACGTGGCGCTCGACCAATGCCTCGGGATCCTGTCCTTCGACTGCCTGTGACCTTGCAAAGGCCGCGTGATGATCGGTGCGATAGAGGCCTTCCACCGCCAACGCCGCAATCGAGCGATCCACCGCGCGCGGCTCGCTCAGGCTGCGTGTTTCCACCAGGCCACCAATGGGATAGTCGGCCAGGTTCGTGTGGGAAGGCAGTCTCAGGTAGTGGGCTTTGCCATCGAGTCCGTCGACCACCAGATAACCGCGGTCGTTGAGCTCGTCGGCTAGGCCTTTGGCTGCGATCCTACCAACCACAACAGAACCATCCTTGCCCGGTTCGAATACCGCCAGCTCTCGCTGCGTGCCGCCCATGGCCCGCTGCATCGTGCGCACGATATCGCCGCGTTCACCCATGGCACGCAGAGTGGCCTCGGCGTCGTCACGCAGGATCCATTGTCCTGGCCGAACTTCGTGTGCGAGTTCAAGCTTTTGCAATTGCTGCAGGCGGCCGATCAGCAACTGCCGGCGCGGATGGTTGGCGAGCAATTTCAGGCTGAGCACGCTAGCTTTGCGTTCGCGCAACAAGGTGCGATCCAGAGTGGTGAAACGCTCCTGCTGCACCTCGCGCTGCAGACTCTGCTGGATCTCCAATTCAGTACGCGGGCCGAGCCATTCGGTGGCCAGCTCCGAGGCACGGTTTCGCATGCCTTCGGCGATGTAGTCACGAGCGATCACCAGGTCCTTGCCGGTGTCGTCCTTGCCGCGCAGGATGATGTGGGTGTGCGGGTTGTCGGTGTTCCAGTGGTCGACCGCCACCCAGTCGAGGCGGGTGCCGAGGTCGGCCTCCATCCGGCTCATCAGGTGGCGGGTATAGGTGCGCAGGTCATCGAGCTGCTCGGCATCCTCGGGTGAGACGATGAAGCGAAACTGGTGGCGATCGTCCCGACCGCGCTCCTCGAACGCATTAAGGTCGGCCTGGTCGGTCAGCGGCCCATAGGCCTGGCCCGGATCACCCTCGCGGCTGACGCCGTCGCGTTCGATGTAGCGAAGGTGGCTGAGCGTCGAGCGCTTGCCAGCCTGGCGCAGGTTTACCAGGCGCGTCTTGATGGCGACGCGGCGGGCGTTGGACGGCAGTTTCTGCGCGCTGAATCGAGCAGCGACATGTCCGCGGCCGAGACGGGCACCGGGCTGGTGTCCCGCCTTGCGCGGCTTGACGGTGCCGGCCTTGTTGGTCTGACGCAGCACCTGGTTGACGAAGGCTTGGCCGCGTTGTTGCGGCTTACCAGGCTGCGGGCGAAAGCGCAGTTCGTCGTCATGACGACTTCCTTTGCTCATGCTTAGACTCCTCCTGGTTGATCGTGGTACGCCGTATCAGGCACGCTTCCTAGCCAGCACAACTGCGGGGCGAACACAGTTTCGGCACCTGGCTATGCCCGGCGCCGTGTCGCCGCCAACCCCTGTGCAGACTGCTTTCCGGGCCAACGAAGTGCCGCCCCCTTTTATCTTGCCCTCAGTTTTCTCCGTGCCTTTTGCGTTCAGTGATGGGTAAACAGAGTGTGGGTTCGCTACGGGCGAGCCAGTTGCGTGTCGCAAGTGAGGGCAGTGGAGACAGCAACAGGTGGCCCGCGACAATAGCTGCTGAATGCAGCCGTTCTGTAGCTGATCTGACAGCGCGATGGTCTGGTCATGGGCGTGCCTCCACCCACAATGGCCGCGCCCGACCTATCACCGAGTCGACAGGCACAGGGCCGAAGTAGCGACTGTCGAATGACTCCGGATTGCCGGTGCTCAGTAGAAACAGCTCGCCGTCATCCAGCTGTCGGCAGCCACTCCACTGAGGCAGAGCGAGGCCTTTCCGATCAACACGCAAGCGAATCGCAACAGGTTCACTGTCGACGACGATCAAGCCGCTCAGCACGCATACATGCTGGGGAGCGATTGCTGCCACGGTCTTCAGCAACGGAACGGTCGCAGGCAGGTAGCCGCGTTGCGCCGCGAACGTCCTCGCCTCGTGAGGCAAGTTGATCAGCACTGTGTCGCCCGGGCGCAATGAGCGGGTGGCCTCGATGTGGTACCAGCCTATGGGTAGGCTGTCCGAGGCGTTGTAAACCAGCCGCGGGATTGGCGTGTAATTGGCCGTCCAAGCCAGTGCAAACAAGCTGCCTGCTATCAGGGCCAATGGTCGTCGACGACGGTGCGCGGTAGCTGTCATGACGAGACCTCCGGGAACTCTCGTTCAAGCACTTCGCGCAGCATCTGAGCCATTGTCAGACCGCGCTCGATGGCGGCTAGCTTGATGCGCGTGCGCAGTGCTGGCGTCACGTCCAGAGTCATACGTGCGGTATGGCGATCACCTTCTTGGGGTCCTGCTTCAACGCGCTGCTGTATCCAGGCTTCGGCTCGCGGATCGGCCATTGGGCGTGCCCCAATTCCTACGCGCTTGCTGCTCATGAAGACCACCTCAGGAGCTCATCGACCAGGTTGCTGACCTCGCGTGCTGCAGCGCTGTCGGGAGCCAGCTCCCGTGCCAGGCGACCGGCAGCTACGCTCTCGGCAAATACGATTCGCTGACGCACTTCACTAAGCAGAGCCGGCACAGGCTGGTCAGCCAACGCAGTGCGCGCCTCGCGGCCGATGATCGTGGTGCTGACCCGCCGGTTGATTGCAAACGCCGCTCGCATTGATGGTTTGAACACCTGTGCTTCGCGGATCAGGCTGACCATTTCCGAACTGGCCCATAGGTCGTAGGGGCTCGGTTGAACAGGGATCAATACACGGTCGGCAGCGAGCAATGCAGAACGGGCAAGGGCGGCGATGCGGGGTGGCCCATCGATGATGACGTGGTCGGCATGAAGGGCGAGCTCCGGTGCTTCCTGATGCAGCGTTTCACGCGCAAGGCCAACCGCGCTGAAGAGTCTCGGTAAGCCCTGTTGACTGCGGCGCTGCGTCCAGTCCAATGCCGAGCCTTGTGGATCGGCATCAAGCAGGACGACGTTGCGTCCGCGTACAGCCAGCTCTCCGGCGATGTGGGTGGCTAGGGTGGTTTTTCCCACCCCACCTTTCTGATTGAGCAGAGCGATGATCATGACCAGACGCCTCCCGCAGACTCCTCGCGATCAGCGTCTGTCCACAGATGTCCGGGGCCCCAATAACAAGTTAGAGCTTTTAAGTTAGTTAAGTTAAGGCGGGCGCTAGGCCTCGTCCTGCGTGGCCTGCAGAGGTGAAGATGCGCCTGATAGCACGATAGTCTTGCGCCTGATAGCACGAGCCCGGTTGCGCCTGATAGCACGACAGAACTCACAGCTTTTCCAGAAAATATCCACGTGCCGTCTACGGCACCGGCCTGAATGCGAGCAGCTCCGTTGATGGCGAGAAACGGACGAGCTCCAGGTGATAGCCGGGCATCGACTGCCGAGAAACCAATGCCCTCAGATCGCCGGCGAAATCCGAATAACGCGCCATGCTTCCGGATTTGCGGTACAGGTGACGCAGGTCGAACTGCCAGCCATCTTTCTGCCTGCCGCCGTGTTTGCGGATGAGACGATACAGCCAGCGCTCCAGGCCGCCGGTGAGGCGGAAGTAAGCCGGGTCGATGGTCAGCACCAGGGACTGCTCCAGCACCCCGCAGTAGAACCAGTCTGCAAGGATCAACTCGATACCCTCCGGTCGTCCGTCGGGCGCTGCCAGCTCCTTCCACTCGTTGATCCAGGAAAAGCGGTGCAGGCGCCTGCCCGTGGTCTCGCGAATGGACGTGGCCACGCTGGTCGATTGCAACCGGTCGAGGGCGGCCTTGAGTCGCGTGTAATCCCGGGTGGAAGTGCCACGGCCGATGAACCTGAGTATCTGGTATGGCCTTGCGCGCATGAGCCTCGAAGTCGGAATGCCCGAGTCCCGAGCCTCGACAATCTGGCTGGCGGCCCAGATGAGAATGTCGGCATCCCAGATCGTGGCGATACCATGTGCTTGAGTACCCTCTACACGTACTGTCACTCCGCCCGAACGAAAGTCGATCGGCACCGTGCGCCGCGACTTGGCCAGCGAGAAGAACGGATGCGCCATCAGATCTTGGGCGTCGCGTGGCGCCATATCCCCCGGCAGGGCGTGGAACAGATCCAGTTGCTCGCTCTGCGAAGTCAAATCGAGATGCCGACAATTCATAAGCGAAGGTTTCACTGATCATCACGCTGCGCTCCCGGGTGGCGGTCGATGTATTCGGGATCGAAGGTGGTCTCGAAGCTGCGCTCACCGGCCCAGAACTCGAGATCGGCGAGGGCGTACATCACCCGCCGGCCAAACTTGTGAAAGCGCGGTCCGCCGCCTATCACCCGCTGCTTTTCCAGCGTGCGCGGAGACAGCCGCAGGAAGGCCGCTGCTTCGTTGTTGGTGAGGTAGCGAGGGGCAGGGCAGGTCTGTGGTGCTTGGGCCTCGTCGGCGCCCTCTACAGGCCGCATGGCATGCGCCGTTGGCCCGGCCTTGCGGTGCAGCGGGGCATCGAGATCGATGCGACGCGGCTGGCTGGAAAGATCGATTGAATGCGACATGGTGTGTCCTCCGTTGACGTGGGAGGTGCACCGTGCGGCAGCAATCGCGCTCGATCATGCCGGGTTGGGTCTGGGCGAATACGCAGGCAGGAGGGGAGAGGATTGATACCGGGACGGTCTGGACGCTTACCAAGTACGACCATCTACGCGCGTCAGCGGCCATGGTGCCCAAGCACGCCAAGCTCCGCACGCGTAGCCCCACGGATATGCGATCTGCGGCTTTCCACAAAACTGGAAAACCGCAACGGCGGATTTCTGTAAATCCGTAAAAACGTAAATCCGCTTCCCCACAAATCCGTAAATCCGTGGTTACGGATCGACGGATTTGGGCAAAACCGTAAGACCGTAACGGTCTCAATCAACTGGCAGCATAACGTGGTTGCTCCAGGCTGATCGCCGGGGGCGCGTCCCCGTGCATCAGCCTTCCGGGCGGGGCGCGCGGGTGGCCGGTAGGACAGGGGCGCAAAAAACAAGGCACCGGGTCTCCCTGGTGCCTTCCGCTAGCCTAGCGATTCCAGAACACATGCACCTGCTCGAAGCCGGTCTCCAAAGTGAACACGTCGCCGCTGTATTCCATGTCACGGGCCATGGCGCGGTAATCGATATACATCGCCAGGTGGGTCGGAATGCTGGTGGTTTCCTCGGTCAACTCCTGGGCGTAGTCGGCCAGCGAGCTGTAGCAGCCGCAATAGTCTTCCTCGGCCGCCTTGCGCGCCTGCTCCAGGTCGTTGAAATGCGCGAGCAGCGCGCCGCCGAACTCGGGGTATTCCTCGATAAAGCACGCAATCTCATGGGCGCTCTCGAGGCTTTGGTACTCACCGAGGCGGTAGCCGTCGAAGCCCTCTAAGTCATGGATGGCGTACTCCTCCGCACCCTCGACCGGCGAGGCCGCGAGCATGGCGTCGACCTGTTCCTGGATGTCGTTCAGCTCCAGGGTGGCATCGATCCAGACGCCATGCAGGTGACCCGCGTTGTAGGCGGCTAGGTCGGCAACGTAGATCCTGATTTCTTCGCTCATGGCTTTCGCTCCTTCATCTTCAGGGTTCTGCGCTTGCGCTGCGCATGAACCCCTGCCGACTAGGGCGACTAAGGCGGTCGTGAAAAAATCAGGAAAAATCGCGGAGGCTCCACCCAGCGCAGCGGCCGGGTGGAAACCGTCTATTTTTCTTGATTTTGAGGGGGCAAGAACCCCTGCTCTTGTATTGGGGACGTTGTTACCTCCGATGGCAACCTAGTTTTGCTTTTTTATGGAGCCAAGGCCAGATGTGGCCTTGGCTCTAAACGCAAACCGTTTTCAATCGGTTAGAATGCTCTTCAAGTTTTCGAATAAGATCAGCAAGTCCAAGTCCTCTGTTGAGCACAACCTTGCGTAACGATGTGCCCTGCCGCTTGCCGAAGCGGTTATCAAACAACTTAAGGCGTTCCCGTAACTGCTTTCCTTCAGTCTCAGAATTGGCTGATGCAGAATCGAAAACTAACGCAATATCGTATTTCGTCTTGGTGCTGTCTGCATATCTCACCCGAAAATAAACAGGCCAACTATTTTCCCCCATAAATTGTTCCCAGTTTGGAGGGCATGCGGATAGCCAGGCCCGAGCGTGGTAGACATTCTCCCTTTTAAATCCAGGAATCTTGACCAATAAAGTCTCTTTTATCGATGCCATGCCCTGAGTGTCGCGAAGAAGGTCAAACGCTGCTTTATTTTGCAGCATGAAACTCATGTGCGTGGAGCTGCCCTCCTGAAGCCAGCATTTCTCGAGTCGCCCAGTATTGCTTTCCAACATGTGCCTGACTGCAGGACCATGGGCTTGGTGTAGTTCTGCAGCCAACGTTACTGCTCGCTGACTTATAGGGCTTTCCCAATCGGTTTGTCGATTGCAATAGCTCACCACCAATTTAGCCGCTGCATTGCCGCGCTCTACATGCATCAACGCGCGGTCGGCTGAAGCTTTTAACCAGTCATACCCTAGGTGCAACCAATAACCGGTAGATGGGCGCTCCGACCAGTCCCCCCCTGCAAAGTCTCGGTCTAGAGCGATGTGGACACTTCTGTAGTCTTTCAGATGGGCGCTGTTAGCTACTGCTTCCTGCCAACTAGTACGGTATCCGTCCAGTTGCTGCTGACTATGCGTAGTGCCAGCCTTGTTCTCTATCAGCAATACGAATTTGTTGTTGGGGTCAATTACGAATAGGTCAACGCGCTCTGAAGCTTTAAGTCCGAGCTCTCGAGCAGTGAAAATGCTGCCGAAGCTAGTCGTCCGAATTTTGGAGGGAGGCCATTCAGCAAAAAAGCGAGACGTCGTGCTCCGGCCATCCAGGCCACTCTCTGCTGCTGCTTGGGTTGCGCTGATCAGCAGGTCGCGCACAATCTGATCGCCTTGCCCATGCCCCTCACGTGGGTCGAATAGCCAAGCTAGGAAATCCGAGTGCTGATTTTCGCTGAGTTTTATAACGTCGAAGATATCATCGCTGATTTTAAGGATTTCACAGAGTTCAGATAGCTTCGGATCACAGAGGAACTCTTCTACGGCTTCGGTTGTTGCATCCATGCGGTCATACTCATTGCAAAAGGGGAAGGAGGCGCGGTGTGGGCGACGAGCTAGGTATCAGTAAGCGATCGTAGCGTTAATAGAGTGTGCTGGCAAAATGATGACGGCCGTCGTCGCTGACTACAATACTTGTCAGGATTTCGACACAGATGCGATGGGTGATTGCTGTGCCTTTAGTGGACGTGGTGCTATTGGATCAACTGGGATCATTCGATAGGAGCAAGGATGGGAGTTTTTACTCCAGCTGTAGAAACGCGCGTAGCGGTGCTTGTCGATTGCGATAACGTATCGCCTGAAATTCTGGAACACGCGCTGCGTGTGGTCGCCCAGTTTGGGCGCGTTGTCCTGAGAAGGGGCTACGGCAACCATGGCACGTTGGCTAACAAATGGCAGGAGGCACTGGTTCGGCTGGCCTTCACACCATGCCTGCAATACCAGTATGCGGCCGGTAAGAACACGTCCGACATCGCCTTGGCTCTTGATGCAATGGAAGCGCTCTTCGATCACCGTGCGGATACGTTCTGCCTGGTAACCAGCGATTCCGATTTCGCCTACCTGTGCCGCAAGCTCAGAGAACGTGGCGCTACTGTCTGCATCGTCGGTGAACCCAAGACTCCCGATGCGCTGCGCAACGCCAGTGACCAGTTCTTTGAGTGGCGCCGCGAGGAGCATTTCCAAGAACCTGTTGCGGAGCATGCCGAGAAACCTGCGGCCAAGGCTGAGTCGAACTGCAAGCAGGAAACCACTAAGCCTCAACCCAGCAAGCCGGTCGTCAAGCGGCGACCAAGGTTCGTGGTGGATGCCGTATCCCTGCTTGCAGGCGGAACCAGCGAAGGCAAGGTCACCCTGAGCGCCCTTGGGCAGTACCTCAAACGTACCGATCCGGCATTTTCGCCAAACGCCTACGGCCACTCTGGTTTGCTCGACATGATCAGAACCTACGACCTGCTGCATTTGATCCAAGAAAACGGTGGCCACTGGACGGTGGGGCTAGCAGCCAAGGAAGATGAACCGGTTGAACATGCTGCACACGCGTGAACGGGCGCAGCAAAAAGGGGGCTCAGCCCCCTTGGTTCATAGCAACCCAAGCTCAGCGAGAGATACGGTGCGCTGGCCAGCCACTATGATGTGGTCCAGAGATCGAACCTCGACAAGCGACAAGGCTTCTTTCAGCCGCTGTGTGAGCGACCGATCGGCCTGACTTGGCTCTGGGTTGCCGCTGGGGTGGTTGTGCGCGTAGATCACTGCTGCCGCATTCAGGCGCAGTGCCTCCTTAACCACTTCCCGCGGGTAGACCGAAGCACAATCGATGGTGCCTCGGAACATCTCGATGTACTGGATCAGGCGATGCTTGGCATCCAGGAACAGAGCCGCAAAGACCTCGTGTTCGAAGCCCGCCAGCTTGGTGATCAGGTATTCCTTGACCAGATCCGGCGAAGTAAACGCAGCACCACGCTGTACCTTCTGATCGATGACCTGTCGAGCCGCTGCCAGGATCTGCTCGGCAGTGGCTGGCGCATAGCGACCTTGCTCGTCGCGAATCAGCAGGGAAGAGTCAAAGGCGATAGAAAGCTGAGACATGATCATGCTCCAGTTGCTCGGGCGGAATTGCCCGGAACCGGCCCAGCACGGCGCAGCGCGGCAGTCAGGGGGCGATAGCCGGCCCCGCCGCAAATGCGCGAAGCGCATGCAGCCCTTGACGGCGAGAACGCCGTGATAGGGTCAGAGGAAACAGCAAGACCGTCATTCCACCGATCTCACAGGCGCCACCAGCAAGCGAAGCGCGCAGGCTTCAACAAGGGGAAGCGGCGGCTGCAGCCGCCAACAACAGCGTAACCGGGGCGCGCGTTATTTGACGCGGTAGAGCACCAGGGAGCCGAGGTCGATCAGGCGACCTGGCTCGTAGCGCTCGATCACCAGCTTCTCATCCCAGCGCTTATTACTAAACGCGTCCGGCTCATGGGTCAGGGTCAGCAGGTTGCCCTTGAGCTTGAAGCGCAGAGTGGCCTGGACGCGGTTGCGCGCCTCCATGCCCTTGCGGTCCATGCGCAGAGTGGTGGGGCCGAACACCCAATAGCCACGCAGGGGCGAGGCGAAGTCCAGATCCGACCAAGTGCCTTGCAGGTCGGCCAGGGTCAGCAGAGGCGGGTTGGCCTTCTCGGCGTCTGCGTAGCTCGCCTCGGTGCGAGGCCTTGCCAGGTTGCGGCTCGCTAGCAGGGGCCGCCGCCGCGGTTGGTGACTCTTGGGCGATCTCTTCCTGGTTCTTAGTGGTGCCGCAGGGGCGATCGGAGAACTGTGTGGCGCCATCGGCGGCCTTGCATTTGAAGATGGCGGCGGAAGCCGGGGCCAGCGGTGCGAGGAGCAGGGCGCAGGCGAGCAGGGTAGCGTCGAGGCTGAGGGGGGGGGAGCGCATCAAGCATCCTTTTGATGGGGTCGCGATGGTGGAGGAGTCTATCCATGGGCCTAGGGCGGTGACTGCCCCAACTGCGGCAATCGAGCCGCGGCGCTTTCGGCGGCGTCTTGATATCTGGCCGGAGTGATTGTGCTGGCGCCGTTCGGAGTACGCAACAGCCGCGCGTGAGCCTGCGCTCAGCTCAGCTGAAGCAAGAAGAGAGGCATTTCGATGCAAACGCCTTCCCAGCCCGCTAGCAGGCCAGGAAGGTGACTCAGATCAGCAGCGGCAAGCCGTTTCGGGTGGCAGTCGACGGTCCGGCTGAGCAGCACCTACCGACATCTGATTACCGGCCTGATACGAACACAACCGCTGGTGCACACGGCCCAGGAAGCCTACCTCGAAGGCGCGCCTGTCGATGGCCCGCGGCAGCAGATCACGCTCGGCGATCATGACTGCCCAGAGCCATCCGCTACAGACACTGTCGAGCCAGAATTGAGCCAGTTTCACGCCTCGGTTGAATGCCTCCTTGCAGTCCGCTGACCAGGTGATTTCAAAACCTGGTTGACCATCGTAGGAGGGCAGGCATGTCTCGACTTCTTTGCTCATGCGGAACCTCCTCGCACTTCGGAGAGCGCACGGCGATAGAGCACCACCATCTCATCGAGCAGATCCAGCGCGGAGTAGGCGGCGATACGCACGCGCATGTCATCAGGTGGCACACCTTCGGGCTCAGCCAGTTGATCAAGCAAATGACCAAGCATGACCGCACGCGTTTCTGCAGCAGCTTCAGAGGGTAGGGGGGAACGTTCAGATTCATGCAGCGGGCTACGCTGCAGTGGGAAAGGTACAACGCAGGATTCGAACTCAGCCATGGCGCACCTCCAGATCAGAGGCAGACAGCAAGACCATAGGCCAAGGGCGGAGCTCTTGGGTAAAAAAGGGATAGCGCATTTTCCTTATGCTCCTCGGTTGAATTAAGGAGCTGCCACCATCCGTTCTGACGCAGTATGGTGGCAGACCGTACGGGGGTCAGAAACCGGTAACCGAGGGAACCGGCCAGGCAAAAGCCTGCCCCACACGGCCTGCCATAGAAAAGCGACAACAAACACTTGCGTGCCCGCTGATCGGCTATGGCTTACCGCGCCCTCGATTTTTCGGGTTCTGACGCCCGGCCATGGGATTTACCACGACGGCCGCAGTCTAGCCCGTGGGTTTTGGGAGGGCAACATACTGTGGTGAGGATGCTTGCAAGTATGGGATGGCAATTCGCCTGCTCCAAGGCTTTACCTACACATTGTGAGTGGATATTGTGGTTACGTCGCATCAAGGAAGTCATATAGCCCCATGAGGACGGTTAATTTGTCGCGTTTGCGAGCGATTTGGGGGGCTGCTCCGCGCTCCGTAATTTTTCAAGCTAAGTATCCTTGGCTAGCGCTAGCTAAAGGGGCGGCTTGATGATGGAGAGAAAATCTCCCCTGCGTATGGGCGCTTTTGTTCGGATATCGTCCCCCCAATACAGGAACTGGGGTGTTGGGAAACTGTGTGGGGTAACTCAAGGTGTCGCCAGGGTCCAGTACTTTGATGCACCGGGCGCTCTGTTGCCTGACCTGGTTGAAGTGCCATTTTCTCAATTGGTACAGGCGAATTTACCTGCACAAACTCGTGTCTATCGTCAGAAAACCGACCTGTATTGGCAGGTTGGTCGTGTGCTCGAGGATGATGGCGCGATCATTTTTGTGCAGTTTCCTAATGGGGAAATGGAGAATTTCCCAGCTGAACAGTTGCAGGTTCGGTGGAGTCGGCCACTTAACGATCCACTACCTTTGTTGGCTGTTCAAGCCACCGAGACACCTTTCCTAGCTGATGCGAGGGCAGATTTCGTCCGTGCTGTGGCTGGTCAGCATCATGCGGTTGCAGGTGTTTCTGCCGCGCTTTGTTCCTCGATCGATCTCGTCGACTACCAATTCGATGTAGTGCGCCAAGTCCTCTCGGATCCTATTCAGCGGTATTTGTTAGCAGATGAGGTGGGGTTGGGTAAGACGATCGAGGCAGCGATCATCTTGCGGCAGTACTTTATCGACGATCCTGCTGCAAGGGCGGTACTGATCGTCCCGCCTGCCTTGGTGTACCAGTGGCGTCGTGAGTTGACAGTCCGATTCGGTCTAGGTGCCGAACTGGATGACATGTTGCATGTCATCGCGCATGACGACTTGAATCGATTGTCTCAAGTGATTGCTAACGCTGGCATGTTGGTGGTCGATGAGGCTCACCATCTGTCCAGGCAATCTACCGCTGAACAGCGCGAACTGTATGAACAACTGCGATCACATGCCCCGTCTTTGCCGAGGTTGCTGTTGCTGTCGGCGACTCCGGTCTTAGGCAATGCGGAGGAGTTCCTTCGGGTTCTGCACCTGTTGGACCCGGTGGTTTTCCCCCTTGATGACCTCGACGGGTTCAAGCGTCGCATTGCATCCCGCCAAGTCATCGCAGAAGTGGTTTCGACTCTCCTACCTGAAAACGTCTGGGGTCTTGGCCCGGACCTTGATCGATTGCTAGAGAGCTATCCTGACGATCCTCTGCTAGTGGAGAAGGTTGATGCCCTACAAAAGGTATTAGATACCTTTCCTGACGAGGAAAATTCTCAGTTCTTAGTCGCTTTGGAAGACCTCAAGATCCACTTGGTGGAAAGCTACCGATTGCACCGTAGGCTCCTGCGCAACCGTCGCACAGCAGTGCCATGGGCAACGCCTCGGCGAGCAGGTATGCGGACAATCGTCTTTAGCGGCGAGGCTACTGCTACGTGGCGAGATCGGTTGGAAGATTTGCGATTAGCGTTGGCAGCCTATGGATCTTTTTCCCACGTCCACCAATCGCTGCTTCGGGCGGCTGTTCACTCCCATTCAGGACAATCGCTACTGCGGGCCTTGACCCTTGCTGGGCTGGATGAACCTGACTTACTCGCTCAAGCGAGAGCTGTTGATCATGCCGCTGAGCGCCTACTTTCTGACCCTGCACGGGTGAAGGCATTGTGCGGTGAGATCCGCACGATCCTGGAAGTACCTGCGACCCAGATAGTCGTCTTTTGCGATCGGCCACAGGATGCCGATTTGGTTACTGACGTTTTGGCTCGCGAGATAGGTCATGGCGTTGTGCGTCACGAACCGGTAGAGGTAGACGAAGATACGGAGGTGGCTGCTCCGGAGTGGGAGCAGTTCCTCAACTCGCCTAACCAGGTGCGTGTACTAGTGTGTGATGCGCGCGCGGAAGAAGGCGTTAATCTGCATGGCGGGCGCAAAGTAGCCGTCCATTATGATCTGCCGTCCTCTCCGAATCGCATTGAACAGCGTTTGGGGAGATTGGACCGTTACGGAACCGGCGATCCAATCGTGTCCTATGTATTGCTTGATGAGGAAAATCCTGACGAAGCTGCTTGGGCTCAAGTTCTAGACAGTGGCTGGGGTGTATTTCGCCAATCTGTGGCAAGCCTACAGTATCTGATCGAGTCGACCTCCGAGCCGCTGGCATACGAATGGTCTGAGCAGGGCACCGCCGCTCTCCAAGTACACGCGGATCAACTCGGTGGATCAGACGGCTGGGTTCAACGCGAAGTACGGCAATTGAATCACCAAGATAGTCTGGATGCTCTAGCTAACCGAGAAATTCCCGGCATGGACGCACTGGAGGATGCAGATAGTGATTGGGTTAAATGGCGTGCTGCTTTCAAAGTGCTGGCGGTTGACTCGCTGCAATTCAGCTGGCGTAGCGAGAACGAATTAGGTGAACAAACTACGGATACCCCGTTTCGAGTGGGGTATGCCTACCACGGCGGTGGGAAAGCAACGCTGTTACCCCTAGCAGGTTTCCTCAAGCATTTTTTAGCGACAGTCGACCAGAGAGCCATCGGCGGAAGCGCCCGCTTTCCGCTGAGTCACCAATATGCGTTCAAGCGAAACACCGTCACGAGTCGTAGGGGGTTGGCGCAAGGGCTACGGCTACTTCGCATCGGAGATCCTCTTGTGGCCTCGCTTGAGCAATTTTGTGCAACTGATGACCGGGGGCGTGCTTTTGCAGTTTGGCGGGCCAATCGGCAGTACGAAGTCAACGATCCTAGTGGTGCCGATCTGTACTTCCGTTTTGACTTTATGGTGCGCCCCGCCCTCAACGAGGAGGGTGAAGATACTTCGCCCCTGAAGCAGCAAGCACTCGCTCGCAAGGCAGGCACCTTGCTACCTCCCCTGGCCATCCGCATTTGGGTGCACGGCAATGGAAGGGTTGAAGCTGAACCCAGCGAGTTCTTGACCAGTAAGTATGCTCCGACGTTGAAGGGCGCTCGATGTGATTTTAATCTGAACGCTAAACGCTGGCGCAGACTACCAACGGACATCAAGTCGACCTGGTTACGCAACTGGGGTGGATTGTGTCGGAGCCAGCGGGACATCGCCACAGCCGCGGTACGGAGCGCACCCGTGTATATCGAGCATATACAGAGCGCGCTGAAGGTCTGTACTCAGGAGCGTCGGTTGCGCCGATCACAAGGGGAGGCGAGGGCTAGTCGCCTACAAGGACTGGCCCGCCAACAAGAGCTAGACGAACTGCTCCAAGCTGAAGAAATGTATGCGGCGCTAGAGGCAGCCATAGCTAGTCCTCGTCTCGACTTGGATGTGGTCGGTGCAGTTTTCTTGTCTTCTATTTCGCCCTTTAACGAATGACCTTCACTATGTTCTCTGAGTTTGACCTGCGTGAAGCCCTGACCCATTGGCCAGACAGTCATGCCTACCTAGACGCCACGACCGCCACTGACAGCCTTTTGGACCGAGTTCAGCAATGCCTGCGAGAGTTGTTGGATCAGAGTGGAACGGCCACGTTTATTGATCTGATCGCACTGTTGCGACATTGGCTGCTAGCCCAATCCAAGGGCGGGACTCGAGTTTGGTTGCAAGTGCCCCTTGCTGCACCTTGGCCCGCCAGCGAAGTCTGGCACGAGCAAGGCTTTGAAGTGGCGGTGATTGGCACGTCTGCGCAGATACGCCCCGCCTATCCCCGATTAGAGTGGCTAGATGAGCAGCAAGATTTATTTGATGACGCGTTCGATGGCATCATGGCGCGCCTTCACACCTGGGTGCCAGCGGACCCACCGCTTCGGTCTCTGTTGGGGAAGCCTGCGTACACCGGTCCAGGTCAACGTGAGGCGATTCGGGCACTGATGCACCTACCTGCAGGCACGACGCTGATTGCCAATCTACCGACTGGTAGTGGCAAGTCGTTGCTGGCCCAGATTCCCCCGCTATTGGGCAGTCAAGGCAATTTGACCTTGGTGATCGTACCCACAGTGGCGTTAGCCATCGATCAAGGACGTCGAATGGCAGAACTCCTTAAGACTCGTGACCCCAATTGGACAGAGCATCCCCTGTCCTTCCATAGTGGCTTGTCGGTGGAACAAAGGACTTCCATCTTTCATGCTATACGCAGTGGCGAGCAGCAAGTCCTTTTCACCTCTCCAGAGGCCGCCACCGGCTCATTGCGCAGCATCTTGATCGACTGTGCGTATGAGGGGCGTATCTCGCACGTTGTGATCGATGAAGCACACCTGGTGGTCACTTGGGGTAGCGGATTTCGTCCCGCGTTCCAGCTGCTGCCGGCCTTCATCGCCAGTCTTCGTCATGCGCGCAATCTTGAGTCGCCGCAGGCCATACGTATTGCACTAGCCTCAGCCACCCTTACTCCGCACACTGTCACGAGCTTGCAAGCGTTGTTTGCCGGAGTAAATGGCAGTTGTGTTGTTTCCGGGATCTACCTACGGCCCGAGCCGCGCTACGCGATGAAGGCGATGGTCTCTCCGGTGGAACAGGTGAATCGTATTCTCGAGGCAGTGATGAAGTCGCCACGCCCCTTCATCCTGTATGTAACTAGACCTGACGAGGCTGAGGCATGGACTCGTTTACTGACTGAGAATGGCCTGGGCCGGATAGCCGCCTTTACCGGAGAAACGCCTCCGCAGCAGCGTCAACTTCTAATGTCGGATTGGGATACCAATAAACTCGATGGCATGGTAGCAACTTCGGCATTTGGCCTTGGCGTGGACAAGAACGACGTTCGGACAGTAATTCACGCCACATTGCCGGAGTCACTCGACCGTTTTTATCAGGAAGTCGGGCGAAGTGGACGTGATGGCAAAGCCTCCGCAAGTTTGTTGCTTTACACGCAGCAGGATGTTGAGCAGGCAAAAGGTATGTCTGGTCCAACACTAATTGGTAATGAGTTAGGCTATGACCGATGGGAGGCTATGCTTGATGATCCAACTCGCCCGGTTACGCCAGACGGCGAGGTTTGGGTCGACCTCAATCGGCTACGCGCCGGATTGACGGCACAGGGGAAAAGTAACCGCATATGGAATCTGCGAACGCTCAACCTGATGGCATCCGCTGGGCTCATTGAAATTATCGCTTTAAGTGCCTTGCCGCCAGGCAGTGACAGTATTAGCGAGGATATAGAGTACAGCGACTCCCAAGTGACTTATGCAGCAGTGCGTATTCGCCATCCGAATCACCGTAATCGCCAGGTCTTCGAGGAGCAAATGAACTCAGCTCGAGACGGACTGCTTCTGGCTGCGAATAAGGCATTCAGCCTAATGGTGCGGACTGCCACGTCTCAAGTCGAGATATCGAATGCACTGGTTCAATTGTACGGTTTGGCATTACCCAACCAGTGGGGGCCGGTAACGGCTTACTGCGGAGGCTGTAATCAGCATTGGGCTGACAATCGCATGCCTGTGCGCCAGTTGCGCCCTTTCGTAGCGAGAATTGCCCAGTTTTCACACCGCACCGACCAGTGGCCGGCACTTAAAAGTTTACCGCAGGATCAGCCAAACTTGGTATTCGTTGCGGTTCCCGATTTGATACGTACTTGCGCTGATAGCCGCTCGTGCTTTGCGTTGATGCTGCAGAAAGTACGCCCCCACTCCTTGCTAGTGCCGCAGTCGACCAGCAATGTCCTGGTCGAAGGGCTGATCGACCAAATGACAATAACGCGCAGCGATACCTTTGTTGATCGCTTCGACCCTATTGACTCCATCGCCCTGCATGGGGCAGTCGACGAAGTCCGATTTATTTTGTGGGCAGACTCGAAGATCACGACTCAGGTGGCTACTGCATTGCGTAATTCCCCTAGTGCGATGACTGTCGTCTTTATCGACAGCCAGTTGCCGGACCCGTACCGGCCAGAACGATCTTGGGTTTCCGTAATTGCCCATGCAGATGAGGACACGGTATTGCGGAAGTTGATTGCATGAGCCTTTTAAACATTACCAATGATGGATTGCCAAATATCCTTGTTGCACTACACGGGGCCGTGTTGCGTGCGGCCAATCCGATTCTCGAAACCGAACTATTAGAGGCTGTAGCTCCGCCTGCGCTCGTTGAAGATGAAGGGCAAATGGCGCGTAACACCCTAAACCGATGGGTGGAGCTTGGATTATTTGTACGAGAGGAGGGACTTATTTCCGTCAAAGACAGGCTGCCTTCGCGACATTCCTCCATGTTGGAAGTCCTGCCGTTCACACGCCGGATGGCCTGCCGCCAAGCGTTAGCGGAAGAGAACAATCAGGATCTATGGGCTAGTCAAGGCGCACGGGCTGCTGATTTAACACGGTCGTTGGCATGGATGCTTGCCCAGGATATCTATCGTGCATCCTTCGATCAGTTCGAGAAGCAAGAGTCGCAACAGATCCTCGACCCGGAACGGTTGTTGATGCGCAATTCGACACGGCGCTCGGGTCTTCAGTTTTGGGCGCCATTTCTTGGGTTCAGCCGCCACCCCTTTGCCGCCATTGATCCGACTGTGGCGGTACGTGACGCTTTGACTGAGGTTCTCGCACCCGGTGACAGCATGCCTGCTCCGCAGTTTGTGGAGCGTCTGAGCACTGTGCTGCCTGTATTGGATGGCGGTCGCTGGCAGCGGGAGGTTCTGGAGTATGTAGATCCCCTGACACTGCCATTGCGTCAGCCCGGTCAGGTTTCCACGGCACTGAGTCGGGCGTTGCTCAATCTTTGGGAGGGTGGTGAGTTGCTATTGCAGTCAAAGGCTGACCTCGGGAGTTCGATTACGTTAACTGGTGCTGGTGGGGCACGCAGCGATCTAACCTTCCAGTGGATTACTCGCCCGGTACGAGGTGACAAGGAATGAGCGCTCTGGAACGTTACTGGCCGACAAGAGCACATGCGACCGAGTGCCTGCCTACTGAGGCTGAAACTGTCGATGATGCATTGCTCCTGGCAGTCCACGCGCCAACTTTGTTACTGCGTCGGGCTGCCCAGTCTGGGCTAGAGGAATCTGCTGACGAAGTTGCTCTATTGAACGAGTTGATGCGCCCCGTAACCGATGGTAGTGCGGTCGTGGTCGCCATAACGGGCGCCTCGGGTGTCGGTAAGTCCCATATGGTGCGTTGGCTGGGCGCACAGTTGGAACGTCACCCACGTCGTGACGATCTGGTGGTTGTCTCGATCCCTAAGGGCGTGAGCCTACGGGGGGTCGTGGAGTTGATCCTAAAACCGCTTGTCAGCGCTGAATACGAGGTACTAAAGCGCGAGTTGGCGCGAGCTTCTGAGGCGTTGACACCTTCTGTTGCTGCTGAACTGCTCGCAGCAGCTTTGGGAGAGGGCCTGAAGGAGTATCGTGAACGTACTGTTGAACTGGCAAAGGGCTCATCAGCGGAAAACGTTGCGCTTCGGCCACATGTGGCTGTTGCTGAGCATGCTCGGAATTTGATTCTAGCTCCTGAGGCGCGTGAGTTGTGGCTAGGCAAGGTGCTACTTCGAATTGTCGGAGCAAGTTTGGATGGTACGACCAATCCATCGGATCGACAGTTTTGCGCGGAGGATCTTGAGCCACCCCAGGAGGCAGTAGGTCATGAACTGCCACATCGAGTGCAGGCGGCGCTGGCGTTTCTGGGTAACGCCAATGGCCGATATCGCAGTACCGCCGCCAATATTTTGCAGGAGGTACTCGATAGCGCACTGCGCACCGTATTACGGATCACGGAGGCTCTGCAACAGAAGTCAATCCCGGAAGTGATTGACGATATTCGACGACAACTCCTCAAGGAAAACAAAGAACTTGTGCTCCTTATCGAGGACTTGTCTGTCCTGTCGGGAATCCAACAGCCACTGTTGGACATTATGGTTATCGAGAGTAACGAACACGGGAGGAGGGTCCGAGCGCCTATTCGCACCGCGGTAGCCGTTACCGACGGTTTTCTTGCTGGCCGCCAGACTGTGTTGACTCGTGCCTCGGAGCAGTGGGTGGTTCCGAGCGAAGGCCTTTCTGAAAGCGCGATTGTCAGCAAGTTAGTGGAGTTGACGGGACGTTATCTCAATGCAGCGCGCTGGGGAGTTGAGTACCTGCAGCAGGAGTTCGCCAGGGGGGCTCGGCATGGCGCTGACCTATACGCCTGGGTGCCGAGATTCGAAGAACCTTTAGATACTGATGCTGCAGAGCGACTGGATGCATTTGGGCGTAGTCAGCAAGGCTATCCCTTGTTTCCTTTCAACGAGTTTGCTATCCGTGGCCTTGCTGAAACAGCGCTAAAGCTAGGCAGTGTTTGGACTTATAACCCACGAGCCTTCATCAATCAGGTCTTGCGCAAAACACTCGCTGAGCGTCCCGCGTTCCTCGACGGAGCCTTCCCTCCGCCCGGATTTAAGTCTCCACGATTGGTCGCCGAGGTACGTACGGACTTGCAGCGCAAGGGCTACTCACCGGTGCTGTCCCAGAAACTGGAAGTGGCTCTGCATTTTTGGGCCGGTAGCCCGATCAGTCTGGCGTCAGGGACCGCAGTGCCCAAGCCAGTGTTCGAGGCTTTCTCTCTGCCCTGGCCATTTGCTGCTGCCAACTCTCCACTACAACCGTCGGCGGCGCCGCCAATTCAGATCAAACCGCCCATAAACGCCGAGCCTTCCACCGCTCCAGTTGACTTGGCGTCGCTGACTTCTGCTGTTGACCCAACTCCAGTCGCGCCGGATATCTCAGCTTATGCAGAAGCGCTGGAGGCGTGGACGCCTACCAATCGGTTACCAAATACGCATGCTAGGGACACCCGTGGCCTAATACAGACCGCGCTGGAAAGTCGATTGGATCTGGGAAATTTGTGCTTAAAAGGTCAAAAGATTGACTATCGCTGGTTCTGGTTGCCTCCAATGACTACGGCGAACAACCCGAACAAAGGCCTTGTAATTCAGGTTGCCCTCCCGGATGAGCCCATTCCTCCAGGCGTTCTGGCAGGGCTTAAAGCTCTGGCCCGCTGGGAAAAAAACGCGAAGTCTTGGTGCTACGCGAACGCAGAAACCGACTATGCAGCGGCTGACGCCTTGCTGGATAGTCTGGAGCGTCAAGTCCTAAAAGCTCTCGCCGTTGAAGCTGAACGTGATGCGGGCATGATGGGGCGTACCCTACATATTCAAAGCCTGTTGTTGGGTCTGAGCACTCGTGGCCAGCCAGATAATCCAAGCTTCAAAGAGTTGTTCGCTCCCAGTCCTGACGAGTCTATGTGGCTGGCCTCAACTGTTACCCCATCGATTGTTCGATCTTTGGAGATCCGAAGCAAAGCAATCATTTGTCGCACAGAAATTCAGGATCGGATGAGGCAACTGATCGGATGCTTCCAGGGTGCCGGAAACAAGTTGATGGGAATCGACATTGACCGCCTCAAACGGGCTTGGAAAACCGAATTGCCCCAGCGGTGGGTACCTGGGTTGAGCAGCAGTGGTGGTTTGAGTGTAGAGGTGCTAGATGTACTTGAACGCGTTTCTACCGAGAAACTACCTGCCTTGGTCAATAACTTGCAGGGCGCGGTGCAATCTCTCTTGCCCATAGTAAGCGCCGCTTTTGAGTCCGATCACGCACGTGTCGCCTCTCGCGATGAGATGCGTTTGCTGGTGCAAGAGGTCCTGCAATTATCGGTCTGGCCGTCTGGCGTTTCCGAGTCGGAGATTCGAGCGGTCATTGACCGACTGTCACAAGATGGCATCGAGTCCGTCATCCAACGGATGCGCAAAATGAGCATACCTCCCGATGACGAACTGGTTCCTGTGCGGCTCGCTGCATTATGTGCTGTACCGCTACCAAGGTTGAGCCAGTTAGCTTGCGATGTTGACGAGCTCAATGGCTTTTTCGATCGTCTCGGGAAGTTGATCGACAGTCAGACTCGATCAGTTGAGTTGAGTCAGGCCATCGAGCAACGAGAAGAGTTGATTAAGAGTTTGGAGTGGGAAAGCTGATGTCTAGCCTAGTCGGTACATGCAAAAAATTGCTCTCTGACCTGCAGACGGTGAAGGTAGCCAACCAGACTAAGCAAGAAATCTCTGCGCTTCAGCAGCGCTTGCGTGAGTGGACAAAACACGCGAACGCACGACGCGCACTGGTGGAAAAGGTCCGCATTGTCGAACCCTCTTTACTCGTGCGCGAGGATATTGTCCAAGCTGATTGCACTGTAAAAGGGTTGGCGCAGCAAGCGAAAACGCTACTCCTTGCAGGTGGTAATTTGCAGGATTTGGCAGCCGATAATCTGTGGACCCGACTAATTGCGGCGGCCGAATCGGCTAATGACAAGGTCCGCAGCGCTGCCCGCGACCAATGGCGCCAGTTTGTTGAGAGTCTGGGACGCGTCGACACGCCTACATACCTAGACGAGCAAATGCTCAAAACCCCTGCCAATGAGGATCTTCTGCAGACCTACAAGGAGCATTACCCAAAGTACTCCGCGATTGCGCGCGCCGACTTACCAGCCAGCACATCGACTCCGGATGAGTTGATCAGAGTAGTTAGCACACTGCAGGACGTACAGCAACAACTTAAGGGGACGGCACCAGAGGCAGTTCGATTATTTCTCAAGGCTGTGGAGAGTGGAGGGGCTTCAATGGATTTGATTACCCCTGAAGTGATGCAATGGCTCCAGGCAAATGATGAGCCCTCCCGGTTCGTAGTGAAGTCGAGGACCAATGTGTCATGGCGTTAGTCCCGGACTTGCAATTGGCCGAGTTCGCGCTTGACGAACTCGAAGCTCTGGAGGCGCGCTGTCTGATCTGGGGCCTGATTGACAATGCTCTCAGTCGCGATGAAGTAATGGAGGCTCTTCAACGGGCCCTCGATGCGCCAAAGGCCCAGGCCGCCCAGAATAATCCGAATTGCTGTATTCACACGGCGAAGGATCTGTGGGACTTGCTGATTGAGCGCAAAATGTTGTTCCAAGTGCCATTTGTGGCTGATCAGGAAGTGCGCTGGCGTACGAGGATGGCCGAAGGGGTGCGGTTGATTGCCCAACTTCGCCAACTATTTCCCAAGCATGGTACGGACAGGTGGGCTGAAGCCGCCACACTGGTAGCGGACTATCGCTTCCTTAGACGCCCCCGCCGTTACCCCCTTAGAGACGTGGATGGCGCTAGCGTTTATGCCAAGTTAAATAACTTGGTGAAATCGCCGCTATTGCTGGAGGCCCTCAAGACCTGGCTAGATCATATGGATCCGAGCGGTGGTCTCTCGCAATTCCAGGTGAAATCGGCTGAACGTATTTTGACTGGCTTGGAGGAGGGGAGTTGTCAGGGCACCTTGGTCTCCGCTGGAACTGGCAGCGGCAAGACCCTGGCATTCTATCTGCCTGCGTTGTCATGGCTGGCATCCCAACGAGTGCCGCCAATGACTGCCGGTGGGGTAAGGGTGTTATCTCTTTATCCTCGTAATGAATTGCTGAAGGATCAACTCGCCGAAGTCTATGACCAGTGCCGCAAGTTCGATAGCTGGATCGGACGTCTGGGAGGGCGACCTCTGCGCGTAGGTGTTCTTTTTGGGGACACACCTACGAAGGTCGCCAAGGCCAAATGGCTCAAGCACTCCCTGGGCAAACGCGTACCGTTCTTCAATTGTCCTAACGACAGTCAGCACGGGGAAATGGTGCTGCGCAAAAGTGATGCGGAAAAGGGCCTGGAGCGCATAGTCTGCTCGCAGTGCAGCGCAGTCGTAGATGGACGTACTCTGGTATTCACCCGCGACACAATTCAATCTGACCCGCCGGACATTCTTTTCACAACGGTGGAAATGCTGAACCGGCATTTACCTAGTAGCGACTTGCGCCATGTCTTTGGCGTGGGTCCTAAGGCCGAACGAGCCCCTGACCTCATCTTGCTGGACGAAGTTCACTTGTATGCTGGCAGCTATGGGGCGCAGGTGGCCTACTTGTTACGTCGTTGGTGGGCCGCCAGCGGGCGGCGCTCTAGTTTTGTGGGGTTGTCCGCTACCATCGCGGAGGGCCAAACCTTTTTTTCCCACCTAACAGGACTGAGTCCAACGGTTGTTGAGGAGGTCAAACCGCTAGAGGAAGAGATTGAGGAGGAAGGGGGCGAGTACATGCTCGCTCTGCGCGGTGATCCGGTTTCGCAGACAGCCCTGCTGTCTACCACTATCCAGACGCTGATGCTGAGTGCTCGTTTACTCGATCCGCCTGGGACTTTTGATAGAAAAGCAATGCCGTTTTTTGGTTGGCGGGCATTTGCTTTTACTGATCAGTTGGACGCAACGAATCGGCTCTTCAAGGACTTGCTCGATGCTGAGGGACGATATCATCCCAGTGGTAACGCGAACTTGATCAAGCATCCTGATGGCGGGTTGGCACTGCTGCGTAATGGATCTACCCCCATCATGGGCACCCCGCGCTACTTCGCTGGGCAAGACTGGAGTGTTCCACAAAGCATTGGACACGATCTCACTCGTCGCCTCGGGATCGGGCGTACGACTGCATTAGATAGTGGGGTTTGTACTCATACAGAAGTTGTAGTTGCCACGTCTGCTCTAGAAGTAGGCTTCGATGACCCGGCAGTAGGCGTTGTAGTTCAGCACAAGGCGCCAAGAGACATCGCATCGTTCTTGCAGCGCAAGGGGCGAGCGGGTCGAACGCGTCACATGCGACCGTGGACTGTCGTTGTGCTCACGGATTACGGTCGCGACCGGCTGGCCTATCAAGCCTACGATCAGCTGTTCGATCCTGATCTTCCAGCTCGCCAACTGCCTTTGGCCAATCGCTACGTCCAGCGAATGCAAGCGGTTTACGCGTTGCTCGACGAGTTAGGAGATTTGACCTGCCGTGACCAACCACCTCTGTCGGTTTGGCGCGACTTGGCTTCACCAAATATTGAGGCCACACCGCATGGGTGGCACCCGAATGCGTTTGTTTCAGTTAAGCGCCTAGCGGAAGGTGTGACATTCCCGCTTTCTGTGCAGGAGTGGAAGGCGCTCAGGAATCAAGCGTGCAACCTCGGTCCCAATGGGGAGTCTGCTGTTAAGTTTGCAGGAGCCAATTGGTTGGCAAAGCGGTTGCAACACCAACGTGTTGTCAAACTGCTGGGTGATCTTCAGGAGAGCCCAGCGAAAGTCGAACGTCTTGCTCGCAGCCTAGCTGATCGATTGGCGTTGACGACCGACGATATGAATTTGCTCATGTGGAGCCATCCACGCCCGCTAATGCTTGGCGCGATTCCTACAGTTGTTCGTCGACTGGCATCGAACTGGCGTGCAAATGGTGAACAGGGGAAAGACTACCAAGCGGGCCATCCATTACCGGACTTCATTCCCTCCAGCCTTTTTGCCGATCTAAGTCTGCCGGAAATGCGCATTGAATGGCTTGCGCGCGATGGCAGCGTTGAAGAGCACTATCTGCCTGTTCAACAGGGTTTAGCTGAGTTCGCACCCGGTAGGGTCTCGCGTCGTTACGATGATGCTCTTTGGTTGGGCGTTGATGGACCTGCGCTGGCTCGAATCTTCGCTTGCGGTAGCACCGAAGTGTCTGAGGATGTGGAGCTATCCACATGGTACGACCTTGAGCCTCAAAGAAATTTTGTTGTCCAGGACGACTCGGCTCGAGTGACTTTCAAAGCGTTTCGTCCAGCGGCAGCCCGCCTGTCTCCAGTGGCTCGGGGGGGCAATGGAATCCCCGAGCTAAGTGACACATCCAACGCTCAGCTGCAATGGAAATCCGTCCTTCAGACACCCTATCAGGGCGTACCACTGACCAGTCCGACGCACATTGGCATCAGCCAGTTGATCAAGAGAGTGGTTGTTCACACCCACGCTGAACAATCCAATGCTTCTGTGCGCCGCTATGCCGTAAGTTCGCGCGCAGAGCTTCGACTGCGATCTGGAAGTAAGAGCGAGCGCGTCACAGTCGACTGGCAGTTCATGCATTCAGGCCATCCCTGCGGTGTGGGCTTCGACATTGATGTCGATGCGTTGGTATTGGAGTTGGATTTGCCACATGATCTCAGTGGCGCCATCGATTGGCGTGATCCGCGACGTTTGCGTGCAGCTCGTGCAGCTCGCTACAACTGGGAGGCACGCCAGAGCCCCGAATTCTGCATTGCAGTACCGAATCCATTCCTGCGCGGATGGATCGCACAGATTTTCCAAATTGCGGCCCTCCAAGTCGCAATGGCTGAGGAAGTCTCGCTGCGCGACTCGCTGGACTATGTTGCTGACGGCGCCAGGATGGATACGCTACTCAACGTCCTGCAGGCGGTGTTCCAGGTTCCGGAGATCGAAAGTAGTGAGGAGGGGGCGGACAAGCTTCGTCAAAAGCTAGATGAGGCGCTAAAGGCAGATGCAGTGCGTAAAGCTGTGCGTTACGCATCTCGTGTACTAGTCGAACCCATTGATGAGGAGTGGAACGACTGGCTTGCCCTGTCGATCCGCGCCACGCTCGGTGCAGCTTGCCTGGAAGCAATACAGCAAGCCTGCCCCCAGATTGATCCCGATGGGTTGATTGTGGACATCGACGTGCGTAGTGATGACGGTGACCTCCACCCCCATCCCAGGTTCGAAATCTGGATTTCGGAGGTCAATCCTGGTGGCAATGGTCTGATTGAGAGCGTTGCGGAATTGTTAGCGACTCGTCCCGATAGCCTTTACCGTCATATCGAGGCTGCCTTAAGCCCGCGTGACTTTGAATGGACAAATTCTCAGTTGCGCCAGGTAGTCCAGTGGCTTGGTGGATCAAAGCCAGACTCCGCTATTACTGAGGCGGTAACGCAGGTTCGACAAGCCATGGGTTCTGCCGATGCTGCCAAGCATTTAGCCGCTCTACGGTTCAGGCTAGTAACTCGGGGCCAATCGATATTCCACGGCTACAGCGTGGCTCTGAGCATGCGATTGTTGCGACCGAACACCCCAGACGAGTTGGATTGTCTGCTGGCTCAGATCCATGAACGCTGGGATGCGTTGGAGGCGTTACATGGTGTCGAGATTGACGTTAGGGTCCTCTGCGCATTATTCAGTGCAGGTGATTATCTTGATCGGGCATTTGCAAGCGCGGGGCAGGTCCTTCCTTTCGGCAATCGTATGGCATGGCGCTTCGGGGTGCTAATGGGGATATTGTGGCCTCAAGGGCATGCGCTGCGCGCTGTTGCCATGCCATGGTCCAATCGCTTCTCGCAGTTCGCTATAGATACCGAACGGCTTCTGGTGGAGCAGTGGTTGACACCTCGTTCTCAACCGATCGATCCGACAGCACTGGACTGGCAGGAGCAGTTGCGAAAATGCTTACTTGCCACTTCGCGTGCGGTTGTGTCGGTACCGGCCGCCGATGCAGGAACACTGTTGCCCAAGGTGATCGCAGCATTGGCGACAGAGCCAATTCAATTTGACTATCTAAACGTCTTCGCCCATCTCTATGAGGTCAAGCGCCTCGGTGATCACATCGAGTGGACGTTTTCGATACCGGACGCTCTATGACAAACGTACGCCACATTTTCAAGTCGGCAACGACTTCGCCTCAAGCCGCTCGTGATGTTATAGCCATGGTTTTGGCCGAGGAGATCCTGCTTCCCAGCAGGACACTCTATTTAGCCGCTCCATGGGTTAGTAACATTGTTATTTTCGACAACTCAACGGGCAGTTTTGAGGGGCTAAATCCGGAGTGGAGCCGTCGTGAGATTCGCTTGATTGATGTATTGGTGGCTATCGCATCTAACAATACGCAGTTAGATATCCGCGTACGACCTGAACTTCACAATAAGCCTTTCGGTAAGCGCTTGCATGCAGCGCTGATAGATGCCGGTCTGCAAGATTCGTTGCAATGGTCCGAGATTCCTGATTTTCACACGAAGGGATTGCTCACCGATCGAGTCTGGATTGGCGGATCGATGAACCTCACTGAACGCGGCATTGGTCTGAACGCTGAATCACTCGTTGTTGATTTCAACCCGCAGATGGTATCTAGCATCCGCCTGGAGTTTGCGAACCATGGCATCAGCCTCTAGCCAAACGGTAGACCCCGCTGCGGCAGTCTCTCAGGCCTTACTCAGTCAGTTCTTTTCAGGTCTCAACAGTTATGTGAGTCCTCTAGCCACTGTTAAAACCCTCGCTGGTCAGACTGTACCTGATGCATTGGTTCCAGCTATTGCCCGTTATGCGAAAGGCTTCAAGGACCGACCGCTGCTCTTGCCATTTTTTGAGGTTACCGGTGAGCGAACCTGTTGGCTGGCCTGTTCGCACGATGAACTAAGTTCGCGTGAGTTGCACGATGAAATGCGCGCTTTCATTGGGCCGAGTTTTGGTGACTTTGAGATTGACGGGGCGGTGCTCTCTATTGCACAAACGAGCGCGAAAGCTGTATTGGCGCAGGCCGGTCTGAACGCGATTGCCTTTTTTGCGATCACGCCGAAGTTTGAGCCGCGCGTAGTCAAAAGCTGGCAACGCTACTGGCAACTCTTGGATCAACGCCCGCCTAGGCCCAGGCAGGAACTGCGCACGTTTCACCAGTTGCGAGCGTTGTTTGACCGCGCCTTGGTGGCTCGCAATGAAAATGCAGCGATGGCAGCGATGGCGGCGCTACGAGACCAGCATGGTCTTAGCGCTGAAAACCGGACCTTCTTGGAAATACGTTTACATTCAGCCTTTGGCCGATGGGACCGAATTCTGAATCATCCCCAATGGGATGACCTTCTCAAGGTTCGCTTGCCGCCGGAGACCTACGGTGACATCTGGGACGCGCTCTACGAGACGTTCTTAGCCCAAGTCGAAGCGCAGGGCGCCGCCACTCAGTTGGTGGAAGCTTTCGCAGAGCGGGTTCGGATTATGGCCGCTCCTCTGCTCAAAAGCCGCGGGCGCAGCCGTCGCCCCGCAGCCCTTAAGGGCTTTTTGCTTCATGAGTTGTCTTTGGAGCAGCCTTCCGCCGAACTCTGCGTGACCCTGCTCAATGACCTCGGACCAAATGCTTTTGGGCCCGCTTCTGACGCCATCATGGCTATGGCGCAGAGCTCGCGGATCAAGTCCGGGATTGAGCAGGCGCTCCATGAAATGGAGTTGGAGCGCTATGAACAGGCGCTTGCTTTGCTTTTACCACTGGCAGATTCGGTCGAAGTGTTCCAAGCCCAATTGCGTTGTGCCAAGGAAGTAGGTGACCCTGGTCACGCTCGTGAGGTGCTCGATCGGCTGTCCTTGAGTGCCCCCGATATTGCCGCCAAGGTTCGCATTGCTCGGGCTCGGTTGCTCTCCGATGTAGAGAAGTTGGCCGCTGAGGAAGTGTGCGAATCGCTTCAAGAGCAGCTGCAGGCTACGCATACGCCGATGGCTGTTGATGACGTCATAGTCTATTGGCGGGAACTGGTTCAGTCGCCCGAGGCTAGTACTCTGTTGGCCCAGCCCAGTTTCATCCAGTCGTTGTTGTCGAGCGTAGAGGACTCTGCTCTAGACTCGTCACCCTTGTTCGAATCCCTATTTCCTATTTGGTTTGACTGGCTCATCGTCCAAACTCCACCCTCGAGCGTGCTTACTCAACTCTATCTGGGGTTCATTGAAGCCCTGAACGTGCGAGACCGCCTTGGAGATAGTGAGCGAGAGATGATCAGGCTGGCTCTTCGACATAGTCTGATTGCCGGATTGACGTCGGCTGAGTACACAGGGCTTATTGAAAGGCTTGCTACTGTATTGTCCAGCCCGCTGTCGCCACGCGAAGCCGCATGGGCATTGGATGTGACAGATTTGTTGGTTATGCATCCATGTCGTGACGAGGAGGCGCGCCTGCGGTGGACGACTAGGGCAGTTCAGGCTGCGACCCAATGCTGGGTCAGACTGTCTCTTGCAGAGCGCTGCCTGCTAAAACTGCTTGCGCAAGAGTTTGATCTTGAACTTCCCAAGCGACTCGACGATGAAGTGGATGAAGCTGAAAAAGCTCGAACAGACATCAGGATCCGTATCTTCCTTTACAGCTTGGACACCCAAGCCATTCGACGTGCAGCACTAATACTCGAAGAGGCGCTTCCATTGGCCAAAGTTGAGACCAACTCCGATGAGGTCTGTAGTTCACGCTTGAAGGCAGGAACTCGTAATGCGGACTGGGTGGTGTTTGTTTCAGGCGTCGCTACCCATCAGGCTTTTTTTTGCATCAAGGCTGCGTTACGGCCCGATGCGGCGTTACTTCAAGTCGAGGGTACCGGTACGACGCGCATCGTAGATTGTGTGATTAATAAGAGTCAGATGTCTTGAGACGTCGCCTTGTCCAGCGCAAAACGCAGCGATCGCCGCTGGCTCGGCGCTCGATCATAACGGCGCATAGGCCTGGTACCGAATCTTCCATCTGTGAGCGAATAAAAGCACAGAGATGCTCGATAGTGGCAGATCCTAGACCTTGAACCTCATCAAGGAATCGGTGATCTAGCATTTCTTTTACTCTGGCAATTTCACTGCGCAGATAGCCAAGATCTATAAGCATCCCGGAGGTGGGATCCGGTTGACCAGCGACGGTGACCTCTGCTTCGTAGGTATGCCCGTGGATACGTAGACTGCCCTCGGTCTCGATACTGCGATTCAAGGTGTGAGCCGCCTCGAAGAAAAAACGCTGGGACAGTTCGTACACGGTCACGCATTCAGCAACCTCAGGCAGACAATCTCTGGGCGCAGTTGCTAGCGAAGACATCAGCGGATCTCCAGTATCTTGTGTGTTTGTACAGAAAGTCGCCATTTAGTATTGGCCTGGCAATAGGCAATGGCAGAGCGGGTATTTTGTTTCTGCATTGGCCCATCCATAGGTTGCAGTAGGTAGTACTGAAAGTCGCTATCAGAGATGGCATCTGGGAGTAGACCAGGCTGCGGATAGACGAGTTTTAATTCGTGGCCACTACGCTGCAACCAGTCGGCCCCAGCTTTAGGGCTGACACAAATCCAATCGATCCCCGACGGTGCCGGAATGGTCCCATTGGTCTCGACAGCGATTTCGAATCCCTGGTCATGCAATGCTGCAATCAGGGTTTCATCGACCTGCATTAACGGTTCGCCTCCTGTGAGCACAACATAGCGATGTTCCTGGGCAACAGGCCATAGTGAGGAAATTCGCTCTGCCAAGGAATCTGCGCTCAAGTACTTGCCCCCCAAGGTTCCGTTGGTGCCTACGAAATCGGTGTCACAGAACTGACAAATGGCCTTAGAGCGGTCAATTTCCCGACCACTCCAGAGATTACAACCTGCAAATCGACAGAACACAGCTGGCCTGCCAGCCCGAAGCCCTTCACCTTGCAGGGTGTAGAAGATTTCTTTGACGCTGTAGGTCATGTGTCATTGTCTCGCTTGAATGCTTCGAACCCGGTGCGGCGCAACTCGCAAGCAGGGCATTCGTTGCAGCCATATCCCCAGTCGTGTCTGTGTTGACGGTCTCCTAGGTAGCAGGTATGGGTCTCTTCTTGAACAAGTTCGACAAAGCCGGTTCCGCCAAGGTTTTTGGCTAACTCCCAGGTCTCTTTTTTATCCAGCCACATCAGAGGGGCCTCAATAACCAACGGCATATCCATGCCAAGGCCGAGAGAGACCTGCAACGATTTCAGGGTGTTGTCTCGACAATCAGGATAGCCTGAGTAGTCTGTCTCACACATGCCGCCCACAAGCACGCTAAGCCCTCTTCGATAGGCAATGGCGGCAGCAAAGGTGAAGAACAGCAGATTACGTCCAGGAACAAAGGTGTTGGGCAGGCCGTTCTCCTTGAACTCGATTTCCTTTTCAGATGTCATCGCGGTATCGCTGATCTGGCCAAGAAGTTTCAGGTCAAGGAAGTGATCGTCCCCTAATTTTTCCCCCCACTGAGGGTAGTCAGTGCAAAGGCGCTGAAGAACCTGACGCCTGCACTCAAGTTCTACATTGTGGCGTTGCCCGTAATCAAAGCCTATAGTTTCAACACGATCGTATCGATCTAGTGCCCATGCAAGGCAGGTCGTGGAGTCTTGACCGCCGGAAAAAAGAACTAGTGCATTCTTGTGCATATCGGCCTCCATTAAACCTTTATTTCGTTCTGTTTCTGCCGGTATTTTTTTCTGATTTTCTGTATTAAGAAATTTGAAAGTAGTTCGATATCGCTTGGGGTGTTCTGAACGCCATTCCAGGGGCGGATGTCACTTTCAGAGAACTTCCATTGCCCACTCGTCCAGGCAGTGTGCTCTTTTAGCGTCTGCAGTCCTTCGATAAAGTCTTCTTTTTTGGATGTCTCTTGTTTAGCGAAGATTTCGTCCATTACGAATCCAAGAGAAACTATTCCTGCACCATGCCTTAGTCGCGAATGTCTAGGGGAGAGGTTATCCCACTCAGGCCGGAATACCGTTCTGACAGCATGAAAAAAATTATTTATGAGATCGATCGAGCGACCTTCAAAGTCGTCGTATTGCATGAATGTTTGGATGGCACCATTACTAGCAGAGTTCATTACAAACTTTTGCATGGCGGTATCGCTTAAGACGCCGCGTGGGTTAGTGTGTTGTTTTATTTCGCAATAAAGCGAAGAGCCCGTCGTCGAGTTTAATAGGTCGATGATGCGAGATGCAAATTTTCGTTTTGTAAAGCGCTCCGGCAGGCCTTCAACCGAAGGGAGTAGTTCATATATCAATGACTTGGGTAGGGGGCGGGAATTATTAATTAACACAAATTGCTGTCGAAGTTCATTGTAATCTTTGCAGACCAGTCCAGACACAAAGACCTGAAAGTCACCTTTTTCCATAGTGGCCAGCGCACTCAATCGCTGCTGCCCATCTACTACAAAGCCTGGCTTTTGGACTGTGCTGTCTATTACGATCTCAACGATATCATCGCCCAGATCCCGGGTCGTAACTCCATCTAGAAAAGCAAGGATCACTGCATTAGGTAGAAGCGCATCCTCTCGGCCGAGGTAATCACGTATCTCTTTAATATGAGAAGCCACTTGGTGTCGTTGGAAACCGCGTAGATGCCCTTCCTCGTTTCGGCCAATCCGCTCGATTTCTGAGAACGAAAGAATTTCCTTCGGCGTCGCTGCGAATGTAAAGACGTCGTGATTGGGCGCTTGTTTTGCTCGGACGCCTTTAAATCGATAGATCATTTCTTGCATTTTCCAAAGTTCGTTGGAGATGGCGATGATACACACCTAGATTATGAAAGCCGCGACGCTTATTGCGATTGCTTGCTCTAAAGATTATTGTCTCTACCCCTGCAGACTGACATATAGAGCACTTACACTTCTTCCAAGGCTTGTCGATGAGGGTGGGTGTAATCAGTCGAATGCATTTTGCTACCTCTTTATCTAGCTCTGCGCTCGACATAGTGGAGCCTGAAAGAGTTAGTCGTAGGTAGTCTGTAAGTGCATTAATTGTTGTATCGTAGTCAGCCAAGCCTTTGTCGTAGTTGCGCAATGTTTTAAGAGCTATTGCTTCGCTTCTTTGAAGTTCTTCAGTGTTAAGCGTTCCGCGCTTTATTCCCTGCATTAATCTTGAGTTTTCGATCGCCTGGGGGATTCTAATGGCAGTATAATAATCTAGTTTGTTAGTGCTGTTCTCAAGGTAGTAATTAGCTTTCGCATCTTTGAATGCCCGGATTAGCGGTGAGGTAGAGTCGAAACTAGTGATGCCGTAATTTGTGAATTCATGAATTTTCTCAGCTTTCGCAAAGCCGAGTAGATGGATATTTGTTTCCGCTTTAATGGCTTTCCTAATCTCTCTCAGGACTTCGTGTATTTGCTCGACCTTAAGAGGAACCAGTCCACCAATGGCAAGATAGCGATAGCCCATATCTTCGAGTGACTTTGCAGATGCTGCCATGCTTTTGGGGGACCAGCCTTGAACCGCGCCGAGTGGCTCAAAGGTTCGCCCGGCTTCATTTGTTAGACGTAGGAATTCGCGAGCATTTTCAAGTGTTATGTTGTAGCGATAAATAGTGTCTTCAGGTTGGCTTTCAGCGGGTGGATTACTTGAGTCACAGTTAAAAATGATGTGGTCTGGAGAGCATCCATGAGTAAATCCACCATCAGTGTAAAAATCGACTACATCGCCTGGTGTATAGGCTGGAGTGGGGTGGTCGACATAGGCAAATGCGCCACAGTCTCCCATTACCATGGTGTTTTTAAATGTCTGCTCGTCTAGGCGCAAAAATTTTCGTGCTCCTTCTCTTAAAAAACGGTGCTGCTCTGCCGTTGAGTAGCGGACTTTAGAGTTCGAGACTCCAATCGCTGGGCGCACCGCGCTCATGGAGACGAGTAACCCATCATAGGGGGCGGGCGTCATCATTTCATGAGCGTATTGATCATCCCAGTACCTTTTCCTACCCGGTGCATTTCGATCATTAATAAAATCATACTCGGGGTCGACATAGTCTTGGGTGTCAGCGTATAAAAACTTCATGGTCGCGAGTTATTCATGTAAATTCGTAATAGAGTGTCTTGCAGATTTTTTATATCTTGTGGCGTGCTCTGTACTTCGTTCCATGAAGCGTTGAGATATGGCCATTTGCCCGATGACCATGCGCAGTGAGGCGCAATTTTTTCTATTTCTTTAAATATGAGTCCATAGTTTTCTTCATGGCCGCTGATCTTGGCGTAGACACGATCCATTATGTAACCCATTGCCGCGATTCCAGCCGAGTGCATGAGTCGACTATCTTTTGGGTCGGCCGCCCAGTCTTTAGGGAAGCATTGTTTCACTGCGCGCCAGAACAAAACTAGTAGTTGGTACATCGCTTCAACGTTTGTGGTTTCTTCGTTGCTTGACTTATAAGGGTACAACGCGCCGAGTGAGTTAGTCATGCTGTTGCGAATCATCTTAATAATTGCAGTATCAGCGACTACCGCCTGAGATGTATTTTTGTCGGAAGATAATTTTATTAGTTGGTAGAAGGGGGATCGTGGGTCTCTATTTAGTAATCCACACAACTCGGCAGGAGCCTTTCGGGCACTTAGTTCTCGAGGTAATATTATTGTTCCGGTTTCTGGAAGCAACTCATTAATCAATCGAGTTGGTAGCGGTTTAGCTTTGTTGACAAGGATAAATTGTTCGCGCTGTGTCGTCAGGTTGTCGGACACAAAACCTACAACTGGCACTGGTAAGTCCGAGTTATTCGCTTTGGCTAGTGCAAGTGATCTTTGTTGGCCATCAACAATCCATGCTGAGCGTAGGCCTTCGGTATGAAGAGGGATTCTCAGCGTTCCGGCTTGCGCAATTCCTTCGTCGCCTGTCGGTTTGCTGCCTCGAGATGCCATGAATTTTATATCGGGGGAAAGAGCTAAAATAATTGCATTCGGGAAAAGTACGTTTCCCTGGTTAAGGTAGTCAACTATACCTTTAACGTGACTGCGTATCTCTGGGCGCTGAAAACCTTTAAGAGTATCGCTATCGTCTCTCGATATACGGCTAATATCAGCAATGCGTACCAAGTCAGACCCACGAATGAAAAGTGCGTAGACATCTTTGTTGTCGCCTTGCATAGTGCGTAGCGCACGTACAACAATTTCCTGATCTTTGCCGCTCATACTTTGCTCCGTAGCATGTTGCGGGTTTTTAGCTCTAGCCACAGCCCCCTGAATCGAGATTGCTCGCAGGAAACTAAGGCCTCATCGCGCAGATAACGCAGTAAACGACTAGAACTTCCTTTATGTACTTCCCATGCCTGAGTCATCAGCATTTGTACTTCTTCATCTGAAGCTTTGCGTCGCTTTACTACGCCTACAGGGATAAGCGCATCCATTGCCGTAAGAACTGCTCGGTAATCGGCGTCTGCGCAATCAGTCGGGGCTTTGATGTGTTCTACGAAGTGCCGCATAGCCCTTTGTGGGAAGTCAGATTGAGTTCCGGCAAAGCTCGAACAACTCTCGAGGCGTTCGTCATAGGGCATAGCGAAGGGGCGTAATTCCGAAGGCAATCGTGCGATGCCTGGACGTGAGGTAAATAAACGTATCTTGTGTTGGAAGGAAATGGTGATCTGCTTTAGATCGTTGGCGATCAGATCTATGTAGTTCGCCGATAAGGCAATCAGTATCCGCTCGGTCTTTGGGCAGTGGGCCAGTTCGGAAATCGGACTCGGGCGATGCCAAATCCGATTAATAGCCTCCCACCAATCTGATGCGCTGAGTCCCATTCTTTCTAGTCGAGGGCGGATCGAGCCAGGCACTGCTGCGATAGTCAGGTTGTATGGAGGGCAAGGATGCTCACTCTCGATCAGTCCCAGTCCTGCTGAAGCAAACATCAGTTCAGCGTTAAGCTTCTTCGCCACCCATTTTGCATCCTGCACGCTGCGGCCTGCGTAGAGCGATGCCGCTGGTAGAATCGCTTTTGGGTTGCTGAGCTGCCGTGCCCATGCAGTTGCCAACGCTGCTAACGATAGATCTTGTGAGGCGCAGAGCTCCAGCGGGGAATGCCCCCCAAGCCGCTTGCGGTTTGTGCAGTTGGTGATGATCACAGTGCTCATGGAAACTGCTGCATCTCTGGTCTGAAGGGTTGCAGTTATTTCTGGGTGTGCAATCCTACCACCAAATAACTGCGCGAGTAACCTCTCTTGGTCTGTCTGCGAGGCTGAGCATCCCTTCGATGTGGCCTGTCTTGGTAGATCTTGCGCTGATGAAATGAGGAATATTTTGTGCTCCGTTTTACCGCCATTCGGGCCCAGCAAAGCTTGAGCCATCAAGTTCTTTCGTTTGCGGCGACTGCTGATCAAATCAAGGCAATCGCATCCATAGATCGAGTGAAGCGAGATGAGTATGGACATCTAACAGGGTTTCAGCGTCCGCTGGTGTCTAGGCACATCAAAGAGATACGTGATTATCTACAGAGACCCGATTCTGTGATGCCAAATGCGATCGTACTGGCGTTCACCAGTGGAGTCCGTTTAACCAGCAGCAGCGGTGCTTGCGTAGAAATTGAGATTGACCTTTCGCGGGGCCCAATTGGTTATGTAGTTGATGGCCAGCAGAGGCTATCTGCGCTCTCAGGCCTACAAGGGCGTGACTTCCAATTTTTGGTATCAGCCCTTATTTGTGAAACAACGGAGGAACTAAGAAGGCAGTTCATTCTTGTTAATAATACGAGTCCCTTACCTAAGTCACTTATTTACGAGTTACTACCTGCAGTTGACGGTCTCCCAAAGCGAATGACGGATCGTGCGCGAGCGGCACGAGTGGTTGAATTACTTAATTTTGACTCTCGCTCATCATTGCTAGGGCAGATCAAGCAGCATACGAATCCCGGGGGCGTTATTAGCGATAACGCTGTTCAAAGGCTAGTTATGAATTCGCTGTCGGACGGATACTGTCGAGAGACTATTGAACTGTCGGATGGGGAAGATAGATGCTTTCTTGCGATAAGCGAGTTCTTTGAGGCGGTGCAAGATGTTTTTGGAGCATCCTGGTATGGGCATATTCCGAGAACTTCTAGGCTTGTCCATAGTGCTGGAATAATATCAATGGGATTCGTGATGGAGGCAATTTGCGAGAAGGGGGCGCCCTGCGCTCCGATGTTTAAAATTGGTCTTCAAAAATTAGTGGGACATACGGCTTGGACTGAAGGCTCTGGGGAGTGGAAGTTTAGGAGTGGTGTTCGGTCGTGGAATTCTATCCAAAATTTACACAGTGATATAAATGCTCTTTCTGATTATCTGGCTAGGATCGTCAGAAGGAAATCTTTTTAGAGTCTAATTTTACAAGTAATTACGATGGTGGTGTTATGTCACAGCAACTTGCCTCGCGCGCCTTGTCAGATCGGTTATTGGTTGAAGAGTTTTCTTCTCGGCTTCTAGAATTGGTTGGTGTTTTTCACGCAGAGCTTCAGAATATTTCCATTGCGGACAAGGCGTTTGCGGGCAGTGGGTATGGTGTTTTGATGGAGGTGTACGGGTTACGCACCCGTGCTTATATTCTGATGAACGACTCAAGCAATCACGTTGTAAACTCTTTGGATTTTTCTCAGGAGGAACTGCTGTCGGTATTTGATAGAGTTTCTAAGGTTGCTCGCGTGATTGATAGCCTGAAAGTCGCAAACTCGATGATTTTGTCCGTGGCAACGTTTACAGTGTCTCTAGGTGAGGGCAGGGCCGAAATTGTAAACTTTCTGTTTAATACACTTCGCCATGATGTGGCTGAGTGGGAGGCGTTGCCTTGCTAGTTCGGTGATCAGCAAAGTAGGTTCGTGAATTAATAATATCTATCAGCCTTGCTGTGTTTTTAAGATGGCAGTCGCATGTTTGGCGTATGTGGGGAGCGCTCTAGATTTTAATGACTCTTCAGTTTTCTTATGGCTTGGATATGGTTGTTTATTTCTGCCTGCCTGCCTGCCTGCCTGCCTGCCTGCCTGCCTGCCTGCCCGCTAGCCAACTGAGCCGAAAATTTGGGCGCGCTCAATCGCAGTGCCCTCCGTTTTTCGTGTTCGCTACCGTTGCTCGAGGAGGGATTCTGGCCCGGCCATCGAAGACCATTTGGATACCGGACATGCACTGAGCTAAGGCATCCGCAGATCACTCGTCCTGACTATCAGAAATTCGACTGATGTGGATTGCGTTCGCGCCATCGTCACCGGTCAGATACAGGCGCAGGGCAAAAAGTAGGTCCGGTGTATGGTCACCGTCGGGCTTTTCGATATTGATCTGCACCCTGCAAGACAAAGTGGCAGTTGATTTTGCAACGAGTTCACTCACTCGTTCGACGCTACGGGCCAAGGCCCTGGTTATCTTTTGATGAGGCTGGAGCAGCATCCTCAGTTGCGCATCCGCGGCTTCACGCGTGCGAAGCACACCCAGTAGGAGTTCAAGCAGTTCGGTGGTCTCGCGCATCCAGTTGACAGCAGCTCTGTCGTCATTAGCACTTTTCCTCCCAGGGCATGGACTGATTTGACTCAACACCAAGTTGAGGGACGTCAGAACCATTGTCATTTGCGCAGAATCGAACTGTTCAACGAAGTGCCGGTCTCTCCATATCGCGCAGGCAAAGGTACGGAGGACGCTTTCCGTGATGTCCCCCATGAGGCCCGAGAAAAGGGATCGCTGCCAGGGTTCATCCAGGCGTCCCAGTGCGAAGCCAATAGCTTGCGGATTGCGAATGCTGCCCTTCTCGAGTTCTCCGGCTAGGCGCTGGATGAAGGCACGTGGGACGTCTTTGTGCATGCAACACATCAACACGAGAATTGCGTTTTTTACCGATGCCGGAAGGTAGTTCTCCTCCAGCAGCGATACCAGATAGTCAATATGGATGCGAACTGCTTCGGTAAACACGCAGGGGCAGTCTATATCGTCGATGGAGCGACCGTCGCGCCATGTCTGGATGATGGGGTAGTACAGGGTTTTGCGGATTTGGGTAATGAGGTTCCTGCTGGTCGTTTCGTCGAACCGCTCCAGTGGTTCCATTTCCTCGTGATGTTTGCCTGCGACTCTTCGGCAAGAGTACTTACCGTCCTGTTCGTCGCGTTCGAATGAAATGTTGTCGCCGACGCTGAAGTCCGTGTATTCATATCCGTTCAGGAGATTTTTTTGATGAACAAACACTCTTTCTTGAGTGGTGGTGGTGGTGGTGGTGGTGGTGGCGAAAGTGAAATAGCCTCCGTTCTTGTCAGGGCGCCATTCCATGCTGATTACGCCCTTTGTCCTGGCTCTGGGGCGGATGTTGATATCCTGGTCTAACCGCGCGATCGCGCGGGTTATCCAGTCGAGCAGGTCGTTGGTTTCACTGCTGCCAGTTTTGGGCACATGGCGCAGATCGGCCCAGGCCATCGGAGCAGGATACTCTGGAGCCGGGGCGTCGGTGATCTTGGTACGCTGCCAGGTAGCTCGCACGTGCGCGAAGGCGCCATTGCGTGGGATGAACGTCAGTTGATAGGGATCGTCGGCCCCGTATTCGAAGGTTAGGTGGAGTACACAGTCGACACTTTCCTCCAATGGAAACGCGTACGAATCCAGGCGGGCCGAGTAGCCGAGGTCTTCGTTGCTGTCGCCAAGGAAGAGCGGGAACTGGTAGAACGGCCTCTTCGCCGGGAGGGTGAAGTCTTCCTTAACCTCGATCCTGACCGGTCTGCCACGGGTCGGAGTGACCGTTGTGCCGCGGGATACAAGCTGGAAGCGCTGCTGACGTCCTTCCTTGAGTGCCTTGATCGACAATTCAGGTATCTGGTCGCGCCAAAGCGGAATCTCTCCTGCACGCTGTTGCAGCGCATGGAAATGAAGGCCTCCGGATACCGGGCTGTCCGTCACGGTTATGGTGAATGCGAAGCCGCCGATGCGTGGATCCTGTTTCAGCAGCGAAGTATCGAGGGCGTCTGGCCTTGCCTGGCTGGCCGGTGGGTGCCATTGCTCCTGGTCGTCGATTGAGGCGATGGCACAGCCGGGTTCCGACTCCTGCCCAGGCGAGGCCGAAAGGATTACCGGAGGATGCCGCTCCCAGTAAAAACCTCTCGTTTCGGGGAGCTTGTCCTTAAGCGTCGGATCGAGTCTGGCGACCAGTCTCGTGACGCAGGTCGTGCCGCCGACGTTGTCGATCACTATTATCGGAAAGCCAGCGCTTACTTTCGAGTAGTCCACGCGTTGAATAGCGGCAGCAATACTGCGGGGCAGGGGCACCGCGTTCCGGAAGCGAGCATTGAGATTACGGCGGGCGACATCAATTTCGAAATCATTGAGGACATCGGGCACAAGCCAGATCAGCATGTCGTGCCTAAACAACTCATGCAGCCTGCCGGTGAAGGCGCGTGCAGCACGCTCCAGGTGCTCGGACGCGGCCTGGGAGAAGAAGAGATCCGACGGGAACAGGGTCGTCACCTGTGGATGCCGATAGATCGCGTCTGAGGTAAACAGGTCGAGTGCTACCTCGGTATCTTCGCCTTGCCATTGTTGCCATGCAAAAGAACCTGGCAGGTGCCTGGCCGTTTTCCCTGCGGCATAGCGAGGGGGGGAGGTCGCCAGATCGACGCAAACCGGTTCATGGATTTCGATCCTGGCGTCGCGCTTGATCTTTTCCGGTACCGACTGCATCGCGACGCTGTTGAACCAGGGGCGGATCCCGAAGGTATCGAAGTCGAAGAAAACCGGCATGTCCGCCAGGCAGTGACGGCCCTCGCTCCATATCCGGCTGTAGGTGATCCAGCGATGCCGGGTCTGGCGACGCGCGTGGACCTCGGACAGGTCGCGAGCGGTGTCATCCTCCAGGGTCTGCAGCCAACGCCAGGCGTCCCATACCCGTCGGTAATCGCGATGTGACAAAAGCCTGTTGTTGGGCGGCAGGTTCTCCCAGTTCCCGATGTCCCGCGCTTCTCCGGAGCGCAGCCAGGAGAGGATCGTCAACAGCAGGTCGTCCTGTCGATCATGGCGCTCGCCGCACAGCTCCAAGTGTTGCGCGAGACGCACCATGCATGCCTTGAACAGGCGGTTCTCCGGCAGGTCGACGGACTGGAACCGCCGAACACCTTGCAGATAGGGGTTGCCTGCGAGCTTTTCTCGCAGGTTGCGTCCGGGGCGATTGCTCAGCTTGATAAAACTAGTGGCATCGAGTTCGCGCACCGCATGGGCGGGCAGTAACGCTTGCTCCCGGCGAGGTGCCTCGTTGAGGCCGCGGACAAGCCGATCTACCGCCACGCGGCAATGTTCGGTAATGCGCCAGAGGCGGTCGCGGCACGGGGATTCTGCCTCGGGCGGTGAGTATCCGGCGATCCTGGCCAGAAATACTGACAGTGATTGCGGCAGCGCCTGCCCGCTCCTGGGGTCGAAGTCGACGGCATGGCAGAACCAGTCCGACTGCGCGAGAACCTCGCTGATGGCGGCGCTGTCTTGCGCCACGTTGCGGCGTACGGAGTCAAAGCTCGACAGGCGTTCACTGGTCATGGCCGGTGATTCTCCCTTTCCTGGCGTTTTCCTCCAGCGTCCTGCGCAATTCGTTTCGTTTCTCCGGGGGCTTCAGGTTCCAGACCCTGCGGCGCTCGTCCGGATCCGTCAAGCCTGTGTTGAACAGGGACGGCGGTTCTTCCAGGGTGTTTGAGGTCGGAATGGCGGGGTGAGCGTCGTTTTCCAGCACCGTTGGCGAATCAGATGCGCTGAGATAGTTCGCCGATTGCCAGATGAACTGGCCGTAGCCCAGCTCGCAGGCTATATCGAAGTCCTCGGTGAGGTTGAAGGGACGGCCACCGATGCCATTGACCAGTTGGTTGCGGATCTTGTCGAGGCACTCCGTCTTGCTCTTGCCGCGAGTGTCGATGCCACGCAGCTTGGGCATGACCTTCTGTACCAACTGGTCTTCGAATGCAGTATGCATCGCGTCGGCAAGTCGGGATGGGGACTTGTCATTCTTGGCCGCCCGGACCTCCGGGTAGTTGGCCATGTAGTACTCGATGGATTGCCATACCCGATGGCCAAGTGCCCGACCAGATACGGATAGTGCTCCATTCAACGCCTCGATGAAGGCCATGTACGGCTTTACTTCTTCTTCCGAGAAGCTGCTGCCCTCTGCCAGCCAGCTTTGCCAGACGGATTTGTGCAGCGCCGGGCCGCGATTGCACTCATCGAGCGGCAGCAATTTCAGGCGGCGTTTCAATTCGGTCGGCCGCGGGAAATTGACGATGATGGAGCGGTCCAGCACCTTGTCGGAAAGAGACTTGGTGGTTTCATCCTGGTTCATCGTTCCAGTCCACAACACATTCCGGCCCAGTGGTAGTTTGTAGGCTGGCATGCCTGCGCCGACCTTCACCGGCAGCCAGGGCACGTCGCTGCCCTTCCTGCCACGGCGCAGTTCGAGCTTGCTTAGGAATTCGGCAAAGTACAGCTCCGGGTGGGCAAGGTTCATCTCGTCGAGCAGGACCAGGCACATGGCCTCGGACAGGCCGGGGTAGTCCTCGCTCCAGGGCTTCTGGCTCTGTGCGAGGAAGCTCAGCACCGGTTGGGCGTCGAATTTGTTGTCGATTGAGTTGAAGAAGCCGAGCATGGACTCCTGCGAGTCCCAGTTTGGCTGCACCGACAGCGGCTCGAAGAAAATGCCGCCGAAGTGGGCGTACAGGCGCGGCAGTTCGGACTTGCCGGTACCGGAGACGCCCGAGAGCACGGTCAGGGGCGACCACTCTGCGGTCTTCAGGGCCGTGTGGAAGGCGTTGAGGATTCGTGGGTTGAAACTCAGGCCGTAGTGGCTGCACGCATTGCCGATACCTCTGAGCCAGGTCAGCTCGTCGATCTGCGCCTTCACCGGCAGCCTGGCTCGGTCCACGGCAAAATGTGGCCGTTCGATTTCCTTGTGCCGCGCCTCGACCTCGGCAGGGCGTTCATAGGCGGCCCGCAGCCGGTCGAGCTCGACTTGCGCTTCGTTTGCCGCGCCTTCGAAGATCGAAGCCTTTTGCATCAATGACTGGTTTTCCGCAGTGAGCTCGGAGTTCTTCCGGCGTAGCTGACCGACCTGTTCATACTCCGCTTCCCTGATCGCGACCTGTCGCTCAAGCTCATCCGCCCGGGCCTTGTGGGCCTTGGTTTCGCTTTCAAGCGCGCGGGCTCTGTCGCGCATCTCCTCGGTGGGCCGGTTGGCGAGCTCTTCGCGCAGGCGCTTCAGTTCATCGGTCTGGCTGTTCAGGTTTCGCAGGATCTCGGACGGGTCCGTGTCCCCAAGCTGGCGTTTCAGGAGCTCGAAAACGCCCAGCAGGTCGGCCTGTTTGGCAACGGTTTCACGTAGGCGCCGGTTGTCCTCGATGCAGGACTGCTTCTGCATTTCCAGCGACCGGCGCTCTTCCTCCAGATTGCTCTCGAGTTCGTCCGCGAATTTTTCACTACGCCGCCTGGCGTGCTCCTCGAGCCGCTGTTCCTTGCGTTCCAGGTTGCGCTCGGCGGCTTCCAGCTCCATCGCTCGCCCGTGCACTTCGCCCTGCAGGGCGGTCAATGCACCCTTCTGCCTTGCCAGTTCGGACACTTCTGCATCCAGTCGCGCGCGGGCCTCGTCCTGTTGCCTGGTCCAGGCCTCACGCTGCCTGCTGAGCTCTTCTCGGATGCGCTCGCGCTCGGCGTCGCCGGCGGCCGACACTTCCGACAAGCGTTTGCCCCGGAGATTGGCAAGTTCCTCTTCCAGCGCCGATAGCTGCTGCTCGCGGATTTCCGATATCCGGCGCTCGCCTTCGGCGCGCTTCTGGCGCAATTCCGTATTCAAAGCTACGCGCTCTTCGTCATGGCTCGCTGCGCGTTGCTGTTCGACGACCTTGAGCTGTTCTACCCGCTTGCTGAGTTCGGCGGCTTTTCTGGCGAGGGCCTCTTGCTGGGAAGCCAGCTGCTGCTCTTTTTCCTCCAGGATTTGCTGGCCCTTGGCAATAGCTGCTTCGCGGAGCGCGATTTCGGCGTCACGCAGCAAGTGCGCGGCGGCATCCTGCTTCGCGACGTCTTCCCTGCTCTCGGAGTGCTCCATTTCCTATACCTCGATCAATGTTTTGATGATTTTGTACGATGCCTCGCGCAGCTTCGCGACATCCGTGCTTGCCAGTGGCAGTGGTTCATTACCGTGCCCGCGTCTGGCGATGAGCGCGGCTACATCGTCGACAAAGGTCGGTTGGGTCGCCGCGATCGACTTTAGGGTCTGCTCGTCGGCCATCAGCAGGAAGGCGATCATGCAGGCCCCGAGCGACTGGCCGCTGCCTTGCAGCGTCTGGCGTACAACCGAAGCCCTCACGGTGTGCAGGCTTGACGGCAGTCGATGGCACAGGCCGGCCGCGTTGGCCTTGTCTTGCGCTACCTCGATCAGCAGCGCATCTGCCATGTCCGGTGGCAGCCAATGGTTCAGTGACAGCTCGAGGACGGACTGCACAGCCGCATAGAGGTCGCGGGCGAACGCCAGGGCATCGTCTCCCTCCTGCCAAGAGAGAAAGACCCGTTCCGCATGGACGAGCCGCTCCTTCACGTTCGTCCCGAGGCGATTGAATGCGCCGAAGCCAAACTCGTCCTGGATGCCAGCACGGGCATCCAGCAACACGTCCGCATAGGCGTCAGGGTTGCTGCTGGCGGTCGGCTCGCGGGAAAAGGCCACCTCCGGCACCATGGTCTCGATGATCTCGCGCACCAGCGGTTCTGCCAGCAACTCCGATTCCGGGGCGTCGGCACTGCCTTTCCCATGCCCCTTCTCGTCGCGTGCCTTCTTGATTTCGAGCAGGTGGCTGATCAGTGCGGGATCGCGCGCGGCCAGATGCCGCAAAGGATGAGAATCATCGTCCTGCGCGCGAAGGATGCTCAGGGCGAGCAGCGTTTCCAGCTCTGCCTTTCCCTCCTGAAAGTCCCGTAGCTTGCCCTCCCGAACAGGCCTGAAACCGGCTCCAGGTGGTAGCAGTCCAACCTCGCTGGCCGCGAGGCCAAGCAGTTGTGCGTGCTCCGCCTGCGGGGTGAGTTTCAAGCGCTGAATATCATTTTCGAAGGGGCGCCTGGCACAGGCATGGAACAACGACCACTCCACTGCGGCATAGAGCTGGGCGATCGAGCGGAACGCGGCGTTCGGCAGCAGCCGCAAGTTGCTGAGGAGCTTGGGGTAGCGCAACTGGTTGGAAGGAGTGTCGAAGGGTTCTTTTGCACGCTGATCGGGGGATGGCGAGCGTGGCTGACGCAGCGCTACCTTCCACTTGCCCAGCCAGTCCGCCGTACGTTCGTCCTGCTCTAGCAACTGTTCGAATGCCCGTTCAAGTATCAGTGAAAACCCGTTGCCGAATGGGTCTGCGATGCGGAACTCGCCGTCGCGTCTCTGAATGGCGATAGGGCAGTCCAGGTAGTACTGTTCCGGCTTCTCCATGATCACGATCTTGTGCAGTGCGGGCAATTGCTGCCCCTTCCCGAAAACTGCGGATCTACGCTGCATTGCTCGCGCCACCTTGATCACATCGCGCTGGGTGAGCGGTGCGGATCCGGTACTGATGGATCGAATCCTGTAGGCGGCCTGCTTCTGTTCCTGCTTGCACAATGGCTGGTTCTCCAGCAGTTGCATGAAGGGCAGGACCTGCCCGCTGACCCGTTCGCGAAACAGCAGTGCGGTCACAAATGCCGGGTTGTTGGTCTCACTTGCTGTGTTGCTATCGGACGCTTCGAGGACGCTGTTGAGATCGTCGATCAACCCTCTGTCCCGAAGGCGCAACAGAATGCTTTCGACCAGGTCGCGCGGAATGCACGTGTCCTCGGCCAGTGCATGTGAGGTCATCCTCCCAAGGGAGAGCAGACTGAGGATGACCTGCTCGAACGGGTTGAGGCTCAGGCCGTCTTCGTCAGGTCTGGGCAGGGTGATCCGGTAGGCATCGACGGGCCAGGACAGATTGCGGCGTCGGCCGATAATTGCCCCGAAGGGATCAGGGGTGCCGTAATCTAGAAGTTTCAACATTCCAGCACGACTCCTTGTTCGCGGCAGAGCTTATGGAAATCAACGAGCCCGGGAATGAACTCGGCTGCAAGATCGCCTTCCAGCAGGCTCGGGTCGCCGACCACCACCAGCAGTTTTTTTTGGCGGCTCATCGAGACATTCAGACGGTTGTAGAGGCAAAGGTGACCGAACAGTGATTGCGCTTGTTTTTCGCGATCATCGGTAGAGGGTTTCCACGACTGCGGCACGGTCCTCACCGTCGACAGGAAGACCACGTCGAACTCCATGCCCTGGAACGAGTCAACCGTACCGATACGCAGTCGCTTGTCATCGTCGCCGAGCGTGCCGAGTTGCTGCCTGATGTACTCGGCCTGCGCCTTGTAGAAGGAAATCACCCCGAAAGTCAGGTCTTTGCCTGCCTCGCAATTCATCCATGCGAGCAGTTGTTGCGCGATCACCGTGGCCTCGATCGGGCGAATCCAGCTGGTCCCACTGCGTCGGTGCTTGCCTTTTTCCACGGATACCTTCAACCACGCGGCGGGTTTTCCGCCGGTATCGGGAAGGGCGTGGGCAAAATTGACTGTTGGCCTTCCTGAGCTGAACTTCTCGGAGGGGTCGAAGCGCTCGTAGAAGTTGCGGCTGATGAAGTCGCCCAGCAGCTCATGCATGCGGTACTGCCTGTCCAGCGTGACCCGGCGAGTGATGTTGTCGCCTTCCTCCAGGGTTTTCAGGCGTTCCGAGAACAGGTAGTGGAACATCGATTTCTTCAGCCAGTCGGTTTCCGACGGGCCGTTTTCGCCGTCTTCCATCTGGCGTGCGACCTCGTCATCGATAATATGTGGCAGCTGGCGGTGGTCGCCGACCAGGATGATGCGCCTGCCCTGTGCCATCGGCACCATTAGGTCACGTGGCGAGACGCGAGCGGCTTCGTCGACGATCACGTACTCGTATTCCAGGCGCTGCTGGTTCAGGTTGGTGTCACCCCCCTTGATGCCTTTCTGGAATTGCATCCTGCGGTTGACACTTTGCTGACACGTCGCGGCGAAGGCAAAGCTGTAGTCGGATACAGCCTCCAGCATGGCGCGCGGATTGTTGTCGAGCTGGGACAGGAACTCCGCCAGCGCGGCGGACTTCCTGTCCCGGCCCGAGTGTCCCTTGAGTTTGATCTGCTCGATTGCTACGTCTGCCAGGACGACGATCTCGTCGTTGGCTTTCTCGATGCGAAAAAACGGGGGGGCGCTGAAGCGGGTGAGCAGCGTCCTCTTCAGTGTCGCCAACCGCTGCAGGAACGGCGGAAGACCATTTTCGTTACGCCACAGGCTGGCATCGTCGAGCAACGCAAGGTCCTCGCTGTCCAGCACCTCGCCGAGATCGGCCAGCGCGTCGGTGGCGCGTTCGGGACCGTCGTCAGCAAAGCTTTCCGGCCGGCAACGAAGGCGACGCACAACGTCGAGCCATTGGTGTTTGGTGTCATTGAGCTTTTCTTCCAGGCCCATTTTCTTTTGCAGGCTCTCGGCCTGACGTACCCGCTCCTCGCCCAGGACCGCAATGCCGAGCGCTGCGATTCGGGAGGCAAGGCGGGCGCCGAGTACCCGTGTCGGCGTCTGGAGGTATTGCAGGTACATGTGCCTGATCTCCGTTTCCTGTTCGATTTCGGCGATCTGCGGGTTGCGGTCACGCAATTCGGCGGCGAGCTTCCCACACCACTCACCGAGCCGCTCCTCGAATAGGCTGGCGTCATCCGTGGCTGCATTGGAGCGCTTGCCGAATTTCGGAACGGGAAGGCTGTTGAGCGACAGGCGCTCGATCATGTTCTCGACCGCGTCGTGCTGAAACCCTGTCAGCAGCACCTGGCCCTTGATGGCGATGCCACGCTTGTCCGCCATTTCGTTCAAACGCTCGAGAATGGCCGCGATGACCGTAGTCTTGCCGGTTCCGGGAGGTCCCTGGATAAGGGCGATGTCTGGGGTTTCCAAGGCACAGCTGATGGCATCCAACTGTTTTGGCGTGGGCGTGTTCTTGAAGACCTTGTTCAGGACGAACGCCGTCAGCGGCTTGACAGGTGACGGCCTGCGTGTCTGGGTAATGACGCCTTTTTCCTCTATCAGCAGGCCGACCTGGGGATTGGCGGCCCGGCCTTCGAGAATCATCCGGCGCGCCACCAGGCGGCGCTTGATCTGGGCAACCTCGCCTGCTAGGGAGAGGATGAGCATGCCCGACTTTTCCGGCAGCCTTTCAGTCTTGAGCTTGAGAGTGTTCGACGCCTTGTCGAACTCGCTCACCCCGTAATGCCTATTTCTGACCTGTGTTTCTTCCTGGGGGGGCGCGGGTTCCCGTTCCGCCGTGTGCTCGATGCCGCTGGCGAAATCCTTGAAGCGCAGGGCAGGATCCAGCAGATAGTCCGGAAGCTCCTCTACCCACCGGAGTTCGCCGACCTGGCCCTTTTCCAGGGCCTTGAGTGCGGCCTCGGAGGCTTGGGTCACGCGTACGGCCACGGTTCCGTCCCTGTTCTCGACGCTGCCGGCGACGTGCAATACCCCCACCAGGCGCGCCTTGTTCAGCAGCAGTTCACCTTCGAGATCGCCGAACTCATCCCATTTCCTCAAGTAACTGACGTGGTCCTGCGTCAGGGCTGTCATCTGGGCTTTGGCAAGGAGACGGATATGTCCGGTCCGGCTCCAGTCTGCGAAGTGAAGCTTGCCCTTGACCAGGCGTAGTGCACGGTCCGGATGCTTGCGGGCTTTGGTCAAGCGTGTGGTGAGGAAAATCGATTTGCCCTGGGGTAACGGCGTCTCTGTCGCTACGAAGCGCAATCCATTCCCGCTGATGCAGAACGAGTTGCTGCGGTTTGGTTGCTGGCTTCGAGCGGGCTGTACGGCGCTGGGCGCTGCGTCCTGGCTAGCTTGCGATTCCGGATCCGGCACCAGGTTGTTAGCGTCTGCTGCTTCCTTTTCCTGGACGGGGTCGGGCTTGAGCATCTCGTCGATGGCCGGACCTGCGGTCAGGAAAAAGAAGTCGCTGTCGCCTTGTCGAAAGCAGAAATGGCGCTCCAGCAGCTTGTAGAGTTGTTCACCCTTAGGACCGTTTCTGCGGCGCTCGATGTCTGCAATTGCTCGTTCGGCATAGTCGTCCACGCCGATTTCCAGTTCACCCATCTCCAGGCACGGGCCGGAAAAAAAGGCGATCTGCAGTTCCATGCTGCCGTCGGCAGCACGATTGGCCAGTTGCGCGAGCAGTGCGCGGCCAATGGCGAGTTCGGCGTTCAGCCGCCGGTTATCGATAGATGTGACGGTCTGCACCGCGATCATTGAGTCCTTTAGACGCAAGTCGAACTCATCGGGGCGCGAGAGATCGTTCTCTATCGAATAGACGGCCTGGTCGCGCCAATCTGCCGAGCCGTGGCCAACCGGTCGGACGCGGATGGTAAGGATATCGGCTGGTATGTCCTGGAACTTCATTGCACGCCCGCCTCGAAGGTGAAGGTCAAGCTATCGGGGAAAGCTGGGGTGCCTCGGACAGGACGTGCCGTCCTGGCGGCGAAGTCAAGGTCGACCTCGTACGCCTGCGTCTCGTTATGCTCGAATGAAAACGGATGGAAAAGTCGGTGCGGCAGGGCGAAATGCCGGGTGGTGGAGGGAATCACGATCTCGCCCCGCGATGTCTGGGCGCGGGCAAACGGCGCACGGGGTGCACCGCAATAAGGGCAGTTGTTGTGTTCGTCAAACAGGTAGCTCATCGTGCAGGCATTGCAGTGCAGCGAGCGGTCGAACGCCTTTTTCAGCTCCATCGCCCAGAGCGCCATGGTGGGGCGGCGATGCGGCTGTAGTCGCCCTGCCCCGAATGTTTCCTGGAAGAGCCGGCGAAGCCCATGCGTAGTCACCAGCGCACGCGGCAGCCCGCCAACCCCAGAGTTGGAATCATCCTTCGCGTCATCGATGAAGGGCAGATACCCCGCGTACGCCTGTTCATCCAGGTCGGCGGTCTGGCCGTCTTCATCTGGCTCGGAGTCCCAGCCACCGTTACCTTCCTCGGGCTCGAGCACTGCCTTGCCGATGAACGGATGGCAGAGTGCAAGGATCTTGAAGGCCATGACGGCAAATGCCCAGCAATCCGAGCGTGGGCGCGCGGTATCGATGCCCCGCACCACTTCCGGTGCACCGTAAGCCGGCGTGTAGACCGAGATACCTCCGCTGGCCAATTCAAATCGCAGGTTGTCGGCATCGATGAGCCAGACATCGTTCGATTGCGCACCGATGAAGGCGTTGTTGCTGGAGATGTCGCCATAGACGATGCCCGCACAATGCAGGCGGGCGAGGATGGCGGCGCATTCCGACAGCGCGAACAAGCGGCGCCGGGTCGAGCCCGTGCGAGCGTAATGGACGAGATGCAATGCCAAGTCCCTGTCAGGGACCTTCGCCAGCCATTCAGGAAGAATGAGTTGCTGTTCTTCGAGGACCTTTTTCGTCTTGCCGTCGAGATCGAAGACGCTGAAGGGCGTCATGTCGTTTAGCAGGCGCATCACGTAACCTGGCTGATCCCGCAGGATGGCCAGCGGTAACGACAGTGGAATGCGCGGCGGCAGGGGCAGCAGGCGGATATTCTTGAAGCGTTGAAGCAGGTCGCTGCTGGTGTCCGGCTCACCTTGGGGATTGAGCGGTTGCTTGATGGCCAGGTCCGCGTCCTTGGTGCGGAACACGACGCCTTGACCACCCCTGGCGAGCTCATCGGCAAGCGTATGGTGATTACCGTATTCGTCGCACAGCGGCGGTGTTCCTTCAGTCTTGTCCATGGTGAATCTCCTCGCGACAGAGACAGGCGATGGTCTTGTCGTCGCTGTGCTTTGGGGTGGGCCATTTTTCGAGCATCGCTTGAAGATGCCGGCTGGCGGTGACCGCGGCCAGCGAACGGTGCGCATCGATCAAGCCGGTCACGAAGCCGGGAATGTCCTCCAGGTCGTCCGCCACGCCGTCGGAGCAGAGCAGGATGGCCAGGCAATCCCGCTCCGGCAGCGAGGCGACCTGCCAGTCCCGTTCGGACACACGCTGGGAAAGTGCTGCCGTGATGTTGGAAAAGCCTTGCGACTTGTCGTCCGCCAGGGACATCACCGAACCATCCGACCTGATTGCGGCGACCAGGCCATCGCCCAGCATTCCCAGGTGGATCACGCCGTTTCCCGCCCGGAAGGCGAACAGGCACGTGGCGGCGCAATCACGGGGTTCGAGTGGTGCGACGAGAGACAGCCAGTTCGACGTAATGCGTTGTAGCAGGGGCGCCGGGTCGGCTTCGGTGCGGGAGCGGAAAGCCTGTGCTACAGCCTGGCAGGCTGCATTGCTGCCGAAACTGGAAAACGGCTTCGAACCGAGGCCGTCGGAAACCACGATGCCGTCTCCCTCGTCCCGGTGGAAGGCTGCCCATGCGTCCTGGTTGGGGAGGCCGGCAGCCATGTGCGCGGGGCCTGGAACGCTGGCACCGAAGCTCTTCCACAGCGTCATGCCGAGGGCGCTTCCAGCCACTCGTCCAGCGCAGCGAGCAGGTCCTCGGCAAGGAAAACGTCCGGACCCTTGAGCTGCGGATTGGCGTCCGCACCGATCTTGATGACGCGTACCGAGTCATCGGGAAGCCGCGACCGCCACTGTTTCAGGTGTCGGGCATCGGTGCTGGACCAGAAACCGTCGGTCAGCAGCAGTATTTTTCTGCTCGGTGAATCACCCAGCAGACGGGTCAGGGCGGTCGCACTGGAGGTGCCGCGGCACACCAGCATGTGTTCCGGGTAGTCGTCGGTCATGGTCCAGTCGTTGAAGGCCGCTTCGGTCCCCCAGGCACACAACCTCATCTGTTCCTTTCTACCCGCCAGAAGCATCCACTGGGCTATAGTCGTGACCACCGTCCTCGTGATGAATGGCTTGCCTCCCTCGCTCATACTGCCGGAGGTGTCGCACACCAGAAAGAGCGTCATACCGCCTCCCTGGCCAGCCTGGCGCGTGCGGCGATCCCGCTCATCAAGCTATCGAGCTGTTCCAGGAAGGAGCCGCCGCAACAAAGTGCCAGCTTCGCGTCGCTGATTTTCTTGCGCACTGAGTCCGACCTTGGAGGGAAGCAGCAGGCGACGATGCCGCGACCTTCGACCCCACCATAAAAGCGGACGAGGTTCTGCAGTTTCATCACTTGCTCCTGCGTGACCTTGCCCGCCTTGCACTCGACGATGTAGAGCGAATGCCCGTCGGTAAAGGTGACGTCGAACTCGTTGTGTTGCACGTCGCGATGGAATGAACCGTCCTGGTTAAGTTGCAGGGTGAGGTTGATTCGCAGGTCCCGGATGACGCCGCGCTCCTCGTAGGTTTTACACTGCAGATAGACGAACTCTTCGAACCAGCCACCGGACATGTATTTGGCGAAGTCCGCCCAATGCTTGAAGTGCAGGTTTAGGCCGTTGCCGACAACTGATGCCTCGGCTTCCCGAGTGAAGGCGAATACGAACCCGTGGCATTCGATGCGAAACGGTATCAGTGGCTCACCTCTTTGCAGGCTTCTTTCGTGTTCGTTGTTGTACCTGCACAATTCGGGGTAGGCGTCAGCGACTTTGCTCCGGTATTTCCACAGTGTCTTGGTCAGGCGGCGTCGGTCCGGCGATAACTCGTCCTGGGGCTCGACGGTCGACACTTTCAGGCCATCGCCATTGAGCAGCAGGAAGGTTTCAATCGAGTCGATGGGCCGGATGGTCTCCCGACGCAGGCTATCGACATAGGTCACGCGCTGGTTGCGGCTGTCGAAGTAGAAGGGCACGGCACCCAGTGCTCGGGCTGCGGAGAGCGCGCCCGCGAACATCAGCTTGGTGCCGCCGGTAAGGTTCACACCGATACGCGCGCCAGGCGGCAAGGTCCTGGCGTGGGCGATGATCCTTTCCTGCACGTCCTTGGCGTCCCACGGGTCGACCGGGAGTTCGTCGAAGTCCGCTTCCTGGATGAACGCGCCCATGCAGGTCGCCGGGAAGTCCTGGGAGTTCACGAACACATGCCGGTCCGAGGCGAACTGGCGGATGCCCAGCAGCGATGGCATGCGTTGCTCGCCGAACAGGTGATAGGTCACGGCGAACCCTTCGTGGGCATTGCCGATCGCCGCCTGGCTGGCGCCGTGGCGCTCCAGCCATTCGGCGGGCAGGGCAATGGCTTCCGGCGGTTTGCCGACAATGGGCGAGACGATGAGGCGTTTCTTCAGGTGAGGATGGGCCAGGGCCGCCAGTGCCCACATGAACGCCATGACCGGCGTGCCAGGGCTCAGGTACAGCGTCACGAGTTTCTCGCCAGCGGCCTTGGCGACGAAATCCAGGGCGCGCATGGCACAGGCGTAGATGCCTTCGGAGTCGTTCAGCTCGCGGAGCGTTTCGCTCTTCAGCGAAATGCGCGCCTGCCTGCCGAACCTTGGGAGTTGCGCCTCCAGCCAACGGGTGAAGTGCGCGTGGGCGGCAGGCGTATTGGCGAAAGTGGAGACGAAGTCGTTGGTAACGCCGCGATCCTGTTGCTGGTTGGCAGCATGGATCGCCGCCAGCCGTGTCGCCAGGTCCGCGCAGGTGGGTGTCGACACGTGATCCTGGAGGTCGTTTCGCGTGTAGCCAAGAATGACGATTTCGCTATAGTCCTCTGCCGCCAGCGCTGCGGCAATCGGACCTTCCGTGCTTTCGAATCCCAGCGACGCGCGAAAGTCCGTGATGCCATACCAGGTGAGTAGAAACTTCTTCATAGGGAACTCTTGGCGACGTAGGGGCGGAACCAGGTCGTTTCACTGGTCATTCGGTTCACCAGAACGGCCCGGTTGGGCTTTTCGAGACCTTTGAACTTGCCGATGCCGGCGGAGACCAGCGAGCCGGCGTCGTCTTCGCTCATGCAATACCCCAGGCGCAGTTCGAAGCACGAAAGAAGGTCCTTGCAGGTCGATGCGCAGCGCTGCCAGCGCTCGACGAAGGCGAATACGAACACCCCCTGGCGCGGGCCATCCTCGGCAATGCGCTTGAGCAGATCGCCGGGGGAGGGCGGCTCACCCGGCTTTGGGGCCCTGAAGGCGGTCTGTGGATGCAGCAGCTTTTCCGAATCGAGACCGTCGATGATCAAGGCGACGCGGCGACTGCCAATGGCGTCGGCGACCGCCTGCAACGGGAGTGCCGCGATGTCATCGAATACCTGTACGGGACTGCCCGGCGCGCGCGTGGCTGAGGTGAACCCGCCGATCGCGGTGACCCCACGAGCGTTGAAGTAAATGATCTCGTCGAAACGGTTGGATTCGACCAGACTGGACAGCGTTGCGTTGAGCAGGCCGTCGTGGATGGCATCGTTGTAGCCGCTGAACAGGACATTGAAGGCCGGGCGCTGGATGAGCGGAACCGTGAGCATCTCGGCGTCGAACGTCAGCTGTTGCCCGAGGAGCAGGGCGCCGTCTGGTGCGCAGACCTTCTGGTAGGTAGTGGCGCAAGGCGACTCAGGCAGGCTGGCGCCATTGAAGATCTTGGTCTTGTCCGCCATGCCCTGGCGCGCGGCATGCTGCGCCAGCGTGCTGATGTGTTCGCGGCAGATGTCGCTGTCTGCCAGGGGTATCAGGAACTTGACGTTGCCGGACCTGGCTCCGTTGGAATTGTTGATGATGCCTTCGGGCGGGCTCTGCAGCTCCGACGCGGCCCAGTTGTTCGCGCCCAGGATCATCGCCGAGTCTTCCTGGCCGCAGGCCAGGGCAATGCGGCAGCCCAGCTGGGTGATGATGCTGCCCAGAGACATGGCGTTTATGCCCTTGAGGGTCTGCGTGGCGAGCAGGACATGAATGCCAAATGAGCGCCCCTGCTTCAACAGTTGCGACAGGAATTGTTCTGCCGCCTCCGCTACCGGGCGTGTGCCGGCGAAGAGCACCTGGAACTCGTCGATGACCAGGAGGATCCTGGGTAGCTGCTCACCGGAGCTGGCGCGGAATTTGGCGAAGTCGGAGACCTTGTTTTCCTTGAATACGTGTCCGCGCCTCTGCAGTTCACCCACCAGGTGGCGAAGGACCGTGACTCCGTATTCGGGATCGCTTTCCGTGGCGACCAGCCGGGCATGGGGAAGGGGCGGGTCAGCATAGATGTTGAATTCCGTCGATTCCTTGTAATCCAGCAGGTAAAGGTCGACTTCCGCCGGCGAATAGCGCTGGCACAGGGAGTGGATCAGGACGTGCAGCAGGTTCGACTTGCCTGACCCGGTCTTGCCTGCGAGCAGTGCATGGTGTTCGGACGTCGTGGCACCGAGGACGAAGGAAGCGGGCGCGCCGGCGGCCGTCCAGCCGATCGGGATGTCGAAGCCTGCGCAGGTCGTGGCGCTCTTGGAGAAACCGGACCAAAGATCCTCCATGGACCGGCTGAAGCGCGCCTGCCGGGCGCACTCTTCGGCGAGCGCCGAAAGGTAGGGGCCAAGCTGTTCTTGACTGGGCCATTGCTCAGACGTGCAGCTCGATGAAAGGCCGTTGCGCGCGCCGGACGAGGTCGCGAACAGGGCGTCAAACGCTGCGACCGCCTGTGCTGCGGTTGCGCGGAATTTCTCGTAGCGCTGGTCCTGCAAGCGGTACTCGTCGATCGCGATGATCGGCAGGACGCCGCAGCGCGGGCCGTTCTCGCACAATCGTTGGAGGAACCACAGGCTTTTTTCGGACAGTTGCTCCGGCGCATCGAACAGCATCAGCACCTTGTACGCAAGACGGCAGTCGGGGTTCTTCGCGTTGTACGCAGACCAGTTGGCGGACTCGTCATTGAAGCGATGCTGGAGCAGTTCCTCAATGTCATCCGTCAGCCGGCCGAGCGCAGACTCGATCTCGTCCGCGCGCGTCAGCACCCGTTGTGCCGGAACCAGTTGCTCGACCTTGAGCAGGGGCAGGAACGGCTCGACCGATTGTCCCAGTCGCAGCGGATCGATGAACGTCAGCTCCAGCTGCGCCGGGGGCAGGGCAGAGAGCAAGCGCAGCAGCAGGCCGGATACCCACTGCGTGTGGCCCGTGTTGCCTTGGGAAAACGCCAGGGCGCTGGAGAACGGGAAGGGGATGGCGTTTGGCGTCGAACAGCAGAGATCCTCGAAGCCCAGTTGCCGGGAGCCGAGATACAGGCGCGCAGGCATTTCCGTGACCGCCCATGGCGTTGTAGGGACCAGATCCGTCAACGCTGGCTGTTCGCGGCGAAGCCGCCCGCTCGCACGCAGCGCGTCGGTGGCGATTCCCTCCCATTGCCGAACGAAGGCTGATCGCCAAGCCGTTGTCCGCTGGGCGCGGCTGGCGGTTGTCTGTCTTTCTTCATCAGCGAGCCGCCGTAGGGCCTCTTCCGTCGAGGCGGCCAGGGCGGTTTGCACATCTTTGCGCAGCCCCTGAAGGGTTTGCTTTCTCCGGGTCGCGGCCGCATCGAATTCGCGGTCGATGCGGGCGAGGCCTTCCTGATAGTCGGCGATGGCTTGCATGGCCCGTGAGACAATCGGGTCCGGATGCTCGGGCGATCCCTTCATGCGTCACGCTCCCCTTGCAGTGCGCCGACCCCTTGCGCTTCCTCGAGGAGACCGTCGATGGCCGTGACCTGACGCTGGTAGTCTTCGCTGAAACTGCGCAGGTAGGCGATGTTCTCTTGGATCGGGAAGAGCACTTCGCTGGCGATGGAGGTGCCGAATCCATCCCGCACCCCAGCGTTGAACCTGTTTGCGCAGGCCGCCATCAGTCCCATGACATCGTCAAACATCGGCATCTCCCGACTCATCGTCCATGGGGAGTTCCAGGACATGCGCATCGCTGGCGATTCCTGGAAGCAACGAAGCACAACGCTCGCCCGGCAGCAGGTAACGGGATTCGAAGTCCGGATCCTCGCGCCTGATTTCGCTCAGGAACCTCTGCCACCGCTCCTCGGACACGTCGATCGAGCGGCAGCCTGCAGTCAACTCCAGCAATTGCGCCGTGGCCTCGTCCACGTCATCCATGTCGCCGGTATCGACCGCGCGCTGCAACTGCTCCACTCCTGCCCGGACCTGTTCAAGGATGGCAGGCTCCACTACGGCAAATCGCACTTTCATGGCTGTTCCTCCTGGCTCTGGCGGATGAAATCAAGACAGGACAGGTCTATCTCGTTCTTGCTCGGCAGCATGCCTATCAGAGGCGAGCCCGCCTCGCGCAAGGCATTGCGCAGTTCTTTCTCTTTCTCGGGCGAAAGGTCCTTGATGTCCCGCGAGCAGAGCGTGCATTGCGCATCCGCTTGCTTGTGTCCTTCGGCCTGGAACACCATGTGGTCCTTTTGCGCGTAGAGGTACTGGGCCTTGCCGCACTTCACCTCCAACGCCAGCGAACCGCCCACCGGTGCCCCCATGCCCGGACCACGCCCCAGTACGACCGGGACGCGCAGGTCAGTTATCAGCAGGTCGGTCTTGGTGTACCGGCCGTTGTCGCCAACGAACGTCCGCCCTTGTGTCTCGATGCGACCACCCAGTGGCGCCAGGGCGTGGCGAGCCAATTGCTCACCGAATTCGCCGCACAGCTCTATGCGGATCTTGCGCACGACCCCGTTGCGCTCGACATCGCCTTTCGCGGCAACCCATTGCTCGCGGAACCTGTCGACCTTCGCCCGATACTCGGGATTTCGTTCGTACAGGTATTCCTGGAGCATCTGCCGATGCTCCGCCGACAGGTTCATTCGATCCCGCAGTACATCCGGTGTGACGACACCACCCTGTTTCACCGGGTCCCACTTCAGCCAGGAACGGAAGTCCGCAGCGACGGGATGGGTCGCGAGGTAGGCCTCCAGCGCTTGCTGGGCAGCTGAAAGGCGTGCAACACCGAGATCGATGGCCTGGCCGACGCAGAGAAGCCGTGCATTGCACTCCTGCTGCGCTTGCGCCAGTGCCTGCGCAGCCATCGAGGCCGCCTGCCTGGTCATTTCCAGACGACGTTCCATGGCCATTCGGTTCTTCATGGCCCGTTCGAGGTCGGCCCGTGCCTGCTCCAGCGCGTTGCAAGCCTGGTCCACCTCGGCCCTGGCCTGTTCAGCGCAGTCGTGCTCCCAGGAGCAATCAGGACTCGACCCGTCTTCGTCGAGCGGTTGGGCGATACAACTGGACAGCGAACTCTCGGCGGCGTCGAGACTGGCGTATGCGGTGTCCACGGCCTGCTGGGCGTCCTCGGACACCTGGGTGGCGTCCAGTTCCTGCTGCATGGCGTCGTCCAGCAAGCTCTCGCTGTGCCGGGAGGCGTTTTGAGCGTCTTCGTACTTGTGCTCTGCCAGGGCAACCTGTGCACGGCAGGATGCCTCCAGGCTCTCATGAACGGCCTGCAGGTCGCGCACGAGGTCTTCGAGATTTTTCACTTGCCCTATGGATACGAGTGCCATTGCCCTTGCTAGGTCCTCAGCTTTGAAGGTAGTCGCGCAGGCGCGACGCCAGGGCGATCAAGTAGGGCACCTGTTCTGTCGCGTTCGCATTGAACTGATGGAGTTGCTGGACGAGCATGTTGAACTCTTCCTCGAACTGGTAACGTTTCTCGTCCTGCCAGGTGTCACCGAGCGACTGGAAGGCGCCGTCCAGGGCGCCAACATTGTCGTTGAGCGAGTCGGTGAATCGCTGCAACGCCTGCGCGAAGCGCTCCAGTTCTTCCGGATCCCCGATTGCCTGTGCCATTACCAGTAGCCTCCGTCGTCTGCTTCGGGTGTGGTCAATACCGTTGCTTCCTGCCGGGCGCCGATGGTTGCTGGCTGGACATCGATCGAACTCGCCGGAGGTATGACGTTGGGTGTCTGCGACTTGGCGCGGAGGGTTACCGACATGGTCACGAACTTGAAGAAGTCCTTCAGTTGCCGGGCATTCTCTGCGAAGAAGAGCGGGTGCTGCGTGCCCTCGATGAATGCACCGAGCACGGCCTTGTCGGCGTCGGCACCGATGGCCATGGCCATGCGGTCGCATTTTGCGGAGCGGCCGTCGTTGACGAACTCGCGCAACGCGCCTTGCCAGCCCTTGTCGGGTTGTCCATCCGAGACCAGCACCACGGTCGGACGATAAGCGCGCGAGGGTACGACGTCCTTGTCTTCGATCATTGCCTTAGCCATTTCAAGCGCGACACCCAGTGGGGTCATGCCGCCGGCTGCAAGTGCCTCCCACTGAATGTCGTTGGTACTGGCCAGGGGTTGATGCAGCGTTACCTTCGAGCCGAACGTGATGATCGAGACCCAAATTTCAGTCTCGCTGGTCTCGTTGCCACGGAACACGTTGAGCATGTCGCGCACCGCGTCATTGAGGTTTTGAATCTTTTCACCGCTCATGCTACCGCTGACATCGAGCAAGAGAATGACCGGTAGTGGTTTGGCTTTGGGCGTTGTAAATTTTGAGGGGTCAAAGGGAGTGTTCAAAGGCAATACTCCTTAATCAATAAGGATGGATAGGGCGCGTTGCATATCGCGATGATTGCGTCGGAGGTTTGAAATATAGAGATATGCGTTGCAGAGGATCCTCTATGGAGGTACCTCAGTCTGCTTGCGTATGGCGCTACCACTGATGTGTGGGAAACAGTGGCCTGGCTGAGTGCGCGTATCCTGATCTGGCAGGATATTGTCCCTTGTTGCATGAGACTTCCTTGTTCTGATTCGTCAACTGGTAAACAGCTGCTCGACGCCGAGAAGGCCGATGTTACTCAACTGGGTAGCGATGTGCTATCCGTTTGTTGGGGCTGGCCCTGCCTGGTTCATGCGTCGATGAAGGTCTGACGCTAGGCATTAATGGAGCTCTAAGCGTCAGTACCGTGACGGTTTACTGGTCTGTCCCAATACCCACCCTGACTGGCGCTTCTAACCTGCTGTCCGCTCCTCCCGCTCTCGCTTCAATTCGCTGTACTCGCGGTACAGTTCGTAGCCCCTCTTGACGACAACAATGAAACCGATAACCGCAAAAAGATTCTTCATGTGCCCCTCCAGGTTCAAAAACGTTCATTGTCACTCAAGCCGTAGCAAGTACCCCAGTCGGCCCTCATCTCTGCGAGCGGTGTTGTTGTTGGGTATCTCATGATTCATCTTCCACTCCTTTGAGATCTTCAATCGAGTTGATAAGCATCATCTGGCGCTGCAACTGCTGCGCGTGAGCCCGTTCGGCGCGCAAGGCGGCACTCAACTCGCGGTTATGCATTACCAGCGCGTTATGTGCACTCAGCACACCCTCGAACTGCGCTTCGAGTTTCTGTCGCAGTTGAACGGGCTGTTCCAATTTCCATGCGCCCCAAATCAGCAACATGATGAGTGCGACCGGTACCAGCATAATCACCAGCGCTGCCTTCAGTTCCATTTGAGTACGCTCCTTGCCAAAGTCATTGAATGACGGAGCAAGGGTATGTAGCTTTTAACGACATATCTATGATGTTTACCTGTACAGGTAAAGTTTTCGAGCACAAGGGGACACAATGAAGCGGAAGCAGTCGATCACATCTATCCGTTGGGATCTGGCACTGCGTTATCGGCTGATCGAGACTGTCGCCTGGTGGGAAGGGAGGCTAACCACGGGGCACCTGATGCAGAGCTTCGGTATCAGCCGACAGCAAGCATCTAAGGACATCAACACGTACATCACCGAGCATGCGCCTAAAAACCTGACATATGACAGGCATTTGAAAGGCTATGTCCCCAATCTCAAGTTCGCGCCGAAATTTATCGAGAATAGTGCCAGTGCTTACCTGCACCTGCTGAGTGAGAACAAGGAACGGGCACCACACATCGATGGGCTTGCCCTGGCTTATGCGCATACCGAAGTGCTGAAGGTGCCGGATCGCTCCGTGCGGCCTGAAGTGCTCCGTCCCCTGCTGAAGGCCTGCCGCGAAGGACTGCGGTTGGAGTGTGAATACGTTTCACTCGCCAACCCGGTGCCGGAGACACGCCTCATCGCGCCGCATACCCTCATCTATACCGGGATGCGTTGGCATGCTCGAGCCTTCTGCGAGAAAAATCGGGACTATCGAGACTTTGTCCTTAGTCGCTTCCGTGGAGAGCCAGATGTACTCGACGTCTCCGAGCACGAGCGAGAACAGGATGCAGGTTGGTGCACTGAGGTGACGGTGATAATAGAGCCCGATCCTCGGCTAAAGCCTGAGCAGAAGGCTATTGTCGCTCAGGATTACGGCATGCAACGGGAGCAGTTACTAATTCCAAGTCGTGGTGCTCTGGTGCAGTACGTGCTGCAGCGATACCAGATAGACCCGAATAAGATTCAGGCTAAGGCTGCTGCTCAGCAGATTGTGGTAGCGAACCTGGAGGATCTTCAGCGGTGGATTTATCAATGACGGACCAATGTTAGGTTCTACCGTTTTAGGAAGGAAGCTCTCGAGTAAGCTCACATTGATTGGAGGGGGCGTTACACGCGAGCGTAGGTTGGTTCTGCGAGAGGTTGCTGTAGTCGGTGTCCTAAGTATCTGGGTTCTGGGTATCTGAGTCGGGTTTGGATGGCTTAGCGGGCTCCTTTAGATGTGTTGCCAGTTGTATGGGTGGTGAGTCCTGAATGAAAGATATGTCTGTAGTGGCCATTTGCGTGTTCGTAGTCAGAATACCGAAACTCGGCCAGGGACTTTTGCGGGGAATTGTTGAATACCGTCGGATAGAGTAGAGCATTGGCTGCAGCGAGCGCTCAAAATTATCCAATTAAAATCAATGGTTTATAAGGTCGACCTCCGGCATGGGGTGCAAGGGGTCGAGTGTTCGAATCACTCCGTCCCGACCAAAATACCCTAGAATCCAAGCACTTAGCGGTGCTTGGATTTTTTCATTTCAGGGCTTGCGCAACACTGGCGCAAAAGCTGCGCAAAACTATCCAGCGATCCTCGGCCTTCTTGTGGCGTCTGTTGTGGTCTCTGGCCTATTCTTGAACGGTCTGCCGCAGTTGCCCGACGGCGCTTACTACCCGCTTTGCCTCTGCGCGGATTTCAAGCATGACGTCTCCGGCCTGGCCTGCTAGGGCAACACCTTTCTTCACTTTCTCCTGGCTACCTAGCATGCTCGCTACAGCGCTCTGCGTCAGGTTCTGGTTCAGTTGAACAACTTCGTTGATTTCCACGGTAGCTTGGCTGGTTCGAGACGCCAGGTTACGAACTTCATCTGCCACCACGGCGAAGCCCCGCCCAAGTTCGCCCGCTCTGGCAGCCTCAATCGCTGCATTGAGTGCGAGTAAATTGGTCTGATCGGCGATGCCCTTGATGACCTGAACAATACTGTTGATGCGTTCCGATTGAATACTGAGTGCGCTGATTTGCTCAGATGCCTTATCGAGCTCTTCGGAAATTCCGCGAACTACCTGCATCGTCTCATCTACAGTGGCAGCCCCCTTTACCGAGCTCTCATCCGTTTCCCGGGCTATCTCATAGGCCAATTGCGCGGCTTCCGACTCAGCGTTTCGGCGTTCTACCTGCGCGGTGATATCACTCGCGAACTTAACAACTCCATAGAGTTTTCCGGCAACATCATAAAGAGGATTGTAAGTCGCTCTAAGCCATACAACACGGCCATTTTTGGCAACGCGCTTGAAAACTTCGTGTATGTAGTCGCCCTGATTCAAACGCTGCCAAAAACGGCGATAGTCATCGCTGTTAACCTCCGCAGGTTCGCAAAACAGGCGGTGGTGCTTGCCACGAATCTCGTCCAAACGGTAACCCATGGTCTTCAGGAAGTTTTCGTTTGCTTCGAGTACCTCACCGTTCAGATTGAATTCAATTACGGCCATTGAGCGATCAATGGCGCTAAGCAGGCTGGTTTGTTTGTTGTCTGCCTGTATCTGCCTGGTGATATCGGCTGCGATTTTGATAACGCTCACCACCTGACCCGCGCCGTTGTGCACCGGCATATAGGTCGCTTCAAGCCAGATCTCGCTGCCATCTTTGGTCAGCCGCATAAAGCGGCTGCTGAAACTTTCACCCTTGGAGAGTCGGCTCCAGAATTGGCGATATTCCGGGCTATTCACCAAGCTTACAGGGCAAAAAATTCGGTGGTGCTGACCTACCACTTCCTCGAGGTGATAACCCACTACGTTCAGAAATGCCTGATTTGCGTCCACGATCTCTCCAGTCGGAGTGAACACAATCATCGCCATACTGCTGCGAATCGCCGCCATTTTCTGATCAACGTTTTCAAAGCGATTTTTGTAGGCTTGCAACTCATTGCGAAGCTGTGAACCGAACATGATGACCTCAATGCAACGGCTAAGGGTGGGTGGAGAATTCTTCTTGCGAAATATCGTTAGAGGTCGTTGAAGATGCGGATCCACGTATAAAATTATCATCTGAATGCAACCCACCTAGCCTTTGGCTCGATGGCTGTTAGCTGCTTTTATACCGGGGCAGCAATCCGCCGTACCTTTGGCTTCGATTACTTTAGAGCTCTGACAGCTCTGCGTCAGGAAGAAGAGGGATTTCTTCTGACCTCAATTCCCAAAAATTGATCAACTTCAAGTTGGTGTTGTTTGACGCGGCGTGAATTCCTTCCAGCCTTTTAGGGAAAAAGTAAGTACCTCAGCAATGGTGCTATGAGAGCCCGCCACCTTTTTTAAGCCAGTCAATGAGGTCGACCGGTGACAATGGCTTGGCGAAGTAATAGCCCTGACCCTGCTGACAGCCCCAGCCGCGCAGCAGGTGGTAATGCAAATCTGTTTCAACCCCTTCAGCCACGACGATCAGGCTAAGGTCCCGCACCAAGCTGATCAGGCCCCGGATGATGTGCCATTCGCTGTTACCCGGTTGGAGATCAGCCAGCAGTGAGCGATCGAGCTTGACGCTGGTTGCCGGGATCTGGCGCAAGTAGGCCCAGTTGCTGTAACCACTGCCAAAGTCGTCGATCCCAATGCCCACGCCCAGATCACGAAAACGCTGCAGCTGAACTCGCACGGTCTCAAAATCGGTTACCAGGACACTCTCGGTGAATTCGAGCTCGATCAACCTTGGGGCTACCCCGAACGCTTCCAGTGCTTCGACCAGCTGATCGAACAGATGCCCGTCGGTCAAATCCAGGGCAGATACGTTCAAGGAGGCAGTCATTTCCAGGCCCTGAGCATGCCAATCCGACAACTGCTTGCAGACGCGTCGCACTACCCAGCTAGTGATGTGACGAATAGAGGCCGTGGTTTCGGCCAGCGGGATGAATTCAGCGGGGCTTATCTCACCCAGCGTAGGGTGCGACCACCGTAGCAGCGCCTCGACGGCAACGCATCGGTTGCTGCCCAGGTCGATACGAGGCTGATAGACCAGTCGAAACTGATCTGAGGCGGCAAGGGCCGCTTCGATGTCATTGAGCACTGCCGTGCTGCGACGCAGACCTGAATCGATCACAGGATCATAATCGAGCCAACGTCGCTCACTCCGACGCGCAGTATCGGTAATGCTGGACATCAAACGCAGGACGTCTTTGGATGCGCCGGTTTCGCGTTCAAGCTGCAGTACGCAGATCCCTACGTCGGAAAAAACGGGAATGTCCGCGCAGTACATAGGCCGTTGGAAAGCGTGCACCACGCTGTCGACTAGGTTGGATATCGACAGTGTCCGACGGCTCAAGAGTACGACAAAGCCCAAGGTGCCGGAGCGGTACAAGCGTGCTCCAGTGGGCAGCAACTCCAGTAGCAGTTCTTTGACCGCCAGCATGAAATTGGTGAAAAACTCTCTCCCAAGGGACTTTGCCAAACGGTCCAGCGCTATTGCGGATAGCGGCTCGATAAGGATAGCGACTCGGTCATCCTGCTCAGCTGCCTGCAAAATGTCCGCTTCAAACCGCTGGCGGTTGGGTAAACCTGTCATTGGGTCGATGTAGTGCGAGCGATGTATGGATTCCAGTCGCGCCACCACAACCTTGGCCGCGTTACGTAGCAGAGTTCGGCCTTGCTCGTCCATTGGCGCGCGGGCCTCATGGTCGATCACGCAGAGCCTGCCCAGATTGCGCCCTGATTGGATGGTCAGTGGGGTACCCGCGTAATAGCGTATGAACGGCGCGCCCGTCACGAGGGGGTTGTCCGAGAAACGCGGGTCGGTGGCAGGATTGCATATTTCCAGTACTGCCCCTTTATCGAGGTCGTGCACGCAGAAAGACATTTCCCGCGACGTCCGTTCAGGCTCCATGCCCACACGCGCTTTGAAAACCTGATACTCGCGTTCGATGATGCTGACCAAAGAAGTGGGCACACTAAAATAGCTGGAAACCATTGCAACGATGCCATTGAGCACAGGGTCCGAGCCACTCTCCAGATCCGAGGTCAAGCGATCTACGTCGACTAGGCGTGCTCGTTCTTCTTCAGGTGATAAGTTGCACGTGGTCATGTTGGCTACTACGGGGTACAGGGATGCTGGGAACACCTTGCTTAGGTGTTCATGGAGTGCCTTGAGCTTATCACCTCGCCATACATCCACAATTGTAGTTAGCCATCACGCTCTTAGTTAGAAACTATAGGCTTTGACTGTGAATTGCTTAAAGCTGAAGCACTGATTGCCGATAAATCCCGGCGATGACAAATCTTCGCCGTATCGGCTGTTCACCACTAGCATTCGATCTTTCCACCCGGCCCTAACGGAGCCACATTTGATTAATTTCCTCTCTCGCAGCCTTGAGCTGGTACGCCGACTGGCGCGGATTCAACCAAGCACGCCGATTCGCTATGTGGGCACTGTCGTGGTCATAGCTCTTTGTGGAATCGTGCGCACTCAGCTTCCCTTCACGGCGCTACCGTACCTGTTTTTCATTCCTGGTCTGATGCTCGTTGGTTTCTGCTTCGGTGTGGTCCCGTCTCTTCTGGGCTGCGTTCTGGCAGTGCTCACAGCCCACTACTTTTTCATTGGCGAAATCGGCCTCAACGATGGCTTGACCGCCTGGCTCAGCAGCGCGAGTTTCGCCTTGGTCACGTTCGGTATGGCCATTGTCTGCGCCTTGTTCCGAAGAACCCTGAACACGCTCTCCGGTGTCAATGACCGTCTGGAACAGGAGGTCGAGCGTCGTACTCTGGAGCGCGATGGCATCTGGAATGTGTCCCCTGACCTGATCTGTACGCTGTCCGAGGGTGGCGACGTGGTGGCGATGAATCCGACCTGGCAAAGTGAAACTGGGCATTCTGAGCAGGCGCTCAAGAACGGTGCGTTTTTCAGCTTCATCTCCCCATCACAACTGTCGGATGCGCTGCGCACGCTTGGCAAAGGGGGGATTGCAGAGCTTGATACCCAAGGGTTCCGCACCAATGGCAAACCGCTCCACCTGAATTGGAGAATTACACGTCGACAGGGGCTGTACTTCGCGGTCGCACGGGACATCACCTTGAACAAGGAACGTCAGGAAGCGCTCGAAAAAGTAAGCTCGCAGTTGCAGCAAAGCCAAAAGATGGAAGCTGTGGGCCAGCTAACAGGAGGACTGGCTCACGACTTCAATAACCTGCTCACTGTGATCACTGGCAGCCTGGATATGTTGGAGCAGCGTATCGCCCAGGGAAATCAAGAGGAGCTGCCTCGATACCTCGGACTCGCCCGTACTGCGTCCGGTCGTGCTGCCTCGCTGACGCACCGACTGCTGGCCTATGCAAGGCGTCAGCCCTTGGCCAGTTCAGTCGTGGACCTCGCGATGCTGGCTCAGGATATGAGAGAGCTGATCAGCAGAACCCTCACACCGCGGATAGAACTGGAGATACTCGCACCGGAAAACGCCTTGCTGTGCTTTTGTGATGCCCATCAGCTGGAAAACGCGATACTGAACCTGTGCATCAACGCGCGCGATGCCATGCCTCACGGAGGCCGGCTGCAGATCGAAATCCGACAGACCCGTATAGATACTTCCCAGCGCACTGCAACTCTGAACGCTGGGCAATACGCACTTTTTCGAGTAACGGATACAGGTATGGGGATGCCACAAAGCGTGCTTGAACGGGCGTTTGATCCATTCTTTACCACCAAACCCCTAGGCTCTGGTACAGGCCTCGGTCTTTCAATGGTGTATGGCTTTGCTCAGCAATCATCGGGTGATGCTTGGATCGAATCGGTAGTGGGAAAGGGCACTTCGGTAAGTCTTCTGCTGCCACTGCATCACAGTCAGAACTCAAGCGTCGATGCCGGCGTGTCTACCACTGATGAGTACGATTTCCCGGTGGATAACGCCAGAGTGCTTGTGGTCGACGATGAGATTGCCATTCGTGACCTCATCGCCGAGACGTTGGAGGAGGTGGGCTATCGAGTCACAAAGGTCGGAACCGCTGCACAAGCGTTACTGGAGTTGGCGGGTGAATCCGATGCAGTGTTACTTATCACGGACATCGGCTTGCCCGGTGGCATGAGTGGTGACGAATTGGCTGTGACCGCGCTCGACAGGTGCCCGACGCTCAAAGTGCTGTTTATTTCAGGCTTCGTGGAAAATGCCGTCCCGGCGATCGCGCTGAAAAGCGGACAGACCGAACTACTGCTGAAGCCCTTCGCGGCAAAGGAGCTGAAGGGCATGGTTCAGCGTCTTCTGACCCAGGGCTGAGGCCGCTCAGCTACTGCCGCTGATCTGCAAGCGCCTGATGCTTCACTCATGGGGCGGCCTCAAGGGCGTCAATATCATCACCGGGTCATTTTTAATGGCCTAACGTCGCCAGCCTGGCACATTTTTGCTGCTGCCTAACCTTTGACCAAGCTGGAAGAATGGCGCCGTACGTAGCTTTGTCACGCGTGCGGCACGCGCTTCCAGCCAGGATTAACAAGAAAGAAAGCCCGCATCAGCGGGCTTTATTGCGCTTGCTCATATCTTTTCAGCGGTGCAGAGCGCTGGGGGGCAAGTGCTGAAGTCTCAGGAGAAGTGGTGCAAGGCAGGACCGAATCAAGGTCCGCACTCCCAGTTGCCCTCAATGGCACGCATCGAACTGTCATTTCGGATGTAGGTGAGGGTTGCGGCAGGGAAGGAGGCCGCTCCGTCAGTTCCAGCTTTCTCAGGCTGATCGGCTTTCTCCTTCTCCTTCAGCTTCACTTCGGCCACCACACGCTCGCCCTTGAATAGGGTGCCATGTTGCATGGAGTCGAACCCACCCGGGGCGTGGACCTTTATCACCTGGTCGCCGAACTTCAGAATCCCCTCTGAGTCACCCTTGGTTGCCACGTTTCCGGCACCGTACAAGAACGTGCTGCGCCCGGCGGAGAAAGTGCATACAAGCTCTCCCTTAACCGGATTTCCCGTGATATCGCTTTCGTTAAGGGGCGAAAGTTTGGTGCTGGTTGAGACCATCTGAGAGCCGTTAGATAAAGCGTCGCTCCCGCTTTCATCATTGGCTACGCAGCCCGATAAAATCGTAAAACCGGCTATAGCGGTGAGGGTGATGCACGCTTTGCGATTGATCCGGTTGAGCAAACTGAGCGGACGAAGTACTGCGTATCGCATGGGAAAAACTGATCCTGGTATTGGGCGCCCACCCATTGAGCGCTCGCTATGGAAGTCGACCCTAAGCAGCTGGATACATTGCTATAAATTTGTGAGCGATATTGAGAGCTCTTATCTCATCTCTGCTCACGTCAGTTTCAGTAGTGAACCTGGTGCGCCTCGCTTGGCAGGGGCACTTCCCACTTGAACAGCATGCGGCGAATATCCTCGTTACGCAGGCTGGTGTCGCGCCGGCTGTTGCGTCGGTAAATCTCCTTCTCTGGCATTTCCAGATACTGGATCTGCACCTTGGCCTGGTAGGCGTACAGCAGGTCGAGGGTCTTCTTGCGCATCTGCGCCGACAGGTGCGTGGAGTTCCAGACAAAGGGCTGTTTCTCGCGCAGCAGCGACTTGGCCCGGTCGATGGCGAAGTGCGCGGCGGCGCCTTCGTTCTCGCCATGGCGCAGGCCCAGGGCCTCGCGGGCGTCGTCGAAGGAGATCACCGGCAGATCCGGGTGGTGTTTGGCCACCCAGGTGTTCTTGCCACTGGCCGGCATGCCGGACAGCATGATGACCTGCGAGCCTTCCGGCTCATGCAGCGGGTAGTCGGGATGCACCCGGGCACCGCGGAAGTACTGGATCCGGGTGTAGTCATCGACGAACGCCCGTGGCCCGTGCAGGCAGCCTTCCTCGGCGGCCAGCTCGCGAAACAGCTCGATCTCGTCGAGCACGGCCTGCTTGCCCACGTAGGTGCGCCCCTGCATGTCCGCTTCCGCGACCGCGCAGAGCATCCATACCGGCAGCTCCCACGACAGCTTGTGCAGGATGAACTCCGGGCTCTGCCCGCTGCGGTTGCCCGACAGCGCGAAGAACGGCAATTGGTGCACCGAAATGATCCGGCAGACCTGCTCGCGCAACTCGAAGGGCAGGCCAGTCCGCCACAGCAGCAGGCGTGCATCCACGGCGCCGCGTCGCGAGTGCCCTGGCTGGCCGATGCGCCCGGTTTCGCTATCGATCACCGTGGTGTCCGGCTTCGAGATGTCGTGCAATAGCGCGGCCAGGAACAGCACCAAGCGCTGCTCCTCGGTAGCCTGCTGATAGCGCGGTTGCGCGAGCAAGGCCTCGACCACCATGCAGGTATGAACCCATACGTCGCCCTCGGCATGGTAGTGCGGGTCCTGGGGCGTGCTGGCCAAACGTTGCAGGCCCGGAATCGCCTCCAGGCATGCCTGCGCGTCGAAGCGCTGGCCCGGTTCTGGAACCAGGCCCTGCAGTTGTTGAATATCCATTTTGTTGTTCTCCTTCAGTAACCAGACCGCTGGCCATTCCAGTCCATCGACAGGCGAGGGGCGTAGAGGTCTACCCCGTCGGCCAGCAGATTGGGAATGAACGGCTGGTTCGCATGATGCTGGTCCGCATCGAGGATCGCCTGGACGAAGTCCTGGCGAACCCACTTGAGGCGTCCGTTGGTTTGTTTCTCGTCTTCGAGCTTCAGGTATAGGCCTTCCATCACCGTCGATTTGTCGCACTGTCGCCAGGCCCGTTCCATGTCCAGGCCTTCGCGCTGCACTATGGCTTCGAAGGCGCTGCGCCATGCCGGCGACTTGGCCTGGGAATCGCCGAGCAGCTCGAGCAGATCCTTGAGCCGCGCTGGTGCTAGCCCTTCATGAAGCACCGGCACCGACAGCACCGGGCCGTCGCGCAGCAACTGGCGGCGGGCGGCGGTCGACAGGAACAGGCCATGGGCCCGATCCCAGATATCGAACTCGCAGAAGAAGTGCGGCAGGCGGTCATAGAACACCGAATGCTTCTTGTGCATCCATTCGCCGAACAGCACGTAGCGGTCTTCAAGGCGGCTCAGCAACCAGTCCTCGTGGGCCACGGCCCACTGCTTGAACAGGTTGAACTGACGCTCCCGACCGCCACCGGTCAGGTAGTGGCCACGCGATTGCAGCAGGAGTTCACCGGCCGCGGAGAAACTGATGCCGGCATTGGCGCCGTCCAGTTTTTCCTCGACGACCAGCCACTGCCCGCTCAGCGAGGCATAACAGACTTGATCGCTATCGGTATCGCCCGGCTGCAGGCGAGAGCTCTCCAGGTGGGGCGTGCGTGGGTATTTGTGTAGCTCGAGGTTTTGCGCATAGGCGCGGAAATCCATGTTCATGGGTTTTCTCCATTGCAATTGGGAAAACCGACGACAAGGGTTCAGGCGGGCAAAATGTGGGAAGCGGCCACGCAAGTGCGCAGGCAGCCATCAGGCACGATGGACCGTCGTCGGTATCAGGCTTGTTGGCTGGAGCAGGGCACTTCGTTCACCACTTGAGAAGGGAGGTTGAAATAAGGGCGCGAATTCAACAGCCAAAAAAATAAGAAGTCAATACTTATCTGGTCGTTGATGTCGATGAGATGCAAGTGGTGCGCCTTCCGCTTGAGAAGGGTGGTGTCACGGCGAGGCAGCACGACTCGTGCGGGCTCCATGGCCTCCAGGAGTTCTACCTGCGCGCGACATCGGAAAAGTAAAACTTATCTAGCGTATGCCCTGACTGGGTCTGGTTGCTGACGACAATCACGTGACTCTGCTCGTCCAGATCGAGGTGCTTGAGGTCGTCCGCGCCGCGGGGGACGGCCTCGATGGTGCGTTGCAAGTAGCTGATTTGCAGCTGCAAGGTCTTCTCGATGAATTCGTAAGCAGCATTACATCGAGTCCATGCAGCGCCTGATCGAAAATCTGATTGAGCAGGGTGTTGTTGCTGAAGCGGACGCCGGGGCGTTGGCATCGCTGATATATGGCAGTTTGTTCGAGGCGGCGTTCTGGATTGCCGAGCGAGAGAGTTCCAAGCGATTGAAACGAGTAATCAGCGCTCTGGATCTGCTGCTGCGAGGCTTGTTGATACAGCGCTCAGCTTAGCAGCAGGATCGAAACACATGTTTCTGCTAGCGCGCCTGGCGCGGTCCAAATTGCGGATGTAGATGTAGTACGCCATGCCTAACTCGGGTTCGTTGGGGGGCTCACCACTGTCCGGTGAGGGTGGAGCCCCCACTTTTTCTAATTAGCCATTCAACCCAGCGGCCCAGAATGCGCAAAATAGGTGGAGGGCAAGATAAAAGCGGCCGGCACTCCGCTGGCCCAAAAAACAGTCTGCACAGACGAGAGCAGCGGCACTCACGGGTAAGTCGGTGTGCCGTGCAAAGCGCAATAGCCCATATCTGCTGGCTTTAGTGCGTGCCTGTTACACCTCGCTGTTATTCGTTTGGATATAAGTGTCAATTGAAAACGAGTACTAGTGACCAGGCCACAATTTCGTAGGATTAATATTTCGCAATATTAGCGGCTTCGGACACTAAAGCAGTACGCCAAATGCCGCGTGTATTTGTATTAGCTAACTATTCGGCGAACAGGTTCTAATTTGCCCAGTGCTAAGTTAGCTGATGCCGCTCGTCGCAATCGTTGCACTCCCTCTATCTACCCCTTTCAGACCTGTATGCGCAGATGTCCTGCGTCGTTACGGGAGTGTGGTCATGGCAGTCGAACATAACGAATCGGAATCCGCTTTCGAGTCTTCCAGCGACAAGCAGGTGGATACCGGGGCAGGGCATGGCTCGGGGTTGGAGAAGGCCAAGTCAGAGCCCAAGCAGGGCAGCAACGAGGCCGAGGCCAAGAAAAATCGTGTGGACTGGACGCCGCCAGCGGGCAATCCGGGTTCGGATCAGGATGCGCTGAAAGAGCGTGAGAATGGTACGGCGCGGACGGATGAGCGTTAGTCATCTTTCCTAGGCGCTGAGTTGGTTGCTTTTTCCTTGATAGGTGTGGCCGAGCGTGATGCCATTCTTTGGAATGGGGGTTGGTTGTGTCTGGGATTTTTCGCGGGCATGGCCCGCTCCCACACCTTCGCTGATTCCCTCTAATTGTGATTCTGCCTTGCGGTTGTTAGTGGACTACAAGGGCGCACTGCATCTGGCTTTGGCTTGGCTGCACAGACAAACAGGACGTGAACAATGCCCGCCGCAAATACGCCGCCAACTCCCACGTTGAAGCGCGCCATCACCGGCTCGATGCTGACATTGTTCATTCTCGGCGATGTGCTGGGCGCCGGGGTGTATGCGTTGGCAGGAGTGATCGTTGGAGAGGTGGGCGGCGCGGTCTGGGTGGCTTTGCTGGTGGCGCTGGGCTTTGCGTTGCTTACAGCGGGTTCGTACGCCGAGCTGGTTACCAAGTACCCCCATGCTGGTGCTTCCGCCGTGTTTGCGGCCAGGGCGTACCAGTCGCCGCTGGTGTCGTTTCTGGTGGGCTTTTGCATGCTGGCGGCGGCGGTTACCAGCGCGGCGGGGCTGTCTCTGGCGTTCGCCGGGGACTACCTGGCGGCGGTTGTCGACATGCCCGCCCATGTGGCGGCGCTGGTTTTTCTGGTGGTGATCGGCCTGCTCAATGCGCGCTCAATGCGCGGGGCATCAGGGAGTCGCTGTCGGCCAACCTGGTGATGACCACCATCGAGCTCTCTGGCCTGCTGCTGGTGATCGTCGCCGCAGCGTGGTTCCTGCGCGGCTGCGAGGGGAATTTCGGCCGGGTGGTGGAGTTCAAGGCGGGGGTCAACCCGGCCTATGCAGTGCTGGGTGCTGCGCTGCTGGCGTTCTATTCCTTCGTGGGTTTCGAGACCTCGGCCAATCTCGCCGAGGAGATTCGTGACGTGCGCAAGACCTACCCGCGGGCGCTTTTCGGTGCGCTGCTGCTAGCCGGGGCGATCTACATGGCGGTGGCCATCGGTGCGGCGGTGGTGATGCCCGTGGAACAGTTGGCCCATTCCACGGCGCCACTGCTGGAGGTGGTGAAGGCCTCGGGCCTGGGCATCCCGGCGCAGCTGTTCGCCTTTATCGCGTTGATCGCCGTGGCCAACGGCGCCTTGCTGACGATGATCATGGCCAGCCGCCTGGCCTATGGCATGGCCCATCAGGGCTTGTTGCCGCGTTTGCTGGGCGGTGTGCTGCCCGAGCGGCGCACACCGGCGGCGGCAATCGTGGCGGCCACGCTGGTGGCCATCGTGCTGACGCTGACCGGCTCGCTGGCCACCCTGGCGCAGACCGTGCTGCTGTTGTTGCTGTTCGTGTTCATCAGCACCAACCTGGCGGTACTGGTGCTGCGCCGTGACAAGGTAGCGGCGGATCACTTCCGCGTGCCGACCTGGGTGCCGGTGCTCGGCGTCGCTTCGTGCCTGCTGCTGATGACCCAGCAGGATGCGCAAACCTGGCTACGGGCCGGCGCGCTATTGCTGGTCGGCGTGGTGCTGTACGGCATCAGCCGGGCCGGCGGGGTGAAGCCGCTGAAGGCCGAGGACTACAAGGTGATGGACGGTTGAATGTGGTGACAGGGAAGGGGTGAAGCACAGCGGCGTGGTGGTCAGTTTCACTGTGCCATTAGCACGCCTGTGCTAATGACCGGGCTGTGATGCGGGGTTATGGTTCGATGGTATCTCCAACGTTTTCAAGCCCTTGCGCAATCGCGGCGAGGCAACCGTTCGTTGTGGAGCATCACTACAATTTCAAGGAAGCACACCATGAAACTGCGTTCCCCGGTCACCTCCTTTGCGCTGCTTGGCGCCCTGTTCATCGGCCTAGCTGGTTGCAGCAATATCAAACCCTCCGAAGACAAGCTCAAGTCGCTGGCCGAGACCAACCTGGGCGAGCCGGTAAGCAGCGTTGGCAACGTGCGCAGCGACTCCATGCAGACCTACTTCGTCGCGCGCACGAGTTCGGGTGACTACAACTGCACCGTGCCCAGCGGCGCCAGCGGTGCCTCCTTCGCCGTCGCCAGCTTCGGCCTGATGCAGCCTTCCGCCTATTGCCAGAACAAGGGCAGTGGCCGACCCGCGCCGTTCGGCCAGTAAGCCCAGGGCCAATGGCCCGAATCCAGAGCCCCAGTGTGAAAGCCCGGCCAGGGATGGCCGGGCTTTTTCACGTCTATCTCCCGGCTGAGGCCGTCTTCATGAAAGCCGCGAGGTCCTCGTTGAAGCGCTCGGCTTCTTCGAAAAAGGGTGCGTGCCCGGACTGCGCATAACGTTTCGCCTGCGCACGCGGGTTGAGCGCCTGGGCGCGGGCGATGCTCGGTTGCACCTGCACGAGCTGGTCCCTGGCGCCGTAGAGCAACAGCAGCGGAACCTGCGCTTTGGGCAATCCCTCGGCGGCCGCGCTGCGCATGCCTGGGATGGAACGGGTCATCGGCCAGGAGGCCATCGCTGCGTTGGTCAGCAGTACCTCCATGCTGGCTGTGTCTGGCTGGGTGTGGAAGCACAGGCGCACAAAGGCGCGTAGGGCGTCGAGGTGGGTTTTCAGGTCATCCGAGGCCAGGCCGGCGTAGACCTCGGGGTGTGGTGTGATCAGCGCTTGGGTCAATTCGATGACGGCATTGACATAGACCGCACCGCCGATCGCAGCATCGCCATGGGCGGCCAGGTAATCGGATATCACCAGCCCGCCCAGGGACCAGCCCACCAGCACGGGCCGCTTGGCACCCGATGCGGCCAGCACGGCTGCCAGGTCGTCGGCGTAGCGGCGGCCATCGTTGTAGGCATCGCTATCGGCCGGCTTGTCGGAAAGGCCGTGGCCGCGCATGTCGTAGGTGATCAGCCGATAGTCTTGCAGCAGCGGGCTGTTCACCTGCCGCTGCCAGTTCAGCCGGCTGCCCAGCAGGCCATGGATGAACACGATGGCCGGGCCATCGGGGTTGCCCGCTTCCTGCACGGCCAGTTGCAGGCCATCGGGCGTGGTTACGCGGTAGTGTTTTTCGGCGGCGAAGGCGGCGCTGGAAAGTGCGGCGAGCAAGAACGCGAGCCAGAGATGGCGCAGGGTTCTGAAAAGGCTTGAGGGATGCATGGGGGCTCCTGAGTCTGAACGAATGGCGTTGAGTCTAGGGCGCTGATCTGGGACGATCCATGACGTATCGTTTTTTATTGTTGATCATTCGTCCTGAATTTTGGAGGTGCATGCATGGCTGCGAGTGACCTGATCAGCGAGCTGCTGAGCGGCATGCGCTTGTGTGGTGTGCAGTTTCGTCGCCTCAGGGTGCGGGCTGGCGGGGGCATCGCGTTTACCAACGAGCTGGGGCGCGGGCAGTTTCACTTCGTGGCGCGCGGACCAGTCTGGCTGCATGGCCCAGGCGGCGACGTGCATTGCCTGGAGAGCGGTGATGCGGTGCTGCTGCCGCGCGGCGGGCAGCATGCGATGTTGGCGGCACCGAAGGTCGGCAGCGATGCCATCCAGGCATTCGACCTGAACCTGCCGGCTGACGACCAGCCCGCCGACCCACAGGCAGTGATCCTCTTCAGTTGCTGCATGCAACTGCAGTTGGGCGGCATGCAGCCGCTGGTGGCGGCCATGCCGGCGGTAATGCGCGTTGACACGCTGCTCGACTGCTCGCCGGAGATTCGCCCGCTGCTCGAGGCGATGGAGCGCGAATCCCTGCTGTTGCTGGTTGGCCATGGCGGCATCCTGGCGCGGTTGGCCGAGGTGGTGGCGGCGCTGATCGTGCGGGGCTGGGTTACCGGCAGTGTTGGCGAGGCGGGCGGGTGGCTCGGTGCGCTGCATGATCCGCGCTTGAGCAAAGCGCTGCTGGCGATGCACCGGCACCCGGAGCGACCATGGACGGTGGCGTCGCTGGCGAACGAGGCAGGGCAGTCGCGTTCCGTGTTCGCGCAGCGGTTTCTACGCGCCCTGGGTTTGGCGCCGTTGCGCTACTTGACCGACTTGAGGATGCGCCTGGCCATGCAGCACCTGAGTGATGAGCCGGCATCGGTCGAGCGGGTAGCCGAGGCGCTTGGCTATGGCTCGCTGGCGGCGTTCAGCCGTGCGTTCAAACGGTCGGTTGGCGTGTCGCCGGGGGCGGTGAAGCGCGGTGCCGGGCTGCCTGCGCGGGCAGGGCAAGAGCGGCAGGTTTAGGCATGTCGCACCCCGACAAAAGCCCCGGCAGGCGAAGCTGCCAAGGCATTGTTGCGGGTCATTCGAGCTCGTGCAGGATGGTGACGCCGGAGTACAGGCCAATCACGAACAGAGTCAGGAGTACCACTGCCGAGCCGATCAGGAATGTAGTCATGGTGCGGACCTTTTCTTCTTGGAGCGCCTCGTTCCCGGCGCGATAAAAAGGTAGAGGCGCTGCGCTGCGAATCCGTTCAGGTGATTTTTCTCAAGGCGCTGTTGCCTTGATCAGTGCTGCCGTTGGTAGCTGAGTGCCGGCGACCAGGTACGCTGGGTGCAGCGCGGGCAACTGGCCTGTTGCCCTGCGACCATAGGCTGGATATGACCGCAGCGTATGCAGGCATAAACGCCGTTCTGCGGCACTTCTTGGTACTCCGGGCGGTGCTCGGCCGGCAACACGCTAAGGCCGGGCTTTACCGCATCGGCGGCGAAGAAGTACAGGCTCATGTCGCCGTCGGTTTCCAGAATGCCGAGGCGCACTTGGCCCAGATGCTCGACGCCTTGCTGGCGCAGCTCCATGAAGAATTCGTCGGACGAAATGTTCAGGTGATCCAGGCTGTTCAGCTCGTAGAGCCCGTCCTTGATGATGGTTACGGGCTTGCCTTCCATCCAGTCGGAAAAGCGCTCGCTGCGGCGCATCATCGTCACGGTGGCGCGGTACAGCACCAGCAGGGTGACGAACACCATGGCCACCGGTAGCAGCGGCACGTCGTCGTAGAACGACACGTCACCGGCCGCCGAGCCGAGGGTGAGGATGACCACCAGCTCGAACAGCGACAGCTGGCGAATGCCGCGCCGGCCGCTGACCTTGAGAAACACGAACACCACCACGAAGGCGAACAGCGCGCGAAACGCCACTTCGCCCAGAAACAGCCAGGGGAAATCTCCCAGCAGCATGCGCTGCCAATCGAATGCGCTCATCGGTCGCTCCACACGGTGGCCTGTTCTGGCTCAGACCGCCGGGCGAGGGATTGGGTCGAAAAACGTTCAGCGGCGATTCGTGGCCACCCAGCTTCTGCCGGGGCTTCGGCCCGTTGCGCTACCTCCTGACGCCTGCCCTTAACCACCTTCATACAAAAAAACGCTGAACCAAGCGAAGCGGCGTACGTCAATGCGATATCACTTTGATATTGCTGTTTCGGGCTGCGTGTTTCGCGGTGTCTCGAGCCAAGCAAAATTTCAGGATGACGACTGGGAGGTCGTCCCGAACCGCGCTGGGAGTGCGGCTGGCCAAAAAGAAAAGCGCCCAGTTTTGATTACTTGAATGTGCAGTTGGAGCAATCGATGAATACGTGGTTTGGCAACATCAGCGTGACCCTGAAATTGGCTCTCGGCTTCGGCCTTGTGCTGCTCCTGACCATGGCCCTGGCCTTCGTGGGCTGGACCAGCCTCGGCAAGGTGGTGGAGCGTACCGAGCGTATGACCGATGTCAATCAGCTCACCCATACCCTGACCGATCTGCGGGTGGCACGTTTGCAATACCTGCTCTCCAACGGCAACGTCGTTGAAGCCGACAAGGTGCAGCAGCATATCCGCGCGCTTTCGCAGCAGCAGCAGGCCATTAAGCCCAAGTTTCGCAGCCCGGAAAACGTGCGGTTGATAAATGAGCAAATCGAGCTGATCGAGCAGTACCAGAAGGCCTACGACAATATCAATGCGGCTTACGCCAGCGCCAACAAGTCCCGGGCCGAGATGGTCCAACTGGCCGATCTGGCACTTGAGCTGGTCGACAAGGTCCGGGAGGAGGTGCTGCGCGGCGCCGCTGCCGATGCGGCGGGTTTGGCGCGCTACCAGGCCGTCGCTCGCACCAAGGACGACCTGCAGACCCTGCGTTACCGCATGCTGAGTTACACCGCCGACACCAACGAGCAGACCGAGCGGGCGTTGAACCAGCAAATCGAGGGTACCGACCAGGGGTTGGATAATTTGACCTCGACGTTCAGCGGTGACTACCGCGACCTGATCCAGCAACTGGAAAGCGCTGTAGGCAGTTACCGTGCCCTGCTGGATACCTATCGCACGGCAATCGCCGAGCGCGTCCAGCTGCGCGATGCCATGACCGAGCAGGTGCTGCAGATCGTCAAGGGCAGCGATGCGCTGCTGGCCATGCAGATCAAACTGCGCGACAGCGATACTTCCTTCGCTACCCGGATGATGACCGCCGCCACACTGCTGGCGCTGCTGGTCGGCATCCTCGCAGCCTGGCTGATCACCCGGCAGATCACCCGCCCGTTGCAAGAGACTCTGGAGGCGGTCGAGCGCATCACCAGTGGCGACCTGACCCAGACGCTGCAGGTCACCCGCCGCGACGAACTGGGCGTAGTGCAACAGGGCATCGCCCGCATGGGCAGCACCTTGCGCGACCTGATCGGCGGTATTCGTGATGGTGTCACCCAGATCGCCAGCGCCGCTGAGCAGTTGTCGGCCGTTACCGAACAGACCAGCGCCGGCGTGAACAGCCAGAAGGTGGAAACCGATCAGGTGGCTACCGCCATGCAGGAAATGTCCGCCACCGTGCAGGAAGTGGCGCGCAGCGCGGCCGATGCCTCGCAAGCGGCGTCCGATGCTGATATCGAGGCTGCCCAAGGCGATCGCGTGGTGGCCGAGGCCATCGCGCAGATCGACAGGCTAGCGACTGAGGTCAGCCGCTCCAGCGACGCCATGGGCGAGCTGCAGAGCGAGAGCAAGAAGATCGGCGGGGTGATGGACGTGATCAAGGCCGTGGCCGAGCAGACCAACCTGCTGGCCCTCAACGCCGCCATCGAGGCGGCGCGGGCCGGGGAGGCCGGACGGGGGTTCGCCGTGGTGGCGGATGAGGTACGCGGCCTGGCGCAGCGCACCCAGAAGTCCACCGAGGAAATCGAAGGGCTGATCGCCGGCCTGCAGCAGGGTACTCAGCAGGTGGCGACCATCATGCAGGGTAGCCGCGAGCTGACCGACAGCAGCGTGGCGCTGGCCCGCCGCGCCGGCGATGCGCTAGGCGCGATCACCAGCAAGGTATCGAGCATCCAGGCGATGAACCAGCAGATCGCCGCCGCTGCCGAGCAGCAGGGCGCGGTGGCCGAGGAGATCAGCCGCAGCGTGGTCAACGTGCGCGACATTTCCGAGCAGACCGCCGAGGCCAGCGAAGAGACGGCCGCTTCGAGCGTCGAACTCGCGCGCCTGGGCAATGAGCTGCAGCTGATGGTCAGCCACTTCCGGGTCTGAGGGCTGGTGAAAGAGCAGAAGCGGCGGCTTGATCGCCGCTTCGCTTACCACGCCTGCGCTCTATCAGGTAATAAGCATTACCTATCAAGGCTTTGGTTTTTTCCAATTTAGCCAGGCGGCGGGCCTCTCGTAATTTGGTGCGAGCGCATGACGCGCGTACTCATAAAAACGACGAGGATTCACCGATGAAACCCACCACCTCATGGGCGCCCGCCCTTGGTTTGATGACCGCGGCCTTGTCCGCTTCGCTCTTTGGTCTGTCTGCCCAAGCTGCGCCGCTGACTCGCGACAATGGCGCACCGGTAGGCGATAACCAGAATTCACAGACCGCAGGCGACACCGGCCCGACCCTACTGCAGGACGTGCAGCTGATCCAGAAGCTGCAGCGCTTCGACCGCGAGCGCATCCCCGAGCGCGTGGTGCATGCCCGCGGTACCGGCGCCCATGGCGAGTTCACCGCCACGGCGGACATCTCCGACCTGACCCGCGCCAAGGTCTTCAGCAAGGGCACCACCACACCGGTTTTCGTGCGTTTTTCCAGTGTGGTGCACGGCAACCATTCGCCGGAAACCCTGCGTGACCCGCGCGGTTTCGCCACCAAGTTCTACACCAGCGAAGGCAACTGGGACCTGGTCGGCAACAACTTCCCGACCTTCTTCATCCGCGATGCCATCAAGTTCCCGGACATGGTGCATGCCTTCAAGCCCGACCCGAACACCAATTACGGCAGTAACCGTACCCAGTTCGACTTCTTCAGTCACGTGCCTGAAGCCACCCGCACCCTGACCCTGCTTTATTCCAATGAGGGCACGCCGGCCAACTACCGGCAAATGAACGGCAACAGCGTGCACGCCTACAAGTTGGTCAACGCCAAAAACGAGTACCGCTACGTCAAGTTTCAGTGGCGCAGCCTGCAGGGCGTGAAGAACAACGATCCGCAGCAGACCGAGCAGATCCAGGGAAAGGATTTCAACCACATGAGCCGTGACCTGATCACCACGATCAACGCTGGCGACTACCCCAAGTGGGACCTGTACATCCAGGTGCTCGAACCGGCTGACCTGGCCAAGTACGACTTCGATCCGCTGGATGCCACCAAGATCTGGCCGGACGTGCCCTACAAGAAGATCGGCCAGATGGTCTTGAACAAGAACCCGGACAACGTGTTCCAGGAAACCGAACAGGTGGCCATGGCGCCGTCCAACCTGGTGCCGGGCATCGAGCCGTCCGAGGATCGTCTGCTGCAGGGCCGGCTGTTCTCCTATGCCGACACACAGATGTACCGCCTGGGCGCCAACCATGCCTTCCTGCCGATCAACCAGGCCAAGGTGCCGGTCAACAACGGCAACCAGGATGGCGCAGCGAACATCGGCCACACCACCACCGAGGTGAACTACGAGCCCAGCCGCATCAACCCGCGGCCTGCCACCGAGCATGCGCGCTACAGCAACCTGCCGCTGAGCGGCACCACCGAGCAGAAGAAGATCCAGCGTGAGCAGAACTTCAAGCAGGCCGGCGAGCTGTACCGCTCCTATGACAAGAAGATGCAGGGCGATCTGATCGCCAGCCTGGGCGGCGCCCTGGCCGAAGCCGAAGACGAGAGCAAGCACATCATGCTGTCGTTCTTCTACAAGGCCGATGCGCAGTATGGCGAAGGCCTGACCAAGGTAGCCGGTGGCGACCTGGCGCGGGTCAAGGCGCTGGCCGCCAAACTGCAGGACTGAGCCTGCCACTGCATGGCGTGCGGCTCAGGCGAGCCGCACGTCACCACCAAACGCGGCGCAAGGCCGCTGGGGAGGATTGCATGCTGCGTAATTTCTGTTTCGTTCTGGCGCTGGGCATTGCTGCGCCGCTGCTCGCCGACACTTCTGTGCCGGATGCCGAGCGCGTCCAGGCGCAATTGCGCGATTACTACTTCCAGGCGGCCCGCGAGGGCAATGTGGCGATGCTCGATGAGTTCATCGCTGCCGGCTACAACCTCAATACCGCGGACGAGAACGGCTACACCGCGCTGATCCTGACGGCCTACCACGGTCATCGCGACGCGGTGGAGCGTTTGCTGGCTGCAGGCGCCGATGCCTGTGCTCAGGATCAGCGCGGCAACACGGCGTTGATGGGGGCGATCTTCAAGGGCGAAGTGCGTATCGCCCGGCGCCTGCTCGACGCTGATTGCAGCCCGGACCAGCGTAACGGCAATGGACAGACGGCCGCCATGTATGCAGCGCTGTTCAAACGTACCGAGATGCTTAATGCGCTGGCGGGTAAGGGGGCCGACCTCAAGGCTGAAGACGCTTTCGGAAATACTGCGAGTAATCTGGAGAAGGGCGATATCCGCACACAGTGGTCGGCCAAACAGCCCTGACTCACGGGCCTGGCCATCTTCTGGCCAGTACCCATTCGTCAGAAGTGCGCGCCAAAGCCGGTGAGCGGCATTCAAAAGGCTACAAAGCGAGAACCTGTAGCAACTATAGGTAACTCCAAAAAAAGGTTCTGCGTGAGCCTGCCATTAGCCTGACTGCCACCATCAGCTAAGAACCCGTTCAAAGTCTGCTGCGCGTCGGCACTGCAGCGTTAAAAACAGGCTCGGACTGCTCATTTACAGCTCGTAAACTCCGCGTCCTCGCCTGTTTTCGCCTTGCATTGCTCTAGCTCGCGAGACTTTGAACAGGCTCTGAGGACGCCGCCCGATGCCCGACTTCGCCAAAGCCGACCCGCAGGTGGTACCGCGCTTGCTCCACGACATGGAGCGACAGGGGTATGCCGTTATCGAAGGATTTCTCACTGACGAGCAGCTGCAGGTCGCACGCGCCCACGTCTACCACGAAGTGGCGCGCCACGAGCACGAGTACTTCGCGCTGCAGGGGCTGGACGCCGTGAAGGGCAGCATCTTCGAGCAGATGAGCGTCTCGCCCCAGGTCAAGGATCTGTTCCGGCGGATCTATCAGGGCGGCATCGGCCAGCCGCCGCGCTCGCCGGATATCTTTCCGGCGCTGCGCTGCCTGCAGGGGCTGACTGGCAAGCGCGAGTCCTACTACTTTCACTACGACGCCGCGGCGCTGACGGCGTTGATCCCGCTGGTCACGCCCACCGAGGGCCGTTGCTGCGGCGACTTCATCTTCTTCCCCAACCTGCGCAACATCCGCTCCAATCTGTACTTCAACATTCTGGAGAAGGCCCTGATGCAGAACACTCTGACCCAGAAGCTGGTCACCTTCGCGGTCAAGCGCGGCTGGCTGAAACCGATCACCATCAAGATCGTGCCCGGCAACGCCTATTTCTTCTGGGGCTACCGCTCGCTGCACGCCAACGAGCCCTGCGACCCGAAGGCGCTGCGCTCCACGGTGCTTTTGCACTACGGCGAACCCCACAGCCGCGACAACCTGGCCTCGCGGCTGCTTCTGGGCTGGAATTTCCGCCGCGCGCGGATCAGCAACGAGCGCACCACGCGCAAGGATGTCGGCTAGCTGTACGCGTCGTCAGGCCGCTGCCAGGCGTAGCGTCTTCTGCCAGAACCAGAGGCCGGCCAGGCTCAGCGTTGCACCCAGCACGCAGACCCCGTTCCAGCCAAACACGGCATACACCGAAGTAGAGCTGATCGCACCCAAGCCGCTGCCCACCGCATAGAAGAGCATGTAGCCGCTGACCAGCCGTGAGTGAGCTGCCGGCTGTGTGGCGAAAATCAGGCTCTGGTTGGTGACGTGAATGGCCTGGCCGGCCATATCCAGCAGCAGGATGCCCAGCAGCAGCGCGCCGAACGATGCCGGCGCGAACCACAGCGGCAGCCATGAGGCCAGCAACAGGAGCAGGGCATAGCCGGTGGTGCGCTGGCCCAGGCCTTTGTCCGCCCAGTGTCCGGCCCGCGCCGCCGCCAGCGCGCCGAGCAGGCCGACCAGCCCCAGTGCGCCGATGGCGGTTTGCGAAAGATTGTGCGGCGGTGCGCTCAAGAGCAGCACGATGGCCGTCCAGAACACGTTGAACACGGCGAACATCAGCAGTGCCAGCACGCCGCGTACCTGCAGCGTGCGCTGACGGGCGAGGAGGGTCAGTAACGATAGAAGCAGTTGCCCGTAACGAGGTGCCTCAGATGAAAGCGGCTGAGCCGGCAGGTATCGCCAGAGGGCCAGTGCCAGGCCGCCCATCACTGCTGCCGAAGTCAGGTAAACGCTGCGCCAGCCTGCCAGGTCGGCAACCCCGCCGGCCATGACCCGAGCGAGTAGCAGGCCGACGAGCACACCACCCTGTGTCGTGCCGACCACCCGGCCGCGCTCGCTATCGCTGGTGGCCGCTGCGGCGTAGGCGATCAGCCCCTGGGTCATGGCCGTACCGACCAGCCCGACTGCGAGCATGCCGACCAGCAGCAGGGCGGGCGTTGGCGCCGCCGCGACCCACAGAAGCGCTGCAATGAGTGCGGCCAGTTGCGCCAGCATCAGACGGCGTCTTTCCACTCGGTCGCCGAGCGGCACCAGGAGCAGCAGCGCAATTGCGCAGCCGATCTGCGTTGCGGTGATGACACCTCCCACGGCGGCCTGGCTGATTGCGAAATCGCGGGCCAGTGCATCGAGCAATGGCTGCGCGTAGTACACGTTGGCAACGCTGAGACCGGCCGCGCAGGCGAGCAGCATGACCAGGGCGCGCGGCAGGCTCGCAGTAGAAGCGGCGGGCGCGGCTGTAGGCAGTGACATACGAGAGTTCCTATCTGGTTTTATTTTGAAACCATGTCAGGCTAGGTCTTGAGGTTTTAATTTGCAACTAGGTGCTGGATGTGGGCTGGCTGGTGGTGTTCATCCGTACCGTTTCTCAATGCAAATGGGCGACAGGGCATGAGCGCGCTTCAATCCGTTGCAAAGACGTTTTAAAGTGCAACCAGACGATTGCCGAACTTTCTGCCGGCAAGTTTGAAGGACAGATGCACATGGCAAAACGCAAACGCCTCGATGACTCACCGTGCCCGGTGGCGCGCGCCGTCGATCTGGTGGGCGACCGCTGGTGCCTGCTGATCATCCGCGATGCCTTCGATGGCGTACGGCGCTTCGGCGCTTTCCAGGCCAGCCTGGGGATTGCGCGCAACATTCTGGCCGATCGCCTGCGGACGCTGGAGCAGGCCGGTATTCTCGAAGCCGTACCGGCATCGGACGGTTCCGCCTACCAGGACTATGTGCTGACCCCGCGGGGCGAGTCGCTGTTTCCGCTGCTGGTGGCCATGCGGCAGTGGGGCGAGGAGCAGCTGTTCGCGAAGGGCGAGGCCCACTCCACGCTGGTCGAGCGCAGCTCTGGCAAGCCGGTTGCCAGGCTGTTGCCGACCCGGGGTGACGGCGAGCCACTGGCTGCCGCGGATACCTGCGTGATCAAGCTGCCCGCATCCGCCGCATCGCCAAGCAAACAATGAGGAGGACTGGCAAGGAGAGCGAGTATTCGCGACACACCTCGTCGCCATGCTCTGTCATCATTCGCCGTCTGATTCTGCGTTCAGGAATTCTGCATGTCGGCGCTTAACCCCGGTCTGATCGTCATCCATGGCAACCGCCTCGAGGAGCTGCGCGCCCTGGCGGTGGAATGGATGCGTCGGTACCCCCTGCGCCCGCTGGAGAACGAGGTGCTGCTGGTGCAGAGCAACGGCATCGCCCAGTGGCTCAAGCTGGCGCTGGCCGAGCAGGACGGCTGCGGCATCGCAGCGGCCACCGATGTGAGCCTGCCGGCGCGCTTTCTGTGGCAGGCCTACCGCACGGTGCTGGGTAGCGAGGCGATTCCCCAGCAGTCGCCGCTGGACAAGGCGCCGCTGACCTGGCGTCTGATGCGCCTGTTGCCGAGCCTGCTCGACGAGCCCTGTTTCGCGCCACTGCGCCGCTTCCTGGCCGACGACGCCGACCTGCGCAAGCGTCACCAGTTGGCCGAGCGCCTGGCCGACCTGTTCGACCAGTACCAGGTGTACCGCGCCGACTGGCTGGCGGACTGGGCCGGTGGGCACGATCAATTGCGCAACGCCCGCGGCGGCGTGAAGCGCCTCGATGACACCGCGCTGTGGCAGCCGCTGCTGTGGCGCACGCTGCTGGCCGATGTCGGTGAGGAGCATCTGTCCCAGAGCCGCGCCGGGGTGCATCCGCGCTTCGTCGCCAGGCTGGCCGAGCTGGATGCGCCGCCCCGCGGCCTGCCGCGGCGGGTCACGGTGTTCGGCATTTCCTCGCTGCCGGCGCAGATGCTCGAGGCGCTGGCGGCCATGGCGCGTTTCAGCCAGGTGATGCTCTACGTGCACAATCCGTCCCAGCACCACTGGGGCGATATCGTCGAAGACAAGGACCTGCTGCGCCACGAATACCGTCGGCAAAAACGCAAGGCCGGCGGCCAGTCGGGGCAGGTCGGCCAGCTAGGGCTGTTCGAGGCCGAGGAACTGCATCAGCATGGTCAGCCGCTGCTGGCCTCCTGGGGCAAGCAGGGCCGCGACTACATCAACCTGCTCGACCAGTACGACGAACCGCAGCGCTACCGCGAGCAGTTCGAGCGCATTGACCTGTTCAGCGCGATGAGCGAAGACACGCTGCTGGGCCAGCTGCACAACGACATTCTCGACCTGCGCCCGGTCGATGAAAGTCGCACCCACTGGCCTGCGGTCGATCTGGAGAAGGATCACTCGCTGCGTTTTCACGTCGCCCACAGCGCCCAGCGCGAAGTGGAGGTGCTGCACGATCAGCTATTGGCGGCGTTCAGCGCAGACCCGACGCTGCGCCCGCGTGACATCATCGTCATGGTGCCGGACGTCAACACCTATGCCGCGCATATCCGCGCGGTATTCGGCCAATTCGGCAGCGACGATCCGCGCTTCATTCCCTTCACCCTGGCCGACCAGGGCCTGCGCGGCAAGGAGCCGCTGGTGATCGCCCTGGAGCACTTGCTGCGCCTGCCGGACAGCCGCTTCAGCGTCAGTGAGATTCTCGATCTGCTCGATGTGGCCGCCGTGCGCGCGCGCTTCGCCATCGCTGATGACCAACTGCCGCTGCTGCGCCGCTGGCTGGAAGGCGCCGGTGTGCGCTGGGGGCTGGATGCCGAACAGCGCGAAGGCCTCGGCCTGGGCGCCGGGCTGGAGCAGAACAGCTGGCGCTTCGGTTTGCGCCGCATGCTGCTCGGCTATGCCGTAGGCGGTGCCGGCGCACGGGCGGGCATCGAGCCTTTCGATGAGATCGGTGGGCTGGATGCAGCGCTGATCGGCCCCCTGACCCGGCTGCTGGATGCGCTGGAGCTGCATGGCGACAGCCTCGCCGAAACCCTGCTGCCGGTGACCTGGGGCGAGCGCCTGCGGGCACTGCTGGACGACTTCTTCCTGCCCCAGGACGAACGCGACGAAGTACTACGCAACCAGGCCCAGGATGCTTTGGAGAGTTGGCTGGAGCTGTGCGACGCGGCCAGCCTGGAGGAAGCCCTGCCGCTGGCCGTGGTCCGTGAAGCCTGGCTCGGTGGGTTGGATCAAGGCGGGCTCAGCCAACGCTTTTTGGCCGGCGCGGTGAACGTCTGCACGCTGATGCCGATGCGCGCCATTCCGTTCCGTCATCTTTGTCTGCTGGGCATGAACGATGGTGACTACCCGCGCAGCCAGGCGCCGCTGGACTTCGACCTGATGGGCGGCGACTACCGCCCCGGCGACCGCTCTCGCCGCGAGGACGACCGCTATCTGCTGCTCGAGGCGCTGCTGGCGGTACGCGAGCGCCTTTATATCAGCTGGGTCGGGCGAAGCATCCGCGACAATACCGAGCGACCGCCGTCGGTGCTGATCGGCCAACTGCGTGATCACCTGGCCAGCGCCTGGCGCCTGGTGGGCGGCGGCGACCTGCTACATGCCCTGACCACCGAGCACCCGCTGCAACCCTTCAGCCGCCGCTATTTTTCCGCCGACGGGCCGCTGTTCAGTTACGTGCACGAATGGGCCGCCTCCCACCGCGCGCCGCTGGCCCAGGCCGGCGAGCAGCCGCTGGGCGCTTACGTCGTGGACGACGCGCTGAATCTGGAAACCCTGCAACGCTTCCTGCGTGACCCGGTGAAGCAGTTCTTCACCGCGCGCCTCAAGGTGCACCTGGACGAAGCCGAGCAGGCCGAGCTGGATGCCGAACCCTTTGCCCTCGATGGCCTGCAGCGCCACCAGATCCAGCAGGCGCTGCTGCAGGCTGCCGCGCTGGCCCTGCAGGAAAACCAGCCTGTCGATGTGGCACTCGAGCGGGCCGCGCGGCGCATTCAGCGCAGTGGCCTGTTGCCGGTGGCCGGTTTCGGTGAGCGCCTGCGCGCGCAGTTGCTCGAACCACTGCCGGCACAGTTGCAAGGCTATGCCGCACTGCTGGCGCGCTGGCCCGAACGCTTGCCATCGCCGCTGCGCCTGAGCTTCGCCCATGGTGGCCTCGCGCTGGAGGACTGGCTCGGCGATCTGTACGCGGCCGGCGACGCCCTGGAACGGCTGGAGCTGCAGCCTGGCGGGCTGAAGCGTAAGGACCGTTCCTACAAGTGGCACCGCCTGCTCAGGCCTTGGGTTTGCCATGTGGCGGCCGCTGCCTGTGGTCATCCGCTGACCACGCTGCTGGTCGCCGAAGATGTGCGCCTGGCCTTCGCGCCGCTGAGCCAGGCCGATGCCGACCACCTGCTGCGCCAGTGGCTGGACGCCTACGCCGCTGGCATGCAGGCGCCGCTGCCGGTGGCGATCAGAACGGTTGCGGCCTGGTTCGCCCAGCTCGACAAGAGCGAGGATGAAGACAAGGCCGCGGAGGCTGCGCGCAAGGTCTACGAAGGCGACGGCCACACCACCACCGGCGAAGTGCAGCAGAGCGCCAGCCTGGCCCGCCAGTACCCGGATTTCGACGCCTTGCTGGTCGACGGTCAGTTCGCCCAGTGGGGCGCGGTGCTCTATCAGTCGCTATTCGAGGCGGCGATCAGCGAACTCAAGGATGATCAGCCATGAGCCAGCCAGCACGCCCCTTGGCGCTCAGTTTTCCGCTGCACGGCAGCCGCCTGATCGAGGCCAGTGCCGGCACCGGCAAGACCTACACCATTTCGGCGCTCTATCTGCGCCTGATCCTGCGTCACGGCGGCGACGCGGCCTTTCGCGAGCCGCTGCTGCCGCCGCAGATCCTCGTGGTGACCTTCACCGATGCCGCCACTCGCGAGCTGCGCGACCGCATCCGCGCGCGCCTGGTGGAAGCGGCCACGGTGTTTCGCGGTGATGGCGAAGGGGACGCCCTGTTGGCCACCCTCAAGGCCGACTTCGCCTCGGCCGAATGGCCCGAATGCGCCCGGCGTCTCGAACTGGCCGCGCAGTGGATGGACGAGGCAGCGGTGTCGACCATACACGGCTGGTGCCAGCGCATGTTGCGCGAGCACGCCTTCGACAGCGGCAGCCTGTTTAGCCAGACCCTGGAAACCGACCACAGTGAGCTGCTCGCCGAAGTGGTGCGCGACTACTGGCGTCAGCATTGCTATCCGCTGCAGGGCCTGGCCCTGGACTGGGTAGCGGAGAACTGGGGCGCGCCGGATACGCTGGGGCAACGTATCCGCCCGCTGCTGGGCGAACAGGACGACGGCGCAGCCCTGGCGTTGGGCGATCTGCTCGACGGCACCCTGCGTGACCGCCAGCGCGCACTGCAGGCACTCAAGGAACCCTGGAGCGCCTGGGCCGATGCCTTGCAGGGCCTGCTCGAGCAAGCCGCTGCGGAGAAACAGGTCGATGCCCGCAAGTTGCAGGCGCGCTATTACAACCCCTGGCTCGACAAGCTGCGCGCCTGGGCCGATGGCGACGACGAGGTGCTGGATATCGGCACCGGCTTCACCCGCCTGACCCCGGACGGCCTGGCCGAGGCCTGGAAGGTCGGCTCGCCGCCCGCGCATCCGGCGCTGGAGGCCATGGCCACGCTCAAGCGCGACCTCGACGCCTTGCCGGCACCGGGCGAGGCCGCACTGCGCCACGCCGCCGCGTGGATTCGCCAGCGCTTCGATCGCGAGAAACGCCAGCGTGCCGAGATGGGCTTCGACGACATGCTCACCCGCCTGGACGACGCCCTGCAGGGCGACAGCGGCCCGCGTCTGGCCGAGGTGATTCGCCAGCAGTTCCCGGTGGCGCTGATCGACGAGTTCCAGGACACCGACCCGCTGCAATACCGCATCTTCGACACCCTGTATCAGGTCGAGGCCAACCGCGACGACTGCGGCCTGTTCATGATCGGCGACCCCAAGCAGGCCATCTACTCGTTCCGCGGCGCGGACATCCACACCTATCTGCGCGCTCGCCGGGGCACGACCGGACGGCACTACAACCTGGACACCAACTTCCGCTCCAGCGAGGCCATGGTCGCGGCGGTCAACGGCTTGTTCGAGCGGGCCGAGGCCCGTGAAGGCGGGCAGGGCGCCTTTCTGCTGCGTGACGACCTGCCGTTCATCGCGGTCGGTGCCCAGGGCCGCAAGGAAGTCTGGACGGTGGAGGGCCAGGTGCAGCCGGCGCTCAATCTCTGGCACCTGCCCAGCGAGGAAGCGGTCGCCAAGGGGCGTTATCTGGACGCTCTGGCCGCCAGCGCGGCGAGCGAAATCGTCCGCCTGCTGGTGCTCGGCCAGCAGCAGCGCGCCGGCTTTCTCAAGGGCGACGAACTGACGGCTCTGCGCCCCAGCGATATCGCCGTGCTGGTGCGTGATTTCAAGGAAGCCCAGGCGATTCGCGGTCAGCTGGCGGCCCGCGGGGTGCGCAGCGTGTACCTGTCCGACAAGGATTCGGTGTACGCCACGGTCGAGGCCCACGATCTGCTGCTGTGGCTGCGTGCCTGTGCCGAGCCCGATCAGGATCGCCCGCTGCGCGCGGCGCTGGCCAGTTCGACCCTGGGCCTGAGCCTCTCCGAGCTGGAGCAGCTGAACCTCGACGAGCGCTTCTGGGAAGCGCGGGTCATGCAGTTCCGCGGTTACCGCCAGCGCTGGCAGCGCCAGGGCGTGCTGCCGATGCTGCGCCAGTTGCTGCAGGATTTCGGCCTGCCGCAACGGCTGATGAGCCGCGCCGATGGCGAGCGGGTGCTGACCAATCTACTGCACCTGGCCGAATTGCTTCAGTTGGCCGCCGCCGAGCTGGACGGCGAACTGGCGCTGATCCGTCATCTGGGCGACTGCCTGGCCGGGCGCGGTCAGGCGGCCGAGGAACAGGTGCTGCGCCTGGAAAGCGACGATGCCCTGGTGCGCGTGGTGACCATCCACAAATCCAAGGGCCTGGAATACCCGCTGGTGTTCCTGCCCTTCATCTGTTCGTTCCGCCCGCTGGACGATAAGAAGCCGGTGCAGGTGCACGATGGCGAACGCCGCCGTTTGCTGCTCAAACCCGATGAAGAAAGCCTGGAAAAGGCCGAGCGCGAGCGCCTCGGCGAAGACCTGCGCCTGCTCTACGTGGCGCTGACCCGGGCGCGGCACGCCTGCTGGCTGGGTATCGCCGACCTGAAGATCGGTACCGCCAAGACCTCGCGCCTGCACCAGAGCGCCCTGGGCTACCTGCTCGGCGCTGGCCAGCCCTTGGCCCAGAGCGCGCAACTGACCGACTGGCTCAGCCCGCTGGCCGATCCGCCGCGCTGCGTGGCGTTGCCTGCACCCGAAGCCAGCGACCAGATGTACCGTGCCCAGGACGCCGACGCTTTCGAGCCCCATTGGCGCACGCCAGCACGGCGCGCCGCTGAACACTGGTGGATCGCCTCCTACAGCGCCTTGCGCATGGAGGAGGGCGAAGTCAGTGTGGTGCAACGTCACGAGGACGTATCGCCGGACAGCTCGGCCGTGCAGATCGCCGGCGACGACGAGAACCCGGCTCTGGCGCTGGAGCAGATTCCCGTCTCAGCCCAGGGGCTGCATCGCTTTCCCCGCGGGCCCAACCCCGGCACCTTCCTTCATGGCCTGCTGGAGATCGCCGCTGCCGAAGGCTTCGCGGCCATGGCCGCGGCGCCGGATGTGCTGCGCGAACACCTGGCGCGGCGCTGCCAGCGGCGTGGCCTGGAAACCTGGATCGAGCCGCTGTGGCTGTGGCTGCAGGGCCTGCTGGTGCAGCCCCTGTCGCTCGGCAATGAAAGCGCGGTGAGCCTGGCGCAGTTGAGCGAATACCAGGCTGAGCTGGAGTTCTGGTTCGAGGCCCGCCGGGTCGACGTGCTGCGCCTGGATGCGCTGGTGCGCCATTTCGAGATGCCGACCGTGGCGCGACCCGTGCTCAGCCCGGACACCCTCAATGGCATGTTCAAAGGCTTTATCGACCTGGTGTTCGAACATGAGGGGCGTTACTACGTGGTCGACTACAAGTCCAACTGGCTCGGCGCTGACGAACAGGCTTATACCTCCGAGGCGATGAACGCCGCCGTGGCCAGTCACCGCTACGATCTGCAGTACGTACTTTATGTGCTGGCCCTGCATCGCCACCTGCGGCTGCGCCTGACCGACTATGACTACGACACCCATATGGGCGGCGCGCTGTACCTGTTCCTGCGTGCGCCTGGCGCAGGGCAGTATCTGGCGCGCCCGCAGCGGGCGCTGATCGAAAGGCTGGACGCGCTGTTTCTCGGCGAGCTGGTGGAGGAGCTGGCATGACGCCGATGTTGGAAAACCGCGACGCGCTGTTCGAGCTGCTCGCCGCCTGGAGCGAGCGCGGCTGGCTGCGCGAACTGGACCGAACCCTGGCGCATTTCTTCGCCGAGCTGGACCCCCAGGCACCGCCGTTGCTGTTGCTCGCCGCGGCGCTGGCCAGCCACCAGCTGGGCCAGGGCCATGTGTGCCTCGATTTGCAGACCACCCTGGCCGATCCGGATTCGGCGCTGTCGCTGCCGCCGGAAGGCGAGGACGCCGAGGGCGTCAGCCTGCTGCCTTCCGAGGTGCTGGCCGGCCTGAGTGCGAGCACCTGGCTGGCAGCCTGTGCCGGCAGCGCCTTGCTGCGCGATGCCGAGGATGAGGTCGCGCCGCTGGTGCTGCGCGGCACCTGCCTGTACCTGCGCCGCTACTGGGATTACGAGCGCAGCGTCGCCGAGGATATTGGCGAGCGCCTGCAGGCGGCGGGCGATGCGCCGGCCGGTCTCGCTCAGCGCCTGGCCGTGTTGTTCCCCGAGCCATTGCAGCTCGATGGCCAGCGCCTCACCGACTGGCAGAAACTGGCCTGCGCCCTGGCGGCGCGGGGGCGCTTCACGCTGATCACCGGCGGCCCTGGTACCGGCAAGACCACCACCGTGGTGCGCCTTCTGGCGCTGCTGCAGGCCGCCGCGCTGGATCGCGGTGCGCCGCTGCGCCTGAGCCTGGCCGCGCCTACCGGCAAGGCGGCGGCGCGGCTGACCGAGTCCATCGGCGCCCAGGTGGCGACCCTGCCGGTCAGCGAGCAGGTGCGCGAGCAGATTCCCAATACCGTCACCACGCTGCACCGCCTGCTGGGCAGTCGTCCGGACAGCCGTCATTTCCGTCACCATGCGGCCAACCCGCTGCCGCTGGATGTGCTGGTGGTCGACGAAGCCTCGATGATCGACCTGGAAATGATGGCCAACCTGCTCGACGCGCTGCCGATGCATGCGCGGTTGATCCTGCTCGGCGACAAGGATCAGCTGGCCTCGGTGGAGGCGGGGGCGGTACTTGGTGATCTGTGCCGCGACGCTGAAGCCGGCAGCTACAGCGAGGCCACCCGCGCCTGGTTGGCGCAGCAGACCGGCGAACGTATCGAGGGAGCAGGGCTGCAGCCGGGCGAGCAGGCGTTGTCGCAGCACATCGTGATGCTCCGCCATTCCCGGCGCTTTGCCGGGGGCTCGGGTATCGGCCGCCTGGCCCTGGCGGTGAATCGCGGTGCAGCCCTGGAGGCCCGTGAGGTGCTGGCAGGTGGCGGGGCGGACCTGCACCAGTTGCGCCTTGCCGGCGAGCAGGATCGTGCCTTCGAACGCCTGCTGCTCGATGGCTTGCCCGGCGGTGAGGGGCGGGCAGTGGGCTATGCGGATTACTTGAACGTGCTGCATGAGCAGCGCCCAGGCTTGACCGACGGCGACGAGCGCTGGAGCGGCTGGACTGCCGCGGTGCTGGCGGCCTTCGATCGCTTCCAGTTGCTCTGTGCGGTGCGCAAGGGGCCCTGGGGCGTCGAGGCGCTCAACGGGCGTATCGCCCGTGCGTTGCTGCAGCGTGGCCTGATCGAGCAGGAGCATGGCTGGTACGAAGGGCGGCCGGTGCTGGTCACCCGTAACGATTATGGCCTGGGCCTGATGAACGGCGACATCGGCATCGCCCTGCGTTTGCCCGAGCCGGCGCTGGAGGCGGGTGGCCCATTGCGCTCAGCGCTGCGCGTGGTGTTCCCACGCAACGATGGTTCGGGCGAGCTGCGCTCGATCCTGCCCAGCCGCCTGGGCGCGGTGGAAACCGTGTTCGCCATGACCGTGCACAAATCCCAGGGCTCTGAATTCGCCCATTGCGCCCTGGTGCTGCCGGATACCCTCAACCCGGTGCTGACCAAGGAGCTGGTGTACACCGGCATCACCCGCGCCCGGGATTGCTTCAGCCTGATCGAGAGCCGTGCCGGTATTTTCGAAGCGGCTATCGGGCGGCGAGTCGAAAGGCGCAGTGGGCTGTGGGAGCGGTTGGTTGGGGATGCATATATTGATTGATGAGTTGGCTCCGATCCATCCTGCGGATTTATCAAATGTGGGAGGGCGCCATGCGCCCGATTCTCGGGCATGGCCCGCTCCCACAACTAAATAGATGAGTCAGGTCGTAGGATGGGCGGCAGCCCATCAACCAGCAGCTATCAATTCAGGGCACCTTCACCCCAACCTCATCGAGCATTTCCACCAGACGAATCAGCGGCAGGCCGATCAGGCTGTTGACGTCGCTGCCTTCGGTTCGGCGAAACAGGCTGATGCCCAGACCTTCGGCCTTGAAGCTGCCGGCGCAGTCGTAAGGCTCTTCGGCATTCAGATAGCGGGTGATCTGCTCGGCATCCAGGGTGCGGAAATGCACCGTATAAGGAATGCAGTCGACCTGGCAGGTACCACTCTGGCTGTCCAGCAACGCCAGGCCGGTGAGAAAGGTCACGCTCTTGCCGCTGGCGGCGCTGAGCTGGGCATGGGCGCGCTCGAAGCCGTGGGGCTTGCCGAGCACCTGGCCGTCGAGCACGGCCACCTGGTCGGAGCCGATGATCAGGTGACAGGGGAATCGCCCGGCCAATGCCGCGGCCTTTTCCCGGGCCAGGCGGCGCACCAGCTCTTCGGCGGGCTCGCCATCCCGGCGCGACTCGTCGATACTTGGCGCGGCCCATTCGAAGGGCTGGCGCAGGCGGCTCAGCAGCTCGCGGCGATAGGGGGAGCTGGAAGCGAGAACCAGGGGCAACATGGGCATCGACCTCGTGCGAAACGGAGCGCCGATTCTAGTCGTCGGCAAAGGGCCTGGACAGGCGGAATTTCCTTTGACAGCGCACGGTTGCATCCATAGAATGCGGCGCCTATGTCAAATGGCCCGATTCCACCTCACGTTGATCCACGCAAACTCGCTGACCGCGGCGCCACCCTTCAGGGTGAATTGCCGTTAGCTGATTTGTCGAGGCTCTGCGATCCTCTCGCCGATAATGGCGGCAACGTGCGCGCGAAGCTGAGCTTCGAGCGTGACGAGCGCCACGCTGTGGTCATCCACAGCCAGCTTGAGGTCGAAGTCAAGATGGTTTGCCAGCGGTGTCTGGATCAGGTCACCTTACCGATCCTCAGCGAGTGTGATTACGCTGTGGTGAAGGAAGGCGCGAATACCCAGTCCGTGCCGCAAGGCTATGACGTACTGGAAATGGGTGAAGATCCTCTGGATCTGTTGGCCTTGATCGAGGATGAGCTGTTGCTCGCCTTGCCCATCGTGCCAATGCATGACCCGAAAGATTGCCAGCAGCCGGCGGGCCTCGATGAGCCCGAACCGAGCGAGGACGAGGTGACGCGGTCCAACCCGTTCAGTGTATTGGCACAGTTAAAGCGTGACCCAAACGTTTAGGAGTTTACTAGTATGGCTGTTCAGCAGAACAAAAAATCCCGTTCCGCCCGTGACATGCGTCGTTCGCACGACGCCCTCGAGGCTAACGCTCTGTCCGTTGAGAAGAGCACCGGTGAAGTTCACCTGCGCCACCACGTATCGCCGGAAGGCGTTTACCGTGGTCGCAAAGTGATCGACAAGGGCGCTGACGAGTAAATCTTGTCCGCTCCGATCATCGCGATTGATGCAATGGGTGGGGACTTCGGTCCCCACTGCATTGTTCCAGCCAGCGTCGCCTGTCTGGCCGAATTCCCCTCGCTGCACCTGGTCCTTGTTGGCCAAGCTCCTCTGATCGAAGAACTGCTCGCTGGTATTCCCGGTGTGGATCGTGCGCGCCTGCGCGTCGAGCATGCGGCCGAAAGCATCGAGATGGGCGAGCGCCCCAGTCAGGCCCTGCGCGGCAAACCAGAGTCTTCCATGCGCTTGGCGCTTGAGGCAGTGCGTGACGGGCGGGCCCATGCCTGCGTGAGCGCTGGCAATACCGGTGCGTTGATGGCGCTTTCGCGGCACGTGTTGAAAACCCTGCCGGGCATCGACCGGCCGGCGATGATCGCTGCCATTCCCAATCGCAAGGGCGTGTGCCTGTTGCTGGATCTGGGGGCCAACGTCGACTGCACGGCTGAGCAGTTGTGCCAGTTCGCGATTATGGGCGCGGTGGCGGCCGAGGTGCAGGGCGCCAGGGCGCCGCGCGTCGGCTTGCTGAACGTGGGCAGTGAGGAGACCAAGGGCAATCAGCAGGTCAAGCAGGCTGCGGCGCTGCTCGAAGGTGTCGACGGCCTCAACTATGTCGGCTTCGTCGAAGGCGATGGCCTGTATGGCGGCGAGGCTGACGTGCTGGTGTGCGATGGTTTCGTCGGCAATGCGTTGCTCAAGTCCAGCGAAGGGCTGGTGACCATGATTGTGGCGCGGCTTGAGGCGTTGTTTCGCGGCAGCTTGCTGGGCCGGGTCGCCGGGCTTCTGGCCTTGCCGCTGCTGCGCCGCTTACGTGGCGAGCTGGCGCCGGCGCGTCATAACGGCGCGAGTTTTCTGGGCTTGCAGGGCATCGTGGTGAAGAGCCACGGCAGTGCCGGGCCGGATGGTATAAAGAGCGCCATTCGCCGGGCCATGACCGATGTGCAGGAGAATTTACCGGCGCGACTGGGTGGTCGAATCGAGCACTTGATCCGTAATATGTGACCGCTCGGGATGCTCAGCCATCCAAGGTGTCAGTTTTTCAACGCTTGCCCGAGGCGAGCGTAAATTTTTCGACGAGAAGATCACTAAGGGAACCGTTCCATGTCTGCATCCCTCGCATTCGTCTTTCCCGGTCAGGGCTCGCAAGCGCTGACCATGTTGGCCAGACACGGCGCAGAGCACGCGCTGATCCTCGATACCTTCGGCGAAGCTTCGAGCGCCCTGGGTTATGACCTGTGGGCACTGACCCAGCAGGGCCCGGAAGAGCAGCTCAACCAGACCGACAAGACTCAGCCCGCGATCCTCGCCGCCTCCATTGCCCTGTGGCGCCTGTGGCTGGCCGAAGGTGGCGCGCGTCCGGCATTCGTCGCCGGGCACAGCCTGGGTGAATACAGCGCGCTGGTCGCCTCCGGCGCCGTCGGCTTTGCCGAAGCGGTCAAGCTGGTCGAGCTGCGTGGCCAACTGATGCAGCAGGCCGTGCCGGCCGGGCAGGGCGGCATGGCGGCGATCATTGGTCTGGAAGATGCCGACGTGCAGGCTGCCTGCGCCGAAGCGGCCCAGGGCGATGTGGTCAGCGCGGTGAACTACAACGCGCCTGGGCAGGTGGTCATCGCCGGCTCCGCTGCTGCCGTTGCTCGCGCCGTCGAGGCCTGCAAGACCCGTGGTGCCAAGCGTGCACTGCCGCTGCCGGTCAGCGTGCCGTCGCACTGCGAGCTGATGCGTCCAGCCGCCGAGCGTTTTGCCGAGGCGGTCAGCGCCATCGCCTGGCAGGCGCCGCAGATCCCGCTGGTGCAGAACGTCAGCGCTGCCGTGGTAGCCGACCTGGATACCCTCAAACGCGACCTGCTGGCTCAGCTGTACAGCCCGGTGCGTTGGGTCGAGTCCATCGTTCGTCTGGGCGAGCAGGGCGTTACCGATCTGGTCGAATGTGGTCCGGGCAAAGTGCTGTCGGGCCTGAACAAGCGTTGTGTCAAGGGCGTCAATACGCACAACCTCGACACCCCCGAAAGCTTTGCCGCTGCGCGCGCCGCACTGGCCGCCGTACAGTCCTGAACAAGGGAGAATGCTATGAGTCTGCAAGGTAAGGTTGCACTGGTCACTGGTGCCAGCCGTGGTATTGGCCAGGCCATCGCCCTGGAATTGGGTCGTCAGGGTGCCGTGGTCATCGGTACCGCCACGTCCGAGGCGGGTGCCGAGCGCATTGCGGCAACCCTCAAGGAAAACGGCATCGAAGGCACCGGCCTGATGCTCAACGTCAGCAACGACGAGTCCGTCGCTGCGACCCTGGAGAAGATCCAGAAGGACTTCGGTCAGGTGCTGGTGCTGGTCAACAATGCCGGTATCACCCGCGACAACCTGATGCTGCGCATGAAGGACGAAGAGTGGTACGACGTGATCGATACCAACCTCAACAGCCTCTATCGTCTGTCGAAAGCCGTCCTGCGCGGCATGACCAAGGCCCGTTTCGGGCGTATCATCAACATCGGTTCGGTGGTGGGTGCCATGGGCAACGCCGGGCAGGTGAACTACGCAGCTGCCAAGGCCGGGCTGGAAGGCTTTGGCCGTGCAATGGCCCGTGAAGTGGGCTCGCGCTCGATCACGGTCAACGCCGTGGCACCGGGTTTCATCGATACCGACATGACCCGTGAGCTGCCTGAAGCACAGCGTGAAGCGCTGCTGACACAAATTCCGCTGGGCCGTCTGGGGCAGGCGCAAGAGATCGCCAACGTGGTTTCTTTCCTTGCCTCCGATGGTGCAGCTTACGTCACAGGGGCTACTATCCCTGTGAACGGCGGGATGTACATGAGCTGAATAAAGGCGCGTCGTCGGCGAACGTCGACGATTCGATGCGAACCTGGTGGTAAAGCAGTCAGTTTGCAGATCGAATCGTTGGCGTATTTCCGTGGGCGCCACCGGCTTTCAGCTTGAAAAGCTGAAAACCCTTTCTATACACTTGCCGGCACAACCAGCTGGCTGGATTTGTCCAATAGGAGTGATAACACGTGAGCACCATCGAAGAACGCGTCAAGAAAATCGTTGCCGAGCAACTGGGCGTGAAGGAAGAAGAAGTAACCAACAGCGCTTCCTTCGTTGAAGACCTGGGTGCCGACTCGCTTGACACCGTTGAGCTGGTGATGGCTCTCGAAGAAGAATTCGAGACCGAGATCCCGGACGAACAAGCCGAGAAGATCACCACTGTTCAGGAAGCCATCGACTACGTTACTGCTCACGCTCAGTAAGCAGTTCGTCGCTTCCCGAATCGGAAAAGCCGCACGTCTGCAAAGGCGTGCGGCTTTTCTTTGAAGGCTCGCTGTAAAAGTTTTCAAGAGCGCCTTTGGGCGTCTTCCCGCTCGGGTACCGACTACCCTGAGCCAATCGCCGGATGATCGACGGCCTGGGCAACGGTTTGCCAGGTGCATCGCGGCGTCGAAAAACCTGATAAGAGGAGATTGCTGTGTCGCGTAGACGCGTCGTGGTTACCGGTATGGGCATGTTGTCGCCGCTGGGTAACGATGTGCCGAGCAGCTGGCAGGGCATTCTGGCCGGCCGCAGTGGTATCGGCCTGATCGAACACATGGATCTTTCCGCTTTTTCGACTCGCATCGGCGGCTCGGTAAAGAATTTCGATGTCGAGCCCTATCTGTCGCCCAAAGAGGCACGCAAGCTCGACCTGTTCATCCAGTACGGCCTGGCCGCCTGCTTCCAGGCCGCCCGCGATTCCGGCCTGGAAGTCACGGACGCCAACCGTGACCGTATCGGTGTGGCCATGGGCTCCGGCATCGGCGGCCTGACCAACATCGAGAACAACTGCAAGTCGTTGCATGAGCAGGGGCCGCGGCGCATTTCGCCGTTCTTCGTGCCTGGCTCGATCATCAACATGATTTCCGGTTTCCTGTCGATCCATCTGGGTCTGCAGGGCCCCAACTATGCCATCTCCACAGCGTGCACCACCGGTACCCACTGCATCGGCATGGCCGCGCGCAACATCGCCTATGGCGAGGCGGACGTGATGATCGCCGGTGGCGCCGAGATGGCCGCCTGTGGCCTGGGCCTGGGCGGCTTCGGCGCAGCGCGTGCGATGTCCACCCGTAACGACGAGCCGACCAAGGCAAGCCGTCCGTGGGACAAGGACCGTGACGGCTTCGTGCTCTCCGACGGCGCCGGCGCTCTGGTGCTCGAAGAGCTCGAGCATGCCAAGGCCCGCGGGGCGACCATCTATGCCGAGCTGATCGGCTTCGGCATGAGCGGCGACGCCTTCCACATGACCTCGCCACCCGAAGATGGCGCCGGTGCCGCCCGCTGCATGGCCAACGCCCTGCGCGATGCCGGTATCGAACCGTCCGCGGTGCAGTACATCAACGCCCACGGCACCTCGACCTCCGCAGGCGACAAGGCGGAAGTGGCGGCGATCAAGACCGTGTTTGGCGAGCACGCGCACAAGCTGGCGGTCAGTTCGACCAAGTCCATGACCGGTCACCTGCTGGGCGCCGCTGGTGCGGTCGAGGCGATCTTCAGCGTGCTGGCGCTGCGCGACCAGATCGCGCCGCCGACCATCAACCTGGACCAGCCGGACGAAGGCTGCGACCTGGACTTCGTGCCTCACGAGGCGCGCAAGATGCCGATGGATGTGGTGCTGTCCAACTCCTTCGGGTTCGGTGGCACCAACGGCTCGCTGGTATTTCGTCGGTACGCCGACTGATGCCGCACTGGGTCGACGGTCAGCCAGCGGCGTCGCTGCCGCTGGTGGACCGCGGCCTGGCCTACGGTGACGGCCTGTTCGAGACCATGGCCGTGCGCGGCGGCCGGCCGGTGCTGCTGGAGCGGCATCTGGCGCGGGTGACTGCCGGTTGCGAACGTTTGCGCATCGGGTTGGATGCCGAACGACTGCGCAACGAAGTAACGGCCTTCTGTGCCGAGCTGGGGCAGGGCGTCGCCAAGCTGATCGTCACCCGCGGTGATGGCCAGCGCGGCTACGCACCCTCGAACGGTGCGCCGCGGCATATCCTGCAATCCGCCGCCATGCCGGCCTATCCCGCCCAGCACGCCGAGCAGGGCGTGTGCCTTTATTCATGTACCACAAGACTGGCTGAGCAGCCGCTGCTCGCCGGCCTCAAGCACCTCAATCGCCTGGAGCAGGTGCTGGCCCGTGCCGAGTGGCAGGACGCCGAGCACGCCGAAGGACTGATGCGTGATGTTTCCGGGCGGGTGATCGAAGGCGTGTTCAGCAACCTGTTTCTGGTCGCAGGTGGTGCGCTGCTCACCGCCGATCTGCAGCGCTGCGGCGTGGCCGGGGTGATGCGTGCCGAGCTGCTCGAGCAGGCCCGTGCGCTGGGTATCGAGTGCCAGGTTCGCGACATCGAGCTGGACGAACTGCTGGGCGCCGATGAAGTCTTTCTCTGCAACAGCCTGTACGGCGTGTGGCCGGTGCGGCAGCTGCAAGCGCGTCACTGGTCGGTCGGGCCGCTCACCCGTAAACTGCAGGCCCTTGCCCGTCATCTACTGGACCGCTGATTCGTGATTCGCAAATTACTGTTGATGCTCGAAATCGTCGTGGTGCTGGCCGGCCTTACCCTTGGTCTGGTCGCCTGGCAGCAGCATCGTGCGCTGGAGCAGCCGCTGACCCTCAGCGAAGAGCGTCTGATCGAAGTACCGGCCGGCGCCACGCCTGGTGGCGTGCTCAATCGTCTGGAGGCCGACGGGGTGATCGATGGCGCCTTCTGGCTGCGCCTGTACTGGCGCTTCAACCTGCAGGGCCAGCCGTTGCACAGCGGCGAGTACCGCCTGACCCCCGACCTGCGGGTACGCGACATGCTCGACCTGTGGCGCCGCGGTGAGGTGGTGCAGTACAGCCTCACCCTGGTCGAAGGCTGGACCTTCCGCCAGGTGCGCGCCGCGTTGGCGAAGCAGGACAAGCTGCAGCTGACCCTGAGCGAGCTCAGCGACGCTGAGATCATGGCCAAGCTCGGCAAGCCTGATCAGAACCCAGAAGGGCGCTTTTTCCCGGACACTTATCGCTATGTGCGCGGCATGAGCGATCTGGACCTGCTCAAGCAGGCCCACAAGCGCCTGCAGGTGGTGCTCGACGAAGAGTGGGAGAAACGCGCCGACGGGCTGCCGTACAAGGATCCCTACGAGGCGCTGATCATGGCCTCGATGATCGAGAAGGAAACCGGCGTACCCGAAGAGCGTGGCGAGATCGCAGGTGTGTTCGTACGGCGCCTGGCTACCGGTATGCGCCTGCAGACGGACCCGACGGTGATCTTCGGCCTCGGCGAGCGCTATCAAGGGCGCATCACCCGTGCTCACCTGCGCGAACCCACGCCTTACAACACCTACACCATCGACGGCATGCCGCCGACGCCGATCGCCCTGGTCGGTCGTGAGGCGATTCATGCAGCCTTGCATCCGGTGGATGGCAAGACTCTGTATTTCGTGGCGCGCGGCGACGGCAGTCATGTGTTCTCGGAAACCCTCGACGAGCACAACCGCGCCGTGCGCGAGTACCAGTTGAAGCGCCGTGCGGACTATCGGTCCAGCCCGGCGCCCATTCCCCAGACCAGCGAAAAGGACACCCAGTGAGCGGCTTGTTTATCACCCTGGAAGGCCCCGAGGGCGCCGGCAAGAGCACCAATCGGGAGTACCTGGCGGCGCGTCTGCGCGAGCAGGGGATCGATGTGCTGCTGACCCGCGAGCCCGGCGGCACGCCACTGGCCGAGCGGGTGCGCGAGCTGCTGCTGGCGCCCAGTGACGAGCCCATGGCCAGCGATACCGAACTGCTGCTGGTGTTCGCCGCCCGTGCCCAGCACCTGGCCCAGGTCATCGTTCCAGCCCTCGAACGCGGCGCGGTGGTGCTTTGCGATCGCTTCACCGATGCCACCTATGCCTACCAGGGCGGCGGCCGCGGCCTGGATGTCGCGCGCATCGCTCAGTTGGAAGAATTCGTGCAGGGCGCGCTGCGCCCGGACCTGACCCTGGTGTTCGACCTGCCGGTTGAAGTAGGTCTGTCGCGCGCCGCCGCCCGTGGTCGCCTGGACCGTTTCGAGCAGGAGGGCCGCAGCTTCTTCGAAGCGGTGCGTGCCACCTACCTGCAGCGTGCCAAGGCGGCGCCTGCACGTTATCGCATTCTCGATGCGTCGCAGTCTTTGGAGGCAGTTCAGCGTGACCTGGATGCGTTGCTGCCGCAACTGATGGAGCTGCAGCGTGGCTGACGTGTACCCCTGGCAGACCGAGCTCTGGCAGCAATTGGCTGGCCGCACGCAGCATGCCCACGCCTATCTGCTGCATGGCCCGGCCGGTATTGGTAAACGTGCGCTGGCCGAGCGCCTGATGGCCTTGCTGCTGTGCAAGTCGCCGGTGGACCTGCAGCCGTGCGAGCAGTGCAAGTCGTGCCATCTGCTGGCTGCCGGCAGTCATCCGGACAACTACGTGCTGGAGCCGGAAGAGGCCGACAAGCCGATCAAGGTCGACCAGGTACGTGCGCTGGTCAACTTCGTGGTGCAGACCGCGCAGCTCGGCGGGCGCAAGGTGGTGCTGCTCGAACCCACCGAAGCGATGAACCTCAACGCGGCCAACGCGCTGCTGAAAAGCCTGGAGGAGCCCTCGGGCGATACTGTGCTGCTGCTGATCAGCCACCAGCCGAGCCGCCTGCTGCCGACCATCAAGAGCCGTTGTGTGCAGCAGGCTTGCCCGCTGCCCAGCGAAGCGATGAGCCTACAATGGTTGAGCGAAACCCTGCCCGCTTGCAGCGAGCAGGAAATCCGCGAACTGCTGTACCTGGCGGCGGGCTCGCCGCTGGCGGCTGCCAGGCTGCAGGAGCAGGGCGTGCGCGAGCAGCGCGCACTGGTGGTCGACGGCGTGAAGAAGCTGCACAAGCAGCAGGTATCCGCCAGCCAACTGGCCGAAGGCTGGAAGGACGTGCCGCTGACGCTGTTGTTCGATTGGTTCTGCGACTGGGCACACCTTACCCTGCGCTATCAGCTCACCCAGGACGAACAGGGCCTTGGCCCCGCGGATATGGCCAAGGTGGTTCAGTACCTGGCGCAGAAAGCTTCCCAGGCCAAAGTGTTGGCCATCCAGGAATGGTTGCTGCAGCAGCGCCAGAAAGTGCTGGGCAAAGCCAACCTCAACCGTGTGCTGCTTCTCGAAGCCTTGCTGGTGCAGTGGGCAAGCCTGCCTGGACCGGGCTAGAATCGGGCTTACGTCATGACTTCAGGAATCACGCATGAACTTGCCACCTAATCTGGGACCCCGTAACGGCATCCTGTCCCTGACCATCAAGGACAAGTCCGTGCTGTATGCCGCCTACATGCCCTTCATCAAGAATGGCGGCCTGTTCATTCCCACCAACAAGAGCTACAAGCTCGGTGATGAAGTGTTCATGCTGCTCAACCTGATGGACGAGCCGGAGAAGATCCCGGTGGCCGGCAAGGTGGTGTGGATCACCCCGAAAGGAGCCCAGGGCAACCGCGCCGCTGGTGTAGGTGTGCAGTTCAACGAAGGCGACAACACCGCCCGCAACAAGATCGAGACCTACCTGGCTGGTGCCCTCAAGTCCGATCGCCCCACCCATACGATGTAACAGCGGCCCATTCGCGCAACGCTGGTGGGCCTCTTGGCCTGCCGCTCCACTTGCGCATCCCGCCTGCCGCTCAAGGTTCTGATTTATGCTCATCGATTCCCACTGCCACCTCGACCGTCTCGACCTGGCCGCCCATGGCGGTTCCCTGGACGACGCGCTGGCTGCTGCCCGCGCCCGTGGCGTCGGCCACTTCCTGTGCATCGGCGTAAGCGCCGACAACGCTGCTGCCGTGCGTGAGCTGGCGGGTCGCTACGCCGATGTCGACTGCTCCGTCGGCATCCACCCGCTGGACCTCGAGCCCGGCAGTGCGCCGGCGCTGGACTGGCTGCTCGCCGAGTTGGACCATCCTGGCGTGGTGGCCATCGGCGAGACCGGCCTGGATTATCACTACGAGCCCGAAGCAGCCGAGCTGCAGCAGGAGGCGTTTCGCCTGCACCTGCGGGCCGCGCAGATCACCGGCAAGCCGGTCATCGTGCATACCCGTGAAGCCCGCGCCGATACCCTGAAGTTGCTGGGCGAAGCGGCGTTGCCCCAGGGTGGCGTGCTGCACTGTTTCACCGAAGATTGGGAGATGGCCAAGGCGGCGCTGGATATCGGCTTCTACATTTCGCTGTCCGGCATCGTTACGTTCCGCAATGCCGAGGCGCTGCGCGAAGTCGCCCGCCAGGTGCCGGCCGACCGGCTGCTGGTAGAAACGGATTCACCCTATCTTGCGCCCGTGCCGCACCGTGGCAAGCCGAACCTGCCGGAGTACGTGCGCGATGTCGCCGAGTATCTGGCAGCCCTGCGCGGCGTCAGCTACGAAACCCTGGCGCAGCAGACTGGCGAGAACTTCCGCCGCCTGTTCCCTCTGGCACGCGTGGCCAGCGGCGCCTGAGGCTCTCGTGCCAGAGTGCTGACCAGGAGTGGGGGGCAAAAAAAACCCGGCTTCGGGACGGAATCCGGGTCAAGACCATTAGGAGTCAAACGAAGTGCGCGGTCCTCGGCACTTCGGCCGCTGCGACACTTGGGGGAATATGCCGCACCGGTACGATTGAGTATTGGTCATCCGCAGCCATCGTCCACGCCGGCTTTAAACGGATTTGGAATACTCCTGCCGCGTCTGAGTGCCTATTCGCTGAGGATTGCCCGCACGCGCCGCAGGCTATGCTCGATCACCCGCGCTTCTGTGTAGAAGTGCGGTGACAGGCGGATGCCGCCGCCGCGCTGGGCGCAGATGATCTGCTCGGCCTTGAGACGTTCGTGCAGCTCACGATTGTCCCAGCCGTGCGCCGTGAAGGTGACGATGCCGGCGCGCCGGTCGCGTTGCTGGGCGCTGAGCAAGCGTACGCCCGGCATCGTGTTCAGGCCATCGAGCAACCATTGCACCCGCTCATGCAGCGCACGTTCGACCTGAGGCATGGCCACTTCCTCGAGCAGCGACAGGCTGGCTTCCAGGGCCATGGCACCGAGCATGTTCGGGCTGCCGCACTCGAAGCGGCGGGCGCTGCGCGCTGGCGCCCAGTCGTCGCGGTCATAGTCGCCTGCGTTTTCCAGCATGTGCCAGCCGTATTCGTGCAGGGCCAGGCGCTCACGCAGATCCTGGCGGCAATAGAACACGCCCAGGCCTTCCGGGCCGAGCATCCATTTGTGGCCGTCGGCCATGGCGAAGGCGCAGCGGCTGCGTTGCACGTCCATGGCCAGGGCGCCAAGTTGCTGGATGGCATCGACGCACAAGAGCACGCTGCGTTGCTCGCAGCCCAGGCCCAGGCGTTCGAGGTCCAGACGCAGGCCGCTGGCGTATTGCACGGCGCTGATGGCCATCAGGCGAGTGCGCGGCGTGCAGGCGGCGAGCAGGGCGCCTTCGGCATCGCCACCCTGCAGATCGACCTGCACCACTTCCACACCACGCGGGCGCAGCGCCTCCCAGACGATACGGTTGGAGGGGAACTCCTCTGTGCTGATGATCACCTGGTCGCCTTCGCGCCAATCCAAGCCGAAGGCCACAAAGGAAAGAGCTTCAGAGGTGTTCTTCACCAGCGCGATATCGGCGCGTGAGGCCGCATTTAGCAGGCGCGCCAGGCGTTCGCGCAGGGTGCGCTCGGTGACCAGCCATTGCGCGTAGTCGCGGGCGCCAGTGGCGATATTCTCCCGGGCGAAGCGCTCCACAGCCCGTGCGCTGCGTGCCGGCCAGGGGGCGACGGCGGCGTGGTTCAGGTAGTAGAGATCGGCCGGCTGGGGAAACTCGTCAATGATGGCATTCATGTCGCATGATCCGTGCAATTTGGCGTTAGTTGGGCATAATAGCGGACTCGAATTCCGACCTTGTCATTTCCCTATGCAGAAAGAACCCCGCAAGATCCGTGAGTTTCGCCGCCGCGAGCAGGAGATCCTCGACATCGCTCTGAAACTCTTCCTCGAGCAGGGTGAGGACAGCGTGACCGTGGAGATGATTGCCGATGCCGTGGGCATCGGCAAAGGCACCATCTACAAGCACTTCAAGTCGAAGGCGGAAATCTACCTGCGCCTGATGCTCGACTACGAGCGGGATCTGAACGAGCTGCTGCACTCGTCCGATATCGACCGTGACAAGGAAGCGTTGTCGCGGGCCTATTTCGAGTTCCGCATGCGCGACCCGCAGCGCTACCGTCTGTTTGATCGTCTGGAAGAGAAGGTGGTCAAGGGCAATCAGGTGCCGGAACTGGTCGAGCAGTTGCACGCCATCCGCGCCTCGAACTTCGAGCGGCTGACCCAGTTGATCAAGGGGCGCATCGCCGAAGGCAAGCTCGAAGACGTGCCGCCGTACTTCCACTACTGCGCGGCCTGGGCGCTGGTGCACGGCGCAGTGGCGCTCTATCACTCGCCGTTCTGGAGCAACGTGCTCGAGGATCAGGAAGGCTTCTTCCAGTTCCTGATGGACATCGGCGTGCGCATGGGCAACAAGCGCAAGCGCGACAGCGAAACGCCTCCCGCCTGAGTCATGGCGCGACCTGGCGCAGTCGCGCGCGTCTCCTGGCGCGAAACCTGCTTGGAGCAGTCATTCGCCGGTTTTCCGTCGCCGGTGTCGGGAGATTACATATGCGTAACCTGTTCGCCCTGGCTTTCGTGCTGAGCCTGACCGGCTGCATGAACGTCAGCGACATGGCCGATGGCGCCACCTACCACCTGCGCGATGCCGGCGTGCTGGACTACAGCAAGATCCGCCGCTCGGCTTCCTGGCGCCTGCAGCCCGATTCGTTCATCTACATCGCCCAGGGGCCATTCACCCCCAGCGGCAAGCATGCCTATCCGCGGCCCAATGTGGTGGCCGAGGAGGCGTTCCGCGGTTTCGTGGAGTACTTCCCCATGGTTCGCCGCGCCCGCGCGCCGGTCGGCCTGGATGAGGCGCTGGGCGAGGCTCGTGCCGCCGGCGCCCACTATCTGCTCTACACCCGGTTCGCCTATGCAGACGATCGCATCGGTACGATGGAGGAGTGGGAGGATCAGGAGGAGTTCGATCGCCTGGGCACCGACCGCAGCGTGCTGCAACTGATGCTGATTGAAACCAACACTCGTTTTCTAGTGGACACCGCGCGCATTCGCAGCCGCGGCGGATTCCTGACTTTCTACGACGCCAAACCCGAAGACCTGATCCGGGCGCCGCTCGAGGATTATGCGCGTACACTCCTGGGTTTCAGTCAGTAACCCGGAGTGTTCATGAGCGAGGGCGACAAGGCCGGCAACTTGCTGGCGCAAATCCCGCCGGCAGGCAGCAAGGGCATGCCGCCGGTGCACCTGTGGAACCCTGATTTCTGTGGCGATATCGACATGCGCATCGCCAGGGACGGCACCTGGTTCTACATGGGCACGCCGATCGGGCGGCCGGCGATGGTGCGGCTGTTCTCGACCATCATTCGCCGCGATGGCGATGATTACTTCCTGGTCACGCCGGTGGAGAAAGTCGGCATCACCGTCGATGACGCGCCCTTCGTGGCGGTGTCGCTGCAGGCGAGCGGGCAGGGCGAAACCCAGGTGCTGAAGTTCGTCACCAACGTCGGCGACGAGGTCGAGGCAGGTGCCGAGCATCCGCTGCGGGTAGAACTCGACCCGCAAACCCAGGAGCCTTCGCCCTACGTGCACGTGCGCGCCAACCTGGAAGCACTGATTCACCGCAACGTGTTCTATCAACTGGTGGAGCTGGCCCAGACTCGCGAAATCGATGGCCAACCCTGGCTGGGCGTGTGGAGCGGCGGAGTGTTCTTTCCTATCGGCCCGCTGGAGTAGCACCCAATAAAAAGGCTCCCGAAGGAGCCTTTTTCGCACTTACATGTTGGGGTAGTTGGGGCCGCCAGTCCCTTCCGGCGCCACCCAGGTGATGTTCTGGGCCGGATCCTTGATGTCGCAGGTCTTGCAGTGCACGCAGTTCTGCGCGTTGATCTGGAAGCGCTTGCTGCCATCGTCGTTGGCCACCACTTCGTATACGCCGGCCGGGCAATAGCGCTGCGCCGGCTCATCGTATAGCGGCAGGTTCTTGTCGATCGGGATGCTCGGGTCGGTGAGCTTCAGGTGACAAGGCTGTTCTTCTTCGTGGTTGGTGTTGGACAGGAACACCGAGCTGAGCTTGTCGAAGCTGAGCTTGCCATCCGGTTTTGGGTACTCGACCTTCTTGCAGTCGGCTGCAGGCTTCAGGCAGGCGTAGTCCGGCTTGTTGTCGTGCAGCGTGAAGGGCAGCTTGCCGCCGAACAGGTTCTGGTCGACCCAGTTGATGCCGCCGCCGATCACTGCGCCGTACTTGTGGATCGCCGCGCCGAAGTTGCGGCTGCGGAACAATTCGTCGTAAAGCCAGCTGGCCTTGAAGCCGTCTACATAGCTGCCCAGCTCGTCGCCGCCTTCACTACCGCTGGCCAGAGCTTCGGCGATGGCTTCGGCGGCGAGCATGCCGGACTTCATGGCAGTGTGGCTGCCCTTGATCTTGGCAAAGTTCAGGGTGCCTAGGTCGCAGCCGATCAGCGCGCCGCCCGGGAAGACCATCTTCGGCAGCGAGTTGAGGCCGCCCTTGGCGATGGCGCGAGCGCCGTAGGCGACACGCTTGCCGCCTTCCAGGTACTGCTTGAGCACCGGGTGGTGCTTGAGGCGCTGGAACTCGTCGAACGGCGACAGGTGCGGGTTGGCGTAGGACAGGTCGACGATCAAGCCGACCACCACCTGGTTGTTCTCCAGGTGATAGAGGAAGGAGCCGCCAGTGTTATCGGTGCCCATGATGTCCATCGGCCAGCCGGCGGTGTGAACCACCAGGCCCTGCTGGTGCTTGCTCGGGTCGATGTCCCAGATTTCCTTGATGCCAATGCCGTAATGCTGGGCGTCGGCTTCGCTGTCCAGGTTGTACTTCTTGATCAGCTGCTTGCCGATGTGGCCGCGGCAACCCTCCGCGAACAGCGTGTACTTGCCGCGCAGTTCCATGCCGGGGGTATAGTAGCCTTCTTTCGGGTTGCCTTCGCGGTCGACGCCCAGGTCACCGGTGACGATGCCACGCACCACGCCGTTTTCGTCGATCAGCGCTTCCTGAGCGGCGAAGCCTGGGTAGATTTCCACACCGAGGTTCTCGGCCTGCTGGGCCAGCCAGCGGCACAGGTTGCCCAGCGAGATGATATAGTTGCCTTTGTTGTGCATGGTCTTGGGCACAAAGAAACCCGGCACCTTGGTGGCGCTTTCGGCATCCTTGAGCACATAGATGTCATCACCCTTGACCGGGGTGTTGAGCGGGGCGCCCAGCTCTTTCCAATCGGGGAACAGCTCGTTCAGGGCACGCGGTTCGAATACCGCGCCGGAGAGGATGTGGGCACCGACTTCGGAGCCTTTCTCGACCACGCAGACGCTGATTTCCTGGCCAGCCTCGGCGGCCTTCTGCTTCAGGCGACAAGCGGCGGACAGACCGGCAGGGCCGGCGCCGACGATGACGACGTCGAACTCCATAAATTCGCGTTCCACGGGCTATCTCCTCATCAAGGCTCTCTAATTTTCATGGCGGGCCGGCATCCTTCCCGAGGCACGCTCGCGCAGTATATAGCGAGCCCCGATCAGGGCCAATACAAACGTTTGTTTGAATTTTCTGTAGGCCTGCTAGAATCCGGCTACAACACGAATGGCTCGCAGCCAGTCGTATTGACCGAGCTAGGTCGTACGGTCAAGATACGGGCGGTTTTGCGCTCGCCGTCTGGGCTGAAGGTCGCTCGCGTCCTGCTTGTCTGCATCACCCGCATGCTCGCTTCTGGCGACATTCCTATTCACCGGAGAGTAACGAGGAATCCATGAAGGTTCTTGTAGCTGTCAAACGAGTGGTCGATTACAACGTCAAGGTTCGCGTCAAACCGGACAATAGTGGCGTCGATCTTGCCAACGTCAAGATGTCGATGAACCCTTTCTGTGAAATCGCCGTTGAAGAAGCCGTGCGCCTGAAAGAAAAGGGCGTCGCCAGCGAGATCGTGGTGGTTTCCATCGGCCCGACCCAGGCCCAGGAGCAACTGCGTACCGCTCTGGCGCTGGGTGCTGATCGCGCCATCCTGGTCGAGTGCGCCGACGAGCTGAACTCCCTGGCTGTCGCCAAGCTGCTCAAGGCCGTAGTCGATAAGGAGCAGCCGCAGCTGGTCATTCTCGGCAAGCAGGCTATCGACAGCGACAACAACCAGACCGGGCAGATGCTCGCCGCGCTGACCGGCTACGCCCAGGGCACTTTCGCCTCCAAGGTCGAGATCAATAGCGACAAGGCCAACGTGACCCGTGAGATCGATGGCGGTCTGCAGACCGTTGCTCTGAATCTGCCGGCCATCATCACCACCGACCTGCGCCTGAACGAGCCGCGCTACGCCTCGCTGCCGAACATCATGAAGGCCAAGAAGAAGCCGCTGGAAACCCTGACGCCTGACGCGCTGGGCGTTTCCACCGCGTCCACCGTTAAGACCGTCAAGGTCGAAGCGCCTGCGGCACGTGGCGCTGGCATCAAGGTCAAGTCGGTCGCCGAACTGGTCGAGAAACTGAAAACCGAAGCGAAGGTGATCTGATGACTATCCTGGTAATCGCTGAAAACACCAATTCCGTGCTGGCACCTGCCACGCTGAACACCGTTGCCGCTGCCCAGAAGATCGGTGGCGACATCCATGTGCTGGTTGCCGGCCAGGGCGTTGGCGCCGTTGCCGAAGCCGCTGCCAAGATCGCTGGCGTGGCCAAGGTGCTGGTTGCCGACAACGCTGCGTTCGCTCATCAGCTGCCGGAAAACGTTGCGCCGCTGGTTGCCGAGCTCGGTAAGAGCTACAGCCACGTGCTGGCTGCTGCTACCAGCAACGGCAAGAACATCCTGCCGCGTGTCGCTGCGCAGTTGGACGTCGACCAGATCTCCGAGATCGTTTCCGTGGAAAGCCCGGACACCTTCAAGCGCCCGATCTATGCCGGTAACGCCATCGCGACCGTACAGTCGTCGGCTGCCCTGAAAGTCATCACCGTGCGTGCTACTGGCTTCGACGCCGTGGCGGCCGAAGGCGGCTCCGCTGCCATCGAGAACGTTTCGGCAGGTGGCGACGCCGGCAAGTCGGCATTCGTTGGTGAAGAACTCGCCAAGTCCGACCGTCCGGAGCTGACCGCCGCCAAGATCGTCGTTTCCGGCGGTCGTGGCATGCAGAACGGCGACAACTTCAAGCATCTGTACACCCTGGCCGACAAGCTCGGTGCGGCAGTGGGTGCTTCCCGTGCAGCCGTCGACGCCGGCTTCGTGCCCAACGACATGCAGGTCGGTCAGACCGGCAAGATCGTCGCGCCGCAGCTGTACATCGCGGTCGGCATCAGCGGCGCCATCCAGCACCTGGCGGGCATGAAGGACTCCAAGGTGATCGTCGCGATCAACAAGGATGAAGAGGCACCGATCTTCCAAGTCGCCGACTACGGCCTGGTGGCTGACCTGTTCGAAGCCGTACCGGAGCTGGAAAAGCTGGTCTGACCTGCTTTTTCCCGCAACGAAAAACCCGCTCATCGAGCGGGTTTTTTATTGGCTGGCAGCGCGCTATTGCCTTGGCGCCGTCCTGCGGGCCTCGGCTGCCTGCAGGCTCGCCTGATCGATGAACTTGAGGTAGTCGGCGGCGCTTTCCTGCGGGCGCTCGAGAATTGGCGCATGACCGCAGCCCTTGATGATCACCACGCTGGCGTCTTTGAGCAGCGGCTGCATGGCCTCGATGCTGGACACGTCGAGGATGCGGTCCTGATCGCCCCACAGCAGCAGCGTCGGAGCCTGGATTCTCGGCAGCTCCGGCTCCAGCGGCACATAACGGTCGCGCAGGTGCTCGAAGACCTCGCGCTGGTGCGCGCTGTCCGCCACGGCGCGTTGCGCCAGGTACTGATGCAGGCGCTCGGGCAACTGTGGCGGGGCGACGAACAGCCAGTCGAGCAGCTCGTCGAATTGCGGTTCACTGTCCACCAGCAACGGATTGTCGCCCTGTTCCTCGAGGCGCTGGAAGAACGGGCTGCGCCGCGGCGCGGTGACCCCGGCGTTGGCGATCAGCGCCAGGCTGGTCACCTGTTCGGGATAGCGGGCTGCGTAGAGCGCTGCGATATGCCCGCCCATGGAATGGCCGGCGAGGTGCAGGCGGCGGATACCCAGGGCGTCGACGAATGCGGCGAGGCGTTCGGTCTGGGTGCCGACGTCATAGCTGCCGTTGGGGCGGTCGCTGTCGCCGAAACCGGGCAGGTCCACAGCGATGACGTGGTAGCGCTCGGTCAGGTCCCGGGCGAACCACAGCCAGGTGCTCTTGTCGGCACCGAAGCCGTGAACGAGCAGTACGGTTTCGGCGCCCTGGGGGCCGCCTTCGTAATAGCTGACCTTGAGGTCGTTCACGCTGATGCTGCGCGCGTGCAGCCCGGCGCGCCACTGCTCGACGCCCTGATAGACCGCCAGCTGCGCCGCTGGTGAAAGGTACAGAGCGGTGCCAGCGGCAGTCAGGAGAACCAATACGGCAAGGATCAATTTCTTCATGCGGCGTCTTATCGCTGATTATCGAGATCGTATGAGCTAGCATGTCACGAATCTATGGCCGGTGGTCGCCGGTCGTATCGCAATCGAGAGTATGCCAATGGGTGAGCGAGGCTTTAGCAGGGTTGTGCTTTGGGCGTGCGCCGCCATGTTGCTGGCCGGTGGTGCGCAGGCCGCCGGCAAGTGTGAGCGACTGGTCGCCACGGGCAACCCAGAGTATCCACCTTACTTGTGGCGTGATCCGCAGAACCCGGACAAGCTGATCGGTGCGACGGTCGATCTGCTCAAGGCGGTCGCCACCGATCTTGGCGTCGGCATTGACGTGATCTATGCCGGGCCCTGGTCGCGAGCCCAGGAAGAAGTACGCGCCGGGCGTGTCGACATGCTCGCTGGCGCCTTTGTGACCGTACCGCGTCTGGAAACCATGGACTTTGTGCACCCGGCCTTTCTCTCCACGCCAAGCGTGGTGTGGGTGCGCAAGGGCCATGAGTTTCCCTATGCCAGCTGGGCCGATCTGCAAGGCCGCACCGGCGATACGCTGGTCAATAACAGCTTTGGCCAGGCCTTCGATGCCTATGCCCGTGACAACCTGACTCTGGAAGGCGTTTCCAGCCTCACCCAGGCGTTCCAGAAGCTGATGCTCGAACGTACCGATTACGTGATCTACGAGCGCTACCCCGGCCAGGCACTGGCCTCGACCCTGGGGCTGCAGGACGATCTGCAGGTGCTTGACCCGCCGGTCTCCAGCGAAGGCCTGCATCTGGCGCTGTCGCACAACTCGGCCTGCAACGACGCCTGGCTGCGCGGACAGCTGGCCAAAAAAATGACAGAATTCACTTCCGCCGGCATGCCGCAAACCCTTCTGCAGCGCAACTTGCAGCGCTGGAAGGAGCAACAGCCCGCACCGGCCGCCAGTGTTCCGAATCAGTAGGACGTACCCGTGATCTATCGATATACCAGTGCCGCTTTGGCGTTGCTGTTGCTCCAGGGTTGTGCCAGCGATCCCGCGCCGACCGAGCAGATGCGTTTGACCGAACAGGAAGTCGAGCAGGCACGTACTGTGGCTGCCGGTGACGCCGTCGCCGAGCTGAGCCTGGCCGAAGAAAAGCTCGCCAAGGCCCAGGGCGCCATGGCTGCGGGCGCCTATCGCACGGCCCGTGTGCAGGCCGAACAGGCCGAGCTGGATGCGCGACTGGCCGAGGCCCGTGTGCTGACGCTGCGCAGCCAGGCCGAACTGACTGAACTCAATCGCCGTATCGGGCGCTTACGTGACCAGCTGGGAGCCATGCCATGAGCCTGCTGCGTGGTGGCGTGCTGGCGCTGATGGGCCTGACCCTGGCCGGTTGTGCCGGGCTCGGAGACAAACAACAGGCTGAGCTTGAGGCTGCCCGCACCAGCTTTCAGTCCGTGAAGGAAGATCCACAAGTGCTGCGCAGCGCGCCCAAGGATGTGATTCGCGCTGGCGAATCCCTGGGCCGTGCCGAGCGCCTGGCTGACTACTGGGGTAGCGCCGATGACGTGGCCCATTATGCCTACCTGAGCCAACGCTACAGCGAGATCGCTCGCGAGCACGCCAAGCTCGCTCTGGATCAGGAGCGCGCGGCGCGTTTGGAACTGGATCGTCAGCGCCTGCAGTTGGCCTTGCGTGAGGCCAAGCTGCTCAGCGTGCAGGAGCAGAATGCCTGGTTGGAAGAGCAGATCATTAACCTGGCCACGGCGCAAACCGACCGTGGCCTGGTGATGACCCTCGGTGACGTGCTGTTCGATGCCGGCGAGGCGCGCCTCAAGAGCAGCGCCAATCGCACCGTGCTCAAGCTGGTGCAGTTTCTCCAGCTCAACCCGCGGCGCACCTTGCGTATCGAGGGTTACAGCGACAGCAGTGGCAAGCGTGAGGAAAACTTGGAACTCTCCAGGGCGCGGGCGCAGACCGTTGCCGATGCATTGATCGACTTGGGGGTCGATGCCAAGCGTATCGAAGTTCAGGGTTTCGGTGAGAGTTTCCCGGTCGCCGAAAACGCCTCGGCCAAGGGCCGTGCGCAGAACCGCCGCGTAGAAATCCTGTTCTCCGACGAGCAGGGGCGTCTGGGCGCCACACGCTGAGTCAGTTGTCGAAAAACCCCGCCACTGAATAACAGAGCGGGGTTTTTTATTGCCTCTGAGATGAGTGTATCGTCGAGATATTTCAGGGCTGTACCGGTACAGAAACAATTTCATGGAGTACTGTTATGGTTCAGTAGCGGGATCACACGGCCATGACCAATCTGTTGCTTTACCAGCGAATTGCCCAGCAACTGGCGGATGACATCCGCCGCGGCGTCTATCAGCCCGGCGAGCGCGTACCTTCGGTGCGCAAGATGAGCGCCCAGCTCAGCGTCAGCCACGCCACGGTATTGCAGGCCTACGCCAATCTTGAAGACCTCGGGCTGATTCGCGCTCGTCCGCAATCCGGTTTCTACGTGCACCAGACGCCGGCGCTGACAGCCGAAACCCCGGAGATCGCCCGGGTCGAGCGGCCCGGTCTGGTTACGCGCAGCAGCATCATCAACCAGGTGCTCGGCGAGGCCCGTCGCGAGGGTGTGTTCCCGCTCGGCGCGGCAGTGCCTCACGTGGAGTATTTGCCGGTACGCGCACTGCACCAGCAACTGGCCAAGGTCACCCGTTTCCAGAGCCCGCGCGCCTTCAGCTACATGTTCAGCCCGGGTTTCGAGCCGCTGCGCCGCCAGGTGGCGATTCGCATGCGCGATGCCGGCGTGTTGGTTGATCCTTCCGAGGTAGTGATCACCCACGGTTGCGTCGATGCCCTGCAGATGAGCCTGCGGGTGCTGACGCGTCCCGGCGACCTGATCGCCACCGAGTCGCCGACCTACTATGGCTTGCTGCAGCTGGCCGATCTGCTGGGCCTCAAGGTCATCGAGATTCCCAGCGACCCGACCACCGGGATCAGCGTCGAGGCCCTGCAACTGGCGGCCAGCCAGTGGCCGATCAAGGCGCTGGTGCTGACCGCGCGGCTGAGCAATCCCCTGGGCGGCACCATTCCCGAGGCCCGGCAGAAACAGTTGCTGCGCCTGGCCAGCGACTTCGACATCCAGATCGTCGAGGACGACATCTATGGCGAGCTGATGTTCGAGCAGGGCCGCACCAAGGCGCTCAAGGCCAGCGATCTGGAAGGCCGCGTGGTGTACTGCTCGAGTTTCTCGAAAACCCTGTCGCCCGGCGTGCGCATCGGCTGGATCATCGCCGGCAAGTACCACGACGAAGTGCAGCGTCTGCAGATGTTCACCACCCATTCTGCGTGCAGCGTCACCCAGATGGCGGTGGCTGCCTACCTGGAGAACGGCGGCTACGACCGCCATTTGCGACATATCCGTCAGGAGTACCGCAAGAACCTCAGCGCCTTCCAGCTGGCCATCCAGCAGTACTTCCCCGAAGGCACGCAGATCACTCGGCCCAACGGCGGATTTATTCTGTGGGTAAGCCTACCGGCGCGGGTCAACACCAAGGATCTTCACATCAATGCGCTGCAGCAGGGCATCAGCATCGCGCCGGGGCTAATCTTCAGCAATACCGAGCAGTTCAACCACTGTGTACGCATCAACTGCGGCATCCCGTGGAACCGCGAGGCCGAGCGCGCCGTTATGACCCTGGGCATGCTGGCCACCCAGCTGTGCCACGAGGCGAGCTGAGGCAGCTCGCGCCGCATTAACCCGAATCGGCGGCGGCCTGCGTCTACTGGATAGAAGCGCTCTTTCGATCCAGGAGAAACATCATGGGCAGCCTTTGCCAATTCGTGTCGTACAGTCTCGCCGGCAGCATCGTACTGTCGCTGGTTGCTTGCAGTGCCGGGCAGAATCCTTCGCAAGACTCAGCAGCCAAGCCAGCACAGACCGTTGAAGCGCCTCGCATTGCGCCAGCCATTGCCCCGGCGCCGATGACGACCCGCATGGCCGCACCGGCAGCGCGCGAGTACGCGTACATGCCGCAACCAGAAGCCAGCCGCGAACAGTATCAGCGTTTGGCTGCCAACCCCGTGCAGTCGGCTGCCGAGGCGCCGGTGTCGACCTTCAGCATCGATGTCGATACCGGCAGTTACGCCAACGTGCGCCGCTTCCTCAACGAAGGCCGCCTGCCACCTGCCGAGGCGGTGCGCTTGGAGGAACTGGTCAATTACTTCCCCTACGCTTATCCGTTGCCCACCGGCAGCACGCCGTTCGGTGTCGGCACCGAGCTGGCGGTCACGCCCTGGAATTCCCAGAGCCGCCTGCTGCGCATCGCCATAAAGGCCTCCGACATGCAGGCTGCCCAACTGCCGGCCGCCAATCTGGTGTTTCTGGTCGATGTGTCCGGCTCGATGGATCGCCCCGACGGCCTGCCGCTGGTGCAGAGCACCCTGAAGCTGTTGGTGGACCAGTTGCGTACACAGGACCGTGTTTCGCTGGTGATCTACGCCGGCGATTCCAGTGTGGTGCTGGAGCCGACGGCAGGTTCGCAAAAAGCGCAGATCCGCGCGGCGATCGAGCAATTGCGCGCGGGTGGTTCGACGGCGGGGGAATCGGGTATCCAGCTGGCTTATCAGCAGGCGCAGCAGGGCTTTATCAAGGGCGGCATCAACCGCATCCTGCTGGCCACCGATGGCGACTTCAATGTCGGCATCAGCGATTTCGAAAGCCTCAAGGCGCTGGCGGCCGACAAGCGCAAGACCGGCATCTCGTTGACTACCCTGGGCTTCGGCACGAGCAACTACAACGAGCTACTGATGGAGCAGCTGGCCGACGCCGGTGACGGCAACTATGCCTATATCGACAACCTGCGCGAGGCGCGCAAGGTGCTGGTCGAGCAGCTCAGTTCGACCCTGGCCACGGTGGCGCGGGATGTGAAGATTCAGGTCGAATTCAACCCGGCCCAGGTCAGCGAGTACCGCCTGCTCGGTTATGAGAACCGTGCCCTGAATCGTGAGGATTTCGCCAACGACAAGGTCGATGCTGGCGATATCGGCGCCGGACACAGTGTCACGGCGCTTTACGAAATCGTGCCGGTCGGTAACCCGGGCTGGCTGGAGCCGCTGCGCTACCGCCAGGCGCCATCGTCTACAACGGGCTCAGGTGAGCTGGCCTGGTTGCGTATTCGCTACAAGGCACCGGAGCGCAATGACAGCCAACTGCTGGAGACCGCCATCGAAGCACCCGCGTCCATTACGCCAATCGCCAAGGCCAGCGAGGATCTGCGTTTCGCTGCCGCTGTCGCCGCGTTCGCCCAGCAACTGAGCGGTGGTCGTTACACCGGTCGCTTCGATTGGGGGGCTACCGCGGCGCTGGCGCGGGGCAGTCGTGGCGAAGACCCGTTCGGCCTGCGCAGCGAGTTCGTGCAACTGGTGGAACTGGCGCAAAGCCTGCAAACTGGCGACTCCCGCACCCCCGGAGCCGAGTGAGTGTGACTGTCCATCCCTCCAATGCCGAGCCCGGCGACGCCGACCTGTTGCGTCGCTACCGGGCCGGCGACGCTGCAGCATTCACGCAACTCTACGAGCGCCATCGCCTGGGGCTGTTTCGCTTTCTGATGGGCTTGTGCGGCGATCAGGCGGTCGCCGAGGAAGTGTTCCAAGAAACCTGGATGAGCCTGATTCGCAGCGAATCGGTGCAGCGAGAAGCGGCGGTGCTGTTCAAGACCTGGTTGTATCAGATCGCCCGTAATCGCCTGATCGATCACTGGCGCAAGCAGGGCAAACGCCTGCAGCGCGAAGAGGTGTTCGACGAGCAACTGCACGACCAGGCCATCGACGAGCCGGATCCCGAGCGGCAACTCAGCCTCAGCCAGGACCAGGCGCGCATCCAGGCAGCGCTCGCCGACCTGCCGGCCGAACAGCGTGAAGTGTTCTTGTTGCGTGCCCATGGCGACCTGGAACTGCATGAGATTGCCGAGTTGACCCGCACACCGGCAGAAACGGTAAAAAGTCGCCTGCGTTATGCGTTGCAGAAAATGCGCCGCTTGCTCAGCGCGGCTGAAGAGGTAGCACCATGAACGATCACGACGAGGCCTTGCTACGCCATGTGAGTGAGCACAGTCGCGCAGAGCCGAGGCCGGCGTTGGATGCGCATATCCTGGCAGCTGCTGCCGATGCGGCCAAGCGACGCCAGCCGCAGGGCTTCTGGCAGCGGCTACGACACTCGCTGAGTGGCGCCTCCACGCGCGGGCGCTGGTCGGCGGCCTTCGGGTGTCTGGCGCTGCTGGGCGTGGGACTTGGCCTGAGCTTGCGCACGTTGGAACAGGCACCGCCTCGCTACGATGCACCAGCCGCCGCGATGCAACGTCAGGCGCCCATGGCCCTGCAGGCACCGCCGAGCCCGGCACCGATGGCCGAGATGACAGAGGCGCCACGGTTGATGGCGCGCATGGCCGCCAAGGCAGCACCGCCAGCTGACGAGGTGTTGGCGAAACTGCGCGAAATTGCCGAGCTGCGCGCTGCTGGAGAGGGTGAGGAGGCCGAGCGGCGCAAGGCGCAGTTGCAGGCCGAACATCCCGGGCTGGATATCGAGGCCGAGCTCCAGCGTTTGCCCGAGCGCTGAGGGCGTTTGTACGACGGGCGGTGTTGCCATTCGGCAGACTGGCTGGCGTTATTGCACAGTCGTTTTAGAATGAAGGGCTACCGAGTGATCAATCAGGGGTGAGGAGTTCGATGCGTTATCTGTTGCTGCCGCTTTGTCTTGCCGTGCTGCTGAGTGCCTGTGGTTCCGATAAGCAGGGCAAGGATGTGCCGCGCAAGAACGCCGAGCCAGCAGTAGCCGCCGAGCCCGCCAAGGCTCCTGCGAAACCCGCCGAACAGAGCCTCGCGCCAGCACCACAGGCCGCACCAGCCCAGGCTGCCGAGCCGCAAACCGAGGCGGCACAGAAGCCGGCGCCTGCCGGGCCGAAAAAGACCGCTCAGCGCGCCAAGGCGCAGAGCAAGCCAGCGCAAAAAATGGCCCATGAAGCACCCAAGACCAAGTTGGACCTGAGCCTGCCACCCGAACTTGCTGCCGCACTGGACGCTGAAGACAAGGCTGCCAGTGATGGTGTGGCACCCATCCTTCCGGCGTTTTTCGAGGAGCGTAAGCCTTCGATCAACCCCTTTCAGGTCAGCGGCAAGCTGCTCACCGGCGAGCTGGGTTCCCAGACCTGGGACAGCGTGGAGGGCGCTCAGCTGCAATTCGAGTTCCGACGCTAACCGCGTGCCGGGTATCAGTCGATCCGCAATGGATAGCTCAGCAGCGTGAAGTGCAGCAGGTTGACCTGCCCGTGCAGGGCGATCGCCATGCTGAGCCTGCCACTGACCTGCATGGCCAAGCCATAACCCAAACCCGCAACCGCGGCCACGACTGCAAAGGTCGGGCTGAAGGGGATATGCACGGCGCCGAACAGCAGCGCCGTCACCAGCAGTCCCGGCCACATGCCCAGCCAGCCGATCAGGCGCGGTTGCAAGATGCCACGAAACAGCAGTTCCTCGGCCAGCACGGCAACGGCAAGGTTGACCGCCAGCCAGGCGCCGAGCATGTCAGGCCATTTCGGCTGCCAGGCGACCACGCCCGACAGCAGCGCCAGGCCCGGCACCGCCAGCAGAGTGAGGATAAAGATCGGTGCCAAGAGTGTTGGCCGTTGCGCCGGTTTCGACGGCAAGCCCAGCCACCAGGCAAGCAGCGTACAACCCACCAGCAGCTTGTCCCATGACAGTCTCAGCAGGTAAGGCAGCGCATCGGCGCTTATGCGCTGCGGCTCGGCGAGTTGCCATGGTGCAAAGCCAGGTAGCAGGTGCGCCGCCAGCAGAACGCTGGCGACTATCACCAGCAGGCTCCATAGCCACTGTGGCAGGCGCATTGGCGCCAGCACCAGGGCGATGAACAGGCAGGCGAGCAACAGGCCGATGGGCTGGATATGGCCCATGAGAACACCCGCCAGAAGCGGGAAGCAGGGTAGTAACAGGCGGGGAATTAGCGGCATTGCGCCTCCTGGCTGGAGGCGCAGTTTACAGCGCGGCAGGGTCAGCTTGCGCGGTGTGATCAGCGATCTTGTGCGTCCTTGGCGTTCTGTTCGATTTCGCGTTCGTGAATGCGTTTGAGCTGCTCCTCACTGAGCGGCAACTTCTTGGCACTGTCTCGCAGCATCAGCAGGCCACCAACGATGGAGCCGATCGCCACAATCAGGATCAACCAGGCATACCAGGGCATGTGCGACTCCTTCTGTCGGGTGATGGGCTTCGCCGTTTTCTTCTCTCGAAACCCTGTTCTGAAGACCTTTGGCCGAACCGCTTGGTTCAGGTTAACGCGCCGCTCAGCGGCGCACCTGCTTGAGGGTTTCGGCGATCATAAATGCCAGTTCCAAGGATTGGTCGGCGTTCATCCGTGGATCGCAGTGGGTGTGATAACGATCCGACAGGCCGGCCTCGGTGATTGGTTTGGCACCGCCGATGCATTCGGTCACGTCCTGGCCGGTCATCTCGATATGGATGCCGCCGGCGTAGCTGCCCTCGGCGTGGTGCACGGCAAAGAACTGCCTGACCTCGGCGAGGATCTGCGCGAAATCCCGGGTCTTGTAGCCACTCGAGGCCTTGATGGTGTTGCCGTGCATCGGGTCGCTGCCCCACAGCACCTGACGACCCTCGCGTTGCACGGTGCGGATCAGCCGTGGCAAGCCGGCCTCGACCTTGTCGGCGCCCATGCGCACGATCAGGTTGAGGCGACCCGGGTCGTTATCCGGGTTGAGGATGTCGATCAGGCGGATCAGGTCCTCGTCGGTCATGCTCGGGCCGACCTTGACGCCGATCGGGTTGCCCACGCCGCGCAGGAATTCCACATGGGCGCCGTCCACCTGGCGGGTGCGGTCGCCGATCCACAGCATGTGCGCCGAGCAGTCGTAGAAGTCGCCGGTCAGGCTGTCGCGGCGTACGAAGGCTTCTTCGTAGTTGAGCAGCAGGGCTTCGTGGGCGGTGAAGAAACTGGTCTCGCGCACCTGGGCCGCGCTGTCCATGCCGCAGGCACGCATGAAGGCCAAGGTTTCGTCGATGCGGTCGGCCAGTTGGTGGTACTTCTGGGCCAGTGCCGAGTTGGCGATGAAGTCCAGGTTCCACTGATGCACCTGATGCAGGTCGGCGAAGCCGCCCTGTGCGAAGGCGCGCAGCAGGTTCAGCGAAGCGGTGGACTGGTGGTAGGCCTGCAGCAGGCGCTGCGGGTCCGGCGCACGGCTGGCCGCGTCGAAGCCGATACCGTTGACGATATCGCCGCGGTAAGCAGGCAGGGTGACGCCGTCGAGGGTCTCGTCATTGGCCGAGCGCGGTTTGGCGAACTGGCCGGCCATGCGGCCAACCTTCACCACCGGGCAGCCGGCGGCGAAGGTCATGACGATGGCCATCTGCAGCAGCACCTTGAAAGTGTCGCGGATCTTCGCGGCGCTGAACTCGGCGAAGCTCTCGGCGCAGTCGCCGCCCTGCAGCAGGAATGCGCGGCCCTGGGTGACCTCGGCGAACTGCTTGCGCAGCTCGCGCGCCTCACCGGCGAACACCAGGGGCGGAAAGCTCGCCAGGGTCTGCTCGACCTGGGCTAGTTTCGCGGCGTCCGGGTACTGAGGTTGTTGCTGGATGGGGCGGCTTCTCCAGCTATCGGGGCTCCAGGGCTGACTCATGGCGACATCTCTTGTTGGCGATTGGCCATGGTAACCGATCACTGCGCAACACCAAGCATGCCGCCCGGCTCGTGCCCAGGGCATTTAGCACGTGACCTCGGCGTGCTCCATGGCCGACAATCAGCGCCCAGCCCGGCGGCAGCCGGGTAACGCGATGGTGGAGAATCTGCGTATGCCTGGCTTGCCTCCGGTGGAGGATATGAAGGACGAAGTGGTGCTGGCCGAGGTGCGCGACGCCTTCGGGGTGATCCGTGTGGTCGAGGTCGGTGAATACCGCTTTCTCGAATTCGGCGAGGCGATCGAACAGAGTTGCGTGTTCACCGCTGATCCGAGCTGGCTGGAGTACGACTACACCCGCGCCATGTTCGTCGGGGCGCTGTGCCACCAGGCGCCGGAAAGTGCGCTGTTTCTTGGCCTTGGCGCCGGCACGCTGACCCAGGCCTGTCTGCGCTTTTTGCCGCTGGACGATGTCGAGACCATCGAGCTGCGCTCTGACGTGCCGCGTTTGGCCATGGAGTACCTGGGGCTGGAAGACGACGAGCGCCTGACCGTGCGCGTTGGCGATGCCATGCAGTTGCTGCCTACCGCGGAAACAGCGGATCTGATCTTCGTCGACCTCTACACCGACACCGGCCCCGGTGTCGGCCACCTGGCCTGGCGCTTTCTCGACGATTGCCGGGCCAAGCTCAACCCCGGCGGCTGGCTGATTATCAACCAGTGGGCCGGCGATGACGGCAAGCCGCTGGGCGCCGCACTGTTGCGCGGTCTCTATCACCGCCATTATTGGGAATGCCCGGTGGTGGAGGGCAATGTGGTGGTGTTGGTGCCAGCTGATCTGGATCAGCATTTCGACCGCGAGGCGGTGAGTCAGCGCGCTAAGGCCTTGCAGCCGCAGCTCGGCTATTCGCTGCAGCCGTTGATCGATGCCGTGCGCATGGCGAGCTAGGGGCTGTTCACGATCTCCATGCTCGTGAAGCGGCAATTACAAGGCAGAGGCGGCCGCCCAGCGATCGCGTGGGAGCGGCTTTAGCCGCGAGTTTTCATTAATGTAAGTAAAGAGCTCGGGGCTAAAGCCCCTCCCACAAAATCACGCATTTACCGTCTGCTTTTGCCAAACTTGGCTGCCAGAATCGGGGAGCCTGGGCTGAAAGATTATGAATAGGTTCCAAGGGCGCCTCAGCCTCGCCAGGAATTAACTGCCACCGACGCTGTCCTTTTAGAGCCTTGCAGGGCTCAGCGCATCACCTGAGCCTGCGAACTCTCAAGCCCACTGCGACGGAGCTCTGTCATGACCGATCAAGATCTACCTTCGGTGTATCGCGCCTATATCGATTGCCTCAACCGGCAGGACTGGGCCAGCCTGGGGCAGTTTGTTCACGATGACGTGGTGCACAACGGTCGGCGTCTGGGGCTGAGCGGCTATCGCGAGATGCTCGAGCGTGACTTCCAGGAAATTCCCGATCTGCAGTTCAACATCCGCCTGCTGACTTGCGAGGATTCGATGATTGCCAGCCGCCTGGATTTCCACTGCACCCCGAAAGGCCGCTTTCTCGATGTGCCGGTCCATGGCCGCAAGGTGGCCTTCAGCGAGAACGTGTTCTACGCCTTCCGGGACGACAGAATCGCCGAGGTCTGGTCGGTGGTCGACAAGGTGGCGATCGAAGCGCAGCTGGTTAGCAGAGCCTGACTGATCGATCAGGGGCGGGCGGCTGCGGCATAGCGTCGCAATGGGGCCGCCGCCTGCTTTTGTCCTATTTATTGTGTGAAAAAGCGCACACGTCTATATGAATTCCGGTATAGTACGCGCCGGCCAATTCATGGCCCCGTTCAAGTAGTGCAACTCGCCCGGAAGCTTTCCGGCAGCCAGTCCGCCAAGCGGGCTATCTTGACGATTCATTACCACCACAGTCTTCGCAAATTCTCGCCTACATTGCTGCCAGGGTGACCCACAAGGTCCTACATGGCATGTGCAGCTTTGGAACATGGGTCTTTGCGGATGCACGAGAGGCAGACCCATGACCCAGGAAACCGGCGGCTTCGCCGCACTCGGCCTTCACGCCAATATTCTCTCCGCCCTGACCGCAGTCGGCTACGAAGAGCCTTCTCCCATTCAGTCGCAAGCCATCCCGGTAATTCTTTCCGGTCAGGACATGATCGGCCAGGCACAGACGGGTACCGGCAAGACCGCCGCCTTCGCGCTGCCGATCCTGTCGAAGATCGACCCGGCCAAGCGTGAGCCTCAGGCGCTGATTCTCGCCCCGACTCGCGAGCTGGCCCTGCAGGTTGCCACCGCCTTCGAAACCTACTCCAAGCAGATGCCTGGCCTGAACGTGGTCGCTGTCTACGGCGGCGCGCCGATGGGCCCGCAGCTCAAGGCCATTCGCCAGGGCGCACAGGTCATCGTCGCTACGCCGGGCCGTCTGGTCGATCACCTGCGTCGCGACGAGAAAGTGCTGTCGACCATCCAGTATCTGGTACTCGACGAAGCCGACGAAATGCTCAAGCTGGGCTTCATGGATGACCTCGAGGTGATCTTCGAGGCCATGCCGGAAAGCCGCCAGAGCGTATTGTTCTCCGCGACCCTGCCGCACTCGATCCGTGCCATCGCCGAGAAGCACCTGCGCGAGCCGCAACACATCAAGATCGCTGCCAAGACCCAGACCGTCTCGCGCATCGAGCAGGCGCACTTGATGATCCACGCCGATCAGAAGACCAATGCCGTGCTGCGTCTGCTGGAAGTCGAGGAATTCGACGCGCTGATCGCCTTCGTACGTACCAAGCAGGCCACTCTGGATCTGGCCGCGGCGCTGGAGGCCAAGGGTTTCAAGGCCGCTGCGCTGAACGGCGACATCGCCCAGAACCAGCGTGAGCGCGTCATCGAGTCGCTCAAGGATGGCCGTCTGGACATCGTCGTGGCTACTGACGTCGCCGCTCGTGGTATCGACGTGCCGCGCATCACCCACGTGTTCAACGTCGACATGCCGTACGACCCCGAGTCCTACGTGCACCGTATCGGTCGTACCGGCCGTGCCGGTCGCGATGGCCGTGCGCTGCTGCTGGTGACCCCGCGCGAGCGCCGCATGCTGCAGGTGATCGAGCGCGTGACCGGCCAGAAGGTTGGCGAGGTCAAGCTGCCCAATGCCCAGCAGGTGCTGGATGCGCGCATCAAGAAGCTCACCAACAGCCTGGCCCCGCTGGTGGCCGATGCCGAAGCCAGTCATGGCGATCTGCTCGACCGCCTGACCGCCGACATCGGTTGCAGCCCGCGTGCCCTGGCCGCTGCGCTGCTGAAGAAGGCCACCAATGGCCAGGCTCTTGATCTGGCCAGCGTCGAGCGCGAGCAGCCGCTGGTGCCGGGCGTCGGTGGTGCACCCCGCGAGCGCCGTGAGCGCGATGGCGAGCGCAGCGGTGAGCCGCGTGAACGTCGTGCACCGATGCCGCTGGCCGAAGGTCGTGCGCGCTGCCGCACCGCCCTGGGTGCCCGTGATGGCATCGCTGCCAAGAACCTGCTCGGTGCTATTCTCAACGAAGGCGGCCTGGCTCGTGAAGCCATCGGCCGTATCCAGATCCGCGAGAGCTTCAGCCTGGTGGAGCTGCCGGAGGAGGGCTTGGAACGCTTGCTCGGCAAGCTCAAGGACACCCGCGTTGCCGGCAAGCCGCTGAAGCTGCGTCGCTACCGCGAAGACTGATCCGCAATGCAGCACTGAATCGGGGGAGCCAAGGGCTCCCCCGAGTCGTTTCTGGAACCTGAACCGTCGCGTGTCAGCTCTAGGACGATCCGGCCGGCGGCTCTACAATCGGCCGTCCTCGTTTTCGTGATGCCTCGAATGCCTATCTGTCTCGTTCACCGCCTGCCGTATCAGGCTGATCCTGCCGTGTATTTTCAGGTGGTGCGCCAGGCGCCTGGGGCGGTGTTGCTGGATGCCGGCAGGCCGGCGGCAAGCCGTGGGCGTTATGACCTGCTCAGCGCCTGGCCGATGGCCGAGCTGACGCCATTGCAGAAGGAATCGGGCGCCGCATTCTTCGCGCGCCTGCGTGAGCAGCTCACTGCACTCGGGCCTGCCGATTTGCCCGCCGGCGTCGAGCTGCCGTTCGCCGGCGGCCTGCTGGGCTATCTGGCCTACGACTTTGGGCGCCGTATCGAAGCGTTGCCTGAGCAGGCTCGGGACGATCTGGGGCTGGGCGACGCCGTTTTCGGCCTTTACGCCTGGGCATTGATTACCGATCACCAGGCGCAGACCAGCCAACTGGTGTTCCATCCTGCCTTGCCGGCAGCCGAGCAGACGCGCTTGCGGGCGCTGTTCGAGCAACCTTTGACAGGCGAAGCAGGGCAGGTGTCGTTCGCCTTGCTGGCGACCTTCAAGGCGGATATCGAACCGCAGCGCTACGCCGAGGCCATCGGCCGGATTCAGGCCTATATCGCATCCGGGGACTGCTACCAGGTCAACTATGCGCAGCGCTTCCAGGCCCGCTATCAGGGCGATCCTTGGCAGGCCTATGGCGCGTTGCGCGGTGCTTGCCCGACGCCGTTTGCCGGTTTCCTGACTCTGCCCGGTGGCGGCGCCTTGCTGAGTCTGTCGCCCGAGCGCTTTATCCGCGTCAGTAGCGGGCAGGTAGAAACGCGGCCGATCAAGGGCACCCAGCCGCGTGGGCGTGACGAGCAGGAAGATGCACGCAACGCCCAAGTGCTGCTTTCCAGCGCCAAGGACCGCGCCGAGAACCTGATGATCGTCGATCTGCTGCGCAACGATCTGGGGCGCAGCTGCCGCATCGGCTCGGTGCGCGTGCCCGAGCTGTTCGCCCTGGAGAGTTACCCTAACGTGCACCACTTGGTCAGTGCAGTGACCGGGGAGCTGGCGGCCGACAAGGATGCGCTGGACCTGCTGCTGGGCGCTTTTCCCGGTGGCTCGATCACCGGCGCGCCGAAGATCCGCGCCATGCAGATCATCGACGAGCTGGAGCCGACGCGCCGTGGCCCCTACTGCGGGTCGCTCTTGTACCTGGACGTACGCGGGGAGATGGACAGCTCCATCGCCATCCGCAGCCTGCTGGCCAAAGACGGTGTGATCAGTTGCTGGGGCGGTGGCGGTATCGTCGCCGACTCGGCCTGGCAGGCCGAGTATCAGGAATCCATCACCAAGGTGCAGGTGCTGCTCAGCACCTTGGAAAGCTTTTGTCAGTCGAAGCGGTAGATGTCCATGCCCAGGGCGCCCAGGGTGAACCCCTGGTGCTCGATGGCGAAGGTATCGCCGGCGCCGCGGGCGAAGAACAATGGTAGAAGGTGTTCTTCGCTCGGGTGGTTGCGCTGTGCGTGTGGGGCCTGGCGGCGGTAATCGATTAACGCGGTGAGGTCGTCCTCCTGCAGCCGCTCGACCATCCAGTCGCGAAACTCCAGTGCCCAGGGCGCGGCTTCATCGCCGGTGGAGCGCCAGTCGAGCTCGCCCAGGTTGTGGGTGATGCTGCCGGAGCCGATCAGTAGTACGTTCTGCTTGCGCAGTGCGGCCAGTGCTTCGCCTACCCGTACTTGCAGGCCCGGGCCCTGGCGGCTGGGCAGTGAGACCTGCACCACCGGGATATCGGCGTTGAGGTAGAGCAGCGACAGCGGCACCCAGCTGCCATGGTCGAACGGGCGGCGGTCATCGGTGGCGGCGGCGAGGCCGGCGGCGTGCAGGCGCTGTACGATGTCTTCGGCCAATTGCGGGCTGCCGGGCGCCGGGTATTGCACCTGGTAGAGTTCGGCCGGAAAACCACCGAAGTCGTGCCAGGTTTGCGGCTGCGGGTTGCTCATCACTCGCAGCGTCTCGCTTTCCCAATGTGCCGAGACCACCACGATCGCGTCTGGCCGCTGCAGATTAGCGGCGATACGCGCCAGGGCAGGGCCGCTGGCGCCGGGTTGCAGGGCGAGCATGGGCGAACCGTGGGAAATGAACAGGCTAGGTTGCATGGTGTTCTCCTGATATTGCAGGCATGATCCATCAGCTAAGTTGGCCTAACAACAGGTAAAGTCTGCTCGGTGTTATCTGTTTTCTTGATGGCTTTGGAGCAAAACATGCAGGAATCATTCTGGCTGCAACGCTGGCACGCCAATCAGATCGGCTTTCATGCCCGCCAAGTCAACGGCCAGTTGCAACGGCACTGGGCGACGGTGGCCGGTGCGAGCGACGCGACCGTGCTGGTGCCCTTGTGTGGCAAAAGTCTGGATGTTGCCTGGCTGGCGGCGCAGGGGCATCGCGTGGTGGGCGTGGAACTGGCCGAAGTGGCGGTCGCGGCATTCTTCGCCGAGCAGGGCGTCGAGCCGGTGATCACCCAGGAAGGCGCCTTCAAGGTGTATCGTCACGGCCGAGTAGAACTATTCTGCGGCGACTTCTTTGCCTTCGAAGCCCGCCATATGCCGGGTTGCGCGTTGTTCTACGATCGCGCGGCGCTGATTGCGCTGCCTGCCGAGATGCGTGAGCGCTACGTGCGTCACCTGCGGCAGATCCTGCTGCCGGAAAGCCACGGCCTGCTGGTGACCCTGGATTACGACCAGGCGCTGATGGAAGGGCCACCGTTCTCGGTAACTGACGCCGAGGTGCGCAACTGGAACGGCGCTATCTGGGAAAGCGAATTGCTGGAAAGCCAGGATGCCCTGGAGGATCGTTTCAGGGCTCGAGGCCTCACGCGTATGGATGAGCGGGCCTACCACCTGCGCCTGCTCTAGGGCGAATCATGAGTATGAAAAAGGCGACCCTCAGGTCGCCTTTTCTTTGCGTTTCGATCAGCCCAGACGACGCAGGGCTTCGATACGCTCCTCCAGCGGCGGGTGAGTCATCAGCAGGCCCGCCAGGCCGTTCTTAAGGCCGCCGTTGATGCCGAAGGCGGTCAGGCTGTCGGGCATCTGCACCGGCACGCCCTGTTCGGCACGCAGGCGCTGCAGGGCGGCGATCATCGCACCCTTGCCGGCCAATCGTGCGCCGGCTTCGTCGGCCTTGTACTCGCGTTTGCGCGAGAACCACATGACGATGATGCTGGCCAGGATACCCAGCACCAACTCGGCGAAGATGGTCGCCACGAAGTAGCCAATGCCGTGGCCGTCTTCGTTCTTCAGGATCGCCTTGTCGACGAAGTTGCCGAAGATACGTGCGAAGAACATCACGAAGGTGTTCACCACGCCCTGGATCAGCGCAAGCGTCACCATGTCGCCATTGGCCACGTGGCCGATTTCGTGTGCCAATACGGCTTTCACCTCATCAGGCGAGAAGCGCTCGAGCAGGCCTTGGCTGACGGCAACCAGCGCGTCGTTCTTGTTCCAGCCGGTGGCGAAGGCGTTGGATTCATAAGCCGGGAAGATACCCACTTCCGGCATCTTGATGCCGGCATCGCGCGACAGCTCTTCGACGGTCTGCAGCAGCCACTGTTCGTGGCGGGTGCGCGGCTGGGTGATGATTTCGGTCCCGGTGCTCATCTTCGCCATCCACTTGGACAGGAAGAGCGAGACCAGCGAGCCGGCAAAACCAAAGACGGCGCAGAAGATCAGCAGGCTGCCGTGGTTCTGGCCGGTGAAGCGATCAACCCCCAGCAGTTTGAGGGTGATGCTGGCGATAACCAGTACCGCCAAGTTGGTAGCCAGGAACAACATAATGCGCATCATGGTGTGAAACGACTCCTCAAGGGAAAGACAGGCTCGATACGGCGGCTATATAAGGGCGCGCCCTGTAGCGATTCAACCGAGTCACTATTTCAAACTGTGTCGCCTGGCTCAGCGGCTGCAAGCAGCCTCACGCGGGCGGCAAAGCTTAGATGGGCTTTTTCGCGTTTATTTCAATCGAGGCCAAGAAAAACCGCTGCTTTCGCTGTGCCGAGTGCAGTCAGTAAGGGGTAGCAGGGCGCTGTTCGAACAACTGGCGGGTCAGGCGCGCAATCCGTTCACCATGTTGCTGGGCGAGCGCTTCGCGCAACTGAAAGGCCAGGGTCGCCTGCACTCGACCCACCGCCGGCGGCAAGGCTTCCCCCTCGCTGATCGCCCGGGGAATGCCGCGCGACAGACGCAGAAAGCCTTTTTCGGTCAGCACCGCCTGATCCAGCGCGTCATAACCGATGGTGGATTCGTAGCGCAGGTAGCCTTCTTCGGCCAGCCACAGCAGCGCGCCCAGGCAGGCCTGGTGGCGTTTGCTCGGCAAACCGAATTCATCCGGTTCTTCGCGACCGATCAGGTCTTCCACGTACAGCGAGGCTTTGCGCGGAAAGGCCTGGTAGAGCATCAGCAAGCCGCTGGCGGCGTCCTTGTAGAAGTCGTCTATCTGCAGGTCCATGGGCTCGTGCTCTGGCGGCGAAGGAGGCGGATACCCGGTCTGGCATCCGCACAGGCTGGAGTTACTGGCGGTAGGTCTTGAGGAAGTTGCCGATGCGGCCGATGGCCTGCTCCAGATCGTCGACGCGGGGCAGGGTGACCACGCGGAAGTGATCCGGCCACGGCCAGTTGAAGGCGGTGCCCTGGACGATCAGCAGCTTCTCGGAGAGCAGCAGGTCGAGGACGAACTTCTCGTCGTTGTGGATCGGGCAGACCTTGGGGTCGATCTTCGGGAAGGCATAAAGCGCGCCCATGGGTTTGACGCAGCTGACGCCGGGAATGTCGTTGAGCAGCTCCCAGGTGCGGTTGCGCTGTTCCAGCAGGCGACCGTTGGGCAGTACCAGATCATTGATGCTCTGGTAGCCGCCCAGGGCTGTCTGAATCGCATGCTGGCTGGGCACGTTGGCGCACAGGCGCATGTTGGCCAGGATATCGAGACCCTCGATGTAGCTTTTCGCGTTGTGCTTGGGGCCGGAAATGATCACCCAGCCGGAGCGGAAACCGGCCACGCGGTAGGATTTGGACAGGCCGTTGAAGGTCAGGCACAGCACGTCCGGCGCCAGGGAGGCGGTGGAGATGTGCTGGGCTTCGTCATAAAGAATCTTGTCGTAGATCTCGTCGGAGAAGATCACCAGGTTGTGCTGGCGGGCCAGTTCGACGATATCCAGCAGCACTTCGCGCGAGTACACGGCGCCCGTGGGGTTGTTCGGGTTGATCAGCACCAGCGCCTTGGTGTTCGGGGTGATCTTGGCGCGCATGTCGGCGATATCCGGGAACCAGCCGGCCTGCTCGTCGCACAGGTAATGCACCGGCTTGCCGCCGGAGAGCGCCACGGCGGCGGTCCACAGCGGGTAGTCGGGTGCCGGGATCAGCACTTCGTCACCGTTGTTGAGCAGCGCCTGCATGGCCATGACGATCAGCTCGGACACGCCGTTGCCCAGGTAGATGTCCTCGATGCCAACGCCTTCGATCTGCTTCTGCTGGCAGTACTGCATCACCGCCTTGCGCGCGCTGAACAGGCCCTTGGAGTCGCTGTAGCCTTGCGCCGTGGGCAGGTTGCGAATCACGTCCTGGAGGATTTCTTCGGGGGCTTCGAAACCGAATGGCGCGGGGTTGCCGATGTTCAGCTTGAGGATGCGCTGGCCTTCCTCTTCCAGACGCTTGGCGTGTTTGAGCACCGGGCCGCGAATGTCGTAGCAGACGTTGGCGAGCTTGTTGGATTTGCTGACCTGCATGGTGAAGAATCCCGAATCGAAGAAAGGCGGCCTCTAATGGGCCGAGGCGGCTGCGCGCCGTGGCGGGTTGAGGTGTCGAATCATACGTGTCAGCCTGAGTCGGGCAAAGATACAGATAGGGCTTTTTTATCCTGAGGAGGACGGCCTGTGAGCAAGCTCGAAAAACCACTGGAAACCTGGCGCGATGAGCTGACCGACGCGCAGTTCAACGTCTGCCGCCTGGGCGGCACCGAACGGCCGTTCACCGGTGAGTACCACGACAGCAAGGTGCCGGGCATCTACCAGTGCGTGTGCTGCGGCACGCCGCTGTTCGACTCGGACGCCAAGTTCGATTCCGGCTGTGGCTGGCCAAGTTATTTCCAGCCGCTCAACGACCAGGTGATCACCGAGCTGGACGACTTCAGCCACGGCATGCACCGCATCGAAGTGCGCTGCAGCAATTGCGACGCTCACCTGGGTCATGTGTTTCCCGATGGCCCGCGGCCTACTGGGCAGCGCTACTGCATCAACTCGGTGTCGCTCAAGCACGTGCCACGCGAGACGTAGGTACCACACGCTGTTATCAGGCCCGCTGATGGCGGGCCTGATTTTTAATTAATTAAGTTGTATACAATTTAATTGCTTACTATTCTTTACGCTCTATCCATCAAAAGAGCGTCATCTAATGAGCCAGGATCTGCTGACAATTCCCTGCACTACTATCGCCGGCGAGCAGAAGTGCCTGGCCGATTTCGGCGCCAAGGCCATTTTGGTGGTCAACACCGCCAGCCAGTGTGGCTACACGCCGCAGTATCAAGGGCTGGAAACGCTGTGGAAGCAGTACCGTGACAAGGGGCTGGTGGTGCTGGGCTTTCCCTGCAACCAGTTCGGCAAGCAGGAGCCGGGTGACGAGCAAGCCATCGCCAGTTTCTGCGAGCTGAATTTCGGCGTGAGCTTTCTGCTGTTTCGCAAGGTGGAGGTCAATGGCTCGGGCGCCCATCCGCTGTTCGTGGAGCTTAAGCGCCGCGCGCCGGGTTTGCTCGGTACCCAGCGCATCAAGTGGAACTTCACCAAGTTCCTGATCAGTGGCGATGGCCGTCAGGTCACGCGCTTCGCCACGGCCACCAAGCCGCATGCGCTGCAGGCGGCCATCGAAGCGCTCATCGATGGATGAGTTGAAACTCGACCGGCAGCTGTGCTTCAAGCTGTACGCCGCGTCCCGACAGGTGGTGCGAGCCTACAAGCCGATGCTCGAAGCGCTGCAACTGACCTACCCACAGTACCTGGTGATGCTGGTGCTCTGGGAGTGGGATGAGCAGGCGCCGCCACAGCCGACGGTCAAGGCCCTCGGTGAGCGCCTGCTGCTTGACTCGGGCACCCTGACACCGCTGCTCAAGCGTCTGCAGGCGGCCGGGCTGATCGACCGCCGGCGCAGCAATGCGGACGAGCGCGAGATGCATCTATGCCTCAGCGAGCAGGGCCGTGAGCTTCGCAACCGCGTGCCGGCTCTCAAGCGTCAGCTGCTCTGCGAGCAGGGCGTCGACAGCGAGCAGCTGGCGCCCTTGCGCGCGCAATTGGATGTGCTGTTGCAGCGCATCGCCGGGCAAATTTCTGATTAGCCGATGGGCTGCCGCTCAGGCGGGCAGCCACTGGTCGAGCAGGACGAGCAGCTCTTCACGGCGAAACGGCTTGGCCAGGTAGTCGTTCATGCCCGCGGCCAGGCAGCGCTCGCGCTCGTCCGACAGCGCGTTGGCGGTCAGGGCGATGACTGGCAGGTGCCGCCAAGCCGGGTTTTCGCGGATGCGGCGGCTGGCTTCGTAGCCGTCCATGATCGGCATGTTGCAGTCCATCAGCACCAGTTCGAAGGTGTTTTCCTGCAGCCGCTCCAGCGCCTGCTGGCCATTATTGGCCAGCACCACTTCGAGCCCCTGTTTGGCCAGCATGCCCTTGGCGACCAGCTGGTTGACCGGGTTGTCCTCGACCAGCAGCACGCGGGCCGGCTTGCGGTCGCTCACAGTCGGGGCAGGAGCGCTGGTCGATTCTTCCGGCGAATTTTTCAGCGCATGGCTGAGTGCCTGCAGCAGATGCTGGCGTGTCAGGGGTCTTGCGACCTGTTCCAGTGGAGCCAGTGCGGCAGCCTGTTCGGCATCCAGAAAGCTACCGTATGCAGTGACCAGGATAATCGGCACCGCGGTTTGCCCGCGCAGCTTTTTCATGCAGCCGGGGCAGTCGCTGATGATTACGTCTGCCTCGATATCTTCGACGTCCCGGGCGCTGTCTAGGCGGCGGTAACTCAGGCCCCAATTGCCGATCAGCACCGGCAGCAGCTCGGCAAGCCCGGTATCGGCGCCGCAAATCGCCAGTACGCGCCCACCCAGCTTTGGCGCCGCGGACGGTACCTCCAGGCCCTGCAATGGCAGGATGGCGCTGAAACGGCTGCCGCTGCCAGGTGTGGATTGCAGCTCCAGTTTGCCCTGCATCGCCTCGCACAGGCGGCGAGTCAGCGCCAGGCCGAGCCCGGTACCACCGAACTGCCGGGTGATGTTGGCGCCGGCCTGAGTGAACGGCTGGAAGATACGCGCCTGGGCATCTTCGGCGATGCCGATACCGGTGTCGCACACCTCGATACGGATACGTTCGCCCTCGGCGCCGATGCGAATGTCGACGCGTCCTTCGCGGGTGAATTTCAGGGCGTTGGACAGCAGGTTGCTGACGATCTGCCGGACACGGGTCGGGTCGCCGAGCACCTGTGCGGGCAGCCGGGGATCGATCAGGCAGGTCAGCTCCACGCCGGCCTGGGCATTTTGCGAGAGCAGGCTGGCAGTGCCTTCCACCAGCGCGCCGAGGTCGAAGGCGATACGCTCCAGTTCCAGCTGGCCGGCCTCGAATTTGGACAAATCGAGAATGTCGTTGAGCAGGTCGACCAGCACCTTGCCCGAGTCGTGGGCGATGGACAGCTGCTGGCGTTGTTCGCTGCTCAGCGGGCCTTCGAGTGACAGGGCGAGCATGCCCAGTAAGCCGTTCAGTGGCGTACGGATCTCGTGACTCATGTTGGCCAGGAAAATCGAGCGCGCCTGGGCCATGGCCAGGGCGTCACGGCGGGCCTGCTCCAGCTCTTCATTGGAGCGGCTGAGGCGGCTGTTGGCGGCCTTCAACTCGACTGTGCGGGCCGAGACGATGGCTTCCAGTTCGCCCAGATAGTCGGTAAGCCGGTCTTCGGCACTGCGCCGCTGCTCGATCTCGGTGGCGATGCTGGCAAATTGTCGATTGGCGACTTTCACCAGTACGCCAAGTTCATCGCGCTCGTGACCGGGGGGGCAGGGCAGTGGCGTGCGATCCGGAGTACGCAGGTCGCGCTCGGCCAGTGACTGGATAACCTGGTTAAATGGCTTGGTCAGCATGAAGTAGAACAGCACCAGGAGGATCGCCGAAAGCAACAGGCTGCGGGTGAAACCATTGATCATGGTCAGCATCGAGCGTTTGAGAAAATTGCTGCCGAACGCGTAGGTATCGATGTCCAGCTGCAGCATGCCGAGCGGCTCATCCGGTGCGTGACCGACCGAAAGTGTGGTCTGGAAGTGACGTGTGGCGCCGAACAGGAAATCGCTGAACAGCCGGTAGCGGCTCTGCATGGATGGCTGCGTGGCGCTGGCCAACTCTTCGCCATTGCTGTCGACGATGCGTGCGGTGATTACCGCGGGGGAGCGGCGCAGGCCGACGACCAGCTCCTGGGCGAGTTCGGCATCGATGTTGTAGGCGATTCGGGCGGCGGGATCGTGGCTGATCTCCATCAGTGCACGAATCTCGCGGTTGATGGCAGCGTCTTCACTGGCATAATCGACGCCGATCTGCACCAGACTGAGCAGCGCGCCGAGAATGAAGGTGACCAGAACGGTGAGGCCTGCCTGCTTGAATGACAGTCGCTGTCTGAGTGGTATTTCCATATTGGGGCGCTGTCTCGTTCCGTTCGCTGCCCAAGCATAGTCGATCTGGCCTATTTTTCGGCACGCCCGACTCACAGACTGAATATCCGAGGAGCTGCTACGTGGATTCGCGCATTACCGATTTTCTACAGCGCGCCGAGAGCGTGCTGACGCGCCTGGAGCCGCTATTGCCGGCCGAGCGCGAACCGCTGGACTGGCGTCATACCCTCGCCGCGCGCTGGCAGCGTGAGGGGCGCTCGGGCTATCTGCAGGCGCTCAAGGTCAGTCTGGACATGAATCTGTCCGACCTGATTGGCGTCGATGCCCAGCGCGAGCAACTGGCGCGTAATACCCGCCAGTTCGTGCAGGGCATGCCGGCCAACCACGCGCTGCTTTGGGGCGCGCGTGGCACAGGCAAATCGTCGCTGGTTCGCGCGCTGTTGGCCGAGCATGCCAGCGCCGGGCTACGTTTGATCGAGATCGAGCGTGACCACTTGGCCGATTTGCCGCGGGTGGTCGAGCAACTGATGAGGCTCCCGCAGCGTTTCATCCTGTTCTGCGACGATTTGTCATTCGAGGCGGGCGAGGGTGATTACCGGGTACTCAAGAGCGTGCTCGATGGCTCGCTGGAGCGCTCGCCGGAGAACGTGCTGCTGTACGCCACGTCCAACCGTCGGCACCTGGTGCCGGAACGCGAGAGCGACAACGCCAACACCAAAATGGTCGACGGCGAGCTGCACCCGAACGAGGCCGTCGAGGACAAGATCGCACTGTCGGACCGCTTCGGCCTGTGGCTTTCCTTCTATCCGTTCACCCAGGAGCATTACCTGGATGTGGTGCGTCACTGGGTCGAGGTCCAGGCGGCGCAGGCCGGCCTGCAATGGCGGTGGAGCGAGGAGCTGGAAAAGCTCGCCGTGCGCTGGGCCACCGGACGCGGCAACCGCAATGGAAGGTGCGCCTATCAGTTTGCCCGCCACTGGGTCGGGCTGCAGTTACTGGAGACTTCGCAATGATCGATTTGAGTCAGACCGGTTCGGGGCTGGATGGTTACGCCTTGATGACTGCCCAGCTGGAAGCACTTTTGTCCGGTGAGCGGGACTTCATCGCCAATGCTGCGCAGTTCAGCGCCTTCATTTATCACGAGCTGGAAGGCCTGAACTGGGCCGGCTTCTACTTGGTGAAGGACGATGAGCTGGTGCTCGGCCCGTTCCAGGGCAAGGTGGCCTGCGTGCGGATCGCCTTCGGACGCGGCGTGTGCGGCGCTGCGGTGGCATCGCGGCAAACCCAGCGCATCGAGGATGTGCATGCCTTCCCCGGGCATATCGCCTGCGACAGCGCATCCAACAGCGAGCTGGTGGTGCCTTTGGTCAAGGATGGCCGGCTAATCGGCGTATTGGATCTGGACAGCCCAAGAGTGGGGCGTTTCAGCGAGGTGGATCAGCGCGGTATCGAAGGGCTGGCCGCTGTGCTGCTGCGCGCCAGTGATTGCTAAAAGAGAAGTGAGGGCTGAGAGGCGCAGGCCTCTCAGTCGTACAGCGCCTTTTTCTTCCAGCCGTCGTCTTCCATCGACTTGAGTCCCTCGGTCAGCTCGCTGTCGGCGTCGCCGGTTGGCGCTTGGGCGCTGACCAGCATCGCATTGACCCGCTCCAGCTGCTTCTGGAACTGCGCCAGGGTCGCCTGATAACGCGCAGTGTCTGGCTGCTTCTGCAGGAACTGCACACCACGCTCCAGAGCCAGGCGGGCATGCCCGTTCTGTTGCTGCTGCAACGCCTGCTTGGCTTGGTTACCGTAAAGGTCAATGTATAGCTGCACCAGCATGTGGCGAATATCCTTTGCCCACTTTTTCGCTTCGTCCACCGGCAGCTGGCCGTTCTGGGCTAATTTGCCAACTTGGCCATGCAGTGCCTCCAGCTGGGCGCGGACCTGGGTAGCCTTGGCATCGTCGGTGATGGCGTAAGGCGCATTGCGAACGGGGATGTCTTGGCCCATGGCGATCAGCTTGCGCAGCTCTTCGGCCATGGTCGCGTAGACCGTGTCCTGCTTGTCGACTTCCAGAATGCGTTCGGCGAACTGCAGCTGCAGGCGGCACAGCAGCAATTTGAGTTCAGGGCTCATGAACTGGCCGACGAACTGCTCGTTGAGGTCGGCGATGCGCCGGTAACGCTCAGCCAGGTCAGCCTTGAGTCGGGCCTTCTTGCGTTTGTTGTTCTCAGCCAATTGATTCAGGTAGGCCAGCAGCACCAACAGCGTGATACCGCCGATTATCGCCATAGTGATAACGAGCGAGGACATCGTCTTAACCTCTTTAAAGCTGTCGGGGCAGGGCGCAGCGATCCGCGAGGCGGTGGCTGCCTGTCGGTGTCAGTCATCTTACTCGCGTTCTGCCATCATTGCGCGGTTTGCGCGAAGCCTGCGCGTTTCGCTTGTCGCATTAAAGCAGGCATGCTCGGCAAGCACTCTGCCGATGGTCCTGGAATCAGATTGAAGTCGTTGATTTTAAAAATTTTTATATGAGCTGTTGACGAGTGTTGAAAGGCTCCATAGAATGCGCGCCACTTCCACGGTAATGCTGAAAAGCACAACGGGGAAGCCGGAAATTCCGGGCAATGTCCCCTTCGTCTAGTGGCCTAGGACACCGCCCTTTCACGGCGGTAACAGGGGTTCGAGTCCCCTAGGGGACGCCACTTCCAGAAGAAGTGGAGTAGCAAAGATTGCGGGAATAGCTCAGTTGGTAGAGCACGACCTTGCCAAGGTCGGGGTCGCGAGTTCGAGTCTCGTTTCCCGCTCCAGATTTTCAGGTTCGGCGTGGCAGCCGAATTGCGTTAAGAAGTTCCAGGTCCCCTTCGTCTAGTGGCCTAGGACACCGCCCTTTCACGGCGGTAACAGGGGTTCGAGTCCCCTAGGGGACGCCAATTTGTTGTAAATGCGGGAATAGCTCAGTTGGTAGAGCACGACCTTGCCAAGGTCGGGGTCGCGAGTTCGAGTCTCGTTTCCCGCTCCAAATAAACGAAAACGCCGCTCAATCGAGCGGCGTTTTCGTATCTGCGTTTCGGCGCTAAGAAAAAGCCCTCCAGCATCACTACTGCTGGCGGGCTTTTTCGTCAGTGGCGGCTTGTCGGTGCCGGCATGGCCAGCAGCTGCTTTTCCTGGTTCCAGTCGAACGGCTCGTCGTTCTCTTCGGCGTAGAAACGACGTTCGTCGAGCTGCTGGTACAACTCGATCTCTTCGTCCGGCATGAAGTGAAGGCAGTCGCCGCCGAAGAACCACAGCAGGTCGCGCGGCACCAGGTGGGCGATCTGTGGGTAGCGCTGGAAGATCTGGCTGATCAGCTCCTGGCCCAGGTACTGGCTGCGTTCGAAGTCCACTGGCAGCTCGGCCAGAAGTTCGTCATAGCGCTCGAGAAAGTTGGCATGGCTGGCATCGAGGATCTGCTCGGCTTCACCCAGGGCAACGAGGATGGTGCGCAGGTGGTTGAGCAGGACGATGTGATGGTCGAGATGGGGATTGGCCATGTCCGGGTGATCCTGAAAGTAAAACGGGCGCCGGAGTATAAGGTCCATGGCGCCCGCTGTCGTCCCTGCCTTGCGATTACCTCACCTTGCCTTCGCTGGGCAGCAGGTCCTCCTTGCTGAAGTCGTCGACGTCGATCACCACGCGGCGGGCCTGCTCGGCGCGCTGCAGTTGCTGGCCTTCCTCGGCGCTGAGCACGCCGGCGGCGACCGCCGTTTCTATCTCATTCTGCCCAGGCGTTTCACGCACTTGCCCGGCTTTGACGGCCTTATGTAGTTTCTTCTGCAGTGGCGCAGCTTCCTGCAGTAGATTGAAGGCGTGTTGTAGAGCGCCAACCGGATCCTCGGTCGAGGTGGGGCGGAAGCAACCTTCGAGCACGGCCTCGAGCGCTGGGTCACCGGCATTTTGACCAATGATCGCGGCGACTTGCGCATCGAGGTGATCGTCCGGACCCTGGTGACGGCGGCCGAACGGGAACACCAGCACGCGCAGGGCGCTGCCGAGCAGGCGGTTTGGGAAGTTGCTAAGCAGCTCGTCGATGGCGTTTTCGGCCTTGCCCAGGCTTTCTTCCAATGCCCAGTGCAGCAGCGGGCGCACGTGCTCCGGGTAATCCTGGTCGTGATAGCGCTTGAGCGCCGCCGAGGCCAGATACAGATGGCTGAGTACGTCGCCCAGGCGGGCCGACAGACGCTCACGGCGCTTCAGCTCACCACCCAGCAGCATCATGCTCAGGTCCGCCAGCATGGCGAACGCGGCGCTCAGGCGGTTGAGAGCGCGGAAGTAGGGGCGGCTGATGCGGTCCCCCGGCACCTTGCCGAGCAGGCCCAGGCTGAGGCTCAGGATCAGCGTGCTGGCGGCATTGCTGACGGCGAAGCCGATGTGCTGCATCAGCAAATCGTCGAACTCCAGCAGCGCCTGGTCGCGGTCCTCGCGGCCGGCCAGGGCCATTTCCTTGAGTACGTAGGGATGGCAGCGGATGGCGCCCTGACCGAAGATCATCAGGTTGCGCGAGAGGATGTTGGCGCCCTCGACGGTGATGAATATCGGCGCACCTTGCCAGGAACGGCCCAGGTAGTTGCTCGGGCCCATGATGATGCCTTTGCCGCCGTGCACGTCCATGGCGTGGATGATGCATTCACGGCCGCGTTCGGTCAGGTGGTATTTGAGGATCGCCGAAAGCACCGACGGTTTCTCGCCCAGATCCACTGCGTTGGCGGTTAGGATGCGCGCGCTGTCCATCAGCCAGGCATTGCCGCCGATACGCGCAAGGGCTTCCTGGATACCTTCGAAGGCGGACAGCGGTACGTTGAATTGCTCGCGCACCTGGCTGTACTGGCCGGTGACCAGGCTGGTGAACTTGGCGGCGCCGGTGCCTACAGCCGGAAGGGAAATCGAACGGCCGACCGACAGGCAGTTCATCAGCATCATCCAGCCCTTGCCGAGGTAGTCCGGCCCACCGATCAGGTAGTCGAGGGGGATGAATACATCCTTGCCGGAGTTCGGGCCGTTCATGAAGGCGGCGCCCAGCGGCACGTGGCGACGACCGATGTTCACGCCGGGGGTGTCGGTAGGAATCAGCGCCAGGCTGATGCCGAGCTCTTCCTTGTCGCCAAGCAGGTGCTCCGGGTCATAGGCCTTGAAGGCCACGCCCAGCAGGGTCGCCACCGGGCCAAGGGTGATATAGCGCTTTTCCCAGTTCAGGCGCAGGCCGACGACTTCCTCGCCGTTCCACTGGCCTTTGCAGATCACTCCGCTGTCCGGCATGGCGCCGGCGTCGGAGCCGGCTAGCGGACCGGTCAGGGCAAAGCAGGGAATGTCTTCACCGCGAGCCAGGCGCGGCAGGTAATGATTGCGCTGTTCTTCGGTGCCGTAATGCAGCAGCAGCTCGGCTGGGCCCAGGGAGTTGGGCACCATCACGGTGGAGGCCAGGTCGCCGCTGCGGGTGGCCAGCTTCATCGCCACCTGGGAGTGGGCGTAGGCCGAGAATCCCTTGCCGCCGTATTCCTTGGGAATGATCAGGGCGAAGAAACCGTGCTGTTTAATGTGATCCCAGGCTTCGGGCGGCAGATCCATGCGTTGGCCGATCTGCCATTCGCTGACCATGGCGCACAGCTCTTCGGTCGGTCCGTCGATAAAGGCCTGTTCTTCCTCGGTCAGCCGGGCTTTCGGGTAGGCCAGCAGCTTGTCCCAGTCGGGGCGGCCGCTGAACAGCTCGCCGTCCCACCAGACGGTGCCGGCTTCGATGGCATCCTTCTCGGTTTTGGACATCGGCGGCAGCACCTTCTGGAACCAGGCGAACAGCGGCTTGGTGAAATGCTTGCGGCGCAGCTCCGGAAGCGCCAGTGGCAGGGCGACGGCCAGCCACAGCAGCCAGAAGATCACCATCAGCCAGCCAGGGGCATGGCTATAGGCGCCCATGATCAGCAGGTAGGCGGCAACGATGGCCAGGGCGGGCAGGGGAGCCGTGCGGCGGTGGGCCAGATAGGCCGTACCGAGAACCAGGACGAGCAACCAGACAGCGAGCATGCAGAATCCTCCGTGATGGCGACAGCAGAACGGCAAGCGCCGCCATAATCGTAGTCGGCTTGGGTGGAAGTTGCCGACAGGGGCGCAACAGGGCGCTTGTCGAGCAAATGCGGCCGGTCACGTTCCGATAGTGACCCCGAGCCAGGCAGGCGAGTTCGGATAACAAATTGTCTGCGCGGATGACCTGTTGGTCAGGTGCCCAATGGTGCCGACTGCCTGCGCTATGAACCCGGTCGATAACCAACATTATTGCTGCCGCCTTCCTTCTTGGCGGCACAGTGGTAGGGTTGTCAGCCTCCTGGCAGGCAGGACTCTGATAAGGATGATGGGTGATGCTGAAAATATGGGGTCGCAAGAATTCCAGCAACGTACGCAAAGCGCTGTGGTGCGCTGAAGAGGCCGGCGTCGCCTACGAGCGGCTCGAGGCCGGTGGTGCCTTCGGCGTGGTCGACCAGCCCGAATACCTGGCGCGCAATCCCAACGGCCGCGTGCCGATGATCGAAGACGGCGATCTGGTGTTGTGGGAATCCAACGCCATCGTGCGTTACCTGGCCGCGGCCTATGCGCCGGGCACCCTTTACCCTGAAGATCCTGCCAGCCGCGCATGCGGCGACAAGTGGATGGACTGGACGACCTCCAGCTTCGCCGGCGAGTTTCGCGATCTGTTCTGGGGCACCTTGCGTACTCCGGTCGAGCAGCGTAACGACGCGCTGATCGAAGCGGCCCGGCAACGCTGCATCGACCTGCTGGCGCTGCCCGAAAAGGCTTTGGACGAGCAGCCTTATCTGTCCGGCGAACACTTCGCCATGGGCGATATCCCGCTGGGCAGTTTCATCTATGCCTGGTTTGAAATGCCCATCGAGCGGCCGTCGCAGCCCAACCTTCAGGCCTGGTACGCGCGCTTGTGCAAGCGGCCGGCCTATCGGCGCGCGGTGATGACCGATCTGACCTGAGGGCACCTCTAAAAACTACCTGCGTTGTCATCGCAGCGTTGAAAACAGGCTAAAAATGCTCATTTACAAGCTGTAAACTCCGCTTTTCGCCTGTTTTTGCGGGGTCACCTAGGCCTTGCGATGACTGCCTCACCTACGTTTATAGAGGCGCCCTGAGTGGGCAATTGCGTTGCAATGTTTGCGCGGCATGCCCCTCTAAACCCTGTCTTTTTAATGGGTGCATATCCTTTATGAGTACTGCTCTGTCGATCCGACAGCTGACCAAGACCTACGGCAACGGCTTCACCGCCCTGCATGGCCTGGACCTCGACGTCGCCGAGGGCGACTTCTTCGCCTTGCTGGGCCCCAACGGCGCCGGCAAATCCACCACCATCGGAATTCTTTCCACCCTGGTGAACAAGTCCAGCGGTACGGTCAACGTATTCGGCCACGATCTGGACGCCCAGCCCGCCGCGCTCAAGCGCTGCATCGGCGTGGTGCCCCAGGAATTCAACTTCAACCAGTTCGAAAAGGTCTTCGACATCGTCGTGACCCAGGCCGGCTATTACGGCATTACGGCGCGCCTGGCCAAGGAGCGCGCCGAGCGATACCTCACCCAGCTGGGGCTGTGGGAAAAGCGCGGCGTGGCGTCACGAGAGCTCTCCGGTGGCATGAAGCGCCGGCTGATGATCGCCCGCGCGCTGGTGCATGAACCGCGTCTGCTGATCCTCGACGAGCCGACCGCGGGTGTCGACATCGAGCTGCGCCGGTCGATGTGGAGCTTTCTCACCGACCTCAATAAGCAAGGCATTACCATCATTCTCACCACCCATTACCTGGAAGAGGCCGAGCAGCTGTGCCGCAACATCGGCATCATCGACCACGGGCGGATCGTCGAGAACACCAGCATGAAGGCGCTGCTGGGCAAGCTGCACGTCGAGACCTTCCTGCTCGATCTCAAGCACGATCTGACTGCCGTGCCGGCCCTTGCCGGTTATCCGGTCAAGCTGGTCGACCATCACACCCTCGAAGTGCAGGTCGACAAGAGCCAGGGCGTCACCGACCTGTTCCGTCAGTTGTCGGCGCACGGCATCGAGGTGCTGAGCCTGCGTAACAAGAGCAACCGCCTGGAGGAGCTGTTCGTGTCCCTGGTCGAGAAGAACCTGTCGAAGGTGGCCGTATGATGCACGAGCAGTCCGAGTTCAGCGCCAATCTGGTGGCCTTGCGCACCATCGTCTATCGCGAAGTGCGCCGCTTCATGCGCATCTGGCCGCAGACCCTGCTGCCGCCGGCGATCACCATGGTTCTGTACTTCGTGATCTTCGGCAATTTGATCGGCCGGCAGATCGGCGACATGGGTGGCTTCACCTACATGGAATACATCGTGCCGGGGCTGATCATGATGTCGGTGATCACAAACAGCTACGGCAACGTGGTGTCGAGCTTCTTCGGCAGCAAGTTTCAGCGCTCGGTCGAAGAATTGATGGTCTCGCCGGTCTCGCCGCATACCATCCTGATCGGTTACGTCACCGGTGGCGTGCTGCGCGGCCTGGCGGTGGGCGTCATCGTCACCATCCTGTCGCTGTTCTTCACCCACTTGCAGGTGCATCACCTTGGGCTGACAGTACTGGTGGTGTTGCTGACGGCGACGATCTTCTCCCTCGGTGGTTTCGTCAACGCGGTGTTCGCGCGCAACTTCGACGATATCTCGATCATCCCGACCTTCGTGCTGACGCCGCTGACCTACCTGGGTGGGGTGTTCTATTCGATCAGCCTGCTGCCGCCGTTCTGGCAGACGGTATCGATGGCCAACCCGGTGCTGCACATGGTCAACGCCTTCCGTTACGGCATCCTCGGCGTGTCGGATATCCGCATCGGCACCGCCATCGGCTTCATGCTGGTCGCCACGGCGGTGCTCTATGTGCTGTGCGTGCGTCTGCTGGTCAGTGGTCGCGGGATGCGTCAGTAAGCAGTGTGTCGCAGCAGGCTGTGGGCGAACCCTACAGCCAGCCGTAATGGCGGAAGCTGGCGTACAGCCCTACGCAGCCGGCGCCAATCACGCCGAGTACGACGAAGTAGCCGTAGTGCCAGTTCAGCTCCGGCATGTTGTGAAAGTTCATGCCGTAGATGCCGGCCACCGCGGTGGGAAAGGCCAGTATCGCCGCCCAGGCGGCGAACTTGCGCTGCACCACGCTCTGCCGGGATGACTCGAGCAGAAGGCCGACTTCGATGGCATGGTCGGCCATCTCCCGCAGATTGGTCAGGTCCTCGAGCAGCCGATTGACGTGAATGGCCACGTCGCGAAAGTACGGTCGCATGTTCTTGTCTATGAAGGGGAAGTCCAGGTGCTGCAGCTCCTGGCAGATCTCTGCCAGCGGGCCGATATTGCGGCGCAGGCGCAGGAGATCTCGGCGCAACTTCTGGATACGTACCACCTCGCCGTGGGTCATGGCGCATTCGAGCACGGTTTGCTCGAGTTGCTCCAACTCGGTGTAATAGGTGTCCATCAGCGGCCGGTAGTTCTCGATGATGAAACTGATCAAGGCATAGAGTACGAAGTCTTCGCCGTGCTCGAGCAGCAGCGGCCGCGCCTCGCAGCGCTGACGTACCTTGGTGTAAGACGCGGAGTCGCCGTAGCGGGCGCTGATTACGTAACCCTTGCCGGCGAATAGCTGGGTTTCCACAAAAGTCAGTTCATTAGCGATATGTACGGGCGAGTAGAGCACCAGAAACAGCGCATCGCCGAAGATTTCCAGCTTGGGGCGTGTGTGCCGCTGCAGCGCATCTTCTAGAGCCAGCTCATGCAGATTGAACTGTTGTTGCAGGTTGCCGAGTTCCTGGTTGCCGGGGTCGTGCAGGCCGATCCACACGAAGTGTTCGGGCTTGGCGGCCCATTCCCGACCTTCGTCGAGGTGAATGTCGCTGACTTTGCGACCCTTGCTGTAAACCGCTGCTGCGACCACATCGCCCATGGTGTACCCCGTGCCAGATTAGTGGTCGCAGCTTACCTGCTTATCTCGATGTGCTCAGTAGCCGCTGAGCGGCTCTTTCACGGCTGGCGTTACAGCGAATGCTGCTTGTCCAGCTCGATTGCTTTGTCGAGAGTTTCCAGCAGCGCGGCACGTACCTTGAGCTTGGTCTTGCGGTGAGCGTTCATGTTGATCTTCTTGAACTGCGCCGCCGCGGCCTGGGCGGTAGCCATTAATTGCTCGGCCGGTACCACCTTGTCGAGGAAGCCGGCATCGACGGCGCTTTGCGGGTCAAACATCTCGCCGTTGATCACCGAGCGATGGAAGGCGGACTTGCGCAGACGATCGCGCGCCAGTTCGATGCCGACGTGGTGCATTGTCATGCCGATCTGCACTTCGTTGAGGCCGATAGTGAAGGCTCCTTCGACGCCGATGCGGTAATCGCTGGAAAGCAGCAGGAAGGCGCCTTTGGCCACTGCGTGGCCGGGGCAGGCGGCGATGATGGGATAAGGATGGGCGAGCATGCGCCTGGTCAGCGTCGAGCCGGCAGCGACCAGATCGATTGCGTTTTGCGGGCCGGAGGTCATCACCTTGAGGTCGTAGCCGCCGGAGAGAATACCCGGCTGGCCGGTGAGGATAACGATGGCCTTGTCCTGGGTCGCGCGGTCCAGGGCCGCGTTGAAGGCCTCTATCAGCGCCGGCGAGATCGCGTTGACCTTGCCGTTGTTGAGCGTCAGCGTGGCGATGCCGTCATCGAGTTGGTAGCTGATCAGGTCGCTCATGGTCGACTCCTTGTTGTGAAAGTGCGGCTGACGTTACCCATCCGCCGTGATCCGGTAAAGCACGAAGGGTGACTGTAGAGTCAGGGTGGCTGGACGATGTAGGTGCAGGGCGGGGTGGTCATGCCGGTGATGGAGTAGACTGATCACCACTGTCGGCTTTCCTCGGGCCTCGCCTGCCAGCGCTATGCGCGCTTGCTCGCACCATAGCGATGGCGCGTACGTCGCCCCGACATCTCTCAATGGCTTAAGCGCATGAATCTTTTGAAAAAAGTTTTGCGTTTGGAAGAACCTTCGATTACATTAGCGCGCCTCGACAGACAGCGCGTTTGGCGAGATCCGGTGAAGTGTCCGAGCGGTTGAAGGAGCACGCCTGGAAAGTGTGTATACGGGAAACCGTATCAAGGGTTCGAATCCCTTCTTCACCGCCACTTTCGCAATACCTAAAGCCCTGAAAACGTTACTGTTTTCGGGGCTTTTTGCATTTCCGGCCAGGTAGCTGTCGAAAAAGTGTCGAAAGCGCTTATTCGTAGTGGGTCCAGAGCCGCAGCACCTTGACCACGTGCTCATCATGCAGCACCTGATAAACGAGCCGGTGCTGAATGTTGATACGCCGCGAGTAGGCACCGGACAGGTCGCCCACCAGCTTTTCGTAAGGTGGCGGGTTCTGGAAGGGGTTCACCTGTACCACATCCAGTAAGGCCTTGGCCTTGTCCTTCAAGCCTGCCGCAGCAAGCTTCTTGGCGTCTTTCTGAGCCTGTTTTGTGAATGCGAGCTGCCAAGTCACCAGTCCAGTTCCTTAGCGCAGTCGTCTACCGGCTCTTCCATGCCTTCTTTGATGGATTCGCGCATGCCCGGAACGGACAGCAGGTATAGCGTTTCCTGGATGGCTTCCCAGTCTTCAGCCGAGACCAGGACGGAGTTGGTGCGCTTGCCCGAGATCATAATCGGCTGATGAGATTCCGCGGACTGATCCATCAGGCGATACAGATTGGTGCGTGCTTCGCTTGCGGTGAGTATTTGCATGATGCTTGGCCTCTTGGGGATGCTCGCATCGTACGCTAAGTCGTACGTCATGTTAATGGCTCTTCGTCGTTCAGTGGGTTCAGCCGCAAAGCGTCCTGCAGGTGATCAGGGGACAGATGCGCGTAGCGCATGGTCATCGCTAGCGAGGTATGGCCCAGGATCTTCTGCAGCGTGAGGATGTTGCCGCCGCGCATCACGAAGTGGCTGGCGAACGTATGCCGCAGCACGTGGGTAGCCTGACCGGCCGGGAGGCTGATCGACGTCGTGTCGAGAACGCGGCTGAAGCTGAGCATGCAGTTGGTGAACAGGCCGTACCGCTTGAAGTGAGCGTGCAGGGCGGCCTCAAGATCGCTACTGATCGGAATCGACCGTGTACGACGTGATTTGGTGTTCGCAAAGGTCACCATACGGTTGCGTACGCGTTCGGGCGTAAGAGCCTGTGCTTCACCCCAGCGGGCACCTGTCGAGAGGCACACACGAGCGATCAAACCAAGGGCAGGGCTTGTGGTGCGCTGATCAAGAGCATCGAGCACTTGTTTGATCTGGTGAGACGAGAGAAACGACAGCGGGCGTTCCTGCAGACGCAATGGGCGGACGTTGATCAACGGGTTCGGGTAGTCGATATCACCAAGGCGGCGCAGCTCGTTGAATACGGCTTTCAGATAGCCCAGCCGATTATTCAGCGTTTTGCCCTGAATGCCTTCTTCCAATAGCAGGCGCCGCGTCTCACAGAAGGCGTTGCCGGTGAAGGTGACGGCAACGGGATTGCCAAGGTCTTTGACCAGCTTCTCAAGAGTGCGAAGCAGAGCGGGGCCGTCAGCAAGGGTGTGGCCGTGCAGGTCGTAGTAGCGGCGACACAGATCGGAGAGCTTGCGACGATCCTTGGGCTTAACCGTCCAAGATGGAGACTCTGCACACTTGGAACGACAGGTCGCTTCAAACTGAGTTGCCTCTGCCTTGGTCTTGAACGTCTTCCGAAAACGCCTGCCCTTTATGGGCTCTACATCGACTTTCCAGCGGCCGTCAGGGAGCTTTTCGATTGCCATCAGACGGCACGCCCCCACCGAACATGCCGCTCCGTCAGCAGATCCTTGATGTGTTTATAAAGATCGTCCTGGGTCATTTCCTTGGCGGCGTAGTGATCGCGGATGACCGGCCAGCAGTCCCATTGCTGCAGGGTCTTAAACGCCTTTTTTGCGCCCACCTTTTCCCTTGCCAGCAGGCTTACAAAGTTTCCCAGGAACAGCTCCACGTTCTTGCCGGAGAAGCCACGCGAGGTCTTGTAGTAGCGTTTGTATTCGGTGTCATCGAGCAGCGAGTCCACCGGCAGATCAACGCGCACGTCTTCACGGATCAGCGTCCAGATCGGTTCAAAATAGCCAGGGCGGCAGAGCAGCTTGAATTGGCGCAGGCCATAGCGCCACAGACCGTCGAGATGCCCCGCGAAGGCGGCAAAGGAGCTGGTATCGATCAGCGCCCCGGACTTAAGGTCGATTGAGCCACTGGCGAATTGCTGGATGACAGAGTGGTGATAGCGCAGCTCTACACGCCACACGTCAGCGTCGGGATCATAGTTGTCCGGGTCTTGCGGGTCGAAGCTGTCGCGGCGCTTCCAGACGCTTTCCCAGTAGTCGAGCTTGTCAGTGGCCCGGGCTTGCTCGGTCTTGTTGTAGATCGCCAGTTGCACACCGCTGGCCGAACCGAACATGAAGGTTTCGCCACGACCGTAGGTGCTGGACTTGGTGGTCCAGTTGATTTCATTGATGCCGGAAATGTCGCGTTGGGTGCGTGCACGGCAGTGCATACGGGCGACCAGATCTACGGGCGGTTTCCAGCCCTGCAGGTCTAGTGCGAGGTGGACGGCGCATTGGTTGATTTCACGATGGGTCAGCACTGCCGAGGCGTAGTAGTCCATGCGGTCTTGCAGGCGCTCAGGCGACAGGGCGTCGATGGCATGGGGCGATACTTCGATTTTCAGGTGGGCGCCGATGGCGTCGATCTTGGCATTGAAGTTCTTCACCAACAGGATGATGCCCAGGTCAGCGTTCTGGAGCTTGTACTGGTAACCAGAGTCTTTGCTGACACGGCCCGAGTGCCAGATCTGGCCAGCGAACTCGACCATGGCCCCAGGTTTCTCAAACAGGCACATGATCTCAGGGCGGATCAGACCGCGATACAACTGGCGCACGGTATCGACGCCACAGCGCAGCAGGCGAACGTTAGTCAGATCGGTGATGACGGCGGTATGGGAATCGAAAAAGACACGGCCATCCGGCGTTTCCTTGAATTCCCGGTTAACTCTGAGAAGGTCTTTAACTGCCATTGTTTGTTTGCTCCAAATTGACACGAATTGACACTGTGTATTTGCATCTTTCTGACGTGTTACAGGGACGTCAGCGCCCGCGCGGCGGCGCATCCGCGCGCTCGTTCCTCGCACGCAACCACACCGCCGCGCGTGGCGTGGACGCGTACCCGACTCATAGCGAACCCTCATAACCAGCCACTGACGGCCAGGCAGGATTGCCAGCGGCCTTTTGTGGGGCTTGCGGGGTGACGGTTGAGGTTGAGGCGGTCTGGTGTTCTGGCGGCGGCAACAGCTCGTTGGCGGGCAGCCGGTCAGGCTTGGCCGGATCGAACGCGCCTTCGTTGACGTAGGCCATGCAGCCATCGAAGGAAACCACCGCTCGCGTGCCCTGCTGGGTATTGCACCGGCAGCCGTAAAGCTTGCCCTCACGAAAGCCCACGACGAACCGCTGGTGGTTACGTTCGATCAGCTCGGTATCGGCGGTGTGCATGCAGGAGAGCTTTGGATAGGTCACGGGCCGGGTAACGTCGTCATAGATCGGCGCCGAGCTGGGCACATCGGGCAGCCTGGGCGTTCGCAGGGCCAGGTAGTCGGCTTCGCTCACGGGCGCGCGCGTTGATTGCGCAGGTTGCTGAGCCGGCACGGCGGCGCCTGTTTCAACGGCCTGAGCCTGCGCGACGGCTTCGGGTTCAGGCTTGGTCTGCGCGATGCGCCGCTCGTATACGCCGTAACCGAAATAGCCGATGCCCAGGACGCAGGCGATCAGCACGAACAGAGCGCGGGGCGGCTTGAACTTGAAGTGATGTTCGGAGCCGGGGGCGATGGACTCATAAACACCGAAGTACTTCTTGTCGATCAGGATGCGGGTCGATTGGCCTTCGGCGAAGTCGTTCTTCTTCTCTACATCCATGTTCACGCGCTCGAACTCCCAGCGCTTGATCACTTGGCCCTTGTGGCCCCGGACGTAGTAGATGTGCGAATTGCAGAGCTTGCGGAAGTGGGTATCGATCAGCCCGGGGTTTTGGGTGATGCAGTGCAGCTCGTGGCCCTTCTTGCGCATCACCTCAAGGGCGCTGGCGTACCTGGGCACGGCAGAGCCTGCAGGGCGCACCCGGAAAAACTCTTGGGCTTCGTCGATGACGATGATCGCGTTCTGTGGCAGTTCGTACCATTCGTGCGGGTTGTCGAACTGCGTCCAGACAGCTTGCAGCGCCTCATGGTCAGGCTTGAAGCCGGTGATGTTGTGATAGAAGACTTCGCGGCCTTCCTTGGCCGCCTTGATATCGACTTCCTTGATGGTGTTCAGGGTCTTGCCGTTGCCCTGCAGGCCGGTACGCAGGACGAACATTTAGCCGCCCGCCTTGTTTAGCAGGGCGAGGCCGGTGATGGTGCCGGTCACCTTATCCATGCCGGCCAGCAGCAGGCGGGCAATCACCGCGGCCAACATGATGTTGATGGCCACATCGATCTTGGCCATGCCCAGGATGGCGGCAGCCTGGGGCGGCACCGAGCCGAACAGGCCTTTGACGTAACCGTCGACCTGATCGATCAGCCGGCCAATGCCCACATAGCTGACGTAGGCAAACCCCAGCGAGGCCAGCGCCCGGAAGACGAGGCCCGAGACAATCGAGCCGAGGAAGGTGGCAAGCAGTGGCAGTAATGGCATATCAAGACCCCTTGAGTCCGCGACCAATGAAGACGGCAAAGAAGATCGACGCCAGGGCGACCACGATCGGCCCCATGGCGGTAGCGAACCGGCAGAGCGGTTCCCAGCTGATGGAGTAGGTGCGCCCCATGACGCTGACGGACTGCGGCGGCGGGCAGGACTGCGGCAGCCAACGGCCTTTGTTCAGCGCTTCGGTGAACAGGCCGCTGACCGGGATGGAAGATTCTTTGAGCTGGTAGGCTTCACCGGCCATTTCATCGGCGATCTGCTTCTTGACGTTGGCGTCGTACGTCCACTGGCAGACCTGCTCTTTGTTCTTGCGCAGGATCGCGCACTGAATGGCATCGCCCTCGCACTTGAGGTCAACATTGCAGGCCTCACCGCCAACGCTGGACTGGCCGCACTTGTTCGGATCCTTGGCCGGGTCGCACTGGCCTTCGCCGTCACCGTCCCCATTGCCGTCTCCGCCGCCATTGCCGTCGCCATCACCACCGGTGCCGTTACCATCTCCGTCACCGCCGTTTCCGGAGCCGCCATCACCGCCGTCGCCACCATCGCCCCCGTTGCCGTCACCACCACCGGAGCCACCGCCGCCGGAATCGCCGTCTCCATCGCCGTCACCGTCACCCGGACCATTGCCCCCGTCATCGGTGGGATTCTTGACGCAGGTAGTGCCTGACCAGCCGTAGCCAGGCGGGCAGCCAGGGTCGTTGGGATCGGACGGAGGAACGTCGGGAGTGTCCGGCGGGTTTAGCGGATCACCAGGCGCACCGAGCGTGTAATCAGGCTCTTTGCAGTTCTCGCCGGTGGCGTTGCCGATGTAGTTGCAGTAACCCTCGGTTTTGGAACCGGGTGTGAGGAAGCACGACGAGGCGCGGTCACTGGTCAGGTAGCTGCATTGGTTGTAGCAAACGGTGCCGGGCGAACTGGTCGCCACGTAGTTGGCGCCGTTGGAGTTGATGACGCCTGCAGGCGGGCTTTTGAAGATGCCTGGGCTTGCAGTGCTGCAATCGGGTGGTGGCGGCTCACATTTGCGAGTAACAGGATCGAGCTCAGAACCAGGAGGGCAAGAATCGCCATATCGCTGGACTGATTTTGTGACAACAACGCTTGAATCTAATGAATGTGAATAGCGACAGATAGCAACCACATCGCTTGAAAATGTAGTCGACAATGGACGGTAATCATTTCCAAATTGAGGCGAAGAACAGGCGGATTGAGCAGACGGGTAGCGCTCTTCCTGTCCAGAGAAAACCCAGTAGTAATCCTCGGCAAACCCAACCTGCACCCACCCCACAACAACCAGCGCCACCAACAGCCGCACACCACTGATCAGGCGCATATCAAACCCGCCCGAACAGCAGCGCCCAGAACGCGGCGAGAATGATGACGGTAGTGAGCATGTTGGCGTCCATGGCTGGCCTCATGTGAAAAAGCCCGATAGGTCTCTATCGGGCTTTGTATTGCTGGGGTGCGCCTTACAGGGCGCGGCGGATGAACTTGAAGGCGGCGATGGCGATGATCACGCCGAGGACGATGCCGGCCACCTCGACGCCATCGGTCTTGGCCGCTTCCAGGGCTTCGGAGACACCAGACGGCAGAGCCGCGTTGGCTTGTTGAACGGTCAGCAGACCGAGGGCAGCGGTAGCGCCGAGGGAACGACGCAGGGTCTTGAAGGTTTGCATGGGTGTTTCTCCTACAGTTTGAGTGCCTTTTTCAGGACGAGAGCGCCGAAGACGATGGCGAACAGCACCAGGGCGTGTTCCCGGATCTGTGCGTGATCCTCGGCAGTTAGCCCGGATGGGCTGATTTCACTGAGGGCGATGGTCGAGAGCGTGCCGACGCAAACCGGGGTTTGGCCGGCGCTTTCCCATACGCCATCGCACACAATGAAATTCATGGCGCCTCCTGCTGCTCTGCCGAGCCGTGGCCGATGGCGGCAGGCTGGCGGGAGCAGTCGGGGCAGAAAGTGAATTCGGGCGCTGTGCGCAGATCGGGGAGCAGGTCAGGCTGTGCGGCAGGCTGGCCAAAGAGCTGGCCCATGGCACAACCACAGCCGTCACACAGCACACGATCAACGATCAGCACGGCAGCGCCCTCCGATTACGACTTGGCCGGGTCGGCGGGTTTGCCGGGATTGGCCGCAGGGGCAGGGCTGGCAGCGGTGCGAGGCTTGGTATCGACGGCTTCGATATGCAGGGCGAGGTTCTTGCCCTTGTTCTGGCCGCCGCGGGCCACGTCGAAGGTGATGCGCACCAGTTGCAGGGGCTCGAACTGAGCGCCGGCCATAAACACTTCGTCGGCGGCGTCTTCAGCGATGGCCATGCCGATGATGGACAGGCCGTGTTCGGTCTTGCCGTCCGGCTCATCGCCGTAGAAGACCTTGGCGTATTTGGTTTCTTCTACCTGAGTCATCTGAGTGCCCAGGAATGCAACTTCCATAGTCGAACGTGCCATTAGGTGTTTCCTCTTTTCAATTGCGCGTTATTGCGCGGTTTACCTTTTTGCAGGCCGAGCGAGTCCCGCGAATGAACTGTTAAGTTTCATTGCTTGGTATTAATCGGTCTGCGGGGTGAAACTATTGTCGCTAAATAAAGCTTGAAAGTCTCATTGCATTATTCTTGCTTGCTTTTCGCAGTGGCACTAATTGGCATGCAATGACACTCTTGATTGTTTTGGTAATTAGTTCTGCCTATAACACCAAGGGCTTTGCCCTTGTCATCCCACTCTTGCCGCCGAGGGCTCAGGAGCGCGGGGCGGAGAAGCTGCCCCACACTCATGAGCGGAGGCTGATTTATTCGGGTTGCGTTCAATAGTGCGCTTCGCCCGTGCCTCCGTTTGACCGAACGGTAAAGCGTGTTCGGACAAGCCGGGGGCGCGGCTATTGACCGGGCGGAAGTGGTAATAAACCTTGAGAACAAACCACGTAACTTGGGCAAGTAGTAACCCGGTAATAAAGCCGCACGCTTCAGGCCACATAAACCACCCCTTGAACAACAGGGCCTTGTAGGGCCTGCACGATTTCCTGCCATTCATCTACACCCCAGTTTTCCGGGATGCCTTTCTCGTTCGCGACGTCCTGCTGGTGCTGGGTGCGGCCCAACTGCTGGCTGGCCAAGGGCAACAGCTCAGCGGCTTGGGCGACGGTCAGGACGATGCCGGGCATTACTCTGTGACTCCGCAGGACTGAACAACAAGGTCTAATGCGTCAGAGAACTGTTGGCCGATCATTTGAGCTACTTCGCCTAGCTGCCAGACGCTCAAGCCCGTACCAAGGGCGATGCCGATAAAAACGGGAATGCACCAGCTATCAATAAGGCGGGCGATGACACGAGCACGGCGAATGCGATTAGCGTGCATGGCTCAGTTCTCCAGCTCGAACAGATCCCAGCGCGGGACGTAGGGTGTTGGCTTGCCGATGTTTTCCACCACGTACCAGTACCGAGGGGGGCGCGGGGTTGGTGAGTGCTGGGGACAGGTAAAGCCCGAGACCCAGCGATACGTATTGCTCACGTGCAGCCAGTGCCCGTTCACCAGCCGCATTTGGCCAACGACCGGAAAACAGCGAGCGGGGCGGCATTGGGTGCAGCGTGGCGACAGGCTGATAGGCCCCAGTCTTTTGACATAGCAGACAGAGCAGTCGCAGTCCGGTGCGTGCGGACGGTGCAGGTACTTTTGCATTCATCACCGCCATTTCTCCGTAACGATCCGAATACCGATGCCAAGAAAGGCAACGAAGGCCGCGAGCATTGAGAAAGCCGCTTCAAACGTGGAATGCAGAAGCAAAGCACCAAGCTGCTTGAGCAGATGGGTGAACAGCACGCAGAAGGCGGCGTAGGCCGAGAGCCAAAAGAGCCAGATGCAGAGGTCTTTGAACTGCTGTGTAGAGAGCAGGTAACGCGCTTTCATGCCGTCCACTCCTGTTCAAGCAGCCAGTGGCGGAGCATGGCGCTGTTGACCATGCGACGTTTGCCGAGCTTTACGGTGGGAATCACACCGCGCATTGCCCAGGCGCGGGCTGTGTCGTAGGTCAGCCCATTGCGATCCGCCCACGATTCGACGGTTTCAACGTCCTGTTGCGGGCCTATCAGCTTGTTGATGTCCAATCCTTCCATGTCCATTTTTACTCCCTCATGCTCGGGATCACCGTGGTTCATTGCAATGGGATCACGGTGGTACCATTGCTGTCAAGACCACGGTGATCCATGATCCAGACATGAGCAGAGATGACCCCCAATTCAAATTAAGAATGCCGCTAGAACTGCGTGCTAGAGCAGAATCGGCTGCAAATGCCTCTGGACGCTCGTTAAACGCAGAGCTGGTTGCTCGACTCGAAACCAGTTTTCTTTCTATTGCCCCTCCAGAAAAATTGATTCCTGCTGCTAAAGCGAAAGAGCTTGCTGCTTTATCGCGAGCAGGTATTCCCGAAGAAGTTAGACGTCGCACATTAATGGGAATTAACAGAGCTGTTTCTCTCGGACATAGCTCTGCCAATATTGACCTTAAGGATTTGCGGCTTGATGAGGGTGGTTTAGACGAGCGAGAGCTAGAGGGGATCTTCAAGGAGTTAACAGCAGAGTTGATCAGTGCGGGATATGAAGTCGAGTTAGATGGAGCGAGCTGGATGTGGGTAAAGTTCTAGGCTGAAACACTTAACTCTGTAGGATGTTTTAAGGTTAAACGGAATTAACTAATGATAATTAAATATCCAGACCCTCTTCTTGAAATAAGATCATGCTTTCTGGATGCTCCCGCCTTAATATCACTGTGTGCCGGATATGAAGCTGGAAGTTGGCGATCAAAGGCTCTAGCAGATCACATATTTCAGTGGATACCATTTGTCGCTTTAGATCAAGAAAGCCAACTTTCTTTAGGCGCTCATAACTTCCTTGAGATGATCGAGAGAGCTGCGGCGCATATATACAAAACAAAAAAATCCAGCTCAAGAGGTGAATTGGGCGAAATATTGCTTCATTTGGCTTGTGTAACTAATTTCAATACATTTCCCATACTGTGTAAGTTGATATTAAAAACCTCTTCAAATGATACGGTTAAAGGTTTTGATGGGATTCATGTTTTAGCTAAAGAAAGCGGTATAGAGCTTTGGCTAGGAGAGTCTAAGTTTTACGGCGACCCTAAGGCTGCAATACGAGAAGCAGTGACATCGATTAAAGACCACATTGTGCCAGCATTCATGAATACTGAAAAAGCTATGGTGGTGGGCCATGTCGGTGAGGGCGTGCCTCGCAGAGATGAAGTTCTCGAACTGTTTAGAAAGCAAACATCACTTGACAGACTTTTCGAAATTGCAGTTTTTCCGATCCTGATAGCTTATGAAAGTAAGAGCGTTTCTTCTTTCGACAGGCTTTGCGATGAATATCGAGTGAGGGTTGAGGAAGAAACGATTGAACTGAGAAAGTATTTTTTTGAATGTGCAAAAAATATTCCATTAAAGTTTCAGCTAATATTTGTCCCGATTCACAATAAGCAGGATGTTATAGCGCACTTTGATAAGCGTTTGGAGTCTTTTGTATGACGGTCTTGGAAAGACTCCGAAATATACAGCCAAGTGAATCTCTAAATGCAGATGAAATTTTTGATGCTATTTCGTTTGCAGGTACGATAATAAGTTGCTACGGCCGTGAGTCAGCTGACGCACTGGAAGTGGCTATACGCCTTTTGTCTGCAAAAGATAAAGGGCAAGTCCCCTTAGGCTGCTTCAGAGCAGTCGAGTATTTAGCTGAAGAGTGTGGTTTTTACCAGTACATAGCAAAGGAAAATTTTAATCTAATAACTCAGTCAGTCATTGAGGCTCACTCAGTGACGCTGGATAGGAAGTGCCATTTGCATGCTATGCAAATGCAGGCTCTATTAAAGCTTTTAGGTGGGGAGAATCTCATACTTAGTGCACCCACTAGCTTCGGTAAAAGTATACTTGTAGATGCCTATATATCCTTAAAAAGACCGCGCACTGTTGTAATTGTACTTCCCACGATTGCTTTGATTGACGAGACTCGTAGACGATTAAAGGCTACATTTCAAGATTATTATGATTTTATAACTTCCGCGACAATTGCTTATAATTCATCTCGTCCGACAATTTTTATTCTTACTCAGGAACGCTTTATATTGAGGGAGGATATACAGTCCATAGACTTTTTGTTCGTTGATGAGTTTTATAAGTTGGATCCAGATAGGAAGGACGGACGATTTGAAACCCTAAATATTGCCTTGTATAAAGCGTTAAAAATTGCAAGACAATCTTTTATGGCTGGTCCGAACATAAGCCATATCGAGGTCGGAGTTGAGTGGGTTAAGAATTTTACTTTTCTCCATACCAGCTATAATACGGTTTCTGTAAATGTTGTGGATAGATCAGGTTGCGATGACAAACTAAAAGTTTTCTTGGCTGATTTGCGTGAGGTTAGAACTGAGTCGTCACTCATATTTACATCTTCACCTGGCTCTGCGCAAAGCCTTCTTGATATAGCTGTGAATAATGATATTGGATCTGAGTCTGCTCTTAGGAGAAATTTAAGCGATTGGTTGGCTGCTAATTATCACTCTGAGTGGCCTTTGGCTGCTGGAGTAAGGCGTGGAATTGCTATTCATCATGGCAGGCTACCAAGATCACTAGGGCAGCTATTTATAAGTCTGTTTGATAAAGGCCTGATTACGATACTTTTTTGCACTTCGACTCTTATCGAGGGGGTAAATACTTCCGCAGCTAATGTTTTTGTTTATGACAAAAAAATCAATAGAACAGATTTCGATTTTTTCTCATTTGCAAATATTAGAGGCCGAGTTGGTAGGATGATGCGACATTTCGTCGGTAATGCTTATTTATATCATGAGCCTCCCGAGGAAATAGAAACTAGCGTTACCGTTCCTGTGCTCTTAGATCCCGGGGCATCTACAGAATATATTTTGATGAATGTAGATTATGATTCGCTCTCATATGAGGGGCGTCAGAGGCAGGAGGAGTTGCCAGAGAAAACGGGATTGGCAGAAGATGTTCTGAAAAACCATGGTGGGCTTGGGGTTAATGTACTCGTCTTACTGAGAGAAAAGATTCAAGATGTTTTGTTGAAAAACCCCAAGAGCCTAATGTGGAGCGGAAAGCCAAGTAATTCACAGAGAAGAGTATTAGCGGAGCTGGTTGTTTTTGCGGCTAAACAAAAAAATGAAGGTTTTGGTAGGTTGTCATTTAAGCAGGTCTCGTGGGCGTGGTCGCAGTTGTTCTATTATAAAAAAACCTCAGGTTTTCTTTATTGGTTTACAAATAAACTAGGTCGCTCGGAGGAGATAGACTCTTCTATTGATCGAGTGTTCCAGTTTCTTCAGGCGTGCGAGTTTAAGTTTCCTCAAAAAGTAATGGCTATTGAGTCTATAGTAAAAAGTCTGGTTCCGACTGCTAAACTTGATTATAGTTTTTATGCGGCAGCATTAGAAAGTTGGTTTAGGCCTGCCTGGATGAAGCAGCTAGACGAAATTGGAGTTCCACTGCCGTTGTCGGAAAAGATGGCGCGCTATCTTGATAGTCCAATATCTTCAGATGATGCTATTTTGCAGATATCTAAGCTCAACTTGAAGAAAATCCCGGATCTAGGTGCTATTGATAAGTACCTTTTGAAGACTGCGATTGCCGGCTCCAAAGGAGGCGGCGTACAGTTGCAATTAGGTTAGAGTCGGAAAAGGGACAGATTCATTATGAGCACAAGGAGCAGTGATGAGAGTTGATAAGGACGATGCTCCTGATTATATAAGGCCACGCAAGAAACAAGGCCCATGGCGGGCGCTGGCAATCCTGGGTATTGGCTCTGCAATCTTTTGGGGCTTGGTCACAATATTTGCGAAACCCATCGTGATCGACGTAGCACAGCTCAAACAGGCTATCCGCTTTGGCGGTGAGCCCATATTCAGCCAACAGGCTGCACAGCCTCAGCAGCCACCAGCCGAAGCGCTACAAGGCAATGATCAAGACTGGATCAGATCCAGCCAAGCCCAACAGACCATCCAAGCCAACCGCGAGCTTGAAGAATGGTCACGCCAACGCGCCCAGGAAACACACGAACGACAAACGGTGTTCAACGATAATAACTACACGCCTAAGCAGCCTGTAAACACCTACAAGCCGGCACCTGCACCAATTCAACAGATCGCATCAGTTGAGCAGCCAAGACAACAGCAACGCACCGTGCAGCGTGAGCGTACTTCCAGATGGATCAAAAGCTGGAATGGCGGCACCAACTATCTGGCCGAGTGGATATCCGTTAACAACCACATCGACGGCACTACCGTATGTGCTAACCACAAGCGCGGTTCAATCGACTACCGCGAATGCCGCAAAGCTGCCAAACAACATTATCATGAAGAGTGCAGAGCATGGCGTGCTAGGTATAATAATGACCGGGAATACAGAAGCGACAAGCTACGAGACCGATATTGCGTTGCTTCTAGTAGTTTTAGCCCCATGTGAGACCATAGCATAGAAGATATACAGGCGGCGAGTATGGACTTATCAACCCTAAAGGTGATGAGGAAAGTTGTTCCAGGGACTGTTTTTGTATTTTTTAGTGTGCCTATTTATCAGGCGGCGATAGGCGAGGTAATTCCTTATAGCGAAGCATTGGAATTTCCTTTGGAAAGCTATGGGGCCGTGATTGCTTTTATTTTAGGGACACTTCTGTGTAGCTATAATTTTAGATCATTATTTATTCGCGGCTCACATGCGAAAATTGATAAGAATATAATTGTCAGGCTATATCGCATTGGGCGAGGTGGTAATCCCCCCTCTAACATTGTTGATGATGAAGCTCGCCGAAAATTAATGATGATTATGTTTTACAATATCATTGATGGCGATGAGAGCTTGAAGGAAAAGGGTAAGTTAGTGCGTGATAATGGTATCGTTTGGTCAACATGCGCTGATATAGTTTTATTAGGTTTGATTTTTAGTTGGCTATATTTCGTGTTAAGTGTCATAGCGTCAAATTGGTATCCTGATAGGCTTTCTGCGATGGCTGTTTCAGGGCTGTTGATAGGTTTTATTTCACTGTTTACAAGTGTATTGGTTTTTCCCAAGGTTCATAGTGAGCATCTACGGCTAAGCAATGAGCAGTTAAATGTAATAGAAAAGCTACACAGGGATAAGGTAGTGGAGTTGTTTGATAAAAATGGAATCTGACTTTAGAAGAAAATATGATAATGCTATTGAGGCAATTCGTGATTATTTTTGCGAAAACGAAATTCCCTGGATTGTAGGGTTTAGTGGAGGCAAAGATTCGTCTTTAGTAATAAAGCTGATTTTTTCCGCTTTAAAGGATTTGCCCCGTATTTATAAAAAGCCCATACATGTGTTTTATTGTGATACAGGGGTAGAAATACCTGTTTTAGACGGTTATATAAAAAAGACGTTAAGAGAAGTCAAGTCTGAAGGCATTAGAATAGGGCTTGATATTTCAGTGGATGCTATAAGGCCACTATTGAAAGACAGATACTTTGTGAAAGTATTGGGCAGAGGCTATCCACCTCCTAGCAATAAATTTCGATGGTGTACTGATAGGCTACGCATAGATCCCATTCAAAATGCTTTGAGGAAAGTAGTTGCTACGGGCGAATCGATAGTTGTGCTTGGTGCTCGGTATAATGAGAGCATTGAGAGAGATAGAATTCTGAGTAGAAACTCAAAAGGTAGACCGCATCTGTTTAAACAGTCTGGTCGCGACGCTACAACGCTTTTTTGCCCTATATCTGAGTTTGACACCGATGATGTTTGGCTAGGCCTTGCTGAAGGCTCTGATATCGAGTGTATAGATTTGTCGGTCATATCGAATCTTTACAAGTCGATATCTGGCGAGTGCCCGATCATTCGCCTGCCAAACACCAATCCATGCAGCAAGGGTAGGTTTGGTTGCTGGACATGTACTGTTATCAGGCAAGACAAGGCCACTACCAATCTTATTGCCAGTGGGTACGTTCAACTAGCACCCTTGCTTGAGTTCAGGAATTGGATGGTAGGTATACGAGATGATGTTAAGTTTAGATGTACGATAAGAAGAAATGGAATGCCCGGATTAGGTCCGTTCAGATTGAGCGCTAGAAAAGAGCTATACACCAAGCTGCTTGCCGCAGAGGCGCAAAGTGGTTTTAAGCTAATTTCTCCTGAAGAGGTTAATGAAATAAATAAGTTGTGGTTATTAGACGAGGAGAGTACTAACTACAAAGAGGATGTGGGAGGGCTTACGTAGGGTGGTGTCGAAAAAGTGTCGAAAACACTGTGCCGCACAGCGACGAATCGACACGCTGAGGTAACGCAAAATCACACATTGGCACGCACTGTGACGCACTGAAACCGCTCAAAAACGGGTTCGAATCCCTTCTTCACCGCCACTTTCGATTCAGCGCAAACTCCCGTCATTCCTAGCGAAGCGGGGGTTTTGTGTTTCTGGTGTTCGGATTTTTGGACCATTTTTAGGGGGGAACGCGCGCTTTGCATTCTGCGCCGCGTACCGCCGGCACTAAAGCCGATCCGCCATTAAGTGCTCCTGGGAACTTCTGGTAACCAATCACTTAGCCCGTTCGCGAACTATTCGTGGATGAGGGACTCAGTTCAGACCGCGCCTATAAATCCTTATGAGGGCGATCCAGCTGGAGTTCCGATGTTGCAATCCCTGTTTCTAAGCCCGGTTCGGCGCTTGTATGGCAAGTTGAGCGCTCGTCAACGCCGCGGTGCATTGGCCGCCTGTATGGCTGCGTCCGTCGTGACCTCCCTCGGCGTGTTCGTGCTACAGCCGCCCGAGATCGAAGACCTTTCCGAAGAACGCAGTGGGGAGCTGCCCAGTCTCCTGGCCCAGTGGCAGGAGGGCGATATCATCGTTCTGCTGCGCCATCTGGAGCGTTGCGACAAGGAAGATTATCCCTGCCTGGAAGGAACAGAGGGCATTACCTCCCGATCACTCCCTGTTGGTGGCTGGCTGGCTGATGGCTTCGGGCAGCTGGGCCTGACCAGAACCGACGTTTACAACAGTCCGCTTACCCGTACAGCTCAGACCGAGGAACTCGTCTTCAATGACCTCGGTGTCGACGAGGACTGGCTTTATAAATGTCGAGAATCGATGCTCGACAATGCGCTGCAGCACAAGGTGCCGGGCAAGAATATGGTTCTGGTCACCCACAGCAGCTGCATCTCCGCGTTTGAGAACTCTCTGGGCTATGACAGCGACATGCCGGAATACGGGACTGCACTTTTCTTCAGCAAATCCGAGGATTCCGACTCGCTGCAGGTAATCGGTTTTCTCGACGCCGATGACTGGAAGAGTGCATTGAATGATCAGGCTCAGCGCCAGCGAGGCTAAGCCCTCAGAGCAGTGAGGCCGTCGCTTGCATGGCAGGCGACGGCCTCGTCGTATTTTGCTGTTGCGGTTAATGGGCAATCGATCACGACTGCGTGGCTGAGCCGATTGTTCGAGCCCCTCTGCTCGTGTATCGTCCGCGGCCTTTGATGGGCGGCCTGCGCCCCTCAGGTTTCACCGTTTCAGCTCCCTCGCCTTACAAAATCAAAAACCAGAGCCGCCCCGGCTTTCGAGGTTTTTGGGTGTTGGCGTCCGTGTTTACGTGCGGCGTCTTTCCCTGAAACATTTCCCCACTCGGCCAACCATCGCTTGTCGTCGAGCGGCGTGGTGTGCGCAGCCTGTAACGGTCACAGCATTCTTTTTTCCGATGCGCTCAAGGGGCGGCATCGCTTCGAGGTTTTTATGTCGCAATTGCTTGGCATGGCGCTGGGGCCCTTGCTCGGTTTGTTCATCATCAGTATCGGCAACGGCTTCATTTCGTCGCTGACCACACTGCGCTTGGATGCGGCAGGCGTGTCGGCGACGGTGATCGGTATCGTGTCGGCTTCCTATTTCATCGGCCTGACCCTGGGAGCGCTGTTCAATGACCGGCTGATCCTGCGCATCGGCCATATCCGCGCCTACAGCAGTTTCGCCTCGCTGACGGCGGTGAGCGTACTGCTGCAGGGGCTGTTCTTCGACCCCTGGGCCTGGTTCGTCTTCCGGCTGATCGCCGGCTGGTCGATTCTCGGTGTGTTTCTCGTCGTCGAAAGCTGGATGCTTCTGGCGGGTGACCAGAAGGTGCGTGGTCGCCTGCTGGCGTTGTACATGATGGCGCTCTACGGCTCCGGCATGCTCGGCCAGTTGCAGCTCGGCGCCATCGATGCCTGGGGCGACACCGCGCCGTTCATGGTGGCCGGGCTGCTGGCGTCGTTGTCGGTGCTGCCCATGGGCATCATTCCGCGGGTTACGCCCTTGGTGGAGAAGGTCGAGCCGCTGCTGCCGCAGCAGTTGATCCGTATGACGCCGACCGGGGTGATTGGCTGCTTCGGGTCCGGTATCGCCATCGCTGCGGTCTATTCGCTGCTGCCGCTGTACCTGCAGCGCGTCGGCATGAGCGTCAGCGAGGTCGGGCAGATTATGGCCAGCGTGATTCTCGGCGCCATGCTGCTGCAGTACCCGGTGGGGCGTTGGTCCGATCAGCATGATCGGCAGAGTGTGCTGATCGTACTGAGCCTGTTCTGCCTGCTGATTTCCCTAGCGATCATGATTCTGCCGTCTTCGCCGCTGCTGCTCATGGTGCTGCTGTTCCTGCTCGGTGGTGGCGTGTTCGCCGTTTACCCGGTGGCAGTCAGCCACGCCGCTGACCGGGCGCCTGCTGGCGCGCTGGTGCGTATGGTGCAGGGGCTGCTGCTGATCAACTCTCTGGGCTCGGCGATCAGCCCGCTGATGATCTCGCCGCTGATGGAGCATGATGGCGACGCCGGCTTGTTCCTGGCCTTCAGTCTGCTCAATGGCTGCCTGGTGCTGTTGTTCTTCTGGCGCCGCAAGCTGCGCCCGGCGCCTCAGCCTGTGGCACCATTCGAGCCGGCGACGCCCGCCTCGATGGTGGGGGCAGAGCTGCGGGTGACCGAGGATCTGGTTCAGGGCGCGCTGGAGCACGAGCGCCAGGAAGATCTTTCCGATGTGGTGCCCGGCGTCGAAGTGGCCGAGCCGCTGGTCGATGCCAGCATGAACACGCGGCAGTGTGAGGGCGGGCTGCAGGCCTGAAGGGAAGGGCGTTATGAGGTGGGATATTTTCTGCCGTGTCGTCGACAACTACGGCGATATCGGCGTGACCTGGCGCCTGGCCCGGCAGCTGGTGGCCGAGCAGGGCGCTGCGGTGCGCCTCTGGGTCGATGATCTGGCGGCGCTGGCGCGTATCTGCCCGCAGGCCGATGCCGATTCCGATTGTCAGCTATTGAGCAGCGTCGAGGTGTGCCATTGGGCGCAGGCCTGGCAGGCGGTGGAGCCGGCGGATGTGGTGATCGAAGCCTTCGCCTGCGAGCTGCCCGCCGAGTATGTGGCGGCGATGGCGGCGCGCAAGGCGCCCGTACTCTGGTTGAACCTGGAGTACCTGAGCGCCGAGAGCTGGGTCGAAGGTTGCCACGGCCTGCCGTCGATGCAGGGTAATGGGCTGCAGAAGTTCTTCTTCTTTCCAGGCTTCAGCGCCGGCACGGGTGGGGTGCTGCGCGAAAGCGGGCTGCTCGCCGCTCGCGACCGGCTGCAGAGTGACGCCAGAGCCCGCACTGATTTTCTCGCGTCATTGGGTATCAGCCCGCTCACCGACGCGCGCCTGGTTTCCCTGTTCGCCTATGAGAATAGTGCCCTGGCCGGTTGGCTGGATGCCCTGGCTGGCGCTGACACACCGACCCATCTGCTGGTTCCGGAAGGACGCATCCTCGGCGATTTGCAGCGCTGGGCCGGTTCGCCGCTCATGTTTGGCGAGGTCATGCAGCGTGGCGCCTTGAGCATGCAGCTGCTGCCCTTCATGCAGCAGGATCAGTATGACGCGCTGCTCTGGTGCTGCGACCTCAACCTAGTGCGCGGCGAGGATTCTTTCGTGCGTGCGCAATGGGCGGGCCGACCGCTGGTCTGGCATATCTACCCACAGCAGGAAGAGGCGCACTGGGAAAAGCTCGAGGCCTTCATGGCACTGTATTGCCAGGGGCTTTCGAGCGAGGCCGAGGCCGCCCTGCGCCTCGTATGGCGGGCGTGGAATGCGGGCGAAGGCATGGCGCCGGCCTGGGCTGCCTGGCTGGAGCGCGCCGATGAGTTGGCCGCCCATGCCCAAGTCTGGGCCAGGCGCCAGGCGGTATATGCAGATCTTGCCGCGGCGCTGGTGCAGTTTTATCGAAATTGGCTATGATACGCGGCCTCGAATTTTGTAAATCCATTCAGATCCGGATATTCGTATGAAAACCGCACAAGAAATGAAGCCTAACAGCGTGGCCCTGATCGACGGCCAGCCATGGCTGATCCAGAAGGCCGAGTTCACCAAGTCCGGTCGTAACAGCGCTATCGTCAAGATGAAGCTGAAGAACCTGATCAACGGCTCCAAGACCGAAACTGTCTACAAAGCCGATGACAAGATGGAGCCGGTGATCCTTGAGCGCAAGGAAGTGAACCTGTCCTACATCAGCGGCGACGACTACGTGTTCATGGATCCGGAGTACAACTCCTACGAGCTGCGCGCCGAGGACCTGGAAAGCGTTCTGCCGTTCATCGAAGAAGGCATGAACGACGTCTGCGAAGCCGTGTTCTTCGAAGGCAAGGTTATCTCCGTCGACCTGCCGACCACTATCGTGCGTCAGCTGGCCTACACCGAAGGCTCCGCCCGTGGCGACACCTCCGGCAAGGTGATGAAGCCTGCCAAGTTGAACAACGGTACCGAAGTGAAGGTTGCCGACTTCTGCGAAATCGGCGACTGGATCGAAATCGATACCCGCACCGGCGAGTACAAGTCCCGCGCCAAAGCGCCGGCCTGATTCAGCGCTGCGCTGTACAGAAAACCCGGCCTGGCGCCGGGTTTTTTATGCGCTGCGATCAGCGCTTTGTAGGGGAGGGGATCAAGCGATTACTCGTCACGGCCATCCATCATGGTGCGTTTGAGCATCACATAGACGGCCCCCGTGCCCCCGTGCTTGGCCACACAGGAGGCAAAGCCCAGTACCTGCGGATGCTGGCGCAGCCAGGTGTTCACGTGGCTTTTGATCATCGGCTTGCGGCCATCGGTGCGTACTGCCTTGCCGTGGGTCACCCGCACACAGCGGATTTCCAGCTTGGTGGCTTCGGCGAGAAACTCCCAGAGTGTGTCGCGGGCCTTTTCCACGCTCATGCCGTGCAGGTCGAGGCTGCCGTCGAAGGGAATCTGGCCCAGCTTGAGCTTGCGCATCTGGCCGTCCTGTACGCCGTTTCCGGCCCAGAACAGCGCGTCTTCGGCGCCGACGTCGATGACGAACTGATCGGACAGGCCGTCGACCTTGATGGTGTCGGTACGCTGGGTGGCAGCCTGGCGCAAGGTGGCCAGTCGCGCGCGGTCGCTCTTCGGTTTGCCGGTGTCTGCACGGTCGTGCTTGATCGGCTTCACGTCTTGCAGCTGGGCTTTGAACAGGGAAAGGTCGTCGTCTTGCATGGGGCCTCCGCAGGGGCGCCCAGTTTACCAAGCGGCGCAGGGTGGGTCAGTCGCGTTTCTTCATCAGGTGGGGTGACATGGCCAGGTCAGCCCTGCGCTGGCGCATGCGGCGTCGGGCTTTGCGCCAGCCCAGTACGCCACCCCAGAGAAGCACCACTCCGAGCACCAGCAGTACGCTGGCGTCGGTGGTCGAGTCATTGAGGTTGCCCAGAGCCGGCGGGCGACCCAGCAGGGTCGACGCGCCCGCCATCAGCAGCAGAATGCCCAATACCGCAAACAGCGCCGTCAGCGCAGCGGCAAAACGCAGTCGCCAGCTGAACGAGCGTCGCGGGCGGAGGCTGGCACTGAAACCGTCTGTTTGCTTCATGCGCTGATTCCTTGAGGGATCTTCTCGCTATGACTGGCAGTGTAGTAGCGGGTTCCAACCGATAAAGCACCTGAATGCTCAGAGTAAAGCGTTGGCGTCCGGCACCCAGGCGGCAAAGTTGTCGGCCAGGGCGATCATCTCCACACGGTGCATCTCGGCGGCGCTGATCACCTTGCCATCTGGCGTGGGCAAGTCGCGGGTCGCACAGGCGGCGTCGACCACGGTGCAGCGATAACCGTAATCCTTGGTGGCGCGGATGGTGGTGCTGATGCTCGAGTGAGTCATGAAACCGCAGACGATCAGGTCCAGGTGGCCGAGGGACTGCAGCTTCTCGTGCAGTTCGGTGCCGGAAAAGGCGTTCGGCATGCGCTTTTCGACGACGATCTCGCCTGGCAGCGGCGCCACTTCCGGCAGGTGATCACCCCGAGGGCCGCGCGGGTCGAGCAGACCACCGGGTATGCCCAGGTGCTTGATGTGCACGATTGCGCCGCCCTGAGCACGTACGGCGTCGAGCAGCTTGGCGATCTCGACCAGCGCGGCATCGAGGCCGGGCAGTTGCACCACGCCGCTGCGATATTCCTCCTGAGCATCGATGACCAGCAGGGTCGCATTGCTCAGGTTGGCGGGGGCGTGGCCACGGCCGGTGAGCTGATAGAACGTTTGCGGGTGGGACGACATGTACGACTCCTTGCTGGCGCGGTTAACGGTGCATATTGTCCGCCTCTATGACGCCGCTGTGAACCTCTCTGTTGGCTGTATTGCTGCCTGGCAGCGCAGCGCTGGCAGCAGAATCGTTTCAGCAAGCCGGCACTTTTGAACGCCCAGCGGGCTGCCAATCCTTTGCAGGGCGCTGGAATGCTGGGGCTGGCCTGCTAGACTAACGGCTTTTGCCCGGAGCCCTGTCGTGACCGATGCCCACCCAGCCCTGAAAACCCGCCTGCGCACCCTGCGCGACTACATCCGCTGGGCGGTGAGCCGTTTTCAGGCCGAAGAGCTGTTCTTCGGGCACGGCACCGACAATGCGTGGGACGAAGCCCGTCAGCTGGTGCTCGGCGCGCTGCACCTACCCTGGGAAATCGCCGACGGTTACCTGGACTGCCGCCTCGAGGACGACGAGCATCTGCATTTGCAGACCCTGCTCAAGCGCCGCATCGAAGATCGCGTGCCCACCGCCTATCTGCTGGGCGAAGCGTGGTTCTGCGGTTTGCCGTTCATCGTCGACGAGCGCGTGCTGGTGCCGCGTTCACCGATTGGTGAGCTGATCGAGCAGCGCTTCAGCCCCTGGCTGGCCGGCGAACCCGCGCGGATTCTCGATCTGTGCACCGGCTCCGGGTGCATCGGTATCGCTTGCGCCTACGAATTCCTCGAAGCCGAAGTGGTGCTTGGTGATCTGTCCTTCGAGGCGCTGGAAGTGGCCAATCGCAATATCGAGCGTCATGGTCTCGAGGAGCGCGTCTATACCGTGCAAGGCGATGGCTTCGCCGGGCTGCCTGGGCAGCGCTTCGACCTGATCGTCTCCAACCCGCCGTATGTCGATGCCGAGGATTTCGCCGACATGCCGGCCGAATATCAGCACGAGCCGGAAATGGGCCTGGCCTGCGGCGACGATGGCCTGGACCTGGTGCGGCGGATGCTCGCCGAGGCTGCCGATCACCTGACCGAAAAAGGCTTGCTGATCGTCGAGGTGGGCAACAGCCAGGTGCACGTCGAAGCACTTTACCCGGAAGTGGATTTCGCCTGGCTGGACTTCGCCCGCGGCGGCCACGGCGTGTTCATGCTCTCGGCCGAGCAGTGCCGCGAGCACCAGGCGCTGTTTCGCGAACGCTGTTGAGGCGATGCTCTCGATCGGCCAGCTTGAAAAAAGTCGCCTGGCCGGACGCTGAATACTGGCCTTTGCGATTTCGTGGGAGGGGCTTTAGCCCCAAGCTCTTAACACCTAGCTGGCAAAATCGAGGCTAAAGCCTCTCCCACAAAGCCCTGCTCAGCGTCCACTTATGCCATTGCCGCGATCAAACAGCCAGGCGACAGGCTGCGGGCGGGCGCTACCCACAAGTCTGCTATCAGGCCTCACGCCCGCCGCGGCGCAGCAAATAACTGTCCATGATCCAGCCGTTGGCTTCGCGTGCTGCTGCGCGGGTCGTGGCGATCTGCTCGGCCACTTCCACCAGCTTGCCGGCGATCAGGATCTCGTCCGGCGTGCCGACGTAGGCGCCCCAGTAGATGTGCAGGTCTTCGTCGATTACCTGGCGATAGCTGTCCTGGGCGTCGAGCATCACCACCACGCTGTCCACGCCTTGGGGCCAGCCCTCGCGCAGTCGACGCCCAGTGGTGATCTGCACGGCGCGGCCGATTTGGTTGAGGGGAATGCGGTGGCGTGCGGTGAGGGCCTGCACGCTGGTAATGCCGGGGATCACTTCGTAGGCGAGGGGCCGGCCGCCAGCGATCACGCCATCGAGAATGCGGATGGTGCTGTCGTACAGCGACGGATCGCCCCAGACCAGAAAGGCGCCGGTTTCGCCCTCTTGCAGCTGGCCGAGCAACTGCTCGAACACCACCTGCTTGTCGCGGTTGAGGCTGTCGATGCTGGCGTCATAGTTTGACACGTCTCGCTCGCGCTCCGGGTTGGTGGCCTCCAGAACGCGGTACTGGCGGCCCGGCGCGATATAGCGATCGAGGATCAGGCGGCGCAGGGCGATCAGCTTGTCCTTGGCCTCGCCCTTATCGAGGATGAAGAACACGTCGGCGCGGTTGAGGGCCTTGATCGCCTGGGTGGTCAGATAGTCAGGGTCACCGGCGCCGATACCGATGATCAGGATGTCGTTCATGCTGCACGTCTCGTTCTTGCGATGGCGCGCAGCATATCAGTTCGTCATCACGACAGACCGTAGCCTGCTGCTGAGCGAAGCGATGCGCAGGGGCGGTGTCTCGGCAGGCTGCACATCCCTGACCTGGATATCGCTTCGCTCAACGCCAGACTACTGATGGTTAGCCAGCCGCCAGGCGCAGGACATTTTCCGCCTCTTCCTCCGGCTCGGCGACACCAGCCAGGAACTCATCGCCCCAACGGCGGATGTCGTTGTAGCTGACGATATCGAACAGCTCGCGCAGCCGAGCCCGGGCTTCGGCCTTGGGCATGTTCAGCGCCAGGTAGCAGGTTTGCGCCAGGTCGGCGGTGTCGTGAGGGTTGGTCAGCAGGGCGCCCTTGAGTTCGGCGGCGGCACCGGCGAATTCCGATAGCGCCAGCACGCCCTGGCCGTCGGTCAGCCCCTGAGTGGCGATGAATTCCTTGGCCACCAGGTTGAGGCCGTCGCGCAGCGGGGTGATCCACATCACGTCGGCCATGGCGTACCAGGCCACCACCTCGTCGAACGGGAAACTGCGGAAGAAGAACTGCACGGGCGTCCAGCCGACCCGTGCGAAGCGGCCGTTGATGCGCCCAACCGCCTGTTCGATCTGCGATTGCAGTTCGTCGTAGATGGTCATCTCGCGCGCTGCCGGTACGCAGATGCTGACCAGGGTGATCTTCTTGTGCAGCTCCGGATTGTCGGCCAGCAGGCGCTCGTAGGCCTGCAGCTTCTCCAGAATGCCCTTGGTGTAATCCAGGCGCTCGACCGACAGGATCAGCTTGATGCCGCTCAGCTCCTCGCGCAGGTTGGCCATCTGCTCGCGGGTCTTGTCCTGGGCCAGGGCGTTGCGCACCCGTTCGATATCCAGGCCGACCGGATGGGCGCCGAGCTTGACCACCCGGCTGCCGGTGTCCACCGCGGTGGTCATGCGCTCCAAACCAACGGCGCAACCATAGGTGACGAAGCGCGGCGCGCAGTTCTGCCGGCTGACGGTCTGCAGCGGCGTGACGCCACGAGCCACGTCGACGAAGTTCTCCACCTGGCGCGGGATATGAAAACCGATGTAGTCGCACTGCAGCAGGCTGCCGATGATCTGCCGGCGCCACGGCAGCACGTTGAACACGTCGGCCGAAGGGAAGTAGGTGTGGTGAAAGAAGGCGATGCGCAGGTCCGGGCGAAGCTCGCGCAGGTAGCCGGGCACCATCCACAGGTTGTAGTCGTGCAGCCACACCACGGCGCCTTCCGCGGCTTCCTTGGCGGTACGCTCGGCGAAGGCGCGGTTGACCTTGAGAAATACCTGCCAGTCGTCCTCGTCGAAGCGTGCCCGCTCCCAGAAGGTGTGCAGCGTCGGCCAGAAGGCTTCCTTGGAGAAGCGCTTGTAGAAGATGTCGACCTCCTGCTTGCTCAGCGCCACCCGGGCAGCGGTGAGCTTCGGGTAGCGCTCGGCATCCACGGTGGTGTGGGTTTCGAACGGCTCGTCGCCGCCTTCGTCGACGGCCCAGGCGACCCATGAACCCGGGCGAGAGTCGCCGAAGAAACTCATCAGGGTCGGGATGATGCCGTTGGGGGACGTGGGGCGACGGCGCTGCACCTTGCCGTCCGCGCCGCGGTGCTCCTCGTAGGGCAGACGGTGATAGACCATCACCAGCTCGGCGCGACCCGGCTTGGTGGCGGTGCGTTTTTCCGCGGCGATGCCGTGCTCGCCAAGAAAGCCGAAATGCACGAAGGCCTGCAGAATGCCGCCGCAGCCCGGACGGTCCGCCTGCAGGATCCACGACTGATGCTCGGTGGCCTTGATCAGGTTGGGCTCGGATTCGCCCACGCAAACGCCCTTGTAGGTGCCGTCGAGCATGTTCAGGTCATTCAGGGTGTCGCCGCAGGCCAGCACCTCGCCGTCATCGAGCCCCAGCCACTCGACCAGCGCCTTGAGGCTGGTGCCCTTGTTGACGCCCTTGGGCAGAAAGTCGAGGTAGCGATCCGCGGAATACAGCAGATCGCAACCTAGGGTTTCTGCGACCTGGGCCAGGGCTGGATCGGCGGCCTGTTCGGGCGTGCAGAAGTACGAGCAGCGGCGCGCCTGAGGCACGTCCTGGCGTTCCAGGCCGAAGCCCTCCAGTGCCTGGGCGACCTGGCTTTCGCCGGGCCAGCGGGCGTCGACCTGGCCCTGTAGCTGCTGGATCGGTTGCAGGCTGTCGCCATGCACGAAGGTGGCGCCGACGTCGGCGATGATGAAGTCCGGTTGCGGCAGGGTGGGGTCGGCGAGCAGCGGCAGGACCGCTTCGAGGCTGCGCCCGGTGACGTAGGCCAGCTGGATTTCCGGGTGGGCGGCGATGGTCTGGTAGAGGCTCAGGCGATCCTCGGGATCACCGGCGAGAAAGGTTCCATCGAGATCGGTAGCAAGTAGCATGGGCTGTCTCCCTGTCAAAACGCCGGCATCGACCGGCGAGCAAAACGGGCACCTTGGTGGCGCCTCTGTTATGTAGGCGTGCGTGTGCCTACGACGAAGTGGTGACGGGCTCCCGCTCGTCACCGGTGTGATCGTTGTCCGAATCGATGTCATCCGCAGACGGCGGGGCAGCGGGCATCAGCTCCAGCACGGTGTGGCTGGTGCGCAGCATCGGCACGAAGTGCGCCTGTTCACCGGCGACCAGGTCGCTGACATGACGTAGGCGATAGAAGGTGTAGGCCGCCAGCAAGCCCAGGGTGGTGGCGAAGTAAAGCGGCAATGCCGCCGCGCCGCTGTATTGCATGAGCAGGCCGGCGAGCAGCGGGCCACATACCGAGCCGATGCCGTTGACCATCAGCAGGCTGCTGGAGCCGGAAAGGATTTCGTCGCTGTGCAATTGGTCGATCAACTGCGCCACGGCGATGGGGTAGATGGCGAACGACAGCCCGCCGAACAGGAACATCAATCCCAGCAACGGGCGGCCAGCGGGCAGCAGGCTCATCACCAACGCGACGATGACCGCTGCGCTGACCACCCAGAACAGCACCCAGCGCCGGTCGTGGGTATCGGAGAAGCGCCCGATCGGCCATTGCAGCAGCGCGCCACCGAGAATGGTCGCGCTCATCATCAGGCCGACCCCGGCGGCGTCGAAGCCGTTGAGGCTGGCATACACCGGCGCCATCCCCCAGAACGCACCCAGTGCCAGGCCGGAAAGGCCGGCCGCGGCGATCGACAGCGGCGCGATGCCGACGATGGCGCGCAGGTTGGTGTGCAGGGTATCGGGCACGTTGGGTTGCGCCTGGCGGGTCAGGGTGATGGGCATCAGGGCCGCGCTGATCAGCATCGCCGCCAGGGCGAACAGCAGGAAGTCAGCCGGATCGGCCAGGTTCAGCAATTGCTGGGCGGCCGCCAGGGCGCCGAGGTTGACCGCCATGTACACGGCGAACATCTGCCCGCGCTTGTCGTTGGGAACCTGGGCGTTGAGCCAGCTCTCAATGACCATGTACAGGCTGACCAACGCCAGGCCGTAGAGCACCCGCAAGCCGAGCCAGACCCAGGGGTCGACGATCAGCACGTGGAGCAGGGCGGTGATGGCGGCCAGGGCGGCGCAGAACGAGAAGGCACGGATATGCCCAACGCGACGCACCAGCGGAATCGCCAGCCAGGTGCCGAGCAGGAAACCGACGAAGTACCCGGACATGATCAGGCCGAGCATCCCGGTGGAGTAGCCTTCGGCGACGCCACGCAGAGTCAGTAGGGTGTTGAGCAGGCCGTTGCCGAGGAGGAGTAACGCGACCCCACCCAGCAACGAGCTGATAGGGGCAATCAAGGACCACATGGCGAACAACCCTAGGGAACTATGCCGGTGATGGCAAGCAGGAAGCGCGCCAGTGATCTCTGAGGTTGTTTTCTATCTATATGATATTTAAGGTTTATTTTTACCGACGAACGGTCTTCCGATTTTTCGGAGCAGTGAAAGGCACCAGCCCGGTGCGTACGCGAGCGAATTTTTCCCGTTTGCGGGGCACCTCACTTGCGCCCATCGGCCACTTTTGCCAGTTCGTCGGTGCGTGCTGCCATGACGAAATCGTTGCGGTGCAGGCCCTTGATCGAATGGCTCCACCAGGTGACGGTGACCTTGCCCCATTCGGTGAGCAGCGACGGGTGATGGTTCTCGCGCTCGGCGATCTCGCCCACTGCGTTGGTGAAGGCCAGCGCATGCTTGAAGGTGCGAAAGGCGTAGGCGCGTTCGAGCTGCATCACGCCGTCGCGAACCTCGATGTTCCAGTCCGGGATTTCCTTGATCAGCTGTGCCAGTTCGGCCTCGCTGACTTTGGGCGCATCGGCGCTGCAGGCTTCGCAGGTGGCTTTGGACAGTGCGGTCATGGGGTTTCCTCGAATTCACAGGTGGTAGATGAGCTTCTGGCGGCGGCGCCTCGCCCGGGCTTGGCTGGCGCAGAAGTGCCGACGCGCAGCAGATCGTGAGCAGGTTATCAGGCCGCCTTGGGCGGAAATTTCGGTGCGTGCAGGCCCAATGCCATGGCCTGGTGCACCAGGCTCATGATGTCCTGTTGCGCCAGGGCGAACAGCCGTTGCAGGTCCGGCAGCACGAAGTACAGCGGTTGCAGGATGTCGATACGATAGGGGGTGCGCATCGCCTCCACGGGGTCGAACGGCTGATGCTCGGGCTCGTCGGATAGACAATACACCGCTTCTCTGGGCGAGGAGAGAATGCCGCCGCCGTAGATGCGTCGGCCGGCCGGGGTATCGACCAGGCCGAACTCGATGGTCATCCAGTACAGGCGTGCCAGGAATACCCGTTCCTGCGGGCTGGCGGCCAGCCCCAGGCGGCCATAGGTATGGGTGAACTCGGCGAACCAGGAGTTGGTCAGCAGCGGGCAGTGGCCGAAGATCTCGTGAAAGATGTCCGGCTCCTGCAGGTAGTCCAGATCAGCCTCGGTGCGGATGAAGGTGGCCACCGGAAACTGCTTGTTGGCGAGCAGCTCGAAGAAGCGCTGAAAGGGAATCAGCGCCGGCACCTGGGCGACCTGCCAGCCGGTGGCGGCCTGCAGCACGCGGTTGATGTCCGGCAATTGAGGAATCCGGTCATGGGGCAGGGCGAGCTTGTCGATGCCGTCCAGGTAATCCTGGCAGGCGCTGGGCTTGATCACCTTGAGTTGGCGCTCGATGAGCGTCTGCCAGGTGCGGTGCTCGACCTCGCTGTAGTCAATGAAGCCGTTCGCGTCAGGCTGCCTGGCAACGTACTGGCTGGCTTTCATCTTGGCGATCTCCCTGCACATCCGTTCTGATCGTGGCTGGCCTGAGCATGCCCCATGCACGCGCGCCTTGCGCGGCTGCGCGCGACCGACGAGTGAGGGCGGATGGCGGTTTTCGTAAAGAAAGCATTACGTCACGCGGGAAAGCCTGTTCCTGGCTCGGTGGCTTCCTCTAGACTGGCAAGAAACCTTGACGAAAATAACAAGAGCGGCCGTCATGCGTATCAAGATCCATTGCCAGAACCGTGTGGGCATCCTGCGCGACATCCTCGAACTGCTGGTCGACTACGGCATCAACGTCGCCCGTGGTGAGGTCGGTGGCGAGCAGGGCAACGCCATCTACCTGCATTGCCCCAACCTGATCAACCTGCAATTCCAGGCCCTGCGCGCCAAGTTCGAGGCCATCACCGGCGTGTTCGGCGTCAAGCGCGTGGGGCTGATGCCCAGCGAGCGCAGGCACCTGGAACTCAATGCTCTGCTCGGCGCCCTGGAATTTCCGGTGCTGTCCATCGACATGGGCGGCAGCATCGTCGCCGCCAACCGGGCCGCGGCAGCGCTGCTCGGCGTGCGGGTGGACGAAGTGCCGGGCATCGCGCTGTCGCGCTACGTCGAGGATTTCGATTTGCCGGAGCTGGTGCGTGCCAATCGCTCGCGCATCAACGGGCTGCGGGTGAAAGTCTGCGGCGATGTGTTTCTCGCCGACATCGCGCCGTTGCAGAGCGAACACGACGACAGCGAAGCCATGGCCGGCGCGGTGTTGACCCTGCACCGTGCCGACCGCGTTGGCGAGCGAATCTATCAGGTGCGCAAGCAGGAGCTGCGCGGCTTCGACAGCATCTTCCAGAGCTCCAGGGTGATGGCCGCCGTGGTGCGCGAGGCGCGACGCATGGCGCCGCTGGACGCACCGCTGCTGATCGAAGGTGAAACCGGCACCGGCAAGGAGCTGCTGGCCCGGGCCTGCCACCTGGCCAGCCCCCGCGGCCAGTCGCCATTTATGGCCCTGAATTGCGCGGGCTTGCCGGAGTCGATGGCCGAGACCGAGCTGTTCGGCTACGGCCCTGGCGCCTTCGAGGGCGCCCGCGCCGAAGGCAAGCTGGGTCTGCTGGAGCTGACCGCAGGCGGCACGCTGTTTCTCGATGGCGTCGGCGAGATGAGTCCGCGCCTGCAGGCCAAGCTGCTGCGCTTTTTGCAGGATGGCTGCTTTCGGCGGGTCGGCAGTGACGAGGAGGTGTACCTGGATGTGCGGGTGACCTGCGCCACCCAGGTCGACCTTTCCGAGCTGTGCGCTCGCGGCGAATTCCGCGAAGACCTTTACCACCGTCTCAATGTATTGAGCCTGCACATCCCGCCGCTGCGTGAATGCCTGGATGGCCTGCAGCCCCTGGCCGAGCATTTTCTCGACCGTGCCAGCCGACAGATCGGCTGCCCGCTACCGGGCCTGGCGCCCGCCGCGCTGGACAAGCTCGGTCGTTACCATTGGCCGGGCAATGTCAGGCAGCTGGAGAACGTGCTGTTCCAGGCGGTGTCGCTGTGCGACGGCGCGGTGGTGAAGCCCGAGCACGTTCGCCTGCCGGGCTACGGCGCGGCGCAGCCGCTGGGCGACTTCTCGCTGGAAGGCGGGCTGGACGCCATCGTCGGGCGTTTCGAGAAAGCCGTGCTGGAACGCCTGCACGGCGAATTCCCGAGCAGCCGCCTGCTCGGCAAGCGTCTGGGCGTGTCCCACACCACCATCGCCAACAAGCTGCGCGAACATAGGGTGGGCAAGGAGTAGAAAGAAACGAGCCCGGGGGCCGGGCTCTTGTGGCGGGCTTCAGCGAGCGCTGACGGGCCGCGCACGGGGGCCGGGCAGAATGCCGTTGACCGCATTGCTGCTCAGCAGGCGCGAGCTGGTGATGCCGGCGATCTCATGGCCGCGATCGTTCAGGCTGTTCATCACCTGATTGACCAGGGCGGTGATCAGGATCCCCGCCAGGCCGCCGCCGCTGTTCTGCTGTTGCTCTGCCGTGCTGGCCCGGGCCACGCCTTTCCACAGTTCCTTGCCGGTTCGCAGGTCGACCAGAGTGGCGCTGGCGGCCACCGCCACCTCGCTGCTGATCACCTTGTAGCTGCTGCCGTACTCGGTCACGTCGATGTACAGCACGGTGTCGGCACCGAAGATCTCGTAGAGCTTCTGCGGCGGGACTTCGCGGATTTCCTCGGCGTTGGCCATGCCGTTCTGCTTGAAGGTCTCGTTGACCACCGCCACCGGCAGCACGTAATAGCCGGCTTCGCTCAGGGGTGCGGTGATCAGCGAATACAGGCTGTAGGTGGCCTTGATGTCCGGCGATTTGTTGACCGGCGGCAGCACCAGGATCGACGCCGGGCTGCTTTCCTTGAAGGCGCTGTAGTCGTAGGGCTGCTGGGTGGCGCAACCGGCCAGCAGGGCGATGGCGGCCAGGGCCGCAAGTGTTCTGAGAGAGGTCAGTAGAGGCATGTCGGTCACTTGGCCATATTGCGCATCAGAAAGTCCATGTACTGCGCGGACTCGGGGAACAGGGCTTTCTCGGTTTCGAATTGCTGGCGCACCTGATCGGGCTTGCCGATCTCCGCGTACAGCATGCCGAGGTGGGCGTGAAAGCCCGGCGGCAGGGTGCGGTCGGCGGCGCGCGCCTTCTGGGCGCTGGCTTCCAGTGCGGCGATCTGCTCCTCGGTGCCGGTGGTGTTCTCGAAGCGCTGGTAGACCTGCTGTTGGTAGCCCTCCCAGTAGTAGAGCGATTTGGGTTGTTGCGCGCAGCCGCCCAGCAGGGCGGTGGCCAGTACGGTGGTAAGCAGAAGTGCGGATTTCATCGTTCGCTCCTCGCTCACTTGACCGGGCGCCAGGCGCCGCTGTCGACGCCGCTGACCAGTTTGTTGACGGCCTCGCGAATCGCCAGGTCGAGGACCTTGCCGTTGAGCGTGGAGTCGTAGCTGGCGGTGCCGCCGAAGCCGATGATCTCGCGGTTCGACAGTGCGTATTCGCCGGCGCCCTGGCTGGAGTACACCACTTCGGAGGTGGCGACATCGACGATGTTGAGGTTCACCTTGGCGTAGGCGATCTGCTGTTTACCGCGGCCGAGGATGCCGAACAGCTGGTGGTCGCCGACTTCCTTGCGGCCGAACTCGGTCACGTCACCGGTGACCACGAAGTTGGCGCCCTTGATCTGCTGAGCCTGCTTGGAGAAGCCCGACTCCTGCTGCAGCTCGCTGAGGTTGTCGCGATCGAGCACGTTGAAGCGGTTGGACTGCTGCAGGTGGGTGATCAGGATGGTCTTGGCCTGCCCGCCAAGGCGGTCGACGCTGTCGCTGAAAATGCCGCGCAGGTAGCTGGAGCGGTTGTCGAACTTGCCGACGGCGATCGGGCTGCGCGGGCCGTTGTACTGGCTGCTGGCGGTGTTGACCTTGGCGACTTCCAGCGTGCGCGAGCTTTCGGTGGCGCAGCCGGCGAGCAGTACGAGCATGCCTGCGAGGCCAGCGGTAATGATCTTTTTCATACGAATCTCGTTTGCAAAGTGGGCAGGGCGAGCCTGAGCGGGCAGGAATCAGCCGGGCACTTTCACGAGGTATGACGCATGGGGTGGCTTAGCGCGGGCAGACGCTGACCCTGGACGGGTGCGGGGTGCTTCCTGCGGCGAGGATTCTAATGATCGCCAAGGCGTTTTGCCAGCAATGCGGTTCGCCGGTGTGATGCGCTTCGCTTCGTGGTGCTTCTTAGCGCCTGTTCACGATCTTTCTTGGCAAGGGTATGGGCAACTGGACATCCAGTGACCTTGTGGGAGTGGCTTTAGCCGCGAGCTCTTTTACGCCTAGGACAGGCAAATCGAGACTAAAGCCTCTCCCACAAAAGCTCTGCTCACCGGCCATTATCGCCGCGTTGCAGTCAAATAGTTAAAGCCCGGCATAAAGATCGTGAACGCTTAGCGCGATCAACTGGCCGCGTTTTCCGGCAGCAAGGTGGCGATCAACGCCCGCACGCTGCCCGGCAGAGCTTCGAGGTCGCGTACCAGCATGCTGCGTTCGCGCACGGCCCAGGGCTCGTCGAGTTCGATGGTGTGCAGTTTCATGGTGCGACGATGTCGGCTAGCGGCGGACTCGGGGATGATGCCGATGCCGACGTTGGCTTCGACCATGCGGCAGATGGCTTCGAAGCTGGACATCTGGATGCGCAGCGACAGGGTGCCGCCCAGGGTCTCGACATGCTCGCGCAAAAAGGTCAGCAGGGTGCTGCCGTCGTGCAGGCCGATGTGTTGGTACTGCAGGGTATCGCGCAGGCTGACGCGTTCGCGGCCGGCCAGCGGGTGGCCGTCCGGCACCACCAGCACCAGGCGGTCGGTGCTGAAGTGCAGCACCTGCAGGCCGGCCGCTTCCACCGGGCCGGCGATGATGCCCAGGTCGGCGCCACCATCGAGCACGCCACGCACGATATCGCGGCTCAGGCGCTCCTGCAGGTCCACCGTCACGCCGGGGCGCTCGGCAAGGAAGCCAGCCAGCACTTCGGGCAGGAATTCGGTCACCGCTGTGGTGTTTGCGAAGATGCGGATATGCCCGGCCGAATCACTGCCGTATTCGGTGAACTCGCTTTTCAGGTAATCGACCTGGCGCATGATCAGTCGCGCGTGCTGCAGCAGGCGCTGGCCGGCTGGCGTCAGCTCCACGCCGCGGCTGTCGCGGTACAGCAGGCGAGTATCCAGCTGGCCTTCCAGCGCCTTGATGCGCGCGCTGGCCGCCGCTGGCGACAGGGAAGCACGGCGTGCGCCCTGGGTCAGGCTTGGCGATTCGGCGATATGGATGAAGAGGCGCAAATCCGGCAGGTCGAAGTGCATGGCGGCTCTGAGGCAAGTTGGAAAATGGCGTTCAGCATAGCCGAACGCCGGCTTAAATAAATGCGGATTCTCGGAACGTTCATCGGATTGCATGCTGCCTGCACTCCAAGAACAAGCCGGGATTGACCATGAGTGACTCTGCCTTCGCCGCCTGGATCGGCCGCACCGAAGAAGCCCACGATCAACTGAGCCGCAACCTGGTCAAGCGCATCGCCGCGACCTTGGGCGAGAACACCCCCGCCCATGGCGAGGCGCTGCCGCCGCTCTGGCATTGGGCATTCTTCCAGGAGCCCATCGCCGAGGGCGGCCTGGGCGGCGACGGGCACCCGGCACGCGGCGGCTTCCTGCCACCGGCTGACAACCGCAATCGCATGTGGGCCGGTGGGCGCGTCGAGTTCATCGCGCCCCTGCGGGTCGGCGGCGAGGCCACCCGGGTCTCGACCATCAAGCACATCGAGGAAAAGCACGGGCGCACCGGCGCGCTGCTGTTCGTCACCGTGCAGCACGACTACCTGCAGGACGGCGAACTGGCGATCCGCGAGGAGCAGGACATCGTCTACCGCGAGCCGAGCCCACCCAAGGGCGGCGCTGGCGAAGCGCTGCCAGCCGGTGACTGGCGAGAGGGCGTGGTGCCGAGCCCGACGCTGCTGTTTCGCTACAGCGCGGTGACCTTCAACGGCCATCGCATCCATTACGACTGGCCCTATGTCACCGAAACCGAAGGTTACGCCGGCCTGGTGGTGCATGGCCCGCTGATCGCCACCCTCAACCTGCGCGCGTTCTGCCGCGCCCAGCCCCAGGCGCGGCTGCGCCGTTTCGCCTACCGCGGCCTGCGCCCGCTGGTTGCGCCCGAACCCTTCGAGGTGGCCGGGCGAATCGATGAGCCGGGCAGGGCGCAGTTGTGGGCGGGTAATGCCGCGGGCATGGCCCAGCAGGCCGAAGTGCAATTCGAATGATTGAGCCGAGGGTGGATCACGCTTCACCGATCCACCGCTATCGGCCGCGAAAACAAAAGAATCGAGGAATCGAGATGACCCCGGAACAGAGCGAAGAGCTGAATTTCATCCGTGAAGGCGTACGTGGCCTGTGCGCCGAATTCCCGGCCGAATACTGGCGCAAGATCGACGAGGAGAAGGGCTTTCCCGAGGCCTTCGTCAGCGCCATGACCGAAGCCGGCTGGCTGTCGGCGATGATCCCGGAAGAATACGGCGGCTCCGGCCTGGGCCTGGCCGAGGCGTCGGTAATCCTCGAGGAAGTGAACCGCTGCGGCGGCAACTCCGGCACCATCCACGGGCAGATGTACAACATGTTCACCCTGCTGCGTAACGGCAGCGACGCGCAGAAAAGCTACTACCTGCCCAAGCTGGCCAGCGGCGAGCTGCGCCTGCAGTCCATGGGCGTGACCGAGCCCACTACCGGCACCGACACCACCAAGATCAAGACCACCGCCGTGCGCCAGGGCGACAAGTACGTGATCAACGGCCAGAAGGTGTGGATCTCGCGCATCCAGCACTCCGACCTGATGATCCTGCTGGCGCGCACCACGCCGCTGGCCGAGGTGAAGAAGAAATCCGAGGGCATGTCGATCTTCCTGGTCGACCTGCGCGAGGCCATCGGCCGCGGCCTGACCGTGCAGCCGATCGCCAACATGGTCAACCACGAAACCAACGAGCTGTTCTTCGACAACCTGGAAATTCCCGCCAGCAGCCTGATCGGCGAAGAGGGCAAGGGCTTTCGCTACATCCTCGATGGCCTCAACGCCGAGCGTACGCTGATCGCTGCCGAATGCATCGGCGATGGTCGCTGGTTCATCGAGAAGGCCAGTGCCTATGCCCGTGATCGCGTGGTGTTCGGCCGCCCGATCGGTCAGAACCAGGGCGTGCAATTTCCCATCGCCAAGGCCCACATCGAAGTGGAGGCCGCCGACCTGATGCGCTGGCGCGCCTGCGAGCAATACGACCGCGGCGAGAACGCCGGGGCCAGCGCCAACATGGCCAAGTACCTGGCGGCGGAAGCCTCCTGGGCGGCGGCCAACGCCTGCCTGCAGACCCACGGCGGCTTCGGCTTCGCCAACGAATACGACGTCGAGCGCAAGTTCCGCGAGACCCGCCTGTACCAGGTGGCGCCGATCTCCACCAACCTGATCATGTCCTACGTGGCCGAGCATCTGCTCAAACTGCCGCGCAGCTTTTGAGGAGCCTACTTATGAACTGCTGCGCGTCGGCCATGCCGCGTTGTAACCGGGCTCGGAATGCTCATTTACAACTCGTAAACTCCGCTTCCTCGCCCGCTTACGCCTTGCCTGGCTCTAGCTCGCGAGCTCATAAGCAGACTCCTGGGAGCGGCTTATGAGCACTAATACTCAACAGCTCGCCAAATTCCTCGCCGAGCTGCGTTACGGCGATCTACCTGACTACGTACTGGATCGCACCGAAGACCTGTTCCTCGACTGGCTTGGCTCGGCCCTGGCCAGCGAAGGCGCGCGGCCGATTCCGCTGTTCGAAGCCTATGCGCATAAGATGGGCCCGGCCGATGGCCCGGCGCGCATTCTGGTCAACGGGCGCGGCACCTCGGCGTACTTCGCCGCCCTGGTCAACGGTGCGTCGTCGCACCTGGTGGAGCAGGACGACCTGCACAACAGCTCGGTGCTGCACCCGGCCACCGTGGTCTTTCCGGCGGCCCTGGCGGCAGCGCAGGATCTCGGCAAATCCGGCCGCGAGCTGCTGCTGGCCTCGGTGGCCGGCTACGAGGCGGGCATCCGCATCGGCGAATTCCTTGGCCGCTCGCATTACCGCATCTTCCACACCACGGCGACGGTCGGCACCCTGGCCGCCGCCGTGGCCGTGGGCAAGTTGCTGAACTTCGACCAGAAGCAGTTCGTGCATCTGCTCGGCAATGCCGCCACCCAGGCCGCCGGGCTGTGGGAGTTCCTGCGCGACGCCGCCGACTCCAAGCAACTGCACACCGCCAAGGCCGCCGCCGATGGCCTGCTGGCCGCGTACTTCACCGCCCAGGGCCTGACCGGTGCGCAGAACATTCTCGAGGGCGAGCAGGGCATGGCCGCCGGCATGTCCAGTGATGCCAAGCCTGGCAAGCTGTCGGATCGCCTCGGCAGCCGCTGGGCGCTGGTCGAGACCTCATTCAAGTTCCACGCCTCCTGCCGGCATACCCATCCGGCCGCCGATGCGCTGCTCGATCTCATGCAGCGCGAAGGCCTGCGCCATGGCGATATCGCCAAGGTCATCACCCATGTGCATCAGGGCGCCATCGACGTGCTCGGGCGTGTGGTGGTGCCGCAGACCGTGCACCAGGCCAAGTTCTCCATGGGCACCGTGCTCGGCCTGATCGCCGTGCATGGCAAGGCGCAGCTCACCGAGTTCGCCAACTTGGCGCTGAGCGATGCGGACGTCGCCGCGTTTCGCGACAAGGTCAGCATGCGTCTCGACCCCGAAGTGGACGGCGCCTATCCGGCGCGCTGGCTGGGGCGCGTCGAGGTGGTCACCACCGATGGTCGCACCCTGCATGGCGCCATCGACGAGCCCAAGGGCGATCCGGGCAACACCCTCAGCCGCACCGAGCTGGAAGACAAGTTCCGCCGCCTGCTGGCCTTTGCCGGCAAACGTGGCAGCGATGAGGCGGGCGAGCTGATCGCCAGGGTCTGGCGCCTGCGCGAGACCGACGACCTGAGCAACCTGGCCTGACCGAGGACGCGCATATGAACAACGCACAACAACCCCGGCCACTGGACGGCATCACCGTGGTCAGCCTGGAACATGCCATCGCCGCGCCGTTCTGCACCCGCCAACTCGCCGACATGGGCGCTCGGGTGATCAAGGTCGAGCGGCCGGGCAGCGGCGACTTCGCCCGCGGCTACGACGAACGCGTCAACGGCCTGGCCTCCCACTTCGTATGGACCAACCGCTCCAAGGAAAGCCTGACCCTGGACCTCAAGCAGGACGATGCCAGCGACGTGCTCGACAGCCTGCTGGCCAAGGCCGATGTGCTGGTGCAGAACCTCGCGCCGGGCGCCGCGGCACGCATGGGGCTGTCGTTCGACAAGCTGCACGCGCGGTTTCCGAAGTTGATCGTCTGTGACATCTCCGGCTACGGCGAGGGCGGCAGCTACGAGAAGAAAAAGGCCTATGACCTGCTGATCCAGAGCGAGGGCGGCTTCCTGTCGGTGACCGGCGGCGCGGGTGACGACCAGTTGGCCAAGGCCGGTTGCTCCATCGCCGATATCGCCGCGGGCATGTATGCCTACAGCAACATTCTTTCGGCCCTGCTGCTGCGCGGCAAGACCGGCGTGGGCAGCCGCATTGACGTGAGCATGCTCGAGAGCCTAGTCGAGTGGATGGGTTATCCCCTGTATTACGCATACGACGGTGCCACGCCGCCGCCGCGTGCCGGGGCCGCCCACTCGACCATCTATCCCTACGGTCCGTTCCCTGCTGGTGATGGCGGCACGGTCATGCTCGGCCTGCAGAACGAGCGCGAATGGCAGGCGTTCTGCGAGCGGGTATTGCTGCAGCCCGAACTGGCAGGCGACGAGCGTTTCTCGGCCAATTTCAAACGCTCGGCCAATCGTGAGGTGCTGCGCGGCATCATCGTCGAGACCTTCGCGGCGCTGAGTGCCGAGAAAGTCATCGAACGGCTGGAACAGGCGCAGATCGCCAACGCCCACGTCAATGACATGGCCGGCGTCTGGGCTCATCCGCAGCTCAAGGCCCGCGACCGCTGGCGCCAGATCGACAGCCCCGCCGGCAGCTTGCCCGCGCTGCTGCCGCCGGGCAGCAACAGCGCCTTCACCCCCCGCATGGACCCCGTGCCCGCGCTCGGCGAGCACACCGATGCCCTACTCGCCGAGCTGGGTTATGGCGAGGCGCAGATAGCAGGATTGAAGGTGAGTGGGGTGGTTTGAGGTTGGTCGTTGTGCGGCGGGAGCGGCAGTTCGTTCCCGTAGGATCGGCTGTTGATTATCTGTGGGAGCGGGCCATGCCCGCGGAAAAAACACGGGCATGGACTAGGCGTCCACGCCCGGTCCCACGGGTAAAACAGCGATGTTCGTTCCGCGTTTCTACCGCCATCCATAGCCCAGCATTCCCCTTTGTTCATTCACATTCACGTCAGGGGTCCGCTTCCATGACCACACAAATCATTCGTACCGCGCTGTTCGTTCCGGCTTCACGACCCGAGCGCATCCCCAAAGCCCTGGGCGCTGGCGCCGACGTGGTCATCGTCGACCTCGAAGATGCGGTGCAGGAAAGCCTCAAGGTCGAAGCGCGGGACAACCTCGAGCGCTTTCTGACCGGCAACCCGGAAGCGCGCCTGCTGGTGCGCATCAATTCCCCCGAACACCCCGGCCACGCCGCCGATATCGCGCTGTGCCAACGCCATGGCGGGGTGATCGGCGTGTTGCTGCCCAAGGTGGAAAGTGCCGCGCAAGTGGCGCGCGTCGCCGCGGTCGGCAAGCCGGTCTGGCCGATTATCGAAAGCGCCCGCGGCCTGCACGAACTGCCGGCCATCGCCGCGGCATCGGGCGTCGAACGCTTGTCCTTCGGCGGCCTGGATCTGGGCCTGGATCTTGGCCTGAACAGCGGCACGGCGGCGGCCGAGCGCGTGCTCGACCAGGCCCGCTACGCGATCTTGCTGCACAGCCGCCTGGCCAATCTGGCGGCGCCGCTCGATAGCGTGTTTCCGGCGATTCAGGATCAGGCCGGCCTCGACCGCGCCAGCCGGGACGCCCGCGACATGGGCTTCGGCGGCCTGCTGTGCATCCACCCCAGCCAGGTCGCTGTGGTGCACCAGGCCCTGGCGCCCTCGGCCGAAGAGCTGGATTGGGCGCGCCGGGTGCTGCAGGCCGGAGAGGGTGGCGACGGGGTGTTCGTGGTCGACGGTCAGATGGTCGACGCGCCAGTGCTCGGGCGCGCCCGGCGCATCGTCGCGCGGGCCGGCGGCGCGGGTTGATCCCTCGGGCCGCGTTCGGCACTGCCGAACGCGGCTTTGCACAATCACGAATTCCGCGCCGACCGCGGCGCGTTGTAAACAGGCAACAGGCACGTTCACTACCTACTTACAAAAACAAGATGAGGTACACCCATGCTCAAGCTTTCTCTCAAGGCGCTGGTCTGCGCTGTCGCCGTCTCCATAGCCGGGGGGGCGCACGCCGCCGACTCGGCGCCCATCAGCATCAAGTTCGCCCACGTGGTCGCCGAACACACGCCCAAGGGGCAGGGCGCGCTGATGTTCAAGAAGCTGGCCGAAGAGCGCCTGCCGGGACGCGTCAAGGTCGAGGTCTACCCGAACTCGTCGCTGTTCGGCGATGGCAAGGAGATGGAGGCGCTGCTGCTCGGTGACGTGCAGTTACTGGCACCATCGTTGGCCAAGTTCGAGCATTACGCCAAGCCGATCCAGATCTATGACCTGCCGTTCCTGTTCGACAACATGGAGGCGGTCGACCGCTTCCAGGCCAGTGAGCAGGGCAAGGCGCTGCTGACCAGCATGGAAGGCAAGGGCATCACCGGCCTGGCCTACTGGCACAACGGCCTCAAGCAGCTTTCCTCGAACAGGGCGATGCACGAGCCCAAGGATGCCCGCGGCCTGAAGTTCCGGGTGCAGGCCTCGGCGGTGCTTGACGAGCAGTTCAAGGTGCTGCGCGCCGCGCCGCGCAAGATGAGCTTCGCCGAGGTCTATCAGGGCCTGCAGACCGGTGTGGTCAATGGTACCGAGAACACCTGGTCCAACTACTTCAGCCAGAAGGTCCATGAGGTGCAGCCGTTCTTCACCGAATCCAACCACGGCCTGATCGACTACATGGTGATCACCAACACCAAGTTCTGGAACGGCCTGCCGGAAGACGTGCGCAGCGAGCTGGACAAGATCATGGTCGAGGTTACCGCCGAGGTGAACCGCCAGGCCGATGATCTGAACAAGGAAGCCCGCGCGGCCATCGTCAAGGCCGGCACCAGCGAGATCATCGAGCTGACCCCCGAGCAGCGCGAGAAGTGGCGCGAAGCCATGCGCCCGGTCTGGAAGAAGTTCGAGGGCGAGATCGGCGCCGACCTGATCAAGGCGGCCGAGGCGTCCAATCAGGCGCAGTGATGAAAGGCTGAATCGGTCGAAACACGGGCCGCTTCCCTCGGGAGGCGGCCTTTGTTTTGATGGGCATCGATTGAGAGCGAGGAGCGCCAATGAAGGTCAGCCAGGCTTTGCGTGAGCGTCGTAGTGTTCGCGCCTTTCTCGACCGGCCAGTGCCGCCGGCCTTGCTGCGCGAGCTGCTGGAGCTGGCGGCGCGGGCTCCCTCCAGTGGCAACCTGCAGCCCTGGCGCATTCATATGCTGCAGGGCGATGCGCTGAAGCGTTTCGTCGCACATATCGCCGAGCGGCTGACGAGCGATCCGGAGCCCGATCCGGCGGATTATCAGGTTTACCCGCAGCCCCTGCAGGAGCCTTATCGCACCTCGCGATTTGAGGTGGGCGAGCAGATGTATGGGCTGTTGGGCATCGGCTGCGAAGACAAACCCGCACGCCTGGCCTGGTTCGCCCGCAACTTCCGTTTTTTCGAAGCGCCCTGTGCGTTGTTCTTCTCGGTCGACCGTTGCATGGGGCCAGGGCAGTGGGCCGATCTGGGCATGTACCAGCAGAGCCTGATGCTGCTGCTCAAGGAGCACGGCCTGGACAGCTGCCCGCAGGCCTGCTGGGCGCGTTATCACCGCAGCGTCGAAGAGTTTCTGCAGCTCCCGGCCGAACGCATGCTGCACTGCGCCATTGCCGTGGGCTATGCCGACACCGAAGCGCCGGTCAATCGACTGGTCAGCGAACGGCTGCCGCTGGAAGCGTTCTGCACTTTTCTGGAGTGAGCAGGGAAGAGCGACCAGAACTGAAGTAACCCCGGGTGTCGCTTCGCTCGACGCCAGGTTACCGACCATAGTCTGGTTGAGCCTGCGAAACCCGGGAACGATCTCGCGCTCAACCCTCGGCTACATAAATCCCCTGAACCCGCCCCACACCCGAGAGTCAGTCTCCTATCGCTGATTATTTCAAAGTATGTCTGTCGTTGATGTCGAGTATTACAAAATGTAATTGGGCTGATCGCTGCCTGGGCAGTAACCTGCATGGCATTCACTGCCTGGGCAGGTAATTGCCGATGCCGCATTTCGACCGCGAACATTTTTCGCTGCAGCACTCACCCGGCCACCTGATTGCGCTGACCAATCAGCTCAAGGATCGCCTGCTGGAACGCCACCTGGTGGATCACGGCGTAACCGCCGCGCAATTCAAGGTGGTGCTGTTGATCAGCCAAAGTCGGGTCAGCACGCCCGCCGATCTGGTGAGGCTGCTCAGCCTCGACAGCGGGGCGATGACCCGCATGCTCGACCGCCTGGAGCAGAAAGGTCTGCTCACCCGCGAGCGCAGCCATGAAGACCGCCGCCAAGTTCGCCTCACGTTGACTGAAGTCGGCGAAGCCCTGGGCGTGCGAGTGCCGCAGATCGCCGCCGACGCCACCAACGAGCTGACCGGCTGCCTGACCCGCGCCGAACTCGACGAATTCCAACGCCTGATGAAAAAGATGCTGATGGCCGCCGACGCTTTGCCAGAGCTGCCAGGAGAATGATGAACACCATGCCGTTGCGTACGCCTTTATCCCTGCTTTTCAGCGCCCTGTTGCTGGCTGCCTGTGCCTCTCAGGACGGCCTGCACACCGAAGGCCACACCCTCGACGCCGCCAGTCTGCAAGGACATACCTTCACGGGCAACCTGTCGACGGCGGCCTGGCCGGCAAGCGACTGGTGGAACCGCCTGGGCGATCCGCAGCTCAACGCGCTGATCGATGAAGCCCTGCGCAGCAACCCGGACCTGCAGGTCGCCGATGCCCGTGCGCGCCAGGCCAATGCCGCCGTGCTGGCCGCCGATGCGCAACGCCAGCCGACCTTGGATGCCAATGCCGGCGTCACCCGCTCGCGCCTGGCACGGGTCGACGACCCCAGCGGGCAGGGGCGGCGCTATAGCACCTTGCGTAGCCTGTCGCTGGAAGGTGGCTATCACTTCGACTTGTGGGGCGGTGATCGTGCCGCCTGGGAAGCGGCCCTGGGCCGTGCCCGTGCCGGCGAGGTGGACCAGCAGGGCGCGCGCCTGACCTTGGCCGCCGAAGTGACCCGCGCCTACAACGACCTCGGTCTGGCCTACGCCACCCGTGATCTGGCCGAGCAGGACCTCAAACGCAGCCGCGACATGCTCGATCTGGCGCGCAGTCGGGTCGATGCGGGCCTGGATAGCGAATACCAACTGCAGCAGACTCAGAGCCTGGAAGCCGCCGCCGAAGCCAGCCTGACCGCCGCCAATCAAACGGTCGACAGCGCGCGCATTCGTCTGGCAGTGATGCTTGGCCAGGGCCCGGATTGTGGGGACACGCTACCGCGTCCGCAGCTGATTGCCCCGGATGCCATGAGCCTGCCGGCCAACGTGCCCGCCGAACTGCTCGGCCGTCGCCCAGATCTGGTCGCCGCGCGCTGGCGCGTCGAAGCGGCCACCAAGGACATCGCCGCCAGCAAAGCCGACTTCTATCCCAACCTCAACCTGAGTGTGGCGGCCGGCAGCAAGTCACTGCTAGGGGATGCCGTTTTCGGTGGCGCTAGCCGTTTCTTCAATATTGGCCCGGCGCTTAGCCTGCCAATCTTCGACGGTGGCGCCCGCCGCGCCGCGCTTGCCGGGCGTAACGCCGACTACGACGTAGCCGTGGCCCAGTACAACCAGACCCTGGTCGGTGCGCTGGGCGATATCGCTGACGGCATCAACCGCATTCGCTCTCTGGAGCAGCAGATCGCCCAGCAGCAACGGGCCCGTGACATCGCCCGCAGCTCTTACGACATCGCCATGCAGCGCTACGCCGATGGCATCGGCAATTACCTCGACGCGCTGAGCGTCGAGCAACAGCTGCTGCAGAACGAACGACAACTGGCCAGCCTGCGTGCCGAGCGTATCGACGCCTCGGTGCTGCTGATGCAGGCCCTGGGCGGCGGCTTCGAAGCGCCTGCTCAATCATCCACTTCCGCACGCTGAGTACTCGCCATGACCGACTCTCAAGCCACCTCCGCCAACCCGAATTCGGGCAAGCGCAAACGCCTGTTGCTGGGCCTGGGCCTTATCGTTGTTCTGGTCAGCGCGGCCATCTTCGCCTACCACGAGCTGTACGGGCGCTTCTATGAAGAAACCGACGACGCCTACGTCGGTGGCAACCAGGTGCAGATCACCCCGCAGATCACCGGCACTGTCACCCGTATCGCCGTGGATGACGGCGACTATGTCGAAGCCGGCCAGCCCCTGGTCTGGCTCGACCCGGCCGATACTGAAGTGGCCCAGCAGAGCGCCGAGGCCAACCTGGCGCGTACCGTGCGCCAGGTGCGCGGGTTGTACAGCAACGTCGACAGCTACAAGGCCCAGGTGGCCTCTCGCAAGATCGACGTGCAGCGTGCCAAGGCCGACTACCAGCGCCGCGTGACGCTGGCTGGCAAGGGCGCGATCTCCCGTGAAGAGCTGGCCCATGCCCAGGACACTCTCAACAGCGCACAGAGCGCCCTGACCTCGGCCCAGCAGCAACTCGACACCAACCAGGCACTGGTCGACGACACCGTGATCGCCTCACACCCGGACGTGAAGAGCGCCGCCGCGCAGCTGCGTCAGGCGTTCCTCAACAACGCCCGCAGCACCCTGGTGGCGCCGGTCAGCGGCTACGTAGCGCGCCGTTCCGTGCAGCTGGGGGCACGCATCCAGCCCGGTACCGCGCTGATGGCCGTGGTACCCCTGCATGAGGTGTGGATCGACGCCAACTTCAAGGAAACCCAGCTGCGCGAGATGCGCATCGGCCAGCCGGTGACCGTCGAGGCCGACCTGTACGGCGATGACGTGACCTACCAGGGCCACGTGGAAAGCCTTGGCGTCGGTACCGGCAGCGCCTTCTCGCTGCTGCCGGCGCAGAACGCCAGCGGCAACTGGATCAAGATCGTGCAGCGCCTGCCGGTGCGCATCCGCCTGGACGACGAGGCGCTGGAGAAGCATCCGCTGCGCATCGGCCTGTCCACCACGGTGACCGTCGACCTGCATGACCAGAGCGGCGCCCAGCTGACCAACCAGATGCCCAAGGAGGCGCGCTTCAGCACCGCCGTTTACGACGCTCCAATGGGCCAAGCCGACGCGCTGATCGAGCGCATCATCCACGACAACGGTCCGCAGAACGCCGCTCCGGCGAAGCAGGGCTGACATGAGCGACGCCAATTTCCGTCCGGCCAGCATGTTGCTGGCCACCATCGGCATCTCCCTGGCGACCTTCATGCAGGTGCTCGACACCACCATCGCCAACGTCGCCCTGCCGACCATTTCCGGCAACCTGGGCGTCAGCTCGGAGCAGGGCACCTGGGTGATCACCTCGTTCGCCGTGTGCAACGCCATCGCCTTGCCACTGACCGGCTGGCTGGCGCGGCGCTTCGGCGAGGTGAAACTGTTCCTCGCCGCGGTGGTGCTGTTCGTGATCACCTCGTTCCTGTGCGGCATCGCCCGCTCGATGCCCGAGCTGGTGGTGTTCCGTGCCCTGCAGGGGCTGGTCGCCGGGCCGCTGTACCCGATGGCGCAGACGTTGCTGCTGGCGATCTTTCCCAGCGCCAAACGGGGCATGGCCCTGGCGTTGCTGGCGATGGTCACGGTGGTGGCGCCGATCATCGGGCCGATCGCCGGTGGCTGGATCACCGACAGCTACAGCTGGCCGTGGATCTTCTTCATCAACGTACCGATCGGCATCCTCGCCACCCTGGTGGTCTGGACGCAGATGCGCAACCGCCCGGAAACCACCGAGCACCAGCCCATCGACTACGTCGGGCTGATGCTGCTGGTGCTCGGCGTCGGCGTGCTGCAGGTGGTGCTCGACAAGGGCAACGACCTGGACTGGTTCGAGTCGACCTTCATCCAGATCGGCACCGCGATTTCGGTGGTGTCGCTGATCGCGCTGGTGATCTGGGAGCTGACCGACAAGCACCCGATCATCAACCTGCGCCTGTTCATGTACCGCAACTTCACCTTCGGTACCCTGGCCCTGGTGCTCGGCTACTCGGGCTTCTTCGGCATCAACCTGCTGCTGCCCCAATGGCTGCAGACCCAGCTGGGCTACACGCCGATCTGGGCCGGGCTGGCAGCGGCACCGATCGGCATCCTGCCGCTGTTCCTGTCGCCACTGGTGGGCAAGTACGCCCACAAGTTCGACCTGCGCCTGCTGGCCGGCGGCTCGTTCTTGGTGATCGGCGCCTCGTGCTTCATGCGCGCCTCGTTCAACACCGAGGTGGATTATCGGCACATCGCCGAGGTGCAGGTGTTCATGGGCCTGGGGATCGCGCTGTTCTTCATGCCGACCACCAGCATCCTGCTCTCCAGCCTGCCACCCAAGGACATCGCCGACGGCTCGGGCCTGGCCACCTTTCTGCGCGTGCTGGGCGGCAGCTTCGCCTCGTCGCTGACCACCTGGATCTGGCACCGCCGGGAGATCTACCATCACGCCCAGCTGACCGAGCACGTCACGGCTTATGACCCGGCCACCCACCAGTACCTGGAACAGCTCGGCGGCGCCTCGCAATCGGCCTACATGCAGATCGACCGGGTGGTGGAAAGCCAGGCCTACATGCTCTCCACGGTGGACTACTTCACCCTAATGGGCTGGCTGTTCTTCGGCCTGATCCTGATCATCTACCTGGCCAAACCACCGTTCTCGGCCAAGGGCGCGGCAGAGTCGGGTGGTGGGCATTGAGGGGCACTGATCTACTTAGTGTCGAGCGCCGCTTCACTGGGCAGCCCTTGGTGCGCAAGTATCAACGGCATGCGGGCCTAATGTCCTATCCAAGCTCCATCTGCGCCGGGATCAGCGGCGCTTGACGGCGCCACCGGCTGCCGTAGACTCCGCCGTATTCGACAGGGAGTCATCTTTCTATGTGGTCTTCTCGAGCACTTGTCTTCGGATGCTGTGTGGCTGTTTTAGGCGCACATGCGCAGTCCCCAACCGATACAGATCCACTGCTGGAAAACCACTCGCTAGAGGACGAAAGTGCATCTGTCGTTCAGGCGCGAGGGGTGTTGCGTGCGCGTGACCAGGCTGTGCTTGCCAGTGAGTTGGCAGGACGCATCATTGAGTTGCCTTTCACTGAAGGAGAACCTTTCAAGAAGGGCGACAGCCTGGCTCGTTTCGATTGTTCGGCCTACCAGGCACAACTCAACGCTGCTCAGGCGGCCAGCCGTGGAGCCAATGAGGAGTTGGCGCACAATCGGCAGTTGGCATCGCTCAATTCGGTCGGTCGATTCGAGGTTGCTCGGGCCGAGGCGCGCCTTGCAGAAGCCCAGGCCCAGGCTCAGGTTTATCAGGTTCAGACCAAGCGCTGTAGCGTAATCGCGCCCTATGATGGGCAGGTGGTAGCTCGCAAGGTGCAGCGTTATGAAAGCGTGGCAGCGGGTGCGCCATTATTGGAGATTGTCGATAACCGTACGCTGGAGATTCATCTACTCGTCCCATCGCGCTGGATGGGCAAGCTCAAGCCGGGACAGACATTTACGTTCGTTCCCGATGAAACCTCGAAATCGCTGACGGCAACAGTCAAACGCCTCGGCGCGCGCATCGACGAGGGCAGTCAGACGTTGCTACTGGTTGCCAGCTTACCGAAAAGTGATGAGCTACTGGCCGGTATGAGCGGGACCGCACACTTCCCGGAGCTTAAGTGAACGCTTCCGTACCGGGCGTGGTGGAACGGGTCTTTGCCCAGTTTCTTGACCTCGAACGTCTGACCCGCGCTGCCCGCTCGACCGATCAACTGGCTTACAGCCTGGTGAATGATGGTCAGCCGCTGTTTGGTTTTCGTCATGCCGCGCTGGTGATTGCCGGCAAGGTGCGAGCGGTGACCGGTGTCAGTGTGATCGATCCCAATGCGCCCTTCGTCGCGTTCGTCGAGCATGCAGTGGCGCAGTTGTTCAAGCAGCAGAAGGCCAAACCGGCCAGTGTTGTGGCCATGGACTCGCTCAGCGCTTCTGTGCGCGAAGACTGGCAAAACCTGTCGGCAATCCATGTGTTCTGGCTACCGTTGCTGGATCACAAGGGGGACGTGTTCGGCGGCCTGTGGCTGGCCCGCGACAAACCCTGGGTTGCGCCCGAGCAGGTTCTGCTTTCGCAACTGGGTGATACCTACAGCCATGCGTGGCTAGCGTTGCAGCCACGCAAGCCCTGGCGTCTGCGCTGGAGCCGCAAGCGTCAGGCCCTGCTGGTCGCTATTGCGTTGCTGAGCTTGTTGATCCCGGTTCGCCAGTCGGTTCTGGCACCCGCCGAAGTCGTGCCGTTGGCCGGTCGTGTGGTGGCTGCGCCGCTGGACGGTGTGATTGCCGAATTTCTGGTAAAGCCTAACCAGCCTGTCAAGACCGGCGACCTGCTGGTGCGTTTCGAGAACACGACGCTCAAGGCCCAGGCCGATGTTGCAGAGCGTACCCTGGGGGTTGCCGAGGCCGAGCTGAAAGCCAATTCGCAGCGGGCCTTTGCCGATGCCGAGTCAAGTTCCAAAGTCGATTTGCTGGCCGCGCGTGTCGAGCAGAAGCGGGCAGAGCGCGATTACGCTCGTGAGCTGCTCAAGCGCAGTGAAGTCCATGCCGAGCGTGACGGAATTGCGGTTTTCGCCGATGCCCAGCGCTGGACAGGCAAACCGGTCCAGACCGGCGAACGTCTGCTGGAAATCGCTGATCCGTCCCAGGCCGAGCTGCGTATCGAACTGGCGGTAGGTGATGCCATTGCTCTTGAGCCGGATGCAGAAATTGCTCTGTTTCTGGACAGCGACCCCTTGCATCGTCATTCCGCACGTCTGGAGCGTGCGGCCTATGAAGCACAGCCGACTCCTGGCGGTCAGCTGGCTTATCGTCTGGACGCTACTTTCCTGGATTCACCGCCTCCGCGTATCGGTTTGCGTGGCACCGCCAAGGTCTTTGGCGAACGTGCGCCTCTGGCGTTGTATCTGTTGCGCAGGCCCCTGGCTGGTCTGCGTCAAAGCGTAGGCCTGTAAATGGCGCTGCCCAGCCTGCGGGCGGATCTGCAACTTACTTCTGCGGCCCCTGCACTCGACGGGTCGCCGCGCTGGACCCTGGCCGATCCCATACAAGGCCGTTACTTCAAGCTTGGTGCTCAGGCTATCCGGCTGTTGCGGCACTGGTCGCTGGGTGATCCTGAGCAGGTGCTGCAGGCGGCCAATCGTGAGCCCGGTCTGCCGCTGGGCGATGACCAAGTGCAAGAACTGCTGATCTTTCTGCGCAGCCATGACCTTATCGCCTCGACTGATCCGGATCAGCGCGCCAGCTACGCCTACAAGGCCCAGGCTTCGCGTCAGGGCTTGTGGAAGATGTTGCTGCATCAATACCTGTTTTTCCGTATTCCCCTGTGGCGTCCGGATGCATTCCTCAACCGCGCCTGGCCCTGGATGAAGCGTTTTGGTCCCAGCATCCTGCGCTATGGCCTGCCTGCCACGCTGATGCTCGGGGTGTTTCTGGTGGCGCGGGATTGGCAGCGTTTCATCGGCACCTTTCCGCACCTGTTCAGCCTTGGCGGTGCGCTGGCGTTCGGCGTGGCACTGTTTTTTGCCAAGCTCTGTCACGAGTTTGGCCATGCCTTCATGGCCAAGCGGGCCGGGTGTCGCGTGCAGAGCATGGGTGTCGCATTCATGGTGCTGCTACCGTTGTTCTATACCGATGTCAGCGATGCCTGGCGAGTGAATGACCGACGCGCCCGCCTGTTGATCGGCGCAGGCGGTGTGCTGGCGGAAATGCTGCTGGCCTGCATCGCGCTGCTGGCCTGGTCATTGCTGCCCGACGGGCCTGCACGCACGGCCGCTTTCATGCTGGCCAGTGCAACATGGATAACCACTGTGTTGGTCAATCTCAACCCGTTCATGCGCTTCGATGGTTACTTCCTGATCAGTGACCTGTGGCAAGTGGATAACCTTCAAGGGCGGGCCTTCGCCCTGTGCCGCTGGCGCTTGCGCGAAGCGCTGTTCGGTTACGGCCTGCCAGCGCCCGAGCCATGGACGCCCGCCATGCAGCGGCGTCTGCTGTGGTGGGGTTATCTGTCCTGGCTGTGGCGTGCGGTGCTGTTTTTCGGGATCGCGCTGGCGGTCTATCACCTGTTCTTCAAGCTGCTGGGGATCTTCCTGATGTTGGTGGAGCTGGGCTGGTTCATTTTTCTGCCGATCTTCAAGGAAGCGCGTCACTGGTGGGGGAATCGCGAGCAGGCCCATATGCCGCGTGTGCTGCTCAGTGCTGCCGGGCTTCTGGCGCTGGTGTTGCTGCTGGTGGTGCCTTGGCAAAGCAGTGTCGAACTGCCGGTCATGCTGGAGGCGGGCAGGGTGACTGCCCTGCATGCTCCTGTCGCCGCACGGGTCAGGCAGGTGAACGTGCAGGACGGCCAGACGGTGGAGCAGGGCGCAGTGCTGGTGGAACTGGAGTCGCCGGACGTGGAGTCGCGCCAGGCCATCGTGCGTCGGGAAATCGAAATCCTGCAATTGCAGATACGGCGTCAGGCTGGGCGCAGCGAGACGGTCGCCGATGTCGGCATCATCGAGCAGCGTCTGGCCAGTGCCGTGGCGGAATATCGAGGTCTGGGAGCCCAGCGCGAGCGTTTGCTGGTACGTGCACCCCAGGCCGGTCAGGTTCGCGACCTCATGCCGCAACTGGCTCCGGGCCGCTGGGTTTCGACCCAGACACCTCTGGCCCGTATCGTCGAAGGTGGCACGCGCATTCGCGGGTATCTGGCCGAAGATGCTTTGTGGCGTATCACGCCGGGTGACAAGGGACGTTTTATCGCTGACGACCCGATGCGTCCTTCGTTGCAGGTCGAGTTGCTGGATGTGGATGCCAACGGCGTGTCTTATCTGGATCAGGAAGCCCTGGCATCCGATCACCATGGGCCGATTGCCGTGCACCGTGACGAAAACCAGCGTGCAGAGCCGGTGCAGGCGCAATACGGGGTGCGCCTGAAGGTGGTGGATGATATTGAAGCGCCAACCCAGCCATTGCGCGGGGTTGCGGTGTTGCAGGGTCGAAGTGAATCGTTGCTAGGGGCAACCTGGCGCCGGTTGGCGGCCCTGGGGATTCGTGAAAGCGGTTTCTGAAAAAAGTGGTTTCCAGGGAAAGAGGACGAGACTGATGTTGAACAGTGCAGACGGGCTTGAAGTCAGGCCTTCACGTGATACGGACAGCCTTTTCATCCAGTCGCTCTATCATTCGGCCAGGCCCGATTTGCAACTGATCGATGGCGAGCGTGATCTGGTGGAGGAGGTGATCGCCCAGCAGTTTCGCGTGCAGGAAGTCGGCATGGGCGGTGAGTTTCCCAATGCAATGCATTACGTGATCGAAAAGCTTGGCACCCTGATCGGCGCGCTGGTGGTGGACTTCGGCCGCAACGAAATCCGCGTGTTGTATCTGGCGTTCATACCGGCAGCGCGTGGCAAGGGTTACGGACGCACGGTGCTGAAAGGTGTACAGCAGGCCGCCGAAAAGGTCTGTTGCCCGGTGGCGACGGTGGTCTGGGCCAATAACCTCCACGCGCGCCAGCATTATCTGGCGCTGGGGTTTCAGGTCGAGGAACGGGATGTGGCGGCTGAGCGCCTGGTCTGGTATCCGGGCCAGGCCAAGGTAGGCTGATCAGTTGAAGCTGATGCAGTAATACGCCAGGTTTGCATCGCGCCCCATGGGCGGTACGCGGGAAACAAAGATCTCTTCCAGTCTGCCCAGTTCCGGCAGTTCGAGGGCGCACAGGCCATCGACGAAGGTGCTGGGCTCTAGTGAATTGAGGCTGATGCTGAAGGGTAAGCGCCGGTTGTTGGACAGGCGCGCCAATGGTTTTTCATCGATGGATGAGATGGCGATCGGTAGCTGACTGCCATCGTCCAGTTGAAGCGAGCATGTGCTGCCCAGCAGCGAACGAAAATGTTCGACGGTAATGTTTTGCAGCATGGAGTGACTCCGGGGAGGGGAAGAGCCCATTGCTGGGCTCAAGATGAATCAGTCATTTCTTGTAGGGAAAAGACCCTGCAGGGCAATGCTGAAGTTCACGACCAGAAAAGGGTTCATGCTGTCGAGAGGCTGGCTGCCACCGACTGGCTGCATGGTACCGGTGATGGCGGTCGAAACACCTTTCTGCACGATAGGCGCGTCGGTTCCCAGGTCTGGTGCAAACATGTTGGCGGAAGTCGGGCCGGCTGTTGTGCCTCCGACATAGCAGTTGGTGGTTGTTGGCACGATGGAGCCGGCGGTGCTCGGCTTGGCGCCCAGATTGATGGTGGTTGTCGCTGTCAGGGCGCTCATCTGGTGTACGTGAGCCGGCATGTTGGCGATGGCGACCGTGACCTTTTCAACGCCCGACGCGGTGCCGATCACTCGGTTGGTCAGGTTGAGGCCGGTTCCCTGGTTGATTGGCACCCGGCCTTGAAGGTTGGGCAGCATGAAGTTCTGTGATGCATTGCCGCCATAAATGACGCCTAGCAACGCGTACAAGGCGTTGTATTGGCTAATGTTTAGCGTCTGGCCGTTACATTGCGCCCAGCCATTGGGTGCAAACGGGAAGCCGAACGTCATGATCGAGCCCATGAAAACTTCCATATTTTTCCGTCCTTCGTATGCCGTGGGGTATGCGTGAGTCACTCAGGCGTTGGCCAGCAGTGACATACGACAGCGTAGACGCTGTTTCATGAGCTGCATGCTTTGCACATGAAGGTCGTGATTGAAATATTTTGATGTGATGTGCCGACTCCGATGGTTCTTTTTCAGCCCCCTGCAGAAAAATTACAAATAGAGTTTTCAGCGTTTTTTGTCGACCGTTCGTCTGATGGCTTTCACTCAAAAAACAGCAAAGCCCTGAAAATAAAGGCTTTTATATGGAATTGAGCTTGTTTGATTACGATGGGGCTAAATTTTAGGGAACTAATGTCGAAGTAATACTATGCGTCTACATTTTGTTACGTTAGGCTGAAGTCGGTTTCCACAGGGACAGGAACAGACAGGGGAAAAAGGATGCACGATTTCCATTTCATATCGGGTCTGCCACGCTCGGGTTCCACTCTGCTGTCGGCTATTCTTTTGCAGAACCCACGTTTTCATGCCGGTATGAGTAGCCCTGTTGCATCGCTGTTTTCCAGTGTGCTGGGCCAGTGTAGTGCTGGTAGCGAATTCGCCTCCGTCATCGATACCGATGCTCGCCGCCGCCTGCTGCGCGGGATCTTCGATAGCTATTACGCCGACAAGACCGACAAATCCATCGTCTTCGATACGAGCCGCGGCTGGTCTTCGCGCCTACCTGCTTTGATGGATCTGTTCCCCGAATCCAAGGTGATTGCCTGCGTGCGCAATGTGGCGTGGATCATGGACAGCATCGAGCGTGTGTATCGCAATAACCCCTTCGAGAACACCAAGCTGTTTGTCGATGATGCCGAGCGCAACACCGTCTACAGCCGGGTCGAGACCCTTGCGCAACGCAATCGCCTAGTGGGCTTTGCCTGGGCATCGCTGAAAGAGGCCTATTACGGCGAGCATGCCGATTCGCTGCTGCTGATCGATTACGACCTGCTTTCCCAGGCACCGGAGCGGGTCATGCGTCTGGTGTATGAATTCATTGGCGAGCCTTGGTTTGCACACGATTTCAACAACCTGTCCTATGACGCGCCGCAGTTCGACGATGCTTTGGGTGTCTCCGGTCTGCACAAGGTAAAACCCAGGGTTGCCTTCGAGAGCAGGCATACGATCCTGCCGCCTGATCTGTTCGAGCAGTACTCAAAGTTGTCGTTCTGGAACGACGGTTCGGCGAGTGCCGCCAACGTCATTCGTATGAAGTCAGACGCTGCGGTCAGCTGATCGCAGTCCCCCCTATCCGTGTACAACGTTCGATCTCGGGTGAGCAGCATGTGGTGGAGCAAGAAAAAGTCGCCGACTGTACAGCGGGCACCTTCGGGTGTGAAATCTTCCGCTTCCCCGATGATAATGTTCCTCGAACCGCGGATGCTGTTCGATGGCGCTGTGGCCGCTACGGTTGCTGATGCTGCGCAGTCCGACAGCCAGGCGACGAGCGAGGCTGCCAAACCCACCGATCAGGCTGGCGCCAAAGACAGCAGCAGCGACAGCCATGCGCAATCGGCTGCTACGGCTGATATCACCACTACGCCAGCTGCCGCGGCAGGCAATACCGTGGTCTTCGTCGATTCCCGGGTCAAGGATGCCGACAGCCTGCTCGCGGGTGTTGCGCCCGGGGCTCAGGTGGTCATGCTCGATGCCACCAAGGACGGCCTGCAACAGATCGCCGACTATCTGGACTCCCACCAGGGTGTGAGTTCGGTGCAGATCATCGCTCACGGTAACTCGGGCGATCTGTGGTTGGGCAACAGCTATCTTTCCGCTGACAACATCGCTCAGCGCAGCGCCTTGCTGGCCGAAATCGGCAATGACATGGTCGCAGGCGGCGATATCCTGATCTATGCCTGTAATACCGCCGAGGGCGAGTTGGGCCTGAGTTTCGTCGACTCACTGGCAAGCCTCACCGGGCGCGACATCGCTGCATCGACCAACCGCACAGGCGTAGGCGGTGACTGGACGCTGGAGATCGCGACCGGCAGCATCGAAAGTGTCAGTGCCCTGTCCCAGCAGGCGATGAATTCTTACGAGTGGGGCCTAGCGACTTTCACCGTCACCTCCAACAGCAACACCGGCGCAGGCACCTTGCGTGCAGCCCTTGCCGCTGCTCAGAACGGCGATATCGTGACGTTCTCCAGCAGTATGACAATCGCGCTCGACTCCCAACTGGTGGTCAACCGGAACATCACCCTCGATGGCGACCTGAACAACGACGGCGTGGCTGACGTCACGCTGGACGGTCAGAACAAAACGAGCGTGATCCGGGTCACTTCCGGCACGACGGCCACCTTTGACGGCCTGATCATCACGCGAGGCCTGGCCAGCACCGCAGGTGCCAGTAGTGGCGCAACTATCTCGGCAAACGATGCGCTGGGCGCAGGTATCAACAACGCCGGTAACCTCACGCTGCGTAACGTCAGCGTCACTGGAAACACGGCAGCAGGCGGTGGTGGTGGCGGTGGTGTGCTGTCGCCGAACGTCGGTGGCGGTGGTGGTGGTGGCGGTGGTATCGGTGGCCAGAATGGTGCTGCGGGTGGTGGTGCCGGCTCCTATAGTCCGTCATCCCCTTCGGCCAATACGGGCGGTAATGGCGCGGCCTTCAGCACCATCTATTTCGGTGGGCGTGGTGGTAACGCAAGTGGTGGCGGTGCTGGCGGCTTGGGCGCGCCTTATGGCTACACCAATGGTGGTGCCGGTGGCACGGCATCTTCCGGCGGGCGGACCATCGGCGGTGGTGGCGGCGGCTCGGGTTTTGACGCAAACGGCGGTAGAGGCGGATCGGCGGCAGGTGGTATCTACAACGCCGCCAGCGGCACCCTGACGATCATCGGTACTTCGGCCATCAGCAGCAACATCGCCGCAGGCGGTGGTGGTGGCGGGGGTGGCACCATCGGCGGCAACGGAGGCCGGGGTGTCGGTGCCATCTGGAACAGAGGCACGCTCAACATCACCGCGGCCAACAATGCGGCGATGACGGGTAACATAGGCGCCAGCGGTGCGGGCGGCCAGGCAACCAGCGGTGGCTCGAACGGCACTTCGCCAACGGCCGTCAACAATATCTTCAACGACAGTGGCACGCTGAACGTCACCTATAACGCCGACGTTACTGCACCCACCATCTCCAGCATCGTGATTGCCAACCCGTCCATGGGTTCGGGTGGCACATCTGCTGTGACGTTCACCTTCAGTGAGCCGGTGTTCGGCCTGGATATTTCCGAGATTGTCGTTCCAAACGGCACGCTGACTAACCTCACGACCACCAACAACATCACCTGGACTGCCACGCTGACGGCGGCCAGCAATGTCGGGGACGCGAGCAACGCCATTACCCTGGCCGGTTCTACCGTCCAGGACTCTGCGGGCAATATAGGTACGGGCACCGGGACGTCCAACAACTATGTGGTCAGTGATACCGTCGCTCCGACAGCGTCTATCGTGGTGTCTGACAATTCGCTGATCTTTGGCGAAACCTCGCTGGTCACCATCACGTTCAGCGAAGCGGTAACCGGGTTCAGCAACGCTGATCTGTCGGTTGCCAACGGTACCCTGACCGCAGTAAGCAGCAGTGACGGTGGTGTGACCTGGACCGCGACGCTGACGCCGAACTCCGGTACGAACAGTGCGACCAACGCGATAAACCTCAGCATGACCGGCGTGCAGGATCTGTCGGGCAACTCGGGTAGTGGCACGACCTCATCGAACAACTATTCAATTGATACTGTCCGACCGGTTTCCACTGTCGTGGTCTCCGATACGTCCTTGAGTATCGGTGAAACTGCGCAGGTCACCTTTACGTTCAACGAAGCGGTGAGCGGTTTCGGCATTGCCGACATTACCGTGCAGAACGGTACCTTGAGTACTCCGACCACCAGCAACAATATCGTCTGGACGGCCACGTTTACGCCGACTACCAACATTACTGATGCCACCAACGTCATCAGTGTGGACAACACAGGTGTAACCGATGCGTCAGGCAATCTCGGGGCTGGTACCTCCAACTCCAATAACTATGCGATCGACACCTTGCGGCCGACATCTTCTATTGTCATGTCGGACACTGCTCTCTCAGTCGGTGAAACCTCAGTGGTCACCATCACGTTCTCTGAGGCCGTGACCGGATTCAGCAATGCCGACCTGACGGTCCCCAATGGCACGTTGAGTGCTGTCAGCAGCAGCGACGGCGGTGTTACCTGGACGGCGACCTATACGCCCAATATCAACGTCTCCGACAGCACCAACATAATCACGCTGAATAACAGCATGGTGACAGATCTGGCCGGTAACGCCGGGGCCGGTATAACCAACTCACTCAACTTCACCATCGATACCCTCCAGCCGACAGCTACCATTGTGGTGTCGGACACTGCATTGAGAATCGGTGAAACCTCGCTGGTGACCATCACGTTCAGCGAGGCGGTCACCGGTTTCACCAATGCCGACCTCAACGTTGCCAATGGCACCCTGAGCGCAGTCAGCAGCAGCGATGGCGGTGTGACCTGGACCGCAACCCTGACCCCGACGGCCAACCTGACTGACGCCACTAACCTGATCACGCTGGATAACACCGGGTTCTTCAACGGCTCAGGCAACTCGGGCAGCGGCACGACTGTTTCCAACAACTACGCCATCGATACCGAGCGTCCGACCGCGACCATAGTCGTAGCCGACAACGCCCTGACCATCGGTGAAACCTCGCTGGTAACCATTACCTTCAGCGAAGCCGTGACCGGTTTCACCCTCGCGGACATTACCGTGAGCAACGGTACACTCAATGCGCTCAGCAGCAGCGATGGCGGTGTGACCTGGACAGCGCTATTCACGCCTGCGGCGAATATCACCGATAGCACTAACGTCCTCACGCTTGCCAATACCGGTGTGTCCGATGCTGCAGGCAACGCGGGCACGGGTACCACCGACTCCAATAACTACGCGATCGACACTTTGCGCCCGACTGCGGCCATTACCATGGCAGATGCTGTGCTTTCGGTCGGTGAAACCTCATTGGTCACCATCACGTTCAGCGAGGCCGTAACCGGGTTCACCAATGCCGACCTGACGGTCCCCAATGGCACCTTGAGCACAGTCAGCAGCAGTGATGGCGGTATTACCTGGACGGCGACCTATACGCCCGATATCAACGTCTTCGACACCACCAACCTGATCACGCTCGATAATTCTGGCGTAGCGGATCTGGCTGGCAACTCCGGGAGCGGTTCGACCAACTCGCCAAACTTCACCATCGATACCCGGCAACCGACTGCCACCGTTGTGGTATCGGACACTGCGTTGAGAATCGGTGAAACTTCGCTGGTCACCATTACGTTCAGTGAGGCGGTAACAGGCTTCACCAATGCCGATCTGACGGTTGCCAATGGCACCTTGAGCGCGGTCAGCAGCAGCGATGGCGGTATTACCTGGACGGCAACCCTGACGCCGAACACTGACCTGACCGACGCCAGCAACGTGATCACGCTGGATAACACCGGGTTCTTCAACGGCTCAGGCAACTCGGGCAGCGGTACGACCGTCTCCAACAACTACGCCATCGATACAGAACGTCCGACCGCGACCATAGTAGTGGCCGACAACGCTCTGGCCATCGGTGAAACCTCGCTGGTGACTATTACCTTCAGCGAGGCGGTGACCGGTTTCACAAATGCCGACCTGACCGTTGCCAGCGGCACCCTGAGCGCCGTCAGCAGTAACGATGGCGGTATCTCCTGGACCGCTACTCTGACACCGACTGCCAACATCACCAGCGCCACTAATGCCATCGCCCTGAACAATGCGGGTGTGACCGACCAGGCAGGTAACGCGGGCACTGGCGTTACGACATCGGGCAACTATGCCATCGACTCTGCACGCCCGACTGCGAGTATCGTTGTGTCGGACAGTACCCTGACCGCTGGCGAAACTTCACTGGTGACTATCACCTTCAGTGAAGCGGTGAGTGGTTTCACCAATAGTGACTTGAGCGTGGCCAATGGTTCTTTGAGCACTGTCAGCAGCAGCGACGGCGGTATCACCTGGACAGCGACTTTCATGCCGGCCAACAACATTGCCGATACCACCAACCTGATCACGCTGGACAACACCGGTGTGACAGATCTGGCTGGCAATACGGGCACCGGTACGACCAACTCCAACAACTACACCATCGACACGGTGCGTCCGACTGCAGCCATCGTGGTGGCTGACAACGCGCTGCGAGTCGGTGAAAACTCGCTGGTGACCATTACCTTCAGCGAAGCGGTGACCGGCTTCACCAACGCCGACCTGACCGTAGCCAACGGCACCTTGAGTGCAGTCAGCAGCAGCGATGGCGGTATCACCTGGACCGCAACCCTGACGCCGACCGCAAACGTGAGCGACGCCACCAACCTGATCACGCTGGATAACACCGGCATTGCCAATGCCTCCGGCAACATCGGCAGTGGCACGACCGTCTCCAACAACTACGCCATCGATACAGCGCGTCCTACCGCGAGCATCGTGGTTGCTAACAGCACGCTGGGCATCGGTCAGACCTCGCCAGTGACCATCACCTTCAGTGAAGCGGTCACCAACTTCGACCTGTCTGACCTCAGCGTAGCCAACGGTACGCTGTCGAACCTGGTCAGCAGCGACGGTGGCATTACTTGGACTGCAACCCTTACGCCAACGGCGAATATCAGTGATGCGAGCAACTTCATCGTCATGGACACCAGTAATGTCACGGATCTGGCGGGCAATGCCGGCTCCGGTGTCATCAACTCGGCCAACTATGTCATTGACGGTCAGGCTCCGAGTCTTGCGAGTATCGTAATTGCCAACCCGAACCTGACCACGGGTCAGACCACTCAGGTGACCTTCACCTTCAGCGAGCGTGTCACCAACTTCGATCTTTCGGACCTCAGCGTAGCCAACGGTACCCTGTCCAACCTGGCCAGCAGCGATGGCGGTCAGACCTGGACTGCCACCCTGACCCCAGCAGCGAATACAGTAGATCCCAGCAACTTCATCACCCTGGACAGCAGCGGTGTGACGGACCTGGCAGGCAATGCCGGCATGGGTATCACCAATTCTGGCAACTACTCGATCACAACCCTTTCCCAAGGTGGCGATCCACAGTTCCGTATTACCGATTCTGTGCCGCTGACCAGTCAGCCGAACCTGCCATTGCAGCCTTCGCTGTTTGGCCCGCCGACCGGAAACCTGGGTTCGCCACTGAGTTTCGCGCCGCTGTTCGAGCAACGCACAACGGGCGGCAGCCTGCCACCGGTAGGCAATATCTTCATCAGCAACGGCGCGCTGGCTCCGAGCTTCATCGCGCAGGTCTTCGCCTCTGATGCCCTTGGCAGTAATGCAGCGTCCAGCGGCGGTTTCCTGGGCTTGGGTCATGGGGAAGGCGGTGTGTTCGGCAATAGCACATTGGCGACGCTCTTCACTCGCGAGTCCTCTACGGACGCCTCGACGCAAGGTACGTTCGACGGTGGCAGCAGTCGTAGTTTGGGCGATTCGTCACAAGGCATTCGCGGCAGCTTTGGTGCGCTGACTCTGGAGCAGCAACTTCAATTGCTCAATGAAGGCGAGCAGAAACAACTGCATGAACTAGCATGGGCTTTGGGGACAGCCGGTATTAGTGCTGTGCAGGCTTGAATAGAGTTTGGATCCTGCGCTGGTAAAGCTGGCGCTTAAATAAGATGAGTAGCCAGGGCGGTCACAAGGATGAAAAAGAGTCAAAAGCTGTTCAGCGTAAGCCTGCTGGCGCTGGTGGTGAGTGGTTGTGCCGTCACCAGTGACCCCATTGACCGTGGCCTCAGTGAGCAGCGGGCGCAAAGCGATTTGCAGCAGATGTACAAGGATCAAGAGCCTCTCAATGGGCCATTGACTTTGCATGAAGCGATGGCGCGCGCGGTCAAATACAATCTCGAAGCGCGTCTTAAAATCATGGAAGAGGCCCTTGCCAAGCGGCAACTTGACCTTGCCAGTTTCGATATGCTGCCGCGAATGGCCTTGTCTGCAGGCTACGCCGGGCGAAGCAATGTCAGTGCTTCCAGCAGTGAAAGTGTCGAGACCGGTACCCAGTCTCTGGAACCTTCGACTTCCCAGGATCGTAGTCGCCGTGTGGCCGACCTCACCATGGTCTGGAACGTGCTCGATTTCGGCGTCAGTTATATCAGCGCCAAGCAACAGGGCGACCAGCGCCTGATCGTTGAAGAGCGCCGTAGAAAGGTAGTAAACACCATCGTTCAGGACGTACGCTCAGCCTATTGGCGTGCAGTGGCTGCCGAACGTTTGCTCAGCCAGATCGACAGCTTGATGGCTCGCGTCGAACAGGCTCAGGGCAACAGCCAGGCAATGAGCGCGCAGCGCGTTGGCGACCCGATTCAGGCACTGGGTTATCAGCGCTCATTGATTCAGGCTACACGCCAACTTGAGGAACAGCGCAAAGCGTTATCGCTGGCGAAAACCGAGCTGGCAACCCTCATCAACCTGCCTTTGGGCAGTGAGCTGACCCTGGCGACTTCGGACGATTACTCGATCCCGGAGTTGAGGGTCGACATGGCCACGCTGGAACAAGAAGCGCTGGCCACTCGCCCTGAATTGCGCGAGCAGGATTATCTGACCCGCATCAGTTCTGCCGAAACTCGCAAGGCAATGCTGCGTTTGCTACCGGGACTGGAGTTCTCTGCTGGCGGTCATTACGACAGCAACTCCTTTTTGGTCAACGACAAATGGGCCGACATGGGCGTAAAGGTCACCTGGAACCTGTTCAACGTGATTTCTGCACCAGCCTCGATCAATGTGGCGAAGGCCGGCGAGGAGGTAGCGGCCGCACGTCGTCAGGCCATGTCCATCGCTGTGCTGGCGCAGCTTTATGTTGCCAATGCCAACTATCGCGAGTCGCTGCGTCAGTTCAAGACCAGCCAGCAGTTGTCGGATATCGATGGCGAAATCGTGGGCCAATTGCGTAATCGTTTCAGCTCCGCCGGCATCGGTGAGTTGGAACTGATTCAAGGCGAACTCAATAATCTGCAAGCCAGCCTGCGCCGGGATTTGGCGTATGCCGATTTACGTAATGCCTATGGGCAGGTATTCGCCAGTGCCGGCCTGGATCCATTGCCATCCGAAGTATCATCGACTCAGGTCGGAGCCATTGCCGGGGAGCTGAAGGCCCGGGAACTGCAGTGGGAGCAGGGTAATATCGGGCGCGCAGTGGTAAGCGGTGTTGACGCTCAATAATCTTCAAGCGCCTCAGATCAGCGTTAGTCGTGGTCAGCGCGAAGCCGCTAATGGTCACCGTGCAACTGCTATTTTGCTGACCGGGTTGCCAGCAGCAGGTAAGTCGACACTGGCCCAGGCTCTGCATGCCGAGCTATTCAAGCTTGGTATGCAGAGCACCGTTCTTGACGGTGATGCTCTGCGCAGCACTTTGAACGCGGACCTTGGTTTTAGCGAAACCGAGCGAAGGGAGAATGTTCGCCGCACCAGCGAGCTTGCCGCGTTGCTGATTGACAGCGGTCAGATAGTGATCATGGCTCTGATTGCACCCCTTGCCGATCAGAGAGCGCTGTTCGCGCAGCGTTTGGGACGCGACTATCACGAGGTCTGGTGCAGTGCACCACTGGACATTTGCGAACAGCGTGATCCGAAGGGGCATTATGCTCGTGCTCGTTGCGGCCAACTGCCTGGTTTCACCGGAGTATCAGCGGCTTATGAAGTACCTCGCGATCCAGCATTAGTCGTTGATACGGGCCGAGCCTCGGTCAACGACTGCACTGTGCAATTGCTCACCTGGTTTCGCACTTGCGAAATAATCGTTTGATCACGGGTTTATCCTCCCAGTTAGGGCGCGAAGCTGGCGGCAGCCGTTAAGATTCGGTCGCGCTCATCCACTTCGGTTTCGGATAGCGTCGATCCGACTTGCCGGCCTTGAGGATGGCACCGGGCACGTCGTGGCCGATCAGCTCGGGCAGGGTGGCTGCCGCGGCCAGCAGCGTATCCAGATTCACGCCGGTCTCCAGGCCCATGCGCTGGAACATGTGCACCAGATCCTCGGTGCAGATATTGCCGCTGGCGCCGGGCGCATAGGGGCAGCCGCCGAGGCCGCCGAGGGAGGCGTCGAAGCGGTCGATGCCGGCGTTCAGGGCTGCCAGGGCATTGGCCAGGCCCATGCCGCGGGTGTTGTGGAAATGCGCGGTAAATACCGCTTCGGGCCAGCGCTGCAGCGCCTTGCGGCAGAGGCGTTCGACCTGGGCCGGGTCGGCCATGCCGGTGGTGTCGCACAGGGTCACGCCCTGCACGCCGATTTTCAGCAGGCGCTCGGTCAGCTCATGCACGCGCGCCTCGGGCACTTCGCCTTCGAACGGGCAGCCGAAGGTGGTCGACAGCGACGCATTGATGAACACGCCGCTGCCGCGGGTGACCTCGATGATTTCGCGAAACTGGGCGAGCGACTGCTCCGGCGTCATGCGCAGGTTGGCCAGGCCATGGGTGTCGCTGGCCGACATCACCAGGTTGATCTCGTCCACGTCGCAAGACAGCGCCCGCTCGCAGCCACGAACGTTGGGCACCAGCACGGTGTATTCCACGCCGTCGATGCGCTGGATGCCGCGCATCACTTCTTCGGCATCGCGCAGATTGGGGATGGCCTTGGGCGAGGTGAAGGAGGTGACTTCGATCTTCGCCAGGCCGGTTTGCGACAGCTTGTCGATCAGGGCGATCTTGGCGTCGGTCGGCACGAAGGCCGCTTCGATCTGGAAGCCGTCGCGGGTGGCGACGTCCTGGATGTAGAGGCGTTTGGTCATGGGAGGTCCTCGGGGACGCTGCAAGCCACAAGCTTCAAGCTGCAAGTAGCTTGCTTGCCGCTTGAAGCGTGCAGCTGCTGTTAGATGATGCCGCGCTCGCGCAGCCCCTTTACCTGTTCTTCGCTCAGGCCAAGCCCGGCGAGGATGTCGTCGTTGTGCTCGCCGAGCTGCGGGCCGCCAACGCCAATGCGCCCCGGCGTGCGGCTGAGTTTGGGTAGTACGCCTGGCACCTTGAGCGGGCCGACGGGCGTCTGCACCGTCTCGATCATCTGGCGTGCCAGGTAGTGGGGGTCCTGCACGATATCGGCGGCGGTGTAGGGGTAGCCGGCCGGCACGCGGGCGCCCTTGAGCGCTTCGATCACCTCTTCGCGGCCACGCCCGGCCGTCCATTCGCCAATGGCGGTGTCGATCAGCTCGGCATGCTGGCTGCGCCCGTCGTTCTGCGCCAGGCGCGGGTCGCTGCCCAGATCGTCACGGCCGATCAGGGTCATCAGGCGTTTGTAGATACTGTCGCCATTGCCGGCGATCAGCACGTAGCTGCCATCGTTGCACGGGTAGGAGTTGGACGGCGTGATGCCGGGCAGGGCGCTGCCGGCTGGCTCACGGATATAGCCGAAGGCGTCGTATTCGGGCACCAGGCTTTCCATCATGGCGAACACCGACTCGTACAGCGCCACGTCGATTTCCTGGCCTTCGCCGCTGCGGCCCCGCTCCTGCAGGGCCAGCAACACGCCGATCACGCCATACAGCGAGGACAGCGAATCGCCGATGCTCACCCCGACGCGCACCGGCGCTTGCCCGGCATAGCCGGAGAGATGGCGCAGGCCGCCCATGGCTTCGCCGATCACCCCGAAACCGGGCAGGTCGCGGTAGGGCCCGGTTTGTCCGTAGCCGGAGATGCGCAGCATGATCAGTCGCGGGTTGATCGCCTTCAACGCGTCATAACCCAGGCCCCAGCCTTCCAGCGTGCCGGGGCGAAAATTCTCCACCAGAATGTCGGCCTCGGCCACCAGCTGGCGGACGATGTCCTGGGCTTCGGCCTGCTTCAGGTCGAGGGTCAGCGAGCGCTTGTTGCGCGACTGCACATGCCACCACAACGAGGTGCCGTCCTTGATCTTGCGCCACTTGCGCAGTGGGTCGCCGACGCCAGGCGGCTCGATCTTGATCACGTCGGCGCCGAATTCGCCGAGCAGCTTGCTGGCGAACGGGCCGGCGATGAGCTGGCCCATTTCGATGACCTTGAGGCCGGCCAGGGCCATGGGTGCAACGGTTGTGTTGGCAGGCATGTGCGGCTTCCCGATGACTTGGGTTCGATGGCGCCGAGCATCGCCCACCACGCGGCTCGCCGCAATCAGTCAATCGTCAAGTCTGGCTTCGTGCAACGCGAAGGCATATGGTGCCACCATCGGTTCGCAGCCCTTGGCGCGGGCCAGCCTCTTTCGCCAGCCACGAAGCGGAGCCCGCCATGCGCGTGGATTTCACCACCCTCAAGTTATTCGTCGCCATCGCCGATGAGCGCAGCCTGACCCGCGCCGCCGAGCGTGAGCACCTTGCGCTGGCGGCAGTGAGCAAGCGCATCAGCGACCTGGAAGCGCATCTGCGCACCCCCTTGCTGTATCGCCAGCCCAAGGGCGTGGCGCTGACGCCGGCCGGCGATGCGCTGCTGCACCATGCGCGCAACCTGCTGGACAACATCCAGCACATGCAGGCCGACCTCAGCGAGTTCAGCGAGGGCATCAATGGCCACGTGCGCATCCACGCCAACACCTCGGCGGTGATCGCCTTTCTGCCCGAGGGCCTGGCAGCCTTCAGCGCCGAGCACCCGCAGATTCGCATCGACCTGGAAGAGCGCGTCAGCAGCGAGATCATCCACGCGGTGCGCGAAGGGCTGACCGATATCGGCATCTTCGCCGGCCACGTACAGGCCGCTGGCGTGCAGGTGTTTCCCTACCGTCATGACCGCCTGGTGCTGGTGGTGCCGAGTGAGCATCCGCTGGCGGCCCGCGAGCGAGTCACGCTGTCGGAAACCGTCGGCTACGACTTCATCGGCCTGCAGAAGGAAGCCTCGCTGCATAGCCTGCTCAGCGAGGCCGCGCAGCAGGCGGGCGTGCATCTGCGGGTGCGCATCCAGGTGCGCAGCTTCGAGGCCATCTGCCGGATGATCCATACCGGGCTGGGCATCGGTGTGCTGCCCGAGCAGGCGGTGCGTACCTATCTGCCGAGCATGGCGGTGCGCGCCGTGGCAATCGAGGATGCCTGGGCGGTGCGCGAGCTGAACATCTGCGTGCGCCAGTACGACAGCCTGTCGCTGATCGCCCGGCAGATGGTCGATCACCTGGCCAATGGTTCTGCCTTCGGCAATGGCGAAGGCAGGCTTGGCCAATCAAGAATTTAGTCGGCCTTGGGGCTCAAGTAGAGTTCGTGGCGAACAAAGGCATCCGGTGGGCACTGCCCCCCGTACCAATAACAACAGGAGATCGCCTCATGTCCCGCTTGTTCTGCCGCAGCCTGTCCTGCGTGCTGCTTTCCACCGCCATGGCCTTCGGCGCCGCCGTTCAGGCCGAGGAAATTGTCATCAAGTTCGCCCATGTCGCCTCCGACCAGACGCCCAAGGGGCAGGGCGCGCGCATGCTGCAGAAGCTGGTCAAGGAGCGCCTGACCGGCAAGGCGCGGGTGGAGGTCTACCCCAATTCTTCGCTGTTCGGTGACGGCAAGGAGATGGAGGCGCTGCTGCTCGGCGACGTGCAACTGCTGGCGCCGGCCCCGGTGAAGCTGGAGAAGTACCAGCCGCGGGTGCAGATCTTCGACCTGATGTTCCTGTTCGACAATGCCGCTGCTTCCCAGCGTTTCGAGCAATCGCCAAAGGGCCAGGAGCTGCTGCACAGCCTGGAGAACAACGGCATTCTCGGCCTGGCCTACTGGCTCAACGGTATGCGCCAGTTCACCGCCAACAAGCCCTTGCACCTGCCGAGTGATGCGCGTGGCCTGAAGTTCCGCGTGCAACCTTCCGACCTGCAGGCCGCGCAGATCAGCGCACTGCGCGCGGTGCCACGCAAGATGGCCTTCGCCGAGATCTACCAGGGCCTGCAGACCGGGGTGATCAATGCCTCCGACAATCCCTGGTCGAACATCTACAGCCAGCGCCACTTCGAGGTGCAGCAGTACATGATCGAGTCCAACCACGCGGTCGGCAATTACATGCTGATCACCAACGCCAAGTTCTGGAACGGCCTGCCCGACGGTGTACGCGGCGAACTCAAGACCATCATCGACGAGGTCACCGCCGAGGTTAACCGCCAGGCCCTGGCGCTCAACGAAAAGGACAAGGAGCAGATCCTCGCCGGCGGCAAGCACGAGCTGATCGTGCTGACGGACGAAGAGCGCAAGCAATGGCGCGAGGTGATGCAACCGGTCTGGAAGCAATACGAAGACAAGATCGGCAGCGACCTGATCGAAGCGGCCCAGGCCGCCAATGCTGCCATCAACTAGAACGGAGGCCGCCATGCTCGACCATCTGGATCATCTGGTACTGACCGCTACCGACGCCGACGCGACCACGCATTTCTATGTCGAGGTGCTGGGGATGCGCCTGGAGACTTTCGGCAAAGGCCGTAAGGCGTTCTGCTTCGGTAATCAGAAGATCAACCTGCACGTGCGTAGCCAGGAGTTCGAGCCCAAGGCTCACTTGCCGGTGCCGGGGGCGCTGGATCTGTGCTTTATCGCCAGCCAGCCGCTGGATCAGGTGATCGCGCATCTACAGCAGGTTGGCTGGCCAATCATCGAGGGGCCAGTGAGGCGCACTGGTGCCACGGGGCCGATTCGTTCGGTGTACCTGCGCGATCCTGATCTGAACCTGATCGAGATTTCCGAATTGGTTTGATAACGGGGCTTGTCGGGCAGCGGCATGGCAAGAGCGGATGCTCAGTTATCCATTGTGGGAGTGCTCGCTAGCACCACCTCTAACCGCTGGTTTTCATCGCATGGCTCTTTACCTCGGTAGGCTATTCGCCCACGCCGAAGGCCGCGTTTACCAATCGTGAATATTCGCCTCGCCAGGCCGGAGGTTAGAGTCGGCTGGCCAAAACAATTACAACAACCCTCCCTGGGAGACCGCTGATGAATGCATTGCAGCGCCTATGGAATCACCTCGAGGAAGCCGCTGTGGCGTTCCTGCTCGGGGCGATGACCCTGGTCACTTTCTCGTACGTGGTATTCAACAACCTTTACGGTGTTTTCTACGCCCTGGGCGATGTGCTGCCGTTTGGCAGCGATGCCCTGTTCGCCATTGGCGACGGCATCCTCTTCGTCGCCCAGGAAATGACCTGGAGCGTGGCCCTGACCAAGGCCATGTTCGGCTGGCTGATCTTCGTCGGCCTGGCCTGGGGCGTGCGCATCGGTGCGCACATCGGCGTCGACCTGCTGGTGCGCATGTTCCAGCCGGCCCTGCAGAAGGCCGTGGCCATCGTCGCGCTGCTCATCTGCCTCGGTTACTGCGCGCTGATGGCCTACTCCAGCGAGCAGTGGGTCGCGCTGCTGTTCACGCTCGGCACCGGCGCCGAGGATCTGGACCGCTTTGGCGTGCAGCAGTGGCACATCGTGATGATCGTGCCCATTGGCTTCACCCTGATGTTCCTGCGTTTCGCCCAGGTGCTGGTACGGGTGATCCAGGACAAGCAGATTGGTTTTGGTGGTCACGGCGAAGTGGAAGACGCCATCAAACTCGCCGAAGAAACGGAGGCTAAACGATGACCATCGCATTTCTGTTCATCGCCCTGTTCGCGCTGATGTTCATCGGCATTCCGGTGGCGATTTCCCTGGGCTTGTCCGGGGCCATGACCATCCTGTTCTTTAGCAACGACTCGGTGCGTTCGCTGGCGATCAAGCTGTTCGAGACCAGCGAGCACTACACGCTGCTGGCCATCCCGTTCTTCCTCTTGTCCGGCGCATTCATGACCAGCGGCGGCGTGGCCCGTCGGTTGATCGATTTCGCCAACGCCTGCGTCGGCCACATCAAGGGCGGCCTGGCCATCGCCGCGATCCTGGCGTGCATGCTGTTCGCCGCGCTGAGCGGCTCGTCGCCGGCCACGGTAGCGGCGGTCGGCTCCATCGTCATCGCCGGCATGGTGCGCTCGGGCTACAAGAAGGAGTTCGCCGCCGGCATCGTCTGTAACGCCGGTACCCTGGGCATCCTGATTCCGCCGTCGATCGTCATGGTGGTCTACGCCACCGCGACCGAAACCTCGGTGGGCAAGCTGTTCATGGCCGGTGTGGTGCCAGGCCTGCTGCTGGGCGTGTTCCTGATGGTCACCATCTACATCATCGCCCGGGTCAAGAACATGCCGTCGCTGCCACGCGCCTCGATGGCCGAGATCCTCACGGCTGGGCGCAAGGCCGGCTGGGGCCTGGCGCTGATCGTGATCATCCTCGGCGGCATCTACTCGGGCAT
>NZ_VIVP01000007.1:0-337711 GCF_007993955.1 Pseudomonas sp. AG1028
CTCGCCAGAGTCGCATTCGCCTTGATGAAAACTCAAGGCGAGTACATCAGCAGAAGGACATAAAGGCATTGCCCTAAACCATAGAATCTCCTACGGGTCGCGAACCGGTCCTAAAAAGTATCCGTCTCAAGGATCGATTTTACGCCGCACCCACGAAAACGGCGCCAGCACCCAGAACACCCCATACGCCAATGTCCGCGTACACATCCGCACCACTAGCGGTGCCGGCCGCCAGTCTGCTTCGGCAACGAAAGCGCCAACCGGCCGAAAGCGCGCCAACGGACGGGTCAGAAACGCCTGCCATAGACCGTGACGCGAGATCGCCGCGCCCAGATTTTCGGGCAGAAAGAAGCCCGAATGGCCATACTCCTCGGCCCGCACGTTAAGCGTCGAGGCAGCCAGATATCCAACCTTCCCGCCCGGCCCGGCGCCGGGAATCGCGTATTGCGCGAAAGGCACGGCGCGATCCTGGCCACCGACATGATTGAGCACAGCCTCCACCCGCCCCTGGGCAATTAGCCGATCCCAGTCGAAATCCGGGCGCACGATGCTCGCTGCAGTGATGATGCGACCAAACTTCAGGTCGGCGAATTCGGGGTTCTCCAGCACCCGTGACAGCAGCAGCGTGCCGAAGCTGTGGGCGATGATGTCCGGCCGGTCGGGCAGCCGGCTCTTTTGCGCCTCTGCGATGGCGATGCGCATGCGCTCGCCCAGGCGCCTGGCGAGGCGATCGTGCAGCCAGCGGGCGAACACGTCGATGGTCGCCCAGCCGTACTTGTAAATCAGTACCGGCGCCGAATAGCTGAGGCGGTTGGCGATTTCCCAGCTGAAGGCTTCCTGCCATTTGGCGCGGCTGTTCATGCCGTGAATGACGATCAGCCAGCGAATGTCGCGACTGCCCTCGCCCACCAGCCGATAGACAGGTTCGACCTCGGCCGTCACACCTTCCTGCTCGAAATCGGCCTGACAGAATGGGCACACAGTGTTGGCCATACCGGCCGGCAGCAGACGCGCGCACGGCGCCATTGGGCAGCGGTAAACCTCATGCCGCTCGGCGCTCGTGGCACCGACCAGGCCGTCGAGAAAGATCTTCAGCCCAACATCGTCAGGCGCCGCCTCGACCGTCCGGGCGAACTGCGCCTGGGTGAATTCCAGCTCAACGCCCTGACTCAGGCGCCGCTCGACCTCCACCTGCCAGCGGTCCGACTGTGTCGTATTCATGATGCGCCGTTGTAAGCCCAGAGCAGTTCGACGATGCGCAGCACATCTTCACGCTTGCACTGCGCCCAGATACGCAGCCGCGCGTCGCGGCCATACACCTGCACGGCAATGCGCCGGCTGGTGCCATGTTCTTCGGCGGCGAAATGCAGCATGCCCTGAGCCCGGTCGAACTGGCCGGTGTCCACCGCCTGCAGCACCACGCGCACCGGCTCGACGGCTTCGATTCCGCCATTGGCCAGGGTCGAGGCCATCTCCACATAGCCGCCATCGAGTTCGAAGCGGGTCGAATGCACGCCCTTGCCCTTGCTCGCCGCCACCTTGACGGCCTGGTCAAGGGGGATGGGTTTTGCCGGGGCGTCCGGGCAACCGATGGCGACCAGCGTGCGGCGGATATCCCCGAAAACCGCCTTGTGATCGATCTCGGGGTTGCGGTGAATCAGTACCAGGCAGTAGGGGTCGGCGAAGCGCCACTCGAAGCGCACCACGCTGCGATCAAGCCGCTGCCGATAGGCGTCGAAGCGATAACGCTCCAGCCCTTCCTCGAGTGTGAAATCCTTGGGTTTGAAGCGATTCCAGCCAGCCTTGCCCTGATGCCAGAGCAACGACAGGCCAGCGTCGGACAACGCGATATGAGTGAGCGTGAGCGCTTCCGGGAAATCCAGGCTGGCGCTGGCGCCGAGCGCTTCGGCATGAGGGCTCGCGGCGATACCGGCGGCCAGCCGCGCCCCATCGACCGCGGGCGGCGCGATCAGGTAAAGGTGCTGGTCGCCCCAGCCCTCGACTTCCGCCAACCAGGCTTCGAGCTTTTCCTGGGTTAGCTCGTCGGCATCGATGGCGGCGTCCAGGTTGGCAGCGAAGTCTTCCTTGGTCGCGCCGATCCTGGCGTTGGTGCCACGCAGCAGTTCCTTGATGAACGCGTTGCCCTGAGCAACGATCACCCGTCGCACCAGCTCCTTGAGTTGCGTCTTGCTCAGCGGATCCATGCCCTCTCCCGACAATACGCCGTGTCACGCCGGGCGGCAGGCACCCGGCGCAACATAGCCATACGCCATCATACTGCGTGGAGAGGATTTTGGCGCTGCGTCGCTATCAGGCGATCACCTGCCCGCCAGCCAGCGGCTTTCTGAGGGGCGTCGCTTCGCCCAGTGCACTGACCGAGTTGAGCCGCTCGACCTGCTCGGACGAAAGGTCGACGGCCAGCGAACCGAGGTTATCGGTAGCCTGCGCCAGGGAGCGCGGGCCGATGATCGGCACCGAGCCATGGCTGCCAGCCCAGGCGATGGCGACCTGGCCTGGCGTGGCGCCCAGCTCCTCGGCGATGGCCAGCACCGTATCGAGAATCTGCGTGCGCTGTGGCGAGTTCTCGGCCTGGAACACCCGGCCGCCAAGTCCCTCGGCCCGGCCCTTCTCGCCCTGGCGATATTTGCCAGTGAGCATGCCGCCCCCCAGGGGCGACCAGGTCAGCATGCCCAGGCCCAGCGCCCGACAGGCCTGGAACAGGTCGGCCTCGGGGTCGCGGTGCACCAGGCTATGTTCGAACTGCGCGGCGGCGATGGGCAGCGCCCGCGTCAGCTCCGCCAGCGTGGCGATATGGGCGAGGCGCCAGGCCGGGAAGTTGGACAGCCCTGCGTAGAGGATCTTGCCGGCACGAGCCAGATCGTCGAACCCGCGGATCAGCTCCTCGGCCGGCGTCAGGCCATCGGGATGGTGCACCCAGTAAAGGTCGATGCGGTCGGTCTTCAGGCGTTTCAGGCTGGCCTCGACGGAGGCGACCATGGCCTTGCGGCTATTACCGGTCACCAGGCGGTTGGCGTTCGGCACTGCGCCGCTGGTGTACTTGCTGGCGAGCAGGAAATCCTCGCGGCGCCCTTGCAGCAGCGTGCCGAGCAGCGCTTCGGACTGGCCGAACTGATAGACGTCCGCCGTATCGATGAAATTGCCGCCGGCTTCGGCGTAGGCATTGAAAATGCTCCTGCTGGTATCCGGGTCGGCGCCATGGCCCCAGCCTGTGCCGAAATTGCCCGTGCCTAGTGCAACCTGGGAAACCTGCAAGCCGGTATTGCCGAACGCTACGTATTTCATGGTCTGCTCCACTGTCATCATGCCGCCAGGCGGCCTAGGTCGATTGCGTTTACTGCGCGGGGCGCCGCGGTACAACCAAATTACCTACGGAAACCTGTACGGGCTGATCGTGCTGATTCAGGGTGGTGGTGCGCAGCTTGACCAGGCCCTGGGTAGGTTTGCTCCTGGACGGCCGTACCTCCAGCACCTCGAGCTCGACCCGCAGCTCGTCACCGGGCCGCACCGGCAGTGGCCAGCGCAGTTCGTCGAAACCGGCGCCGATGATGCCGCCGGCCAGCTTCGGCTCGCAGTCCACCAGCAGGCGCATGGTCAGTGCCGCGGTATGCCAGCCACTGGCCGCCAGCGAGCCGAACAGCGAATCGCGCGCTGCTTCGTTATCGAGATGAAAGGGCTGCGGGTCGAACTCACGGGCAAAGGCCTTGATGGCATTTTCTTCAACGCGCGCTCGGGCGTTGCCCTTGAAGTGTTGCCCAGGAGCCAGGTCGTCGAGGTAATAAAGGGTCATTTCTGCCTCCGTTTCTGGTCGTCGCCGTCGCGACGGCCAGGTGATGAATTCACTTCGTCGCCGCCAAGATCTGCGTGTGGCAAACGCTGAGAATTTCGTCGGCCAGTGGCGAGTCATCCGGGCAGGCCCGCGACAGCAAGATGGCGCCGACAGCCTGGGCGAGCTGGCCGATCAACCTGGCACGCTGCTCTTGGCTCACATCACCATCCGCTGAAGCTTCGTTACGCCCCAGCGTTGCCAACAAGCTGTCGATACCGTCGGCAAAGATCGCTTTGAGATTCTCCGGCTGGCGCGCCGCATCGCCGCCAAGCGCGGCGAGCGTGCAGCCAGCATCGCGAGAATCACGGTGCTGGCGCGACACGTAAAGATCGAAGAATTGCGCGGCGTCTACCGCCTGGGTGCGCTCGAGCGTTTTCGAAATACCGCAAGCCGCGGACTCGGCCATCAAATCGGCCTTGGAGCCAAAGTGCTTGTAGAAGCCGCCATGGGTGAAGCCGGCCGCAGCCATCAGATCGGCCACGCCAACGCCGTCATAACCGCGCTCACGGAACAGCTGCGATGCCGTATCCACGATCAGCGCCCGGTTCGCCTGGGCCTGGGCTTTGCTCACTCGCATGAGGTGATGCCTCCTGAAGTCCTGTCGATTGGCTGAGAGCCACTATACATAGATGTCGATCATAATCAAAATGCGTTGACATAAAAGATTATGACCATCATCTTAAACCGCACCGACACCACCGTCGTTAACTGGCATCGACGCCCCACTCCGCTATCGAGCAGATCACCATGAGCCAACTCTCTACCGTACTTATCACCGGCGCTTCGTCCGGTATCGGCGCCGTTTACGCGCAACGCTTCGCACAGCGTGGTCATGACCTGGTGCTGGTCGCTCGCGATCAGGCGCGCCTGGAATCGCTGGCCAGCCGGCTGCGCGCCGAACATGGCGTAGCCGTGGATATTCTGCGCGCCGACCTGAGCCAGGCCGATGACACCCGGCTTGTCGAAAAACGGCTGCGTGAGGATGCGCGCATCGGCGTGCTGATCAACAACGCAGGCATCGCGCAATCGGGCAGATTCGTGGAGCAGGCAGGAGACGCAATCGAGCGGCTGATCACCCTCAACACCACTGCCCTGGCCCGCCTGGCCAACGCCATTGCGCCGCGCCTGGCGCAGGCCGGTGGTGGCAGCATCGTCAATATCGGCTCGGTGGTCGGTCTGGCGCCGGAGCTGGGCATGACCGTCTACGGCGCCAGCAAGGCCTTCGTGCTGTTCCTGTCCCAGGGGCTGAGCCTGGAGCTGAACCCCAAGGGCGTCTATGTACAGGCGGTGCTGCCGGCGGCCACCCGCACCGAAATCTGGGAACGTGCCGGCATCGACATCAGCGCCATCCCGGAGCTGATGGACGTCAATGAGCTGGTGGATGCCGCGCTGGTGGGCTTCGACAAACGCGAGGCGGTGACCATTCCTCCCCTGCATGACGACGCTGCCTGGGACAAACTCAACAGCGCCCGCCAGGCCCTGCTCAGCGGCATCAAGCAATCCCAGGCGGCTGAGCGCTATCGCCCGGCCGACGCGCAGCGAGGCTAAGACCATGCCATCGAATCAAGGCACCTGGGTGCTTATCAGCGGCGCCTCGAGTGGCCTCGGCGAGGAGTTCGCCAGGCAATACGCGGCAGCTGGCCATAACCTGATACTCGTGGCCCGGCGATTGGAACGGCTCGAAGAACTGGCAGACTCCCTGCGCCAGCAACATCGCATCGACGTGCTGGTCGAGCAGGTAGACCTCGCCGACATCGCAGCCGTGAACCGCTTGCATCAACGGTTGACTGAAGAACGGGGCATCGAGGTCGATGTGCTGATCAACAACGCAGGCCATGGTTTGCAGGGGCCATTTCTGGGCAGCCAACCTGAGGCGGCCCTGTCGATGATCCAGTTGGACATTGCCAGCCTCACCGTCATGACCCACCTCTTCGGCCAGGACATGCGCCGCCGCAAGCGCGGCAAAATCCTGCAGGTTTCCAGCATTCTCGCCTACCAGGGCGTCGAGAGTTTTGCGGTCTACTCGGCGGCCAAGGCCTACGTGTTGCGCTTCAGCGAAGCACTGCACCGGGAATTCAAACACGACGGCGTGACCGTCACCGCACTATGCCCGGGCCTGACCGACACCGGCTTCGCCAGTGCCGCGCGCCAGCACATCACGCCCACGTTGAAGGCCGTGATGATGAAAACCCCGCCAGTGGTGCGCGCCGGTATTCGCGCCATGAATAACGGCCGTATCAGCATCGTGCCTGGTGTTGCCAACAAGCTGAACGTCGTGTTCATGTGGGTAACCCCGCGCTGGCTTCATCAGGCCGTCCTGGCTCGAATAATGACCGCCTGATCGAGATACTGACTGCCCGTTCGATAGCCAGATGACGCCCCAACGTTCCCCAATCGCAGAGCCGCTGACAACCCGGCGGCCACCGACCCTCTGATGGAGTTTTTATGTCCGACGACGTTCTGTTCAGCCCCTTCACGCTAAAGGGCCTGGAGCTTGCCAACCGCATCGTCATGGCGCCGATGACCCGCGCCATGGCTCCGGAAGGCATCCCCGGCCCGCAACATGCCGAGTACTACCGCCGCCGCGCGGCTGGCGGTGTCGGCCTGATTCTTACCGAGGGCACGGTGATCGACCGCCCGGCCTCGCGCAACATGCCGGGCATCCCCTTCTTCCACGGCGATGCGGCGCTGGCCGGCTGGGCTGAAGTGGCAAAGGCCGTGCATGCCGCAGGCGGGCGTATCGGGCCGCAGATCTGGCACACCGGTTCGACCCGTGGCCAGGGCGGCTGGGAGCCTGAAGCACCGGTCGAGAGCCCATCCGGGCTGGTAGCGCCAGATGATCCGCGCGGCACGGCGATGAGTCTGGAAGATATCGCCGACACCGTGGCCGCTTTCGCCAGCGCCGCTGCCGATGCCAAGCGCCTGGGCTTCGATACCGTGGAATTGCACGGCGCCCACGGCTACCTGATCGACCAATTCTTCTGGCCCGGCACCAACACCCGCACCGACGCCTTTGGCGGCGCCACCATCGCCGAGCGTTCGAGCTTCGCGGCCGAAGCAGTGCGCGCCGTACGAGCAGCGGTGGGCGAGGACTTCCCGCTGATCCTGCGGGTCAGCCAGTGGAAGCAGCAGAACTACGCCGCGCGCCTGGCCACCACGCCAGAGCAGATGACCGAATGGCTGGCGCCGCTGGTCGACGCCGGTGTGGATATTCTGCACTGCTCGCAGCGCCGCTTCTGGGAACCGGAGTTCCCCGAGATCGACGGCGCCGAAGGCCTCAACTTCGCCGGCTGGGCAAAGAAATTGACGGGTGCACCGACCATCAGCGTCGGCTCTGTAGGTCTGGATGGCGACTTCTTCGGCGCCTTCGGCGGCAAGGGTTCCGGCGCCGCGGTGCTGGATAACCTGCACTTGCGCATGGAGCGTGAGGAGTTCGACCTGATCGCCGTCGGCCGCGTGCTGATCTCCGATGCCGAGTGGGCCAACAAGGTCCGCAAGGGCGAGCCGCTGCCGGGCTTCGACGCGGCTGATCTGGCCAAGCTGGCCTGACGACCAGGCTGCATTGCTCAAGAAAACGCGAGCACAGAGCTCGCGTTTTTTTATTCTGGCGGGCTATCGCCCGCCTCTACTGCTCCTCATCACGCAGCTGTGCGCTCAACTGGTCGCAACTGGCGGACCAGTCGCTCAGCCACTGCGGCAATGGCGGCGATTGCTCGGGCAAGCGCAGTTCGGCGGCGAATTCGCCCGGCAACACGTTGCCTTTAGGCCCACGAAGCAGCCCACGCATGATCACCACGCCAACCACACGCCCGCCCTTGATGAAGCGATGCTCCATGAAGCTCCACTTGTCATCCCAACCCAGCATGCGGGAGTGAACTTCGAAGGCTTCGAACAGCTTCAGCTCACGGCGAAACTTGCCCCACACGTCACCGACGATGGGCAACGCACGATGGCGCAGCGCCACCCGGAATGCACCACTGCGCAATACGTAATCCATGCGCCCGACATCGGCGAGGGTGAAGTAGCGGCCGTTGGTGACATGACGATTGAAGTCCAGATCCAGCGGCCACACGCGCATGCGCACCACGGTGGTGTCGAACGCCAAAACTGGTTTGCGCCAGGGGCGGCGCAAGAGCATCAGGAAGAGGCGAAACCAGAGATTCATACAGGGACGGCCGGTAGCAGCGAAAGGCTTTCACTGTATACGGCGGGTGAGCGGGCGAGGTAGCTGCGAAGCGGCCGTTTCGCACGGGGTTTGTGCCTCGCTGGCAGCGGTTCAGCTACTTAGATGCGCTATCAGCGTTCTCGACGAATGGATCGGTTGGCGTGAATACGGTCTGCCCGTCCCGCTCGAGCAGCCGCTTGAGCTGGGCGATGAAGTCCAGCATCACCGCTTGCACGAGGGCACCGTTGCCCAGTTGTGACGTACTCAGGTGCCGTTGCCCCAGGCATTGTCCGTCGTTGGATATCGCCCTGAAGCAAATGCCGGTGGGACAACGCTCGAGTTCGAGCTGGCAGCCGGTTTCCGTCATGAATCTGCTGATGTATTTGTCCATACCTCTGTGAGGCGGATACATGCAGAACAGTTCGTATAGTCTTGCGACCACTCGTCCGGGGCATCAAGAATGGCCGCGAAGCGCCAATTAGACGCGCACGGCCACTCGTCTCAGCTCACACCGGTAGGCCCGTCGATAACCTGACGCACCTTGCGCGCCAACTCGTTGGGCACGTAGGGCTTGGAGATCACATCAAACTCGCTGCCACCGGCATCGGTGCGCTCCAGCGAGTTCTCCGCGTAGCCTGTGGTCAGCAGCACCTTGAGGCCCGGTTTGCGGCGGCGTGCTTCACGCGCCAGCATCACGCCATTCATGCCGCCGGGCATGATCAGGTCGGTGAATAGCAGGTCGTACTCGGCCACATCCAGACGCAGCAGCGCTTCGCGAGCATTCAGGGCGATGTCGGTGATATAGCCATAATCCTCGAGCACCATGCGCGCGAGGTCCGCCACATCCGGGCGGTCCTCGACCACCAAAACGCGCTCGGTGCCGTTGCGCTCGTTAGTGCGCTCCTTCGCCGGGCTGTGGATCACCTGGCTGTCATCGGCCGGGAAGTACAGGCGCAACGTAGTACCCACGCCCTCTTCCGAATAGATGCGCACGGCGCCGCCAGATTGCTTGACGAAGCCGTAGACCATCGACAAGCCAAGCCCGGAACCCTTGCCTTCATCCTTGGTGGTGAAGAATGGATCCATCACCCGGCTGCTCACGCCTTCGGACATGCCCATGCCGTTATCGGTGATCGCCACGCTGACATATCGGCCCGGCATCAACCCGTCATAGGACATGCTGCCCAGTTCTTCGACCCTGACGTTCTTGGTTTCGATATGCACCACGGGCTGGTCGCGACCTTCAAGCGCGTCGCGGGCGTTGATCAGGATGTTGAGAAACGCGACCTCGGCCTGAGTGGGGTCGATGCGGCAATTCCACAGGCTCTTGTCCAGGGTCAGACGCAGGTTCGCATTGCCCAGCGTGCGTTCGCCCAACTCTTTAAAGCCGCTGATCATCCCATTGAGGTTCAGTACCCGGCCTTCGAGCTTCTGCTTGCGCGAGAACGCCAGCAGCTGCTGGGTCAGCGTGGCCGCGCGGTCCGCGGCGTTGCGCGCGTTGTTCACGCAGCGCAGGATGCGATCGACGTCGTATTGAGGCTTGCTGGCAGTTCGTTCGAGCACTTCCAGGTAGCCGATCATCACCTGCAGCAGGTTGTTGAAGTCGTGGGCGATGCCACCGGTCAGCTGGCCCAGGGCCTCCATCTTCTGCGCCTGGCGCAACCCTTCCTCGGCGTCGCGGCGGCGGCTGATGTCCAACTGCGAGGCGAAGAAATAGATCAGCTCGCCGGCATCGTTGTATACCGGGGAGATAAACAGCGCGTTCCAGAAGGTCGAGCCATCCTTGCGGTAGTTGATCAGCTCAACCGAGATCTCCTGGCGTTTGGTAATGGCCTCCCGCACCTGGGCGACCACCGAGCGGTCGGTTTCCGCGCCCTGCAGAAAGCGGCAGTTCTGGCCGACGATTTCCTCGACCTCATAGCCGGTCATTTCCAGAAAAGCGTTATTGGCGAAGATGATCGGGTTATCGGGACGGTTGGGATCGGTCACGATCATCGGCATGCGGGTGGTTTCCACCGCTGCGAAGAAGATGTTCTTCCCCGAGCCGGAAATGTCGCCCGACGAGGCGTTATCGACCCGGAAATCGTGCTTGCCACCTGTTGGCATCGGCTTACCTATAGCGTTGCTGGCGGGGCCGATTGAACAAGCCCCTGTAGGTGATTCGAGCAACAGCGCCTTGAGAAGTTCTACAAGCAATGCGAGCTGTACAAGCCTGAAGCAAGGATGCCGAAGGATTACGGTAGAAAGCTCGCAAATTCCATGAACAATCGTGGCAAATGCTGCTGGGTTTGCCGCTCCCGCTCAGGCACACTGGGCGCCGACCCGCACCCCAGCAAGGTGTCCCGTGCCATCCATCCTTGACGATTTCGACTGGGCCGCCACGCCGCTCGGCCCCCAGCACAGCTGGCCCGCCGCGCTGCGCACCACCTGCGCGATCATGGCCACCAGCAGCTTCGCCATGTGCGCTGTCTGGGGTCCTCGGCGCACCTTGCTGTACAACGAGCCCTACGCGGCCATTCTCGGCAAGCATCACCCTGATGCCCTCGGCCAGCCCATTGAAATTGCGTGGGCCGATGTGTGGCCGACCCTAGGCCCGCTGGTGCAGCAGGTGCTACGCGGTGAGCCGGTGCATGATGAAAACATGCATCTTCTGCTGCACCGCAGCGGCCAGCCCGAAGACACCTACTGGACCTTCTCCTACAGCCCGCTGCGCGACGATTCAGGCCAGGTCGCCGGTTTCCTGAATGTCGCCATCGAGACCACTCGGGTGGTCACCATCGAGCAGCCGGCCGTCGCCAACGCCGAGCGGGTGCAATTGGCGCTGGCTGCCGGAGCGATCATCGGTACCTGGTTCTGGGACCTACCCAGCAACCAGTTCACGGTCGACGAAGCCTTCGCCCGCAGCTTCGGTCTGGATCCGGCACTTGGCCGCCGCGGCCTGAGCCTGCAGCAGGTAGTTGAGACGGTTCACCCGGACGACATCGACAGCCTGCTCGCTGCCATCAACGAAGCGATTGCCCGCGGCGGCCCCTACGCCCACCAGTACCGCGTGCGCCGCGCCGATGGCCGTTATTACTGGCTGGAAGCCAACGGCCGTGTCGAGTTGGCAGCCGATGGTACGGGCCTGAGTTTTCCCGGCGTGCTGATCAACGTCGAAGAGCGCCGCGCCATCGAAGGGGAACGTGACCGTGCCATCGCCCGGGTCATGGCGCTCAATGCCGAGCTCGAACAGAAGGTCATTGCCCAGACCTTCGAGCGTGGCCGTACCTGGCAGATCACCCCGGATCTGCTCGGCGTGCTCAACCACGATGGCTACTTCGAGACCACCAACCCGGCCTGGCAGGCCACCCTGGGCTGGAGCGAGGAGGAACTGGCCAGCGTTCACTTCCTCGAATTCGTCCACCCCAAGGACCAGGCTGCCACAAAACAGGTGTGGATGAACTTCAAGAGCGCCGGAGAGCCGGCGCTGGGACTGGAGCACCGCTTCCGCTGCCGCAACGGCGACTGGCGCTGGCTGTCCTGGGTGGCGGTGCCCGACGGCCGCAAGACCTACTGCTCGGCCCGCGACATCACACGAGAGAAACTCAACCGCGCCGAACTGCGCAAGCGCACCGCCGAACGCGACCGTCTGTGGGAAACCACCAACGATCTGATGGGATCGGCGGGGCTGGACGGCTACCTCAAGACCATCAACCCGGCCTGGACGCAACTGCTCGGCTGGGAGGCAGACACACTGCTCAGCGCGCCCTTTCTCGACGTGGTGGTCGAGGACGACTGGGCCGATGTGCTCAATCTCATGGAACGTCTGCGCCAGGGTGAAAAGGTCAGCGACTTCACCAGCCGCTTGCGCAGCAAGGATGGCGAAACGCGCACCTTCATGTGGACGGCCGGCCCGGATCCCTCCGGGCGGATCTTCCATTTCGTTGGCCGCGATGTCACAGCCCAGCACATGGCAGAGGAATCCCTGCGCCAGGCGCAGAAGATGGAGGCCATCGGCCAGCTGACCGGCGGTCTGGCCCACGATTTCAACAACCTGCTGGCCGGTATCTCCGGTGCGCTGGAGCTGATGCACTTGCGCATCGAACAGGGCCGCTTTCATGAGCTGGCCCGTTACATGAGCGCTGCGGAAACCGCCACTCGCCGCGCCGCCGCCCTGACCCATCGCCTGCTAGCCTTCTCGCGCAGGCAGACGCTGCTGCCCAGCCCCACAGACACCAACCAGTTGATCGCCGGCATGCTGGAAATGATCCAGCGCACCGTCGGCCCGGCCATTCGCCTGGAGAGCGATCTGCAGGCCGACCTTTGGACGGCTCTGGTCGACGCCTCGCAGCTGGAAAATACCCTGCTCAACCTGTGCATCAACGCCCGCGACGCCATGCCAGGTGGCGGCGTGATCAAGGTCAGCACCCGCAACCTGCATATCGACGCAACCCAGGCCACCGCACTGAACCTGACGCCGGGCTCTTACCTGAGCCTGGCGGTCGACGACGATGGCGTGGGCATGCCCGCCCACATCGTTGCCCGCGCGGTGGAGCCGTTTTTCACCACCAAACCGATCGGCGAAGGCACCGGCCTAGGACTTTCCATGGCCTACGGCTTCGCCAAGCAATCCGGCGGGCAAATGCGCATCACGTCGGTTGAAGGTGAGGGTACGGTAGTAACGCTTTACCTGCCGCGACACAACGGTAACCCGCAGAGCGAAACCGAGCCGGGTAGCATTCCCGCACTCGAACCTGCGCAAGAACGCCAAGGCAAGACGGTGTTGGTGGTCGACGACGAGCCGACCATTCGCCTGCTGGTCACCGATGTGCTCGAAGAACTGGGGCTGACGGTGATCGAAGCCGGCGACAGCACAGCGGGCATCGGCCTGCTGCATTCGGACGCCGCCATCGACCTGTTGATCAGCGACGTCGGCCTGCCTGGCGGCATGAACGGCCGGCAGATGGCCGATGCCGGCAGGCAGCAGCGGCCGGGCATGCCGGTGTTGCTGATCACCGGCTACGCGGAAAATACGCTACTCACCGATGGTCAGCTGGCGCCTGGCATCACCGTGCTGACCAAACCCTTCACCCTCGACGCTCTGGCCTCGCGGGTGCGAGAACTGCTCGCCGAATAGCGAGCGGCGCTCAGTCCAGAGCGTCCTGGTAATCCTTGACGTACTGACTGGCCAGACTGGTCTTCTGCTGGTCGGTGAGCATCTTGCCGGCCTGCTGGAAGAAGGTGTGCTCCTCGTCTTCCAGATGATGGACGATCTTGTCCTTGAGCTTGCGCGCCGTGGCGATCCACGACGGGCTGGAGGGGTCGGTTTCCTCCAGGGTTTCCAGCAGCTCGTCCATCTCGTGGTGCTCGGCCACCCCATGGCGGGACAGATCAACCCCGGCATCGTGCTTCATCAGCGGTGAATAGAAGAACCGCTCCTCGGCCCGGGCATGGGCCAGCAACTCGTCCTTCAGCTCGCTGTAACGCTCTGCCCGCTCGGGCGAATCACCGGTGGTAGCGAGCAACGCCTCGGCCATCGCCCGCTGACGGTCATGACTCTCGCGCAACGCTTCGAATATCTGCATGGATCACCTCATCGGCTAACGGCTGTGCGCGGCCTTTAAAGGCCATCTGCAGGTTGTGACCGAAGCGGCGAAAAGCGGGTTCAACACTTCGCTACTCCAAACCTGGCACGGTGCTTATGCACGACGTCTACAAGCTGACGCATCCGACAAGTTGCTTGCCTCTTGTACAACCTACAGCGCATCATGCCGTCACTCTTTCTGCGGTACCCGCCGATGTCCCATCGCCCCGCCCCTGCACCGCATGACGAAGAAGAGCGCGTTCTGTCGCTCGAGCATCTCGACATCCTCGACTCGGTACCCGAGCAGAATTTCGATGACGTGGTGCTGCTGGCCACCACCCTGTGCGACACCCCGATTGCATTGGTTTCCCTGGTCGACCGCGAGCGCCAGTGGTTCAAGGCCTGCGTGGGTCTGGACGTGCGCGAGACGCACCGTGACCTGGCGTTCTGCGCCCATGCGATCCTCGAACCCGATGACGTGCTGGTGGTCGAGGATGCCACCGAGGATCCGCGCTTCCAGCACAGCGCTCTGGTGCTCGGCGAACCGCACATTCGATTCTATGCCGGTGCGCCGATTCGTACCGATGCCGGCCATCCGCTAGGGACCGTGTGCGTGATCGACACCAAACCACGCACCCTCCCTGCCCACCAGCGTCAGGCACTGCAGGCATTGGCCCGGCAGACTGCCGCTCTGCTGCAGCTGCGCCTGCTGGAGCAGCAACGCGAACGCCGCGCCAGCAAGCTGCTTGATAAGCTGGAACAGGCCAAGGCGCGGCATCGCAAGGCCGAGGAGTCGCTGCGCCATGCACGCCGCGTGTCGTCACTCGGCATGCTCACCGCCAGCATCGCCCACGATGTCAATAACCTGCTGCAGGTGCTCAGCACCAGCCTGCAGATGGCACAGCTACGCGCACGACGGCCCGCGGACGTCGAGCGCTTGACCCAGACTGGTCTGCAGGCGGTGGAGCAAGGCGGCAAACTGATCCGCCAGCTGCTCGCCAATGTACGCCAGGACGGCCCGGAGCTGGCCTGTGTGGATATCAGCGAGCGTCTTGATGCCGCCCGTGAGCTGCTGGCCGGCACCCTGGGCGACACCGTCACGCTGAGCTTCGATCTGAGTGCTCGCGATGTTGGCGTGATGTGCGACGAGGTGCAGCTGCAGGCGGTGATGCTCAACCTGCTCAGCAATGCCCGCGACGCCATGCAGGGCCGCGGCAGGGTGTTGATCACCACGCACCAGAAACAACTACTCGGCGACAAACAGCTGAGCGACGGCAATTATCTGGTGCTGAGCGTGCAGGACGACGGTCCTGGCATGTCTGCCGAGCTGGCGGCCAAGGTATTCGACCCCTTCTTCACCACCAAGCAGGCTGGCAAAGGCACCGGGCTGGGCCTGGCCCAGGCTCGCGAATTCGCCAACACCACCGGCGGCGACGTGCGCGTGCTGACGACTCCCGGCGCGGGCACCACCATGCAGCTGTACCTGCGGATTCTGGGGCGAATCAGCGGCGTCGATCGAGCAGGTTGACGATCAACCGGTCCGCCCAGCCCCAGACGCGCTGACGCACACGGGTCCAGAACGGCCGTGCCTGCCACATCTCAAGGTCCACTTCGCGGCTCTGCGGGAAATCGGTCTCGAAGCTCTGCTGCACCGCTGCAGTGAAGCCGGCGTCCAGCGTCTCGGCGTTGGCGTCGAGGTTGAAGCGCAGGTTCCAGTGATCGAAGTTGCAGGAGCCGACGCTGGTCCAGTCATCGACCAGCACCATCTTCAGATGCAGAAAACGCGGGCGGAATTCGAAGATGCGCACGCCGGCACGCAGCAACCGCGGGTAATAACGCTGCCCGGCAAAGCGCACCGGCGGGTTGTCGGTGTGCCGGCCGCTGAGCAGCAGGCGCACGTCGACACCGCGGCCAGCGGCCTTGCGCAGCGCCCGGCGCACACGCCAGGTGGGCAGGAAATACGGCGTGGCCAGCCACACCCGGTGCTGGGCGCCGTTGAGCGCGCGAACCAGCGATTGCAATATGTCGCGGTGCTGGCGGGCGTCGGCATAGGCCACCCGCCCCCAGCCTGGCCCCTCTTTTGGCAAGTGCGGCAACGGCTGACGGTGCGGGGTGAGATACGGGCGCCAGGCGAAGCGCGAGTTGTTGGCTTGCCATTGGCGGTCGAACAGCTGCAGCCAGTCAGCCACCAGCGGCCCGTCGATCTCCACCATCACTTCGTGCCAGGCGCTCTCGGGCTCGCCGGGCGTCCAGAAATCATTCGTCGAGCCGGTACCGCCGACGAAGGCCACGCGGCTATCGACCACCAGCAGCTTGCGGTGGTCGCGGTACAGGTTACGCACGCCGCGCCGCCAGCGCAGCGGGTTGTACCAGCGCAGCTGGATGCCGGCATCGAGCATGCGCTGGCGGTCGGCGGCATTCAGTGCCTGACAGCCGAAGGCGTCGAACAGGCAGCGCACCGCCACCCCTCGCGCGGCCGCCTCGCACAGGGCCCGTAGCAGCGCGTCGGTGCAGGCACTGCTACACACCAGGTACTGTTCGAGTTCCACCGTTTCACGGGCGGCATCGATGCAGGCGATCATCCGCGGGAAGAATGCCGGGCCGTCGTTGAGCAAGGTGAACTGATTGCCCTGACGCCAGGGATAGACCTGACCGGGCATCAGTCGCACACACAAAAAAGAGGGGAAAAACGGCGCATGACAGCTCGTCGACAACGGGGATGCGCCAAGATAGCCGGCGCCGTGCGCCTTGCAAAGGGCGGCGCCCATAAGCTGTCAGCGCGGCAGCTGATAGTCCTCGGGGCCGAGCAGGTCGAGCCCACACTCCAGGTTCTCGATCCAGTACAGAAAGGCGCTGATCATCTCGCCGCCCACGAACGGCCGGCCATGCTGCGGCACGATCATTTCCACGTCCATGTCGCGCACCATGGCGGCCCACAGGCGGCAGGCCTTGTTGCTGGTCATGTAGCGACGGTGAAAGCCGAGCAGGCTCGGCACATGGGCGGCAAAGTCGGTAACCGGGCCGCTGTCATCGAGCATCGAGGCGCCCATGTCGCCGGAAAACAGGATCTTGCTCAGCGGGTCATAGAGCTGGAAGTTGCCCACCGAATGCAGAAAATGTGCGGGCACCGCCTTGAGGGTGCAACGCCCGAGTGCGAAAGACTGACCGCGGTCCGGCAGCGCGGTGATGCGGTCATAGGTGTTGATGCCGCGGCTCAACGCCAGGTAGTTGGCCGTCAGGTGCGGCAGAAAGCGCGCCCACAACTTGGAACAGATGACCTGGGCTTTAGTGTGCAGCAGCCACTTGTCGAGCGAGGCGATGATGTCCGGGTCCTGGTGCGAGGCGAAGATGTAGGTCAGCTCCTGCACCGGAATGTGCTTGGACAATTCCATGCTCAGCGGCACGTAGGTCAGATCGCCGCCGGGGTCGAGCAACAGGTACTGGTCGTTATCGATGATCAGGAACTGGTTGGACTGCACGCCCTCGCCACTGACCAGGTCGTCGAACATCATGCAGCGGTGGGTGCCGTTATCGAACAGCACGATGGGGTCGCGGCGCATACCGGCACACCTGTCAGGCAAAGGCGCCGAGCTTAGGCAGTGGCCCCTGCGTACGTGATGACCTGGATCAGCAAAAGCCGCCGATATTTCAGCGTTGCCCACACATGCGGCAGCGCCCACCAGTCATCACGCCCGTGCAGCTCGAGCAGCCGCCGTTCAAGGTGCCACGCCGCCATTGCCAGATCTGCACCAGCCGCCGCGCCGCCCAGACCGCGCCCAAAGCCGGCAACACGCCCAGCCACGGGAACATCGCCCGCGCCCAGTCCGCTACCGCGCCGCCCTGCCGGGAAAGGATCGCCAGCCCCATCATGGCGACCACGCCTCCGATGATGAGGATGAAGGGTACGGCGAGGTTGCGGATGAAGAACATGGGCAGTGGGCGCTCGAGAGGCTCAAAGACGCCCATGGTAAGCAAGCCGCACCTGTGCTGCACGCCTGATCGCAGCCTGAGCGCTGTCACACAAGCATCACCGAACCTTCATGGGCGTGACACCGGCACTGCCTAGCCTGAGCCTGTTTCCTGAGTTCGCTCAGGTCTGCAGGTCAATCCGGCCCGTGCGCAGCGAGGCTGCCCGGGACGCAAAGGAGGTAAGGCATGACCCAGAACGCCATGGCACCCGAGCGCAACACGTCCCGTCGCCTGCAGGCCGAGCGCCTGACCACGCCACGCGCCCTGCGCGAGGCCCAGGCCCTGCGCTTTCGCGTGTTCAGCGCCGAATTCGACGCCAAGCTCAAGGGCGCCGAACTGGGCCTGGACATGGACGACTACGACCTGCACTGCCGCCATATCGGCGTGCGCGACCTGAACAGCGGCGAGCTGGTGGCCACCACCCGCCTGCTCGACCACCAGGCGGCTGCCAGCCTGGGCCGCTTCTACAGCGAAGAGGAATTCGCCCTGCACGGCCTGCGCCACCTGCAAGGCCCGGTGCTGGAAATCGGCCGCACTTGCGTGGATGCCGCCTACCGCAACGGCGGCACCATCGCCGTGCTGTGGGCCGAGCTGGCCGAAGTGCTCAACGAAGGCGGCTACCGCTACCTGATGGGCTGCGCCAGCATCCCCATGCAGGACGGTGGCATCCAGGCCCAGGCGATCATGCAGCGCCTGCGCGAACGCTACCTGTGCACCGAAAACCTGCGCGCCGAACCAAAGACGCCGCTGCCGGCGATGGAAGTCTCCGGCAATGTGATCGCTGAAATGCCGCCGCTGCTCAAGGCCTACATGCGCCTGGGCGCCAAGGTGTGCGGAGAGCCTTGCTGGGACAAGGATTTCCAGGTTGCCGACGTGTTCATCCTGCTCAAGCGCGACGAGCTGTGCCCCCGCTATGCCAAACACTTCAAAGCGGCAGTCTGATCGACGACTTGCCCACACTGGCCCGGCGCGGTAGAAAGGCCGCGCCGGTGCTGGCTATCTCGAAAAGCCGCGCGCCTTTCCGTTTCCCAACCTTGGCCCGATGTTGATGAGCAATCTGCGTCTGTATCTGCGCTTGACCCGCCTGGCAGCTGTACTGGCCGTCGGCACGCTGCTGGCCGCCTTTCTGGTGCCGGTCGAGCGCCTCACCCGCCGCAATCTGACAGGCCTTCGCCAGCACCTGACCCGCTGGTGGCTGGCCCGCCTGGGCAACGCCCTGCCCTTTCGCGTTCGTGTGCAGGGGCAACTGCCACGCAAGCCGATGCTGTGGCTGAGTAATCATATTTCCTGGACCGACATCCCGCTGATCGGCATGCTGGCACCGCTGTCGTTCCTGTCCAAGGCCGAAGTGCGTACCTGGCCGCTGGCCGGCTGGCTGGCCCACAAGGCCGGCACCCTGTTCATCCGCCGCGGCGCGGGGGACGGCGGGCTGCTCAACCAGCAATTGGGTCGCCACCTAGGCGGCGGCCGCCACCTGCTGATCTTCCCCGAAGGCACCACGTGCGACGGCGCCGCCCTGCGTACCTTTCACGGCCGCCTGCTGAGCAGCGCCATCGAAAGCGGCATCGACCTGCAGCCGGTCGCCATTCGCTACCTGCGCGATGGCCATCGCTGCAGCGTGGCGCCCTTTATCGGCGACGACGACATGCTCTCGCACCTGCTGCGGCTGATGAAAAGCGATGTGGCCGAGGTGGAAATCCAGTTGCTCGAGCCGATTGCCAGCAACTCCGGCAACCGCAACGAACTGGCCCGCCGGGCGCAGGCGGCGGTGAGCGAGGCGCTGTATGGACGGCAGCCGGAAGCGCAGGCTGCGGCTTGAAGCCGGCTCACCATCTTCCGAACTCATTTTTCCGCAGCGCAATGGCGACAGGGCAAAAGCGCAATCCCAGCGACCGCGTAGGAGCGGCTTTAGCCGCGAGCTTTCCCGGCGGATCCTTCCATACTCTCAGACCCTGCTGCGGTTGTAGCAGCGCGCCATGCGCGCGAAAAAATCACGGGCATGGCCCGCTCCCACGGGTAGTGCACTTGCGTGCATTCTCACTACATCGCGACCACTGCCCGTGGAATTACCAAGAGATCGATCACGCCCGCCGCAACTGCGGACTATCGCTCTGCAACCAACGTCTGAAAATCGGCTCTGCCAGAAACAGCACCAGAAACAGCCGAACCACCTGCATCGCCGTCACCAGTGGCACCGCCAGTTGCAGGGTCTCGGCCGTCAGGCTCATCTCGGCGATGCCGCCGGGCATCATCCCCAAGGTCAGTGATTGCACATCCAGTCCGCTTGCCCAGCTCACCAGCACCGCGCCGACGAAGGCTACGACCATCATCACCAGCGTGGTGAGCAGCGTGCGGGCCAGAAATGACGGAGCGTAGCGAAAGAACGCGCGGTTGAAGAAGCAGCCCAGAGCGCTGCCGATCATCAGCTGGCCGACCTGGCTGGCGCCCGCCGGCAGCGTGTTGTTCAGGTCGAAACCGATGCTCGCCGCGGCGCTGACCAGCAGCGGGCCGAACAGCCAGGGGTTGGGCTGGCGGTAGAGTTGTAACAGCCAGCCGGCCAACCCGGCCACCGGTAGGATCAGGGCCAGCCAGGGCCAGTCGACGTGAACCGTGTGGTGATGCGCCTCACCATCGCCCAGCAGAAACTTGAACACCGCAGGCACCAGCAGCACCACCGCCACCACGCGCAGGCTCTGCGCCGCCGCCACTCGAGTTAGCTCGGCGCCATTGCGGGCGCCGAGGTTGACCATTTCGCCAGAGCCGCCCGGCATGCTGGAAAAATACGCCGTGGCCATGCTTTCACCAGTGCGACGCATGAACCAGACGCCAGCGATGCTACTGAGCACGGTAATCAGTGCACCGACGATGATCGGCAGCAGATGCCCGCCGATCTGCGCCACCAACGCCGGCGTGAAGTGCAGGCCGATACCGATGCCGATGATCCACTGACCGACCTTGCGCCCGCCCGGCAACGGCTGCAGCTGCCAGGTGCTGAAGCAGCGCACCAGGATCACCGCCACCAGCGAGCCGATCATCCAGGGCAGCGGCCAACCGATATACGTCGCGATTACCGCGCCAAGGGCACCGACCAGCGGCGTTCCCAGGTGATTGCTCCAGTGGGTCTTGAACATTGCGTCCCCTTCGGTACGTGCACCAGCGGCCTGGTGATGGATCAAAATCGAGGTGGTCGCGGAAAACGGAAGGCGAATCTTGGATGTTTTTTATCGCTACGTTATTCACAGCCTGTCGAGCGCGACGGCATTAATCAGGAAATATTGCCGAAGGCCTCGTGAATCGACTCGACCATTATTGATCTTTAGAATAATAAAAAACAATCTACCATTGAAAAGCATCAGCTACCCGGCATCTTTTCGTGGCCTCGTTTACGTAGCAGAATGCAGCGCCTGCCCGCTGATCGGCGCCGGCGAACCACCCCAGACAGGAATCGACGCTCACTGCCATGGCCCAGGACAACACCCCGTCGGCGGTACTCACTGCCCTGCAGAAGCGCGTCGCCCGCGAGGTGATCGCCTACGTGCGCCGTGAGCGCCTGCCCATCGGCCACCACCTGGCCGAATCGCACCTGGCACAGACGCTGAACACCTCACGTACGCCGGTGAAGTTCGTGCTCAACCACCTCGCCGAGCGCGGCATGCTCAAGCACGACCGCAATCGCGGCTTCTTCCTGGCCCGCGCCGCGGAAGACCTCAACGAGCTGGTACAGGAAATCGCAGAGGCCGAGGAAGATTCGGTGTATCGCCGCTTCGTCGCCCTGCGCCTGTCGCGGCAGTTGCCGGAGCAGTTCACCGAGATCGAGCTGATGCGTCAGTTCGATGTATCTCGCGCGGAGCTGCGCGCGGCGCTGCTGCGTATGCAGCAGGAAGGCTGGGCCGAGCAGCGTAGCGGCCAAGGCTGGAAGATGCTGCCGGTGATCGACTCCATCGAGGCTTACGAGGAGAGCTTCGCCTTTCGCTCGATCATCGAGCCGGCCGGTCTTTTGTCGCCGACCTTCCAGGTCGACCGCGAGCTGCTGGCCAGCTGCCGCAAGCAGCAGGCGTTCATCGCCGAGGGCGGTTACCTGAGCATGACCATCGAAGAGCTCTACGAAGCCAACTCGCGCTTCCACGAGATCATCGCCGGCTTCTCCGGCAACCGCTTTCTGCTGCAGTCGCTCAAGCGCCTGGATCGCCTGCGTCGCCTGGTCGAATATCGCGTGGATGTGTCCCGCGAGCATCGCCGCGCGCAAGTCGAGCAACACCTTGAGATTCTCGACCTGATCGAACAGGGCGACCGCCTCGCCGCCGCCGACCGCATGCGCGCGCATCTGGAAGGCGCACGACGCAAGAAGGTCGACGCCACGCTGTTCGACAAATTGCAGAACACCGGTCAGGACTGATAACCGGCTGCGGCTCGCTCAGCCAACGGCGGGTGTCAGTGCCTCGCGCTGCTCCCGGGCGAAGGCCATCAGCTCGGGATAGAACACGCTGAAATCCTCGCTCAACGGCTCGTAGAGACGGCGCAGCTCGTCCAGCCCGCCATCCAGCAAGCCTGGCCGTGACAAGCGCCGCGACATACCGGCGATCACCTGCCCCAGCACCTCGAACTCCTCGTAGCTACCCAGCCAGTCCTGCGCCGCCATACGTGGGGCGATGCGCTGCAGGCTGCCGGGCAGCTGCGGTTCGGCGGCCAGCACGCGATAGACGCGGCTGGTGAAATGCTGCAGCGGCTGGTCGCTGTAGCGCTGCCAGTCGCGAGCCAGGCAATGATCGAAGAACAGGTCGAGAAAGATCCCGGCCACCCGCCGCCGCTCGACGGGAAAACGTGCCCGCGCCCTGGCCTGCAGCGGATGGTTGTCGGTAAAGGCGTCGATGCGCCGATGCAAGGCGATGCCCGCCTCGATTGTAGCCGGCCATTGCCCGGCCAGCGGCCCTTTGACGAAATCGCCATACAGGCTGCCAAGCAGTTCGGCGGGCGCATAGCCGCCCAAATGAAGGTGTGCGAGGTAGTTCATGCCGCCCAGCTTAAAGCCTCGGTCGGCTGACCGCGATAGGCGCGCCATCATGCCGCTCGATATGCACTATCTCCTTGAACGATCTGTATATCGCCAAGTCTCGATATAAAGTTCGCCCCATCGCGATATACCGTTGCAGCTGCGCAGGAGAGCCGATGAGACCCGAAGAGTTGGACCTGGACGAAGTGATCAAGGCCCTGGCCCACCCCGTGCGCCGCGAAATTCTGCGCTGGCTGAAAGAGCCCGAAGCGCACTTCGTGCAGCCCGATCACTCCTTCGAAATCGGCGTATGTGCCGGCAAGTTCGACCAGGCCACCGGGCTGTCTCAATCCACGGTTTCGGCCCACCTGGCCACCCTGCAGCGCGCCGGCCTGGTAACCAGCCGCAAGGTTGGCCAGTGGAATTTCTTCAAACGCAACGAGGCGACCATCGCGGCCTTTATCGAGCGCATCACCCGTGAGCTCTGAGCAATATGCGTTGCAACCAGAACTGTTAACCCGTCCATCAACCCGTACCAAGCGAATGTTTCGAGGATCTAGGCAATGACCACACTGTTCGACCCCATCAAGATCGGCGATCTGGAACTCGCCAACCGCGTCATCATGGCGCCGCTGACCCGTTGCCGCGCCGACGAAGGCCGCGTGCCCAACGCCCTGATGGCCGAGTACTACACGCAACGCGCCTCGGCTGGCCTGATCATCAGCGAAGCCACCTCGGTCACGCCCATGGGCGTGGGCTACCCGAACACGCCCGGCATCTGGTCGGACGACCAGGTGCGTGGCTGGAGCGGCATCACCAAAGCGGTGCACGCCAACGGCGGCAAGATCGTTCTGCAACTCTGGCACGTGGGCCGCATCTCCGACCCGGTCTACCTGAACGGTGAACTGCCGGTCGCTCCCAGCACCATCAAGCCAGCGGGCCACGTCAGCCTGATCCGCCCGATGAAGGACTACGTGACTCCGCGCGCCCTGGAAACCGAAGAGATCGCTGATGTAATCGAGGCCTACCGCCAGGGCGCCGAGAACGCCAAGGCAGCCGGCTTCGACGGTGTGGAAATCCATGCCGCCAACGGCTACCTGCTCGATCAGTTCCTGCAGGACAGCACCAACCAGCGCACCGACAACTACGGTGGCAGCCTGGAAAACCGTGCCCGCCTGCTGCTGGAAGTCACCGATGCGGTATTGAGTGTGTGGGAGCCGGGCCGCGTGGGCGTGCACCTGGCGCCGCGCGCCGACAGCCACGACATGGGCGACTCCAACCGCACCGAAACCTTCACCTACGTGGCGCGCGAGCTGGGCAAGCGCAATATCGCCTTCCTGTGTGCCCGTGAGCACGAAGCCGACGACAGCCTGTCGCCAAGCCTGAAAGAAGCATTCGGCGGTGTGTTCATCGCCAACGAAGGCTTCACCAAGGCTCAGGCCAACGCCTGGCTGGCCGCTGGCAAGGCCGACGCCGTAGCCTTCGGCGTGCCCTTCATCGCCAACCCGGACCTGCCCGAGCGCCTGCGTCAGGACGCGCCACTGAACGAGCCGCACAAGGACACCTTCTACGGCTCCGGCCCGGTTGGTTACATCGACTATCCGCGTCTGTAATTTTCTTGAGCTCCAACAAAAAGCCCGCGTAAAACGCGGGCTTTCTCATACCTGCGACTCGGATCAACGCGCGTCGATCTGCTGCTGCAGGTTCTGAATCTGCGCCTGCAGGGTATTGATGCTGCGGGTGGTCTGCGCGCGATAGGCATCGAATTCGGCGGTGCTGCTGCCGCTGTTACTGGCCGCAGGGCGGTTGTCCAGTTCGCTCTTGAGCACCAGCATGTCCTGCTCCAGACGCTCGACCGCGGCGTTGGAGTTGCCGGCCTTTTTCAGTGCGTCGACTTCGCCGGACAGGCTCTTGATCTGGGTCGCCAGCTTGCCGGCGTCACCCTGGCTGCTCTTCAGCGAAGCCAGTTCGGTTTTCAGATTCGCCAGTTCGGTTCTCAGCGCGTCCTGGCCGCTGCCCAAGCTCTTCAGGCTGTCGCCGTACTTGCCGGCATCGCCCTGAGCGGTCTTGAGGTCAGCGACCAGTTGCTCGATGCGCTTGTCCTGGCCGCTCTGCTGGCCACCGGCAGCCTGCTGCTGCTTACTCAGCTCGTTCAGCTTGTTCTCCAGCTGACGCACCTGCAGTTTCAACGCTTCGCTGCCGCTGGTGGAGGTCGACTCGGCCGCCACCACCTTGCCGGAAATATCCTGAATGCGCCCGGCGGCTTCCTCGCTGATGCGCGCGAAGCTTTCCTGAGTCGCCACCAGTTGCTGCTCCATCAGGCTGATCTGCTGAAAGCTCCACCAACCCAGGCCGGCCAGGGCGATGCTCAGGGCACCAACCAGCGCCCACAGCGGCCCGGTGCTGGCCGCGCGCGGCGCCTTGGCGGCACGTGGCGCCGCGGCAGCACGAGCGTAGGGCTGCGGCTCGGGCTCGAAATCGTCGTCATCGCGGCGATCCGGAGTCAGGCTGGGTACGTCATCGAAGTCGTCGTGGGCATCGTTACGCATGTGGGAGACCTTGAGAAAACCAGGGTGGAGGCAAAGTGCCGCGCAGTATACCGATTCACGGCTGTCGCTAGGGTGTCGCAGTGCCAGTAATCGGGGGTTCGCAACGGCCTTTATTGGCCACAGAGACCCACAGCGAGCGGCTCGGGTTCCGCGACAGCCTAATGCGGGCGCCTAGCTCTGCGCTCTCCACCAGCGGCAGAACTCGTCAAGCGCCGGCCACAGGCCATGGCTTGCCTGATAGTCCAGATGCTCCCGGGCCTGGCTGATGTCGAGGGAAAAGTTGCGGCTCATCACGTCCACCGCCAGGCGCGTCAGCGCGGGCTCCGGCCGACCGGGCAGCAGGCTGCACACGCCTTCACTGGCCACCGCCAGGCTGCGCGCCACAGCAACCGGCACATGACGGGTGACCGGTGGTAATTCCAGCTGGCGCAGCACGTAGTTGACCACGTCCCACAGTGGCAGCGGCGCGCCATTGCTAATGTTGTAGGCCTTGCCGAGCGCCGGGCCGGCGGCCAGCAAGGCGCCGAACAGTGCGTCGTTGAGGTTGTGCACGCTGGTGAAGTCGACCTTGTTGAGGCCGTTGCCGATGATCGCCAGACGGCCCTTGCGTTGCAGGGCGATCATCCGCGGAAAGATGCTCACGTCCCCAGCCCCGGTAACGAACCGAGGGCGCAGCGCAAGCACTTCCAGGCCAAATTCCTGAGCGCCGAACAGGCGCTGCTCGGCGAGGAACTTGGTGCGTGCGTAATGGTTGGCGAAGCGTTTGGGCACCTGCTCTTCGCGCAGGCCCATGTGATCGCGGCCATCGAAATAGATCGACGGCGAGGACAGGTGCACCAGGCGGCGCACACCGCGCTTGAGGCAGGCTTCGATGACGTTCTCGGTGAGTACCACGTTGCCCTGGTGGAAATACTCGTAGCGCCCCCACAGACCCACGGCGCCGGCACAGTGCACCACAGCCTCGACGTCGCTGCACAGCGACAACGCCAGCTCGGGATCGGCCAGGTCGCCCGACGTGAACTGCGCGCCGCGGCGAATCAGGTGCTCGAACGCTACCTCACGGCGGCCGGTGACGCGCACGTCCAGGCCCTGCTCGAGGGCGAACCGCGCGAAACGCCCGCCAATGAACCCGCTTGCTCCGGTGACCAGAATCTTCATCACGCCCTCCGCCCGCTGCTGCGCGCACTATAAGTGCGTCTTACTGCCAGCGACAGCGGTGCTCATGCCAGCGGCACCAGATAATCGCCGGTATGACGTTGCAGGTGCCGGGTCAGTTGATCGAGCAGCTCGCCACCGTTGCGCCAGTGGTGCCAGTACAGCGGCACGTCGACGGGTCGGCCAGGCAGCAGCTCGACCAACTCGCCGCGAGTCATGGCCTCGGTCATCTGCGGTTCAGGCACCATGCCCCAGCCCAGCCCTTCGGCAGTCAGGCGCAGGAAGCCTTCGGACGAGGGGCACAGGTGATGCAGAAAGCTGCCCGACAGGCCCAGCTCGCTCAGGTAGCGATGCTGCAGTTGATCATCCGGGCCGAACACGATGGCCGGCACCTGGGCGATGCGCGCGGTGCTAACTCCGCCCGGAAAATGCCGGGCGATAAAGGCCGGGCTGGCCATGGCACGGTAGCGCATGGCGCCCAGCGCCAGGCTCCGCGCGCCGGATACCGGGCGTTCTGCAGCACACACGCAGGCGGCCACGTCACCGGCGCGCATGCGCTTGAGGCCAACCTCCTGGTCCTCGACCACCAGTTCCAGCAGCACCCGGTGGCTGGCGCAGAAGTCCGCTACGGCTCTTGCCCACCAGGTGGCCAGGCTGTCGGCGTTGATGGCGATGCGCAGGCGCTGGGCTTCGCCGTCCGCTTCCAGAGCCGGCACCTGTCGCTGCAGGTCGCGTTCTAGCAGGCGCACCTGCTGCACATGGTTGAGCAGCTGCCGGCCCACATCGGTGGGTGTCGGCGGCGTGGCACGCAACAGCACCGGTTGGCCGATACGTGCCTCCAGCAATTTGATGCGCTGCGACACCGCCGATTGCGACAGACCCAGCACCTGGGCGCCGCGCTCGAAACCAGCCTGTTCGACGACCGCAGCAAGAGCGGCCAACAACTTGTAATCGAGCATCGATTTTCCTAATGAGCGATCAGCACTATTGTTTTTTCTTATACAGATGATCCGCGCAGACTGACAGCCATCAACCGCATTGCTGCGCACTTCAAGGACTCTCATCATGTGGCAGAGCTACACCAACGGCCTGGCGATCACCGCCGGCCTGATCATCGCCCTCGGCGCGCAGAATGCCTTCGTACTCGCGCAAAGCCTGCGCCGCGAACATCATCTGCCTGTGGCGCTGCTGTGCATCGTCTGCGACGCGCTGCTGATCAGCGCTGGCGTGTTCGGCCTGGCGACCCTGCTGCTGCAGAGCGAATTGCTGCTGGGCATCGCCCGCTGGGGCGGCGCCGCGTTTCTGATCTGGTACGGCGTCCAGGCCCTGCGGCGCGCCTGCCGCCCAGCCGGGCTGCAAACCGAGACCGGCGCCTCGCGATCGTTGCGCGCGGTCCTGCTGGCGACCCTGGCGGTGACTCTGCTCAACCCCCACGTATACCTGGACACCGTGCTGCTGATCGGCTCGCTTGGCGCTCAGCAGCCGGTTCCCTCGGCCTATGCAGCGGGTGCGGCCAGTGCGTCGATGCTGTGGTTCCTGTGCCTGGCCTTCGGCGCCGCCTGGCTCGCGCCCTGGCTGGCCCGCCCGCTGACCTGGCGGATCATCGATCTGGTGGTCGCGGCCATGATGTTCGCCATCGCCTGGCAACTGATCGCCAGCCCGCTGTAACGCCAGCATCACCGCGGCCCCAACTGTTATGCTGGGGCCCGCCTGACCCTAGGGTCTGTTGCCGTTTCAACGCGAGCCGCGTTGTCGCGAGAAATCTCGCCAGGCCGGGCGGCGATCCGCTAGGCGGAGGACGCAGGGAATGGTTGTTCCCTTGCCAAGTCCTCCAACGACGCATGGCGAGATTTCCCGTACAACCCGAAGGGCCGGGCCCGTTTTGTCGCGATGCTGCGTTTCTCGCCGGCTCATTTTAGCTAGCTAAACTTCGCGGCTCGTGCCTTGCCTCGCGACAAAACGGGCTCCGGCGCGGCCGTGCGTGAAACAGCAACAGACCCTAGGGAGCAGCCGTGGAAACCAGCGTCTTTGTGATGGTCATTGCCGCCGCGGCCCTGCACGCCGGCTGGAACGCGCTGCTCAAGATCGGTCTGGACCGCTTTCTCACCGCCTCGCTGATCCAGATCGGTGCCGGCATCGTCGCCCTCCTCGCCCTGCCTTTCGTGGCCGTTCCTCATGCAGCCGCCTGGCCATGGATCATCCTCTCGGCGCTGCTGCATATCGGCTACAACCTGTTCCTGAGCCGAGCCTACCAACATGGCGATCTCGGCCAGGTCTATCCGATTTCCCGGGGCAGTTCGCCACTGCTGGTGGCGCTGCTTTCAATTCTCTTGCTCGGCGAAGTATTGCCCGCCGGCCAGTGGCTGGGCCTGAGTGTGCTGGTTGGCGGCATCTGGCTGATGGCGATCCGCGGCGGCCACGGCAAGAGCAGCAGCGGCCTACTCATCAATGCGCTGCTCACCGCCCTGTTCATCGCCGGCTACACCCTGGCCGATGCCAGCGGCGCCCGCGCCAATGGCGACCCGCTGTCCTATTCGGCGTGGCTGTTCGCGGTCAACGGTCTCGTCGCCGCGCTGGTGATCCTAGCCCAGCGCGGCCATACCGTGGTCTCCGCGCTCGGCCCGCACTGGCGCGCCGGCCTGCTCGGCGGCGCCATGTCGATGCTGGCCTATAGCATCGCCATCTGGGCCATGACCCACGCACCTGTGGCGCTGGTTTCGGCACTGCGCGAAACCAGCGTGGTGTTCGCCCTGCTGATCGGCCGGCTGTGGCTCAAGGAAAGCCTGCCACCGCTGCGCGCCATGGCCTGCCTGATCATTCTCGCCGGCGTAGCGATGATGAAACTGGCCTGAAACGACCCGCAACGGCTCTGGCAAGCTATCCCGCACAGTTGCTGCGTGGTTATGGCGTAGCCCCGGTGCTATGATCCTTGCCCTGCGTCGCAAAGGGTATAAACCCGCCGACGCAAGTTTGGCCGCCCGTGATCGGCCTTGCGCTCATCGCAACTGACCTGATTAGGAGAATAACCATGGCTTTCGAATTGCCGCCGCTGCCCTACGCACACGATGCTCTGCAGCCGCACATCTCCAAGGAAACGTTGGAGTACCACCACGACAAGCACCACAACACCTATGTCGTGAACCTGAACAACCTGGTGCCTGGCACCGAGTTCGAAGGCAAGAGCCTGGAAGAAATCGTCAAGACTTCATCCGGCGGCATCTTCAACAACGCCGCCCAGGTGTGGAACCACACCTTCTACTGGAACTGCCTGAGCCCGAACGGCGGTGGCCAGCCGACCGGCGAACTGGCTGCAGCCATCGACAAGGCCTTCGGTTCCTTCGACAAGTTCAAGGAAGAGTTCAGCAAAGTCAGCATCGGCACCTTCGGTTCCGGCTGGGGCTGGCTGGTGAAAAAGGCTGACGGTTCCCTGGCTCTGGCCAGCACCATCGGCGCCGGCTGCCCGCTGACCAGCGGCGACACCCCGCTGCTGACCTGCGACGTCTGGGAACACGCTTACTACATCGACTACCGCAACGTACGTCCGAAGTATGTCGAGGCGTTCTGGAACCTGGTCAACTGGGACTTCGTGGCGAAGAACTTCGCTGCCTGAGCCCTGCCTAGGTAAGTAAAGATGCCCTCCTGATGCGAGTCAGGGGGGCATTTTTGTATCCACCATAAATTCACGGCCGCGACGAGCGGCCTCAAGGCCTGTCGTTTTTTTCCGAAACAGACCCTGGGTGCGACAAGATTGGGCGTCGCGCACATGCGGCCTTTGACTGGCACCGCGAGTTTGCCAATACTCAACCCAATCCGGCGCCGGTTATCGCACAAGGAACTGCCATTTGAAGCTGGAACTCAAGCACAGCTTGTCCGTGAAACTGCTGCGCGTGGTGCTGTTGTCCGCGCTTGCCGTGGGCGTGGTGCTAAGCCTCGGGCAGATCGTGTTCGACATGTACAAGACCCGTCATTCGATCACCAGTGACGCCCAGCGTATCCTTGGCATGTTCCGCGACCCTTCCACCCAGGCGGTCTACAGCCTGGATCGCGAGATGGGCATGCAGGTGGTCGAAGGCCTGTTTCGCCACGACTCGGTACGTGAGGCCTCCATCGGCCATCCGGGTGAGCAGATGCTCGCCGAAAAGAGCCGCCCCCTCGCCGACCTGCCCATGCGCTGGCTGACCGACCCGATTCTCGGTGAAGAACAGCGCTTCAGCACACGCCTGGTTGGCCGCGAGCCGTACAACGAATATTACGGCGACCTGAATATCACCCTGGACACCGCGTTGTACGGGGAAAGCTTTCTCACCAACTCGGTGATCATCTTCATCTCCGGCGTGCTGCGCGCACTGGCAATGGGCCTGGTGTTGTATTTGGTCTACTACTGGCTGCTGACCAAACCCCTGGGCCTGATCATCCAGCACCTGAGCAATATCAACCCGGACCGCCCCAGCGAGACCAAGCTGCCGATGCTAGCCGGCAACGAGCGCAACGAGCTCGGCCTGTGGATCAACACTGCCAACCAGCTGCTCGCCTCGATAGAACGTAACACCACCCTGCGACGCGAGGCGGAAACCAGTCTGCAGCGCATGTCGCAGTACGATTTCCTCACCAGCCTGCCCAACCGCCTGCAATTGCAGCAGCAACTCGAACAGATCCTCGAAGACTCCGGGCGCATGCAGCGCCGCGTCGCGGTGCTGTGCGTCGGTCTGGATGACTTCAAGGGCATCAACGAACAGTTCAGCTACCAGACCGGCGATCAGTTGCTGCTGGCCTTGTCCGACCGCCTGCGCAGCCACAGTGGCCGGCTCGGCGCCCTGGCGCGCCTGGGCGGCGACCAGTTCGCCCTGGTGCAGGCCGATATCGAGCAACCCTACGAAGCTGCCGAACTGGCGCAGAGCGTGCTCGACGACCTGGAAACGCCCTTCACCCTCGACGACCATCAGGTGCAACTGCGCGCCACCATCGGCATCACCCTGTTCCCGGAAGATGGCGACAGCCCTGAAAAGCTGCTGCAGAAAGCCGAACAGACCATGACCCTGGCCAAGAGCCGCTCGCGCAACCGCTACCAGTTCTACATCGCCAGCGTCGACAGCGAAATGCGCCGCCGCCGCGAGCTGGAAAAGGACCTGCGCGACGCCCTGGCTCTGAACCAACTTCACGTGGTCTACCAGCCGCAGATCAGCTACCGCGACCACAGCGTGGTCGGCGTCGAGGCATTGTTGCGCTGGCAACATCCGCAGCATGGCTTCGTCGGCCCGGACCTGTTCATCCCGCTGGCCGAGCAGAACGGCAGCATCATCCCCATTGGCGAATGGGTACTCGACCAGACCTGCCGCCAACTGCGTGAATGGCATGATCAGGGTTATGGAGAGCTGCGCATGGCGGTCAACCTGTCCACCGTGCAGCTGCACCACGCGGAGCTACCGCGGGTGATCAACAACCTGATGCAGATGTACCGCCTGCCCGCCCGCAGTCTTGAGCTGGAAGTCACCGAAACCGGCCTGATGGAAGACATCACCACCGCTGCCCAGCACTTGCTGAGCCTGCGCCGCTCCGGCGCACTGATCGCCATCGACGACTTCGGCACCGGCTACTCCTCACTCAGCTACCTGAAGAGCCTGCCGCTGGACAAGATCAAGATCGACAAGAGCTTCGTGCAGGATCTGCTCGAAGACGAAGACGACGCCACCATCGTGCGCGCCATCATTCAGCTGGGTAAAAGCCTGGGCATGCAGGTCATCGCCGAAGGCGTGGAAACCGCCGAACAGGAAGCCTACATCATCGCTCAGGGCTGCCATGAAGGTCAGGGCTACTACTACAGCCGGCCGCTGCCTGCACGCGAGCTGACTCAATACCTCAAGCAGTCCAGCCGCTCGCAGCGCCTGATTAACCCCGCCACGCTTTGACAGACCGCTGAAAAACTACCTAGCCGCTGGCGTTTTTTAACGGTCTGTTCAATCCCCTCTCCCACCCAATCGCGCAAACCGCGCGATTGGGTGGTGGCACATCGACCCTTTGCTTAAAATGCAAATCTTTCGCATTATGTTACAGCTCGCGTGGAGCCCCATGCGTACTCCCCATCAACATGCAAAGGATTTCGTCATGATTCGTATGCCCCTGGCCTCTGCCAGCCTGCTGACCATCGCTATCGCCCTGGCGGGCTGCGGCGAAGACAAGGCGCCTGCCAACCAAGCCGCTGCCCCGGCTGCGCAGGCGACCAGCAGTGCACCTGCAGCAGCCGGCGCCTTCGACGAAGCCGCTGCAAAGGCCGTGGTCAAACACTACGCCGACATCGCCTCGGCCGTGTTCGACGACGCCGCCAGCACCGCCAAGAAGCTGCAGAGCGCCGTCGATGCCCTGCTCGCCAACCCCAACGATGAAACCCTGAACGCCGCCCGCCAGGCCTGGCTGGCCGCTCGCGTGCCTTACATGCAGAGCGAAGTGTTCCGCTTCGGCAACACCCTCGTCGACGACTGGGAAGGCCAGGTTAACGCGTGGCCCCTGGACGAAGGCCTGATCGACTATGTCGATGCCGATTACCAGCACGCCCTGGGCAACCCGGCGGCCAGCGCCAACATCATCGCCCACACCGAAATCCAGGTTGGCGAAGACAAGATCGACGTCACCGAAATCACTCCGGACCTGCTCGCCAGCCTCAACGAGCTGGGCGGCTCCGAAGCCAACGTCGCCACTGGCTACCACGCCATCGAATTCCTGCTCTGGGGCCAGGACCTGCACGGCACCGGCCCAGGCGCTGGCGAGCGTCCGGCTACCGACTACGTTGTGGGTAACGACGCCACCGGCGGCCACAACGAGCGCCGCCGCGCCTACCTGAAAGCTGCCACCGATCTGCTGGTCGCCGACCTCGATGAAATGGCCGGTCAGTGGAAAGCCGGCGTGGCCGACAACTACCGCGCCACCCTGGAAGGCGAATCCGCCGAGAACGGCCTGCGCAAGATGCTGTTCGGCATGGGCAGCCTGTCCCTCGGCGAGCTGGCTGGCGAGCGCATGAAGGTCGCCCTGGAAGCCAACTCCACCGAAGACGAGCACGACTGCTTCAGCGACAACACCCACAACTCGCATTTCTACAACGGCAAAGGCATTCGCAACGTCTACCTGGGCGAGTACAAGAAGGTCGACGGCAGCACCCTGACCGGCCCGAGCCTGTCCGAGCTGGTGGCCAAGGCTGACGCCGCCACCGACAGCACCGTGAAGGCCGACCTGCAAGCCACCGAAGCCAAGCTTCAGGCGCTGGTCGACAGTGCCGAGAAGAACAATGTGCACTTCGACCAGCTGATCGCCGCCGACAATGCCGAAGGCCAGCAACTGGTTCGCGACGCCATCGCCGCCCTGGTCAAGCAGACCGGTGCCATCGAGCAGGCCGCCGCCAAGCTGGGCATCAACGACCTGAACCCGGACACCGCCGATCACGAGTTCTGATCGACGCGCTGACCGCGTAACGAAAAGCCGGTGTGAGCGTTCGCACCGGCTTTTTTATTGGGCCCATGACCGCAAGGGTCGCTTTTGCTCTGAATGTTCATGGAGTACCTCGCCTGTAGTGGCCTGATGTATCGGCCGATTAAACGCAAATCCATCTTATTTAAACCGGCGCGGACTGCTAAGATTGCCGCCCTCGATTTCAGCTCTGCGGATCCATCCATGCCCGCGTCACCCGGTCGCCTGCTGCCATTGCTGTGTTTGGCTCTCGGCCTGAGCGCCTGCGATCAGTCGCCCACCTTCACCAGCGCCGAACCCGGCGAAGCGCTATCCGGCGGCGCCGCCACCGTCTCGCGTAGCGACCGCGTGGCCTTCTCCCTGCCCTCCGCCAACCTGGCGCCTGAGCGCCGCCTGGATTTCAGCGTGGGCAACAGCTTCTTCCGCAACCCCTGGGTAATCGCGCCGTCAACCACCACGGCCCGTGACGGCCTCGGCCCGCTGTTCAACACCAACGCCTGCCAGAACTGCCACGTGCGTGATGGCCGCGGCCATCCGCCGGAGCCGGGCAGCGTCAACGCCGTGTCGATGCTGGTGCGCCTGTCGATTCCGGCCGGCGATGCCGATCGCGCCGCACTCGAGCGCCTTGGCGTGGTGCCCGAGCCTACCTACGGCGGCCAGCTGCAGGACATGGCCAATCCCGGCATCGCTCCGGAAGGCAAGGTGCGCGTCGAGTACAGCACCGAACAGGTACGCTTCGCCGACGGGCACAGCATCGAACTGCGCAAACCGCAGCTGAACATCACCCAACTGGGCTATGGGCCTATGCATCCGGATACGCTGTTCTCGGCGCGCGTCGCCCCGCCGATGATCGGCCTCGGGCTGCTCGAAGCGATTCCCGAAGCGGCGATCCTCGCCAACGCCGACCCGGACGACCGCAACGGCGACGGTATTCGCGGCCAAGCCAATCGGGTGTGGGACGACGCGCGCCAGGAGACGGTGCTGGGCCGCTTCGGCTGGAAGGCCGGGCAGCCGACGCTCAACCAGCAGAACGCCCACGCCTTCCTGCAGGACATGGGCCTGACCAGCACTCTCTTGCCCACCGACGGCTGCACCGAGGCGCAGACCGCCTGCCGCCAGGCGCCCCACGGCGGCGAGCCTGAGGTCAGCGATAACATCATGAGCATGGTGCTGTTCTACACCCGCAACCTCGCTGTACCGGCGCGGCGCAAGGTCGGCGATGCCCAGGTGCTGGCCGGCAAGACCCTTTTTCATAGCGCCGGCTGCCAGGGCTGCCATACGCCCAGTTTCGTCACCGCCGCCGATGCTGCCGAACCGGAGCTGGCGGGCCAGACCATCTACCCCTACACCGACCTGCTGCTGCACGACATGGGCGACGGCCTGGCCGATGGCCGCAACGAATTTCGCGCCAACGGTCGCCAATGGCGCACCGCGCCGCTGTGGGGCATCGGCCTGACCGAAACGGTCAGCGGCCACACCCAGTTCCTGCACGACGGTCGTGCCCGCAATCTGCTCGAAGCCATCGCCTGGCACGGCGGCGAAGCCGAAGCGGCCAAGCAGCAGGTGCTGCAATTTTCCAGCGAGGAGCGCGCCGCGCTTCTGGCGTTTCTGAACTCACTGTAAGGAGCCGCGCATGATCCGTTCTCCGCTGACCCTCGCCCTGCTGGGCCTGACCCTGGCTGCGTGTTCCCCGGCCGACCCACAGGCCACCACCAGTTCGGCGTTGGCCGAAGGCGTTTTGCTGCCGGCCCACGCCACCTGGAAAGAGGCCGACGTCGCCCTGGCCAGCAGCGCCAAGGCCTTCTGCGCAGGCCAGGAAGATCTCGGCCGGGCGCGTCAGGCATTCCTTACCGCGCAAAGCGCGTGGGCCAGCCTGCAGCCTCTGGCGGTCGGTCCGCTGGCCGAGGGCAACCGCGCCTGGCAGGTACAGTTCTGGCCGGACAAGAAAAATCTCGTGGCGCGCCAGGTCGAAGCACTGGTCAAGGCCAAGCCACAGCTCGGCACAGCCGATCTGGAAAAGGCCAGCGTGGTCGTCCAGGGGCTCACCGCTTACGAATACCTTATGTTCGATCCCGAGATCGATCTCCAGAACGCCGAGCAGAAAACCCGCTACTGCCCGCTGCTGGTGGCCGTCGGCGAGCATCAGCAGGCGCTGGCCACCAGCGTGCTGGAGCAGTGGCAAGGCGACAATGGTGCCCTGGCGCTATTTCGCACTTTCCCCAACGAGCGCTACGCCGAAGCGGGTGAAGCGATCTCCGATATGCTGCGCACCCAGGTCAGCGCCATCGACGGCCTGAAGAAGAAACTCGGTGCCCCGCTGGGCCGTCAGAGCAAAGGCGTTCCACAGCCCTACCAGGCCGAAGCGTGGCGCAGCCAGGCCAGCCTGAGCAACCTGAGCGCCACACTGAGCGGCGCCGAGCAGCTCTGGCACGGCGCCAAAAACGATGGCCTGCAGGCCTTGCTGGGCAGCGATCAGGACGATCTCAAGAAACGCATCGACGCTGCCTACGCGGAAAGTCGCAAGCAACTGGCCGGCCTGCAGCGCCCGCTCGGCGAGCTACTCGCCGACGATGCCGGCCGCCAGAGCCTCAACGCCTTCTACGACAGCCTCAACGTGCTGCACCGCCTGCACGAAGGCGAACTGGCGCGAGCGCTGGGCATCCAGCTGGGCTTCAACGCCCATGACGGAGACTGAACCATGAGCATGAAACGCCGGGCGTTTCTCGGCCTGAGCGCCACCCTGCTGGCTGCCGGCGCCGTTGGTGGCTGGAAGCTGACCCACACCGGTCACCAGCCACTGCTGCTATCGGCACGCAACGATGAAGGCGGCAAGCATTACGCGGTCGGCTATCGCCTCGACGGCGAGCGCGCCTTCGTCACCCAGGTGACCGAGCGCTGCCACGACGTAGTGCCCCACCCCAGCCTACCGATGGCGCTGTTCGTCGGGCGCCGGCCGAGCACCGAGAGCTATCTGATCGACACCCGCGACGGCCGCCTGCTGCACACCCTGCCCAGCGAGAAGGATCGGCATTTCTACGGCCACGCGGTGTTCCATAAGAATGGCGAATGGCTGTACGCCACCGAGAACGACACCCGCGATCCCGGCCGTGGCGTGATTGGCGCCTATCGCCTGGAGGGCGAAACGCTGGTGCACCGCGACGAGCTTTCCAGCCACGGCCTGGGGCCCCACCAGCTGCTGTGGATGCCCGACGGCGAAACCCTGGTAGTGGCCAACGGCGGTATTCGCACCGAGGCGGAAAGCCGGGTGGAGATGAACCTCGACGCCATGGAAGCCAGCCTTGTGCTGATGGGCCGCGACGGCACGCTGCATAGCAAGGAACAGCTGCCCGAGCCGATGAACAGCGTGCGCCACCTGGCCGTGGCCAGCGATGGCACCGTGGTCAGCGGCCAGCAGTACATGGGCGATCCCATGGACGCCGTGCCCCTGGTGGCGATCAAGCGCCCGGGCCAGCCGTTCCAGCACTTCCCCATGGCGGACGCGCAGCGCCAGATGATGAGCCAGTACACCGCCAGCGTCGCCGTGCACAGCGAGCTGCGCCTGCTGGCGATGACCGCCCCGCGCGGCAACCGCCTGTTCATCTGGGATCTGGACAGTGGCGCCGTGCGCCTGGACGCAGCCCTCCCCGACTGCGCCGGCGTCGGCGCAGTGCAGAACGGCTTCGTGGTCAGCGCCGGTATCGGCCGCTGCCGCCTCTACGACTGCCGCAGCGAACGCATCGCCATGCAGCCGCTGGAGCTGCCGGCAGGGTTCTGGGATAACCACCTGCGCCTGGCTTGATTGCTGTCAACGGTGGGAGCGCAGCGTGTACGCGGTTTTCCGCGGGCATGGCCCGCTCCCACTGTCACGAACTGCTAAAACATTGCCAACGTAGGATGGGTCGGGCTGCGTAGGTGAACCCCATCAACGCTCGATGGGTTGCACCCATCCTGCGGCTGCGACTGACGTGCAGAAAGGTGGCTGGAGCGGCCGTTCGCGTAAATTGTAGGAGGGGCTTTAGCCCCGAGCTCTTTGCACCCTCATAAAGCTCGGAGCTAAAGCTCCTCCTACAAGAGCGGCGGTGCCCGATGTCTGCTTCTGCCTTAAAGCAACCCCAACTGCTCCGCCCGCGGCTCGTTGTCGGTGTACGGCGGCAATGGCGGAAGGCCCGGTAACCGCTCGCTCAACAGCGCGTGAAAACGCAGCGCCTGAGCCGCGGCCAGGTGATTGTCCGGGGTATGCAGGAATACATGGGGCGTCAGGCCCTGCTCGATCCAGGCAGCGATCTTGTCCAGCCAGGGCTCGAGAAACGGCTGGTTGGCGTCCAGGTCCGGCCCGCCGATGAAGCGCACCTGGGGGCTGTCCGTGAACGCCGCCGGGCGAATCGGCAGACGCGGTTTCTTGGACTGAGCATGCAGCACCGCCGGGTCGCGGGACGTGCAACTGAACAGCGCCCGGGAATCCAGGCAGATACGCTCGACGCCACGCTCGTGCAGCAGCCGATTGAGTACCCGCTCCTCGTCGCCCTTGTCGAAGAACGCTGGATGTCGCACTTCCACGGCGATCCGCCGGTTGGCGAATTCGTCCAGCCAAACCGCCAGCTCACCCAGCCGCGAAGGGCCGAACTGCGCCGGCAGCTGCAACCATAGCGGCGTGATGCGCTCGCCCAGCGGTGCAAGCAGATCGAGAAATGCCTGGGTGCTGCCCAGCTGGTCGCGCAGATCGCCTTCGTGGCTGATGTCCTTGTGTACCTTGGCGCAGAAACGGAAATGCGCCGGCATGCGCGTCACCCAGCGCGCGAGCTTTTCCGCGTCGGGCCGTGCATAGAAGGTGGTATTGCCCTCCACCGCGTTGAACACGCGGCAGTAGTGTTCCACGCTGTCACTCATGTTCAGGTCGGGCGGATAGAAGCTGCCGCGCCAGGCGGGCTCGTTCCAGGAAGGACAACCAAGAAAATAGGGAAGCATCGCGAATCGCTAGACAGCCAAAACGGCTATTGTGCCTGAGCCAGACGGCTCAGCGACCGCCAATCGATCAGGCGTAGAGGTCGAGGCCCAGAATCTGCTGGGCATCCTGATCGCGGGCGAACGCGGCGGTGCTGCTGTAGCTGGCGATGGCCTGGGCAGCGCGGTTGCTCATGGCCGGCTGGTAGGTGCTATCCAACGCGCGCACGGGGTAGTTGTCGGTGCTGGCATTGCTCTGTTGCACGCGACGAATCTGCGGGGTCTGTTCGAAGCCCTGGGTGGCTGCGGTAGGTGCCGGCTGCTCACGCTTTACTTCCGTTTCCCGGTTCGCCTCACGATAGGGCGTAACCGCAGTCCCCGAGCGGGGGCCACGATCCGGTGAATAGGGCGCGATGTTACCGTCGATACGCATCAATGAAGGCTCGGCAGGAAGGCGTGCGGAAGTACCGGCAATTTAGCCGCGTCGTCCGCCCTTGGCAATTAATGTCGGTAAGTTGACGACAAAAGGACGACCCTTTCGTCGCTCGGTGATCAAAAGCCCGCCGGTGGCGGCATCTTTGGCGTCGCGACCTGATCGCGCAGGTAGATCGGCTGGGCCTGATCGGCCACCACCGCCTCGCCGCGGGCCCAGGCGAAACGGGCCAGGCTCAGCAGATCTTCGGCATGGGGCAGCATCGCCCCGTCGCAGGCAGCGACCTGGCCACCGATGCGCTCGGCGAAGGTGCCCCAACCGGTGCCGGCGCCAAACCATTCGCCGTGGGCGTCGTCCGGCAGCAACGCGCGTTCTGGAGCAAGTACGGCTTCGCGCCCGAGCAGACGCATCTCGCCCGCTTCGGCCCGGTAGCAGCCCCAGTACACCTCATCCATGCGCGCATCGATGGCGGCAGCGACCTGGCTGGCGCCATGTTCACGCTGTGCGCGCTGCGCCAGCACGGCCAGATTGGAGACCGGCAGCACCGGGCGATCCAGCGCGAAGGCCAGTCCCTGGACCACGCCGATGGCGATACGCACGCCGGTGAAGGCGCCCGGGCCGCGGCCGAAGGCGATGGCGTCCAGCGCCGACAGCGCGACGCCCTGCTCGGCCAGCAGCGTCTTGATCATCGGCAGCAGTTTCTGCGCGTGCAGGCGCGGAATCACCTCGTAGTGGCTCGTCACGCGGCCGTCATGCAGCAAGGCGACGGAGCAGGCTTCGGTGGCGGTATCGAGGGCCAGCAGAGTGGTCATGGCGATCTGTAGAGGTAGCTGAGCGGGCGGGCATTAAAACGGTTTGGGGCGTTTTTTTCCAGCACGGCGGGCCAACTGGCGCTACGCAGTGGCCAGGCGGCCGCCGGATAAACAACCGGCGCCCAAAGGGGCGCCGGTGATGAGGATCAGCGATCCAGGGCGGGGGTTACCACTTCTCGATAACGGGCTTGGCGTCCCAGGCCTTGAGGGGCTCTTTCGACCAGGTGCCATAGCCGGCATTCGGGAACACGATCCACTCGGTGCCCCACTTGGCCGACTCGGCATCGGCAGTGGCGCGCTGCTCGGCCACCGGTTTTTTGCGGAAGCGCGCATCGAAATCATGCAGGGTGTCGCCGAGCAGCATCACGATGCGGTAGTCCTTGGCGACCAGCTCGCGGCGCTCCACCTTGGGTGGCCCAAGCAGCAATACGCTGTCGGTGCTGACCTGAGGTAGCTCAAGTTTCTTGAGCGCCTTGAGGGTGTAGTCCTTTTGCTCCTCGGAGCGGTCGGACACGTAGCGAATGGTCACGCCCAGCTTGTCGGCGTGCTCGAGAAATTTCTTCGCACCGGGGATCAGCACCGGATCACCATCACGCTCCCACGGCAGCCAGGTGTCCCAGCCGTCATAGCTGTGGCAGTTGGCGAGGTCGCGCGCCAGCAACGCAGAGTTGTCGATCACCGTTTCATCCACATCGGTGACGATGGCCAGCTTGGAAGGATCCTTGGCCTTGGCCACAGCGGCGTCGAGCTTCTCGGTGGCGATGTTGTAAGCCTGCATCTGCAAGGCACGAACTTCCGCAGATTGCTGCTGGTAGCGCAGCGCCATGGTGAACTGGTCAACCGAGCATTCGCCCTTCTTCTCGGGGGCGCCGTCGGCCAAGGCGACGGATGCAGTCAGTGCCGATACCAGGGCGATGGGCAAGCAGGCGAATCTTCTGTTCTGGGTCATGGAATGCACTCTGATGGAGGGTGGGTTGTAGCCGCCTTTCTCGAAGTTCTTCGTGACGGTCGATCAAACCAGCCCGCGCAGCGGCGCGCCGGCTGGAATTCGGAGCATGCCAGATGGCGATGGAGAGCCCGATAGTAACGAAACGGCAGCGGCCGTGGCTGCCTGACAGCGACCCGAATTGGGCCCGTGATAGCTCTGGCATGCCCAGAAACGACAACGGCCCGCAAGCGGGCCGTTGTTGAAGTGGGTCAGGTCAGCTCAGCGCTGCCAGCACCTTGGCGGTGATCTGCTCGACCGAGCCGACGCCTTCGATGGCGCTGTACTTCGGCGTGCCTTCGGCGGCCGACAGCTTCTGGTAGAAGTCCACCAGCGGTTTGGTCTGCGAGTGGTAGACCGACAGACGATGACGCACGGTGGCTTCCTTGTCGTCATCACGCTGGATCAGGTCTTCACCGGTTTCATCGTCCTTACCAGCCACCTTCGGCGGGTTGTGCTCGGTGTGGTACACGCGGCCCGAACCCGGGTGCACGCGGCGACCGGCGATGCGACCGACGATTTCTTCGTCGTCGACGGCGATTTCCACCACGTGGTCGATCTGCACGCCAGCATCTTTCAGGGCCTGAGCCTGCGGAATGGTGCGCGGGAAACCGTCGAACAGGAAGCCATTGGCGCAGTCAGGCTGAGCGATGCGTTCCTTGACCAGGTTGATGATCAGCTCATCGGAAACCAGACCGCCGGCGTCCATCACACTCTTGGCTGCCAGGCCCAGCTCGGTGCCGGCCTTGACCGCAGCACGCAGCATGTCGCCGGTGGAGATTTGCGGAATGGAGAATTTCTTGGTGATGAAACCTGCCTGAGTACCTTTGCCGGCACCGGGCGCCCCCAACAGAATCACGCGCATCGATGTGCTCCTCAAGTTCTTGGTATTGTGGACTCGCCTTGCGGGGCCAATCGCAACTGGATTTCGGCAGCCCGGCCAGGTGCCGAACTGTCAGAAGGTCGATCAAGATACACAGCGCTCCAATGCCGCACAAGCCGTTGAAAAGTCGCAGTTCGTGTCGACTTGCCGTTACGCTGGTACAGCTTGAGCGCAGCGGTGATGGCCGCGCCATCCCACCAAAGTCGAAAGCGCGCCGCACCCTGATCTATATCTGGCAATTCATCCCTGAATCAACGCTTTTGCCAGCACGATCATTCATCAATGCAGCGCGCTCGATAGCGCCTCAACCTGTGTTGCGCAGCCCTGCCGCAATCCCCGCCACACTGACCAGCAACGCCTGTTCCAGAGCGCTTCCGGGCTCCTGTTCACGCTGCCGTGAGCGGGCCAGCAGCTCGGCCTGCAGCAGGTGCAGCGGGTCGAGATAAGTGTTGCGCACGGTAATGAACTCCAGGGTTTCGGGACTGTGTACCAAGAGCTGCGATTGACCGGTCAGCCCCAGCACCACCTCGCTGGCCTGCGACAATAGGTCGCGTAAATGCGCGCCCAAAGGTTGCAGTTCAGGCGTCACCAGGCGCTCGTCATACAGCCTGGCGATCGACTCGTCGGCCTTGGCCAGCACCATCTCCAGCATGTCGATGCGCGTGCGGAAGAACGGCCACTGCTCGCGCATTTCGCGCAGCAACTCGCCCTCGCCACGCTCCAGCGCATTGCGCAAGGCGGCCTCCCAGCCGAGCCAAGCGGGCAGCATCAGGCGGGTCTGGGTCCAGGCGAAAATCCACGGGATGGCGCGCAGGCTTTCCACCCCACCCTCGCGACGCTTCGCTGGCCGGCTGCCCAAGGGCAGACGGCCAAGCTCCTGCTCGGGCGTGGCCTGGCGGAAGTACTCGACGAATTGCGGATGCTCGCGCACCACGCCGCGGTAGGTGGCCACGCCATCGGCGGCCAGCTTGTCCATCTGCGCGCGCCAGCTCTTCTGCGGCACCGGTGGCGGCAGCAAGGTGGCTTCCAGCACCGCGGCCAGGTAGAGGTTGAGGTTCTGCTCGGCGATATCCGGCATGCCGAACTTGAAGCGGATCATCTCGCCCTGCTCGGTGGTGCGGAAGCGCCCGTTAACCGAACCCGGCGGCTGCGATAGGATCGCCTCGTGGGCCGGGCCGCCGCCGCGTCCCACGGTGCCGCCGCGACCATGGAACAGCAGCAGCTCGACCTCGTGCTCGCGGCAGATGCGCACCAGGCTTTCCTGGGCGCGGTACTGCGCCCAGGCGGCTGCGGTGGTGCCGGCGTCCTTGGCGGAATCCGAATAGCCGATCATCACTTCCTGCGGGCCCTGCAGGCCGGCGCGATAGTCCGGCAGGCCAAGCAATCGCTCGATGGCCACAGCAGCGTTGTCCAGGTCCGCCAGGGTTTCGAACAGCGGCACCACTCGCATCGGGCGGCGCAGCCCGGCTTCCTTGAGCAGCAGCTGCACCGCGAGCACGTCCGAGGCAGCGCCCGCCATGGAGATCACATAGGAGCCCAGCGAGGCCGCCGGCGCAGCCGCCACTTCGCGGCAGGTGGCGAGCACTTCGGCCGCGTCGTCGCTGGGCTTGAAATCGGCCGGCAGCAAGGGCCGGCGACCGCTCAGCTCATCCTGCAGGAATGCCAGCCGCTGTTCTTCGTCCCAGCTGTCGTAGCGGCCCAGGCCCAGGTACTCGGTGATCTCGGCCATGGCAGAAGCATGACGGGTGGCGTCCTGGCGCACGTCGAGGCGCACCAGGAAGAGCCCGAAGGTACCGACGCGACGCAGGAAATCCAGCAGCGGGCCATCGGCGATCACCCCCATGCCGCAGTCATGCAGGGAGCGATAGCAGAGCAGCAAGGGCTCGCGCAGCTCGGCGTTATCGTGCAGCACCTGCGCTGGCGGATTGACCGACCCGGCCAGCGATTCGTGGGCCCAGGTTCGGGTGGCACGCAGCCGCTCGCGCAGTTGCTTGAGTACGGCGCGGTAGGGCTCGGCACTGTCACCTGCGCGGGCGCGCAGCTCGTCGTTGGCGCGCTGCATGGACAGCTCGGCGGCCAGGCTGTCGATGTCGCGCAGGTACAGGTCGGCGGCCATCCAGCGCGCCAGCAGCAGCACCTCGCGGGTAATCTTGGCGGTGACATTGGGGTTGCCGTCGCGATCACCGCCCATCCACGAGGCGAAGCGAATCGGGGCGGCGTCCAGCGGCAGGCGTTGCCCGGTTTCCCGCTGCAACGCCTGGTCGGCCTTGCGCATCATCGTCGGCAGCGCGTACCACAGGGAATTTTCGATCACCGCGAAGCCCCACTTGGCCTCGTCCACCGGGGTCGGCCGTACGCGGCGAATTTCCTCAGTGTGCCAGGCCTCGGCGATCAGCCGTTGCAGGCGGCTGGCAATGGCCTCACGTTCGGCGCTCGACAGGTCACTGTGATCCTGCTCGGCGAGCTGCGCGGATATGGCGTCGTACTTCTGAATCAGCGTGCGCCGCGACACCTCGGTGGGATGTGCGGTAAGCACCAGCTCGATATCCAGCTCGGCGACCTGTCGGGCCAGGGCTGCGGGCTCATGACCGTTGGCCCGCAGGCGCTGCAGCAACTCGTCGAACACGCGGTTTTCGAAGGGCTGCGCTTCGCCAGTGCCACGGCGGCGCACGCGGTGGTACTGCTCGGCGATATTGGCCAGGTTGAGAAACTGGTTGAAGGCGCGGGCCACCGGCAACAGCTCGTCATCGTGCAGCCCGTCGAGAGTTTCGCTGAGCTGCCGTGCGCCGTCAGCCGAGCCCTGGCGCGCGGCCTTGGCGCCCTTGCGAATGCGCTCGATCTTGTCGAGAAACGCTTCGCCGTGCTGATCGCGGATGGTGGTGCCGAGCAGCTCACCGAGTTGGTGAACATCCTCGCGTAGACGTGCATCGATTTGCGTCATACCAGTCTCCCATCGCCTCTGCGTGAGCCCTCAGATTGCCCAGCCGCGAGGCGCCTGACAAGCCAGGCCATGAGTAAAGCCGCATCCGGCCCGCACAACGAGCTGCAACCGGAACGCCACCGGAGCGCTCGGGTCTCTAGGAAACAACCCTGCCCCGAGGTCTCTATGAAGATTCGCCAGCTCGTCCAGCAATGGGAACAGAACGCCACCGGCCAGTTGACCAGCGCGCCTTACCAAGTGCACCTGGACGTGGAGGCCGCCGCCCGCCTGGCGGCGCTGCACCACATGTACCCCAAACGTCGCCCCGAAGAATTGCTCGCCGAACTGCTGAGCGCCGCGCTGGAAGACCTGGAAGCCAGCATGCCCTACGTGCAGGGCAGCCAGGTGGTGGCCACCGACGAGGAAGGCAATCCGGTCTATGAAGACATCGGGCCAACGCCGCGCTTTCTCGAACTGGCCCGCCACTACCGCCAGGAGCTCGACGCGGGGCAACCGCCCTCGCCAACCTGATCACTTGGTCAGATGCGTGCAGGCCAGCAGCCACGGGGCCTGCGCAGCTCTGAATGGCAACTCTCTGGTGGCACTCTGCAGTTTTTTGCTGAACGTTTCGCTAAGTGGCCAACTCACACAACTATGCCGATGCGACCACTGGTCGCCGGAGAAAAACTTACTCAGCAGCCCTACGCTCCTGAGCTCCGTCCGGCAGGTAACCATCGTGGAACCGACTGTTTTGCCAGTTATTTACCAATGGAGTTGCACACCATGACCACTAAAACTGCCCCAAATGCTCGTACCCAACTGGCCAGCTGGAAGGTCGCTGCGCTGGCCATTGGCAGCAGCCTGCTGCTGGCAGGCTGCGCTGGCAACCCGCCCAGCGAGCAGATGGCCGTGACCAAGTCCGCCGTCAATGAAGCCGTCAGCTCCGGCGGCACCGAGTTCGCCGCAGTAGAAACCAAATCCGCTCAGGACAAGCTCAAGCAGGCCGAGCTGGAAATGGTCGAAAAGAACTACGAAGAAGCCAAGCGGCTGGCTGAGCAGGCCGAGTGGGACGCCCGCGTAGCGACCCGCAAGACCCAGGCTGCCAAGGCGGACAAGGCGCTCAAGGATGCTCAGCAGGGTATCGAAGAGCTGCGTCAGGAAGGCATGCGTGGCGCCGAGCAGATGCGCCCTCAGGGTCAGCAGTAATAACGCCCCGCTACCGCTTTCGCCAATTCATAGAAGGATGAACGACCATGCGTAATCAAGTGATGATTCCTGCCCTGCTGGCCCTGAGCGTCGGCCTAGCTGCTTGCGCCTCCAAGCCCAACGTCAACCTGGAGCAGGCGCGCAGCAGCTACTCCAGCCTGCAGACCAACCCGGAGTCGGTCAAAGTAGCCGCTCTGGAAACCAAGGACGCCGGCGAAGCCCTGGAGCGTGCAGAGAAGGCCTACCGCGAGAAAGAAGACGAGAAGCGCGTCGACCAGCTGTCCTACCTGGCCAACAAGCGCATCGAGCTTGCCGAACAGACCATCGCTCTGCGCACCACCGAGCAGAACCTGGAGCAGACCGGCGCCCAACGTGCCCAGGCGCGTCTGGAAGCCCGCGATGCGCAGATCAAGCAGCTGCAGGACAGCCTGAACGCCAAGCAGACCGAGCGCGGCACCCTGGTGACCTTTGGTGACGTACTGTTCGATCTGGATCGCTCCGAGCTCAAGCCGGGCGGCATGCACAACATCACCAAGCTCGCCCAGTTCCTGCAGGAAAACCCGGATCGCAAGGTGATCGTCGAAGGCTACACCGACAGCACCGGCTCGGCTCAGTACAACCAGAGCCTGTCCGAGCGCCGCGCCAACTCCGTTCGCGCCGCGCTGATCAGCCAGGGTGTCGGCCCGGAGCGCATCGTCGCTCAGGGTTATGGCAAAGAATACCCGGTTGCCAGCAACAGCGACTCGGCCGGCCGCGCCATGAATCGTCGTGTGGAAGTGACTATTTCCAACGACAACAAGCCGGTCGCCCCACGCTCGAGCATGAGCAACTAAGGCTCTGGCCTGCCTGAGGGAGTCTGCTGCGCAAGGCTACAGACTTCCTTGAATGACAAACCCCGCTCAGGCGGGGTTTATCATTTCAGGGGTTGCAGCGCACCGCGCGCTTGGCGTCATCCACCAGTACGCCGCTGAGGCCCTTCTGCTGTAGATCGAACAGTACCAGCACGCCATCGATGCACTGCGCCACTTGGTCGGCGGGCTTCAGGCTGACCCGGTAATCCTCGCCGGGAATGGTCTTGAGCATGGTGAATTCGGCCAGCAGCAAGGCGTCTTCAGGCTTGGCGAAATGCAGGTAGCCGTAATAACCGAGCACCGCCACGGTGCCGGCGACGCTGCCGATGGCGGTGAGAATCAGAGGAATGGGGTTGGGCGCTGTCATACCGGCATCATCTCGGTGCAGGCTGCCCGGTCAGGCAGCTCGGAAAAGTGGGGATCTGCCGCATCGCCACCGACCCGAGCCGGTGCTCAGAGGATATTGGCGTAGTCGGCTTCGATCCGATCCAGGCTCAGGTGATTGAGGAAGTTGGAAAAGCACATCCAGGCCGACAGCGAGTTGAGGTCGCGAAACTGCTGCGGTAGGTACTTGGGTGGGCTCACCAGGCCTTCATCGACCAGCTGGCGTAGCGTACGCATATCCTCGAGCGTGGTCTTGCCACAGAACAATAAAGGGATCTGTTCCAGCTTTCCTTTGCGCACCGCGAGCTGGATATAGTTGTAGATCATGATGAAACCCTTCAGATAAGAAAGGTCCTTGGTAAAGGGCAGACCGTCCGGCGCCGAGCCGCGGAAGGCTCGGCTGGCATTGCTGTAGCTGTCTTCCAGGCTGAAACCCTGCTCGCGGTAGAAATCGCAGACCTGCACGAAGTCGGCGCCCTGCTCGGCCATGTGAATGGCGCGAGTACGGTTGGTCAGCTTGCGCAGGCGGCTGGGGTAGGAGGCGAACGCGATCACTTCCATGAGAATCGCCAGGCCTTCCTGGGTGACCGTCGACGAGGGTGGCCCCTTGGCCAGAAAGGTGCAGATCGGCTGGTTCTGGCCATTCAGCGTGGTCGCCACGTGCACCAGCCCTTCGTGCACTTCCAGCGCCTTGACGTCACGCTCGTTGAACATGGCGTCAGTGCGGATCTTGATGTAGTCGGCGCCGGCCGCGGCGTCGGCAAGAATGCCGTCGGACTCGAACACACGAATGGTGTTCTCGCTCTCGCCGAATACCAGGTTCAGGCGGCTCTGCAGCAGGGCCACGGCTTCCTTGGCGCCCAGGGTTTTGGGTTCGTCCTTGAGATCACCGCGGCTGTCGATGTTGTTCAGGTAGTCGGAAAACATCAGCCCCAGATCCGCCAGGGTCGGGTCACCGGCGTGGAAGGCGTCGGACGCAGCGCCGTACAGCTCCTGGGAAATCAGCCCGAAATCCGAGGTGCCGCGCGCTTCCAGCATGCGAATCACCATGCGGTACTCGCGGCACATGCGGCGCATGATCTGCCCGACCGGGTTGAACTGACCGAGCTGGCGGGTGATGTCGCGCTCGATATTCTGGAATTCCAGCTTCTTGGCGGCCGGGTCAAAGGGCAGCGGACGGCTGTCGTAGTAGCTACGGTCGATGGCCGGCAGCTCGCGGCCCTTGTGCTTGAGAAAGGTCTGGCGAACGGAATCGTCCCATTTCACCGCATCGAGCACGCGGATTGGCGTCTGCGCCTCGACAATGCGGTCGGACAGCGCGCGCACCGCCAGTTGGTAGCCGTCGAGTGCTAGGTGGCTGTTCATGGCAATCCTCTTTGCGTTGAAAATGTCAGGGCACGCTGCGCTGGTAGCGCGCCACTTCGACGAACAGGTCGGAGTTGGCAGGATCGTTCAGGTAGGCGAACACCTTGTCCAACTTGCTGGTGACCAGCACGCCCTGGCCCTGGGGCATCTGTACGTCGTTGCCGGCCAGCTCGCCCGTGGCGATGGCCTGGCGAATACGCTCAACATCCAGGTTGAAAAGCACCAGCTCGCCGGTCTGTGTCAGTTCGAAGCCGCCGATGGCGTAGTTGGCGCCCATGCGCTTGGGCAGGCCCGCAGACAGGTACCAGCGCCGCCCGTGGTGGGCCACGGTGAAGCTGTAGCTCTGCACGCTGGGCACGTTATCCGGGTTGTCGACGTAGGTGTCGGCCTTGTACAGGTTGGAGCCGGCACGGGTGATGTCCAGGTAACGCAGCTCGCCCCACTCGTCCACCCGCGACCACACGCCGAGCAGCGGAATCGGCGCCGCCTCGTTGGCCGGAATCGGCTCCCTGAAGGTCACCAGGCAGCCGCTCAAGAGCAGCAACGACAGCACCACCAATGCGCGACAGGCTTTCATCATGCTCTCCTTGAGACAGGCGTGTGGCCGGCAACGGCCTGATAGTCCAACCCTGCTGCGCACTGCGTCAAGCGCGCTATCTCAAGGATAGGCGCAGAATCGCGGGCAATAAAAAGCCGCCCTGAGGCGGCTCGTTCGATCCTTAGAGCCTGTTCACGATCTCGCGAGCTAGAGCGATCCAAGGCAAAAACAAGCGAGGAAGCGGAGTTTACAAGTGGTAAATGAGCATTCCGAGCTTGTTTTTAACGCAGGAGCGCCGACGCGCAGCAGATAGCGAACAGGTTCTTAGAGTTCCGGGCGCATGTGCGGGAATAGAATCACGTCACGAATCGACGGCGAATTGGTCAGCAACATCACCAGACGGTCGATGCCGATGCCCTCGCCCGCAGTCGGCGGCATGCCGTACTCGAGGGCGCGCACGAAGTCGGCGTCGAAGTGCATGGCTTCGTCGTCACCGGCGTCCTTGTCGGCCACCTGCTGCATGAAGCGCGCGGCCTGGTCTTCAGCGTCGTTGAGCTCGGAGTAGGCATTGGCGATCTCGCGGCCACCGATGAACAGCTCGAAGCGATCGGTCACGCTTGGATCATCGTCGCTGCGACGGGCCAGCGGCGAGACTTCGAACGGGTAACGAGTGATGAAGTGCGGCTGCTCCAGCTTGTGCTCGACCAGCTCCTCGAAAATCATCACCTGCAGCTTGCCCAGGCCTTCGAAGCCGAGCACCTTGGCGCCGGCTTTCTTGGCGATGGCGCGAGCCTTGTCCAGATCCTGCAGGTCAGCGGCAGTGATTTCCGGGTTGTACTTGAGGATGGAGTCGAACACCGACAGGCGTACGAATGGCTCGCCGAAGTGGAACACCTTGTCGCCGTACGGCACGTCGGTGCTACCGAGAATGGTCTGGGCCAGCTCGCGGAACAGCTCCTCGGTCAGGTCCATGTTGTCTTCGTAGTCGGCGTAGGCCTGGTAGAACTCGAGCATGGTGAACTCGGGGTTGTGCCGGGTCGAAACGCCTTCGTTACGGAAGTTGCGGTTGATCTCGAAGACCCTTTCGAAGCCACCAACCACCAGACGCTTGAGGTACAGCTCCGGCGCGATGCGCAGGAACATGGCCATGTCCAGGGCATTGTGGTGAGTTTCGAACGGCTTGGCCGCGGCCCCCCCGGGAATGGTCTGCAGCATCGGCGTTTCCACTTCCAGGAAGTTGCGCTCGGCGAGGAACTTGCGGATGTGGGCGATGACGTGGGAACGCACGCGGAAGGTGTCGCGTACTTCTTCGTTGACGATCAGGTCGACGTAGCGCTGGCGGTAGCGCTGCTCGGTATCGGTCAGGCCGTGGTGCTTGTCCGGCAGCGGGCGCAGCGACTTGGTCAGCAGGCGCACGCTGGTCATCTCGACGTAAAGGTCGCCCTTGCCGGAACGGGCCAGGGTGCCTTCGGCGGCGATGATGTCGCCCATGTCCCAGGTCTTTACCTGAGCCAGGGTTTCTTCGGGCAGGGTCTTACGGTTGACGTAGACCTGGATACGCCCGCTCATGTCCTGGATGACCATGAACGCGCCACGGTTGAGCATGATGCGCCCGGCAACCTTGACCGGAATGGCCGCCGCTTCCAGCTCTTCCTTGGTCTTGTCCACGTACTGTTTCTGCAGCTCGGCGCAGAGATTGTCGCGGCGGAAGTCGTTCGGGAAGGCACTGCCCTGCTCACGGATGGCAGCAAGCTTTTCCTTGCGCTGGGCAATCAGCTTGTTTTCTTCCTGTTGCAGTTCGTGCTGGTCGGGCTGTTGGTCGCTCATGGTCGTCTGTCTGCCTGGCGTCTGGTCACTGATTCGATGAATAAATCCGCAGGGCGCCGCTGCTCACGGGCAGCGGCCCCGGCATGGGGTGCGGGCTCAGAGGCCCTGTTTGAGGCTGGCTTCGAGGTAACCGTCGAGGTCGCCGTCGAGCACCTTCTGGCAATCGCTACGCTCGACGCCGGTACGCAGATCCTTGATGCGCGAGTCATCGAGCACATAGGAGCGGATCTGGTGGCCCCAGCCTATATCCGACTTGCTGTCTTCCAGCGCCTGGGAGGCGGCGTTGCGTTTCTGCATCTCCAGCTCGTACAACTTGGCCCGCAGCATCTTCATGGCGGTGTCCTTGTTGGCGTGCTGGGAACGTTCGTTCTGGCAGGCCACCACGGTGTTGGTCGGCACGTGGGTGATACGTACCGCCGAATCGGTGGTGTTGACGTGCTGACCACCAGCACCGGAGGAGCGGTAGGTGTCGATGCGCAGGTCGGCCGGGTTGATTTCGATCTCCACCTTGTCGTCGATCTCGGGCGAGACGAACACCGCCGAAAACGAGGTGTGGCGACGGGCGCCGGAGTCGAACGGGCTCTTGCGCACCAGGCGGTGCACGCCGATCTCGGTACGCAACCAGCCGAAGGCGTACTCGCCCTTGATGTGCACGGTGGCGCCCTTGATGCCGGCGACCTCACCTTCGGACAGCTCGACGATCTCGGCATTGAAGCCGCGCTTGTCGGCCCAGCGCAGGTACATGCGCAGCAGGATGTTGGCCCAGTCCTGGGCCTCGGTACCACCGGAGCCGGCCTGGATATCCAGGTAGCAGTTGTTGGGGTCCATCTCGTGGCTGAACATGCGGCGGAATTCGAGCTTCTCGAGAATTTCGCGCAGGCGCTCGATTTCAGCGGCGACGTCGTCGACGGCGCCCTGATCGTTCTCTTCTACAGCCATGTCCAGCAGGTCGCGAGAGTCGGCCAGGCTGCCGGTCAGGTCGTCGATGGTTTCGACGATCTGCGCCAGGGTGGAGCGCTCACGGCCCAGGCTCTGGGCGTATTCAGGCTTGTTCCAGACGTTCGGGTCTTCGAGTTCGCGGTTTACTTCGACGAGACGATCATGCTTGTGATCGTAGTCAAAGATACCCCCGAATAGTCTGGGTGCGCTCGGACAGGTCCTTGATGCTGTTCAGGATCGGGTTGATTTCCATGGCTGGCGGCACTCGCAGGTAAAACTTCGGAAAAGCCGCGGAGTATACCCGACTCAGGCTATTCTGGCAGCACGCCAGGCGGTGATCGGCCACCTGCGCACTAACGGCCCTTCTATACTCGACGGGCAGCCCGCCATCGAGCCAAGGATCTCCAGCCCCAATGCTCCGCACCCAAAGCCTGCGTAGCCACTATGCCCTGCTCACCGTGGCACTGGTCTGCCTGCTCAGCCTGCTGCTCGGCGGCCTGATCAGCCGGGATTCCAGCCAGCGCATCCGCGCAGAAATCGGCCGCGACCTGGCCGAAGTCTCCTACACCATGGTCGATCGCCTGGATCGCGACATGCAGAGCCGCGCCAGCATGCTACAGGTGATCGGCAGCCTCAGTGCCCTGCGCCACCCGGGCGACAGCCGCGAAGTACGCCGCCTGCTCGACGAGCTGCAGGGCAAGTTCCCGAGCATCGCCTGGATCGGTTTCACCGATGCCCAGGGCAAGGTACGGGCTTCCAGCGACGGCATTCTTGAAGGCGCCAGCATCGCCCAGCGGCCGGTATTTCTCGAAGGCAGCAAGGAACTGTTCATCGGCGACGTGCACGAGGCAGTGCTGCTGGCCAAGCTGCTGCCCAACCCTACCGGCGAGGCGATGAAGTTCGTCGACATCAGCCTGCCGGTGCGCGATGACACTGGCCACCTGGTCGGTGTGCTGGCCTCGCATCTGTCATGGTCTTGGGCCGACGAGGTACGCGAGGCGATCCTCAAGCCCATAGAGGAAACCCGCCAGGTGGAATTCTTCGTGATCGGCCGCGATCGCACCATCCTGCTTGGCCCCCGCGAGCTGGTCGGACAGAAACTGCATCTGCCGATGATGCAGAACCTGTCGGCCCGGCAGAGCGACTGGGCCGTTCAGCAATGGCCCGACGGCAAGCAATACCTCACCGGCCTGACAGCCAGCCAGGGCTACCTCGACTATCCGGGCCTGGGCTGGATGGTGGTGGCCCGTCAGGATCTTGAGCTGGCCGATGCGCCGGTACGGGCCATGCACCTGATCATTCTCGCCTGGAGCGTGGTGCTGGCCCTGCTGTTCGCCGCCTGCGGCTGGCTGCTGGCCAGCTACGTGACCCGCCCGCTGCGCACCATCGCCCGCGCGGCCGACCGCCTGGCCAGTGGCGAAATCACCGTGATCCCGGAAATCGGTAGTCCTCGCGAGATCGCCCGGCTCAGCCATTCCATCCGCCACCTGGTGGAAAGCCTCACCCATCAGCACGCCGAACTTGATGCGCTGGAAAACCGTGCCCACCACGACCCGCTGACCGGCCTGCCAAATCGCGCCGCGCTGGCGCGCTTTCTACCCCGGGCGCAGCAACGTAATCAGAGCGCCCAGGACGGCCTGGCGGTGCTCTATCTGGATCTAGACGGTTTCAAGCCGGTCAACGACCGCTATGGGCACGGCGCTGGGGATCAGGTGCTACGCGAGGCGGCCTCACGGATGCGTGGCTGCCTGCGCGGCGGCGACTTGGTGGTGCGCCTGGGCGGCGACGAGTTTCTGATGATCCTGCAGGTGGCTGCCGATGACGCAGCCAACCAGGCCCGGCAGATCGCCGAGCGCACGCTCCAGGCCCTGGCGGCGCCGATACATTGGGAAAGCCGGCAATTGCTGATCGGCTGCAGCATCGGCGGCGCGCTCTGGCCACAGCACGATGCGGATCTCGAAAAGGTGATGGAGATGGCCGATCAGGCCCTATACCGCGCCAAGCAGACCGGCCGCGGCCGCGTCATGCTGCACGGCGAAGCGCCGGCGGACGAGCCACAGTGACTCAGGACAATGCGCTGGTGTCGTTGACCAGACCGACCTGATCGCGGCCAGCCTGCTTGGCCATGTACAGGCCCTGGTCGGCAAGGTTGACCAGTTGCAGAGACGTCTGGCCGACCCGCGGCACCAGGGTGGCGACGCCGATGCTGGCGGTCAGCACCGAGTCCGGCTCTGGTTTGTGGTGGGGGATGCCGAGGTCGGTCACCGCGCGGCGTACCTTTTCGGCCAGAAGTCGCGCACCGCCAGCTGAAGTGCCGGGCAACACCATGGCGAACTCCTCGCCGCCGTAGCGTGCAGCCAGGTCGGTAGAGCGGCTACAGCTACCGCGTAGCGCGGCTGCTACACGGCGCAGGGCATCGTCACCGGCCACATGACCGAAATGATCATTGAAGCTCTTGAAGAAGTCGACGTCGATCATCAGCAGCGACAGCGCAGTCTGCTCGCGGGTCGCACGGCGCCATTCCATCTCCAGGTACTCATCGAAATGGCGACGATTGGACAGCCCGGTCAGGCCGTCGGAGTTCATCAGCCGCTGCAGCACCAGGTTGGTTTCCAGCAGTTGCTGCTGGCTTTCACGCAATGCGCGGTAGGCTTCGTCGCGCTGCAGAAGGGCCATGTAAGAGCGCGAGTGATAGCGAATACGAGCCACCATCTCGATGGTATCAGGCAGCTTGACCAGGTAATCGTTGGCGCCGGCGGCGAATGCCGAGCTCTTTACCGTGGCATCGTCCTTGGTCGACAGCACGATGATCGGCACATCGCGCAACGCCGGGCGCGCACGGTATTCGCCGAGCAGGGTAATGCCGTCGACACCGGGCATCACCAGATCCTGCAGAATCACCGTCGGGCGCAGCTGCTCGGCCACGGCGATGGCCTGAGTCGGGTCGGAGCAATAGTGGAAATCGATGCCCTCCTCGCCCAGCAGCTCACGACGAACCGCCTCCCCGATCATCGCCTGGTCATCGACCAGCAACACCATGACCGCGCCGTCCTTGCGTGAGCCGAATTCTTCCATGGATTGGGGTGGGACTTGCATGTTGGTCTCCGGACCGGTTGAAGGCAGGCCTCTGGTGAGTGGCGGTTAGTCTATCAGCCAAACAGTTCGACGATGCGTGGTGCGATACGCTCCAGCGTGAGTATTTCGTTGGCCGCCTGCAGTTCGGCGGCGGCCTTGGGCATGCCATACACCGCGCAGCTGGCCTGGTTCTGGGCGATGGTGGTGAAACCACGGTTGCGCATGTTCTTCAAACCTTGGGCACCGTCGCGGCCCATGCCGGTGAGCAGCACGCCAATGCCCTCGCCCGTCCAGTGCTCGACCAAGCTGTCAAAAAACACATCGATGGAAGGCCGGTATACGTGGCTGCGCGGTTCCGCGGTGTAGGTCAGGGTGCCGTTGCGCTGCAGGCGCATATGGTTGTTGGTACCGGCCAGCAGCACCAGGCCCGGCTGCGGTTGCTCACCATCGCGAGCCAGGCGCACCGGCAGGGCCGACTCACCTGCCAGCCATTCGGCCATGCCGGCAGCGAACACTTCGTCGACATGCTGCACCAGCATCACTGCAGCATTGAAGTTACGCGGTAATTGCTTGAGCAGCACGGCCAGCGCCGCCGGCCCGCCGGCCGAGGCACCGATAGCCACCAGGCGGCGGGCGGCTGTGTTAGCTGGCGCAGTTGCCGCGGCGATCGGCTTGCGGTTGCTACTCTGGCCGATCAGCCAGCCGATGTTCTGGATCTTGCGCAGCAGCACCGCAGCTTCGCTACTTTGCCCGCCAAGCGAAGGGGTGTTGACGGCATCCAGAGCACCATGCCCCATGGCCTCGAACACGCGGTTGACGTACTGCTCGATATCCACCGAGACGATCAGTACCGCGCAGGGCGTCTGCGCCATGATCCGCCGCGTCGCCTCGACACCGTCCATGACCGGCATCAGCAAGTCCATCAATACCAGATCCGGCGTGTCAGCCTGGCAACACGCCACGCCCTCGGCACCGTTGCCCGCCACCCAGACGATACGATGCGCCGGCTCCTGCGCCAGCGCCCGGCGAATGGCCTCCACCGCGAGCGGCATGTCGTTGACGATCCCGATCCTCATTCGTGTGGTTCCCCTACCAGGTCAACCACGGCGTCGAGTAACGCCTCGTCATGGAAACTGGCCTTGGCAAGATAATAGTCGGCCCCGGCATCCAGTCCACGCCGGCGGTCTTCTTCCCGATCCTTGTAGGACACCACCATCACCGGCAGCGACTGCAAGCGGCTGTCGCGGCGTACCAGGGTGACCAATTCGATGCCGTCCATGCGTGGCATGTCGATGTCAGTTATGAGCAAATCGAAGTGCTCGGCGCGCAGCGCGTTCCAGCCGTCCATGCCATCCACTGCCACCGCCACGTCGTAGCCGCGCGACAGCAAAAGCTTGCGCTCCAGCTCGCGCACGGTCAGCGAGTCGTCGACCACCAGCACGCGCTTGCGCTTGCTGCCGGACAGTTGCCGGGCGTTGCGGTCGACCCGTTCCAGGCGCCCGCTGCCGAGCAGCTTGGCCACCGAATGCAGCATGTCCTCGACATCGAGAATCAACACCGGGGTGCCGTCGTCCAGCAGGGCGCCGGCGGATACGTCCTGCACCTTGCCCAGGCGCGCGTCCAGCGGCATCACCACCAGGGTACGTTCGCCGATGAAGCGCTCGACCACCAGACCGAACAGGCTGTCGCGGTCGCGGATCAGCACCACGGGGATGCCGTTGTCGCTGGGCTTGCCTTCCGGGCGCTGGAGAATCTGGCTGGCGGCGATCAGGCCGACGTGCTGGCCCTCGCTCCAGAAGTGCTGACGACCTTCGAGCTGAACGATGTCCTCGGCCTGCAGACGGGTCATGCGTTCAATATGGGCGAGCGGCAGCGCGTAGGCTTCGCCGCCCACCTCGACCACCAGGCTGCGGACCACCGACAAGGTCAGCGGCACTTCCAGGTGGAAGGTCGAGCCCTCGCCATGGCGCTGCTGCATGCGCACGCCGCCACGCAGCTGCCGCACCATATGCTGCACGGCGTCCAGGCCAACACCACGGCCGGACACCTCGGTAACCTGATCGCGCATGCTGAAGCCAGGCAGGAACAGGAAAGCCAGCAGTTCGTCTTCGGTCAGCTGCTCGCCAGTCTGCTCGGTGGCGAAACCGCGGCTGATCACCGCCTGGCGCAGCTTCTCGAGATCAACGCCGCCGCCGTCGTCGCGCAGCTCGAGCAACAGCATGCCGGCATGGTGTCGGGCGCGGATCAGGATCTGCCCTTCGGCCGGTTTGCCCTGAGCCAGGCGCCGCTCGGGCGTTTCGATACCGTGGTCCAGAGCATTGCGTAGCAGATGGGTGAGCGGCGCTTCGAGGCGTTCAAGCACGTCGCGGTCGACCTGGGTGCTCTCGCCTTCGACCACCAGGCGCACCTGCTTGCCAAGCGAGCGGGATAGGTCACGCAGCATGCGTTCCTGCCCGGCCAGCACATCGGCGAATGGACGCATGCGCGAGGCCAGCGCAGCGTCGTAGAGCGACTGGGCGCGCTGTCCACCCTGCCAGCCGAAGTCGTCCAGGTCGGTCATGTGCTGAACCAGCAGCTGCTGGCACTCGCCAAGCGCCTGGCGGGTTTCCTGCAGCATGGCCTCGGCCTGGGCATCCACAGCGCCCTTGGGCAACGCTTCGCGTGCCACATCCAGTGCGCGGCGGGCTGTGGCCTGCAGACGTTTCAGGCGCTGCAGGCTGTCGCCCAGGGGTTTGATGCGCTGGAATTCCACCAGGGATTTGCTGGAGATATCCAGCAGGTGATCGAGTCGTTCGGCACTGACCCGCAGAATCCGAGCGCGGCCCTCGCCTGCAGGCTCGCTGGGTTCCGGTTTGGCAGGCGGCAGTGCAACGGGCGGCTCGACAACAGGTGCTTTAACTGGCGACTCGGATGGCGCAATGGCGGCAGCAGGCTCCGCAACAGGACTTGGTGCCTGCACCGGCGCCGCAGACGGAGCCGGGAGCCCGCGCGCCAATGCGCCCAGGCGCGCCACCAGGGCGTCGATACCAGGATCGACCGCACCGGGCTGAAGCGGCGTGCCAAGCCCAAGCAGAATATCGGCGCCCTGCAACAAGGCATCGATATGCTCAGGGCTGAGCAGCAGGCGGCCTTCCTGGGCTTCGACCAGGCAATCCTCCATGACGTGGGCGACCTTGACCCCGGCATCCAGGCCGACGATACGTGCCGCCCCCTTGAGCGAGTGGGCCGCGCGCATGCAGGCCTCGAGGCTGCTGGCATGCCGTGGGTCACGCTCGAGCACCATCAGGCCGCTGTTGAGCACCTGGGTCTGGGCCTCGGCTTCAAGCTTGAACAGCTCCAGCAGTGATGCGTCGCGCATCTGATCGGGCGTCATCCGAAACTCCTGGCGATGGTCTGCTGCACGAGCTGTTCGTCGAGCAGGGTCACGCTACGGCCTTTCCATTGCAACACGCCCGCCGCGAACCGGCGGCCCACCGGTACGCTGCCAGCGCCGGACTCGACGATCTGGCCGACGGCGATCGCCTCGATGCCCTCGACCTCGTCGACCGGAATCACCACCGGCCCGTCCGCCAGGTTGAAGATCAGCATACGCGGCACCACGCGGCGCTCGCTTACCGCCTCACCGGGCTCGAGCCCGAGCATTTCGCCCAGGGAAAAGCACGCCACCAAGGCGCCTCGTACGTTGGTCACGCCGATCAGCCCCAGCGAACGCTGGTGCGGCAGGGAATGGATCGGCGTGCTGGCGGCGACTTCGCTGAGCGCCCGGGTCGGCAAGGCCAACCAGGCATCACCCAGACGGAACAGCAGCAGCGAACGGCGCTCGCTGTCGTCCTGTTCGACCCATTCCTCATCGGGCTGGGCGTCGCTGCGCTGCAGCGCGAAGCGGTCCAGCAGTCGAGTAGCCAGTTCGGCGTGCACTTCGCAATTGCGGCAGTGGATATGTTTGACCAGGCGTTCGCAGGACTTGTCGCCCTGCACGCCGATGCGGTTCCAGCAGTCGTCGACGGCATCGCTCAGCGGCAGCAAGTTATCGCTCATCACGGCTCACTCCACGGCCCGCTCGCTGTTGCAGGCGCTTGGCACCGGCCAAGTCGCCACCGGCGGCGAGCAGCGCCGACAGGTGCGCCAGGGCCTCGGCATGGGTCGGCGCCAGGTAAAGGGTTTTGCGGTAATAGGCCTGGGCTTCGCTGCGGCGCCCGGCCACATCGCTGAGCAACCCTAGCCAGTAAAACACCTGGGCGTCTGGCCCGTGGGCGGCGAGGTAGCGCTCACAGGCGGCGCGCGCTTCGTCACTGCGCCCGGCATTGGCGAGGGCGGCAATTTCCTCCAGTGCGCTATCGGCAACGACCGCAGCAGGTGCAGGCGCCGTGACCGGCGTGCGAAGTACCGCAGCAGGCACCCGGGCAGCCGAGCGCGGTAAAGGCGCTGTTCTGGGCGCAGGCTTCGCCGGAACTTGAAGGCTTGGCGCTGGCGACTGCACTGGCCGGGCGGCCTGACGACGAAATACAAACGCCAGCGGAATACTCAAGGCCTGCATGCCGATCTGGCTGAACAGGCTGGCCTCGGCGGGGCCGATGAACATTGCACCATCATCGCGCATTAGTCGCTGCAACACAGCGGCTACCGCATATTGGGTCGGTCGGTCAAAGTAGATCAGCAGGTTGCGGCAGAACACGAAATCATAGGGCGCTTCGCCGGCCAGCAAGCCGGGCGCCAGGAGATTGCCAGCCAACAGGCGCACCTTGCGTCGTACCTCGGTGCGCAGCTCGAAGCCCTCTGGGGTTTCGCTGAAATGACGATCACGAAAGCTCAGGTCGTCGCCACGAAAGGAATTGCGGCCATACCGGGCCCGCTCGGCTCTCTGCAGGTTGACCTCGCTGATGTCCATGGCATCGATGCGAAAGCCGTCGCCTGGCACACCGGCATCAAGCAGTGCCATGGCGATCGAATAGGGCTCCTCGCCGGTTGAGCATGGCAGGCTGAGGATGCGCAGCGGCCGGGCACCAGCCAGTTGCACGCAGCGCTCACGGGCCAGGCTGACCAGCGCGACGAAGGATTCCGGGTAACGGAAGAACCAGGTTTCCGGCACCACCACCGCCTCGACCAGCGCCTGCTGCTCACTGGCCGACCCCTGCACTTTCAACCAGTAGGTATCCTCGTCGCCACAGCTCAGTGCCGCGATACGCTGACGAACCGCACGCTCGATCACCACCTGACCGACTGATTCGGCATCCAGGCCGATAAGGCCGTGCAGGAGCCGTTCAAAACGCGCGCTCATCGACCGCCCTCCGCAAGCGGCGCGTACAGTAACTCGCGGACCGGCTCGTCGAGCAGGTCCGCGACCCGAACCCACTGCACCAGGCCCTGCTCGGACTTGAGGACCGGGCCCAGATACCGGGCGTTCGGCAGGTCGACGCCGCTGTCCACAAAGGACTCGGCAGGGCTGCGCAGGGTGTCACTGGCCTGCTCCAGAATCAGGCCCAGCCAGCGGGTCTGATAATGCACGACGACCAAGCGGGTGCTGGTGCGCACCACTGCAGGCTGCCCTAGCGCCTGGGCAGCCAGGTCGATCACCGGCACGGGTGTGCCGCGAAACACAAACAATCCAGCCACCCACGTTGGTGCGGCGGGAATCTGCTTAAAGCGGCGCAACGGCAACACTTCGACCACCTCGTGAACGTCCAGGGCGTAGCGGTCGCTGCCCATGCTGAACAGCAGGAACAGTTGTCCCGGACTACGCCGCCCCGGCGAAGACCTGCCTGCCTCGGTCATTGATTCAGACCTTGAAGCGGCTGACGCCGGTGCGCAGACCGTTCGCCACGAGATTGAGGTCGTCGATGGAGGCGCTGGCTTGGCGCAGCGACTCGACGGTCTGCGACGAGGCCTCGCTGAGCTGCACCAGCGCCTGGTTGATCTGCTCGGCACCGGTGGACTGCGCCTGCATGCCTTCGTTGACCATCAGCACGCGCGGCGCCAGCGCCTGCACCTGATGAATGATCTGCGCCAACTGCTCACCAACTTGCCCCACCTCGGCGATACCGCGGCGTACCTCCTCGGAGAAGCGGTCCATGCCCATCACACCGGCGGATACTGCCGACTGGATCTCACGCACCATTTGCTCGATGTCGTAGGTGGCCACCGCCGTCTGATCAGCCAGGCGGCGCACTTCGGTAGCGACCACCGCGAACCCCCGCCCGTACTCCCCGGCCTTCTCCGCCTCGATGGCCGCATTGAGCGACAGCAGGTTGGTCTGGTCCGCCACTTTGACGATGGTGGTGACCACATGATTGATGTTGCCAGCCTTCTCGTTGAGGATCGCTAGCTTGGCGTTGACCAGCTCGGCGGCGCTCATGACCTGGTGCATGGTGTCTTCCATGCGCGCCAAGCCGAGCTGGCCGGCACCGGCCAGGGTCGAGGTTTGTTCGGCGGCGCCGGAAACCTCGGTCATGGTGCGCACCAGGTCCCGGGACGTAGCAGCGATTTCCCTAGAGGTGGCACCGATTTCCGTAGTGGTGGCAGCCGTTTCGGTGGCCGTAGCCTGCTGCTGTTTGGAGGTAGCGGCGATCTCGGTCACCGAGGTGGTGACCTGCACGGCCGAGCGCTGCGCCTGGGCGACCAGCGCTTTGATTTCTTCTGCCATACCGTTGAAACCGGTTTCGATAGCGCCGAACTCGTCGCGACGGCCCAGATTCAGCCGCGCGGTCAGATCGCCACTGGCCAATGTCTGCAGGGTGTTGACCACCTGTTGCACCGGGCGGGTAATCGCCTGCATCAGGAAGTAGCCGCACACGAATGCGACGATGATCGCCAACAGCACGGAAATTGCCATGCTCAGCTCGGCGCGGTTGACTGCCGACACGATGTCGCCCGCAGAGGAATAAGCCACATCGCGATTGAGTTCGATCATCGAGGTCAGCTGCGTGCGGCCTTCGTTCCAAGTATTGGTGAGCTGACCGTTGAGCTGTGCCTCGGCGTCGGCCTGACGCCCCAGGTCATAGAGGTCGAGGACTTCAGCCTGCTGCTGAATGAACAGATCTCGGGTCTTTTCGAACGCCTCGAGTGCGCTTCGGTCGGCGTCATCGCGGATGGTGGCGCGGTAGTCAGTGAGGGACGCAGCCAGTTTGTCGTTAGCCCCCTTGATCAGTTGCTTGTCCGCGTCGGTGAGGCTGTGCACTTCACGCAAGCTGACCTGAACGATGGTCTGGTGAAACATGTCCGTCCAGCCGCTGCGCACCTGAGTAATCTGGAACATACCGGGCATGGCGTCGTCCAGCAGGCGAGTAGCGCCTTCCTCGACCTTCAGCAGGCGCTCGAAGGATGACACCGCCATCAGCACCATGATCGCGATGATGACCGCAAAACTTGCCTGGATACGCTGGCGAACAGTCCAGTTCTTCACATTCAACCCCATCTGCCGATATTCGTGATCCGCCGCAGGGCAGCGCCTCCAGCTCATGCTGCCGGACTCTAGGGGCGTTGCGAGTGCAGCGCAAGCGAGACCGGACCTATTCACTGTAGAACAGGCACCCGGACATGAAGAGGGAGAACACGGACAGCTGCCGGGCGGCACGAGGCCACCGGCAGTCATAGTGCGAGGGGATTAATTGAGGTCTTGGCGAACCTGGGCTTCCAGCTCGGCCTTGAGGGCCGGGTCGAGCTTGAGGTGGCGGGCCAGCTCGTCCAGATAGGCGCGCTCCATAAAGTGCTCCTCGTCGACCATCAGCACGCTGGCCACGTACATCTCCGCGGCCATTTCCGGCGTACTGGCGGCGCGCGCCACCTCGGCCGGGTCCAGTGGTTTGTTCAGCTCGGCGTGCAGCCAATGTTGAGTTTCGCTGTCGCTGGCCAGCTTGCTGAACTCGCCCTCGATCAGCTCGCGCTCGCGTTCGTCGACATGACCGTCGGCCTTGGCTGCAGCCACCAGCGCCTTGAGGATGCTCTGGCTGTGCAGCTCCACTTCGGACGCCGGCAGACGATCGATGGTCTGCGGCTCGCCCTTGGGCGCGCCGGCCTGCTTGGCCTGCCAGTTGCCGTAGGCCTTGTAGGCGATCACGCCAAGGGCGGCCAAACCGCCATAGATCGCCACCTTGCCACCGACCTTGCGGACCCGTTTGTTGCCCAGCAGCATAGCCAGCGCAGCGCCGCCACCGGCGCCCTTGAGCATCGACCCCAGATCGCTACCACCGCCAGAGGTTTTACCAGAAGCGCCGCCAAGTAGGCCGCCCAGGGCATCACCCAGGCCGGATGAGGATTTGCCAGCGGTTTTCTGTTGCAGCAATTGCTGCCCGGACTTGAGCAGTTGGTCGAGCAAGCCACGCGTATTCATGGACGTCTCCAGGGATTCGGAACGGATGAATCTACTGCGAAGCCTGGCCGCCGTCGGTTACAGATTGCGTCAGGATATTGCGCGAACGACCGCGGCCCGCAGGTCGATAGACAGACGACCTGCCGGCAACGTTCAGGGCGGCGATAAGGCGCGTGGTGATGCGATCAGCGCGGCGCCAGGTGGGAGATCAGCAACTGCACCGACTCCTGGCCACGAAACTCGTTTACATCGAGTTTGTACGCCAGCTCGACCCAGCGCACGGTCGGGTTAGGCCACACTTCGCGGTCGACGCCAAAGGCAATGCCATCCAGTTGAACGCTGCCGCATTCGCTCTTGAGCACCACCTTGAGGTGGCGCTCGCCGACGATGCGCTGCTGCACCAACTGGAACGCGCCGTGGAACAGCGGCTCGGGGAAATGCTGGCCCCAGGGGCCGGCGTTGCGCAACTCGCGGGCCAGCGGCAGGTTGAATTCGTCGATGCTCAGCACGCCATCGGACAATAGCCGACCGGTCAGGTCGTCCTCGCAGAGCTGGCGGCGGACTTCATCGTCGAAGGCCCTGGCGAAGGTCTCGAAGTGCTCGGCCGGCAACGACAGACCGGCGGCCATGGCGTGGCCGCCGAACTTGCTGATCAGCCCTGGGTGGCGCGAGGCCACGGCGTCCAGTGCGTCGCGGATATGAAAGCCCGGCACCGAGCGGGCCGAACCCTTGAGCATGCCCTCCCCGGCATCGGCGAAAGCGATGGTCGGGCGGTGGTAGCGCTCCTTCAGGCGCGAGGCGAGGATGCCGATCACGCCTTGGTGCCAGTCCGCCTCGAACAGGCACAGGCCGAACGGCAGATTTTCTACCGGCAAATCCTTGAGCTGGGCCAGGGCCTCGCGCTGCATGCCCTGCTCGATGGCCTTGCGGTCCTGATTGAGCTGGTCGAGCTGCACCGCCATGTCACGGGCCAGAGCTTCGTCTTCACAGAGCAGGCATTCGATGCCCAGGCTCATGTCGTCGAGGCGCCCGGCCGCATTCAACCGCGGCCCGAGGATAAAGCCCAGGTCGGTCGACGTGATCCGTGCGTGCTGCTTGCCAGCCACTTCTAGAAGCGCGCGCAGCCCAGGGCGGGCGCGACCAGCACGAATACGCGCCAGGCCCTGATGCACCAGGATGCGGTTATTGGCGTCCAGCGGTACCACGTCAGCCACGCTGCCCAGGGCGACCAGGTCGAGCAGCTCGCCCAGGTTCGGCTCGGGGCGCTCGACGGTGAACCAGCCCAGTTCGCGCAGCCGCGCACGCAGCGCCAGCAGCACGTAGAAGATCACCCCGACGCCAGCCAGGGATTTGCTGGGGAAATTGCAGCCCGGCTGGTTGGGATTGACGATGGCATCGGCCGCCGGCAGCTCGTGGCCCGGCAGGTGATGGTCGGTGACCAGCACCTTCAGCCCGGCCGACTTGGCCGCCGCCACGCCTTCGATACTGGAAATACCGTTGTCGACGGTGATCAGCAGTTCGGGCCCGCGGCTCAGCGCCACGGCGACGATCTCCGGGGTCAGGCCGTAGCCGTACTCGAAGCGGTTCGGCACCAGATAATCGACGTGGGCGGCGCCCAGCATGCGCAGGCCGAGCAGGCCGACGGTACTCGCCGTGGCGCCGTCGGCGTCGAAATCACCGACGATCAGCATGCGCTGGCGTTGCCGCAAGCCCTCGACCAGCAGCTCGACCGCGGCATCGATGCCCTTGAGCTGGCTGAACGGAATCAGCCGCGCCAGGCCCTTTTCCAGCTCCACTGCCGAGCGCACCCCGCGTGCGGCATAAAGGCGGGTCAACAACGGCGGCAGGTTGCCCAGGTCGGGCAGTGAATCGGGAAGCGGGCGGGACTCGATACGCATGGACGGGGTTTTCTACTCGTGCGGTTGAATCGGGGGCCGAAGCCCGGCGGGGCCGGGCCCGGTTTGCATCAGTTGCTCAGTTCACGCTCGCCGGCCAGCCACTCCACCGGGATTTCGTGCTGGCCGCGCTCGTCGGTGACGAACAGTTCGCCGTCGCTGATCATCACGCTCCAGGACAGCGAACGCGGCAGATCCTGGGACAGTTCCGCCAGGGCCTCCTGACCGAGGGCGACGACGTTGATGTTCTTCAGGCTGCGTACCGGGTCCAGGCACTTGGTCTGCCACACGCGCAAATTGCCGTAGGCCACCAGGCTGAATTTCTCGGTACGCCGCGAGCACCAGGTGATGCGCTCGCTATCCGGCTGGCCGACCTCGATCCAGTGCAGCACGCGGCCATCGAGGCTCTTTTCCCACAGCGCCGGCTCGTCGACGTCCGACAGGCCACGGCCAAAAGCGAGGTTTTCCTGATAGAACAGCGCATAGGCGATCAGCCGCGCCGCCAAGCGTTCCTCGGTTTCCGAAGGATGGCGGGCCACGGTGAAGCGCAGGCTTTCATAGATGTTGCGGTCGATATCGGTGAGGTTGAGATCGACCTTGTAGGTCGTGGACGGCAGGGCCATGGCGCACTTCTTGGAATCGGAAAAAGTGCGCCAGTCTATCAGGCCGGCCCGGAGCGTGGGCAGCGCGCCGCCCAAAGGAGGCGACTGCCCTGCTCGCTCGATCAGCTATCCGATTTCCAATCCGGATAACGGCGCTCTGCTGGCGCTGGCGGGAAGTACTGGTACAGCCAGGTTTCGCTCAGCACTTCCTTGTTGTCGACGCGGCGCAGATAGGCGCGCATGTTCACCGGCTCGACGCTGTCGCTGGTGGGGAACCAGTCGAACTGCGCGCGGAAGCCTTCGACTTCCGGGTACAGGGCCAGGATGCTGAAATCCTTGACCTCGCCATGGGAAGCCTCGACCACCACCTCGACCTGGGCCTTGGCGTCCATCTCTGCCAGCGGGCCGCCGGCGAAATCGATGGCGAAACGCCGCGCCCAGACTTTCGGCCAGTGCTCGCCAGGCGCCCAGCCGAGGGTGAAACCGCCCATGCCGGAGCGGGTGCCATGCACCTGGGCCAGCGTCGGTTTGACCGGGGGCAGCGCCGCCCAGTGCAGTTTGTAACCGAAGTTCAGCGAGGTGCCGGGCTCGATGGTCTGCTTGGGGTTCCAGAAGCAGACGATGTTGTCCATGGTTTCGCCGGTGGTGGGAATCTCCAGCAGGTCGATGCTGCCCTCGCCCCACTGGGTGGTCGGTTCGACCCACAAGCTCGGGCGGCGGCTGTACCAGACCACGGTGTCCTGGTAGGACTGGAAGTCGTGGTCGAACTGCACCAGGCCGAAGCCTTTCGGGTTGGTGTCGGCAAAGGCGTTGAACTGCAGTTTTTCCGGGTTATTGAGCGGCCGGCAGACCCACTCGCCGTTACCGCGCCACATGGACAGGCGATCGCTGTCGTGGATTGCGGTGGCGATGAAATCGCACATGCGCCGCTCATGGCCGCCGCAGGAGAACATGCTGGTCATCGGCGTGATGCCCAGCTGCTTGATGGCCTTGCGGGCGTTGATATGGGCGTCGATGTCCATCACCACGCGGTCTTCTAGGCAGTCGATATCGAAGCGGAAAGCGCCGGTGGCACTCGGTGAGTCGAGCAGCGCGTAGAGCACGAAACGGGTGGCGTCCTTGGCTGGCGTCTCGAACCAGAACTCGACGAAGTCGGGGAATTCTTCCGGCTTGTCGCTGAAGGTGTCGATGGCCATGCCACGTGCCGAGAGGCCGTACTGCCCGGTGTTGTCCACCGCACGGAAGTAACTGGCGCCGAGGAACGACACGATGTCGTACTTGGCGATGTTCGGCTGTTTGAACACTTTAAGGCCGGCAAAGCCCAGGTCACCCTTGAGCTGGGATACATCCACGCCGCTCTTGCCGTACTCGAACAGCTCGGGGCGAAAGTGCACCTCGCGGGCCTGACGGGTCTTGGGGTCGACGGCGTGCATGCGCACCGGCTGACGAAAGCCCATGCCAACGTGGAAGAACTGCACATCAAGCTGGCCGCCCAGCTCGTTCCACAGCGAATGGGCCGGGTCGTACTGGATGGCGTTGAACTGCTGGGGCGTCAGCTCGGCGAGGGTCTTGGGCAGCACCTCGGCAGTGCTCTTGTAGGCACTGCCGGCCATTTTCTTGGCTCGCGCCTGCAACTGCTTGAAGTCGAAGGGCTCGGCCTCGCCGTCGGCAGTCTTGGCGAAGCTGTGCAGGCTGAACAGGCTGGCCGGCAAACCGCTGGCGGCGGCCATCATCATCGAGGCTTTGAGAAGGTCACGTCTATGCATGGGCATCCCTGAATCTGTAAGGAGTCTGCATGTAGCGCCAAGCAGGGCGCGCTGAAAAATCCCTACAACAGATAGCCCTGTCGCCACATGGTTCCGCGCCGAATGTGCAACCAGCGCGAAACACCTTGGTCGGCACAAGCGAAACGCTAGCAGGCCATTGAAAAACGTAGGCGAGGCAGCCAGTGCAAGGCAAAAACAGCCGAAAAAGCGGAGTGTACGGTTGTACATGAGCATTTTGAGGCTGTTTTTAACGCAGCAATGGCAACGTAGGCAGTTTTTCAACGGCTTGCTAACGTGCTGCCTTGAGCAGGTTGCGAATGGCCTTGCGATCCCGCTTACCGTCGCGCTTGCCGAGCAGATCAAGAAAGGCGAAGGAGTCGAGGCCATTGAGGGTGGTTTTCGGGTTGACGATCTTGCGCTTGGGATTGGCGCCGTGCTCGAGCAGCAGCTTCACCAGCACCGGTTCGTTATAGAGGATGGCGCCATTGAGCGCCGACAGGCCCATCTGGTCCGGCTCGTCGACCGGGCAACCGGCCTCCAGCGCCTGTTTCATCTGCGCCAGCGCCATGTCCTTGCGCGCTTCGGACTCGCCGTAAGCAGCGGCCATCAGCGTCAGGGTCGGCGCCTGCATGCCGGCATTGCCGAGCACGCAGCCGCGCTCGTCCATCGCCTGCAGGCCGTGATCCTTCTGTACGTCTTCGGCGTGCACAAGGCTGGATGCCAAGAGGCACGCTGCCAGAAATTTAAATCGCATAGCGTTTCTCCAGGGTGCTGTAGCCCATGCCTACACCTTTGTTGACCTTGAGTTGCACGGCAACGCGCTCCTTGAGCGCCTCGACGTGGCTGATCACGCCGATCATCTTGCCGCTGGCGTTGAGATTGTCCAGGGCATCGAGAGCCACCTCCAGGGTTTCGCCATCCAGGGTGCCGAAGCCTTCGTCGAGAAACAGCGAGTCGATGCGCGTCTTGTGGCTGACCAGATCGGACAACGCCAACGCCAGAGCCAGGCTGACCAGGAAGCTCTCGCCGCCGGACAGGGTGCGCGTGTCACGCGCCGCATCGCCCTGCCAGGTGTCAACGACCTCCAGCTCCAGTTCGCCCAGGGATTTGCGCGCCAGTTGATAGCGGCCATGCAGGCGCTGCAGTTGCCCGTTGGCCAGGTGCACCAGATGGCCGAGGGTCAGGCCCTGAGCGAAGCGCCGGTACTTGGCGCCGTCGGCCGAGCCGATAAGGCTGTTGAGCTGCTGCCAGTTGTCGTACTCGATCTGCTGGCGGGCGATGGACTCGAACAGCGCCTGTTGGTTGAGCCGCCGCTGGTCGTCACCCTGCAATTGCCCGCGGATTTCGCCCTGGCGCTGACCGAGCTGCCTCAGGGTCGCCTGCAAGGCCTGCAGCCGATCATCCAGATAGGCGGCGTCGTGTTCGGTCTGTGGCTCGGCTTGCAGCGCGGCCAATTGCGCCTGCGCCGAGGCTTGCAGGGCGCGGGCTTCGGTCTGGGCTTTCTCCAGACGCTGTTTGAGCGCCTGCAGCCGTTCGCGTTGTCCGTCTTCGAGAGAAGCGGCGAGAAACGCCGCCTCATCCGCGAACGGGCTGCCAGCCAGGGCCGCCTGCCACTGCTGCGCTGCCGTCTGTTCGGCCTCGTGCAACGCCAGTTGCTGTTGGGCGACACCGTCCAGAGTGATGCGCAGCTCCAGGCAGCGCCGTTCGGCGCTTTCCCAGTTGGCCTGGGCAGATTCGAGGCGCACCGCAGCCTGCTCCATCAGTGCAGCGGCAAGCGGCTCGCCATCGGCTTGCTGCCAGCGGGCTTGCCACTGCAGGGCCTGCTTGTCGGCCTCGCCGGCTTGGTGCTGCAGCGCCGGCAGTTGCTGGGCCAGCGCTTGGCGCCGCTGCCGAGTTTCCTGCCAGCGGGTGGCCTCGGCCTGGCGAGCGGCCAGCCAGGCGGCGTCATCGTCCGGCAGGTCATGGCCGAAGGCGGTGAGCTGTGTGGCCAGCTCGCTTTCGATTGTGCTCAAGCGCTCGCCCTGAGCGACCAATTGCTCGTCCAGCGCCTGCTGAGCGGCCTGCGCCAGGTCGCGATCGTGCTCGATGGCGGCCTGCTGATGCTGCGCCGCCTGGTGTTTCTGGCTGGCGATGCTGGCGTTCTGGCGCGCGCGCTCCAGTTCGCCCTTGAGGCCATCGAGGGTCTTGAGCGTGGCATTGATTTCCACATGCTCGTTGAGTTGGCGGGTTTGCGCGGCAGCGAGGGCCTGATCGTCCTCGGGCAGCGGGTCGAGGGCTTCGCCCAGACGCTGCCAGGTGGCGGCTAGGGAGTTGAGCTGATGCTGCAGTTCCTGATCCTGCTCCTGGCTCTGGGCGACTTGGGTTTGCAGAGCCGCGACCTGGCTGCTGAGCTGCTGCCCTTGCTCGGTCAGGGCATCGAGGGTTTGCCGCGCCTCATCGCGCTCACGCTGGGTGGCCGACACGTCCAGCGCCTGATAGGCGGCGATGGCCGGGTGTTCGGTGGCGCCGCACAGCGGACAGGGCTCGTCGGCCTGCAACTGTGCGCGGTAGGTTTCCAGGGCGCGGATGCGCTGTTCCTGCTCCAGCAGCTTTTCCTGGTCAGCCAGGCGCTGCTTGACCTCACGGTAGCGCTCGCGCAGGGCCGCACGCTCGGCCTCCTTTTCAGCCAGGCTCTGCTGCTGGCGGGTCAGGTTGCCTGCTGTGCGCTGGCGCTGCTGATTCAACTGGTTGCGCCGCTCAGCCAGCTGCGCCAGTTGCTCCAGGGCGCTACCGCGGGCGTGCACCTGCTGCCAATGCTCACGCCACTGCCCTTCGCTGCGCCCGGCCAAGGCGGCGTGCCAGCGCCCTTCCACCTCGCTGACCACCCGCTCGGCCTCGGCTTTCGCCTGAACGGTAGCCTGCGTCGACTGGGCTAGGCCGTTCAGTTGCCCGACAAATTGCTCCAACTGGGCAGCGCCAGCCTGCTGGCGGGCCTGCAGGCTGGCCAGTGCTTGGCGGGCCTGATCTCGAGCCTGAAAGGCCTGCTGCCAGCCGCTGAGCTGGGCGGCCAGGCGCTCGTGGTCAGCGGTAGCCTGCAGCTGGTCGTCCAGGGCCTGGCATTCAGCCTCGAGACGTTGCACCGCCTGCTGTTTCTCAAGCGCCAGGGCTGCGCTGGCCCGAGTGGCCTGTTCGAGGCTGCTGCGCCACTGCGCCTGGGCCTGGGCAAGTTCCTGTTGATGATTGCGTTGCTGCTCTTCATTGGCTGCCAGTGCGCGGGCAGCATCACGCCGGGCCTGGTAAAGCGGCTGCAGGCGCTGGGCGGGCTCGCTCAGCTGCAGACGCGCCAGCTCGGCGGCGGCATCACGTTCGGCCTGAGCAGCCGCATCCACCTGAGCGGTAGCGGCTGCGGCCTGCTCCTCGGCACGCGCCAGGTCGGTCAGCCACTGCCGCTGGCGGGTGGCTTCGGCGCAGGCCTGCTGAGTTTCGCCCTCCTCGACCGCCAGCTGCGCCGCCTCATCAGCCAGCACCTGGCGTTGCTCGTCAGCCAGCAGCTCAACGCCTTCGGCTCGGGCGCGCAGTTGATCGAGCTGGCTTCTCACCTCACGGGTCTGCTCGAACACGCGCTGGGAAATCTGCCCGTAGATATCGGTGCCGGTCAGCTCCTCGAGCAGCTCGGCGCGCTGGTTGGCGCTGGCTTCTAGAAACGCCGCGAAGCCGCCCTGAGCCAGTAGCATCGACTTGGTGAAGCGGCCGAAATCCAGACCGGTGAGGCGCTCCACCTCCTTGGGCTTTTCGCTGAGCTTGTCGGTGATGATCTCGCCGTCCAGCTTGGCCAACTCGGCCTTGGCGCCCTGCAGCGCGCCATCGGCCTTGTCCCGCGCCCGGCGCTGGCTCCAGAACGCGCGATAACCCTGCCCCTTCACCGAGAATTCGACCTCGGCCAGGCACTCGGCAGTGTGCCGGGTCATCAGCTCGTTCTCGCCACCGACCTTGTCCATACGCGGGGTACGGTGATACAGCGCCAGGCAGATGGCATCGAGCAGCGTGGTCTTGCCCGCGCCGGTCGGCCCGGTGATGGCGAACAGACCATTGCTGGCGAACGGCTCGGCGGTGAAATCGATCTTCCACTCGCCCTTGAGCGAGTTGAGGTTCTTCAGGCGCAGGCTGAGGATTTTCATGGAAAGGCGGTTTGGCTCGAATCAAAGGCAGGCCGCTATTGTGGCACTGTTGCCGGCCGACGTGGCTGAAGCGCGAGGTAACAAAAACGCCCCGTGGCGCCGACAAGGCAGGGGTAACGTGTGAAGCCCGCCTATCAGGAGAGATTCGCCATGGCCCGTCCCGTTCATCTGTTGCTCGGTGGTATCGCACTCGGTCTCGCCAGCTTCACCGCTCATGCCGCCGACGCCCTGCCAGAGGCGCAATGGCCGTTCACCGCCGAGCCGCGCGCCACCCTCGACGAGCCCTGGGCCATGACCTTTCTACCCGACGGCACGCTGCTGGTGACCGAGAAGCGCGGCGTGCTCAAGCACCTCGACCCGAAGACCGGCAAGAGCCACGATATCGCCGGTGTGCCGCAAGTCGCCTACGGCGGCCAGGGCGGCTTTGGCGACGTGATTCTGCATCCGGACTTCGCCAGCAACCGCTATGTGTATATCAGCTACGCCGAAGCCGGTGACGGCGATACCCGCGGCGCCGCGGTGGCGCGCGCCAAGCTGCAGCTCGATGAGGACGGCACAGGCGCGCTGACCGAGCTGAGCGTGATCTGGCGGCAGGTGCCGAAGGTCAGCGGCAGCGGCCATTACGGCCACCGTCTGGCATTCGGCCCGGACGGCAAGCTGTGGATCACCTCCAGCGAGCGACAGAAATTCACCCCGGCCCAGGACATGAAAGCCAACCTCGGCAAGCTGATGCGCCTCAACGATGACGGCAGCCTGCCGGGCGACAATCCCTTCGCCGATCAGGGCGGCGTGGCCGCCCAAGTGTGGTCGCTGGGCCACCGCAACATGCTCGGGCTGGCCTTCGACGCCAACGACAAGCTGTGGGTGCACGAGATGGGCCCGGCCGGTGGTGACGAGCTGAACCTGATCGTGCGCGGCGAAAACTACGGCTACCCGGAGGTTTCCAACGGCGATCACTACGGCGGCAAACCGATTCCCGATCACGACACCCGGCCCGAATTCGAGGCCCCGAAGATCACTTGGAACCCGGTCATTTCCCCGGCTGGTTTCGTGATCTACCAGGGCGAGCGCTTTCCCGGCTGGAACGGCGCCGGGCTGATTGGCGGCCTGTCGTCCCAGGCGCTGGTGCGCGTCGCCTTCGACGGCGACAATGCCCGCGAGGCCGAGCGCTACGACATGGGTGCGCGCATCCGCGAAGTCGAGCAAGGCCCGGATGGCAGCATCTGGCTGCTGGAGGATGGCAGCGGTGGGCGGCTGCTGGAATTGCAGCCCAAATAACCGGTTCCCGAGTATCGCCTCGCTCGACCCGAGCGACGTGCAGGCCATGAAAAACCGCAGCCAGGCTGCGGTTTTTTATGGCCGAAATTCGCCTCAGTAAACGAACGTCAGCAGCACGTTGAACACCAGCGCCGCCACGAAACCGATAGGGGCGGCCTTGAACAGCAACTGCGGGAACAGCGTGGCGCGGCTCTGCTCCGAGGTGCAGGAGCCAAGGATCAGGCTGCCGCCCGAGGAGAATGGCGAGATCGAAGTGGCTTGGGCGCCGACCACGATGGCGATGAACAGCACCATCGGCTCCAGGCCCAGCGACTGCGAGATCGGCAGTACCATGGGGAACAACGCCGGCGTCACCACGCCCAGAGTGCTGGAGAACAGCGACATGAAGGCCGCCACTACGCCGAACACCACCGGCACCAGCATCGGCGGAATGCTGCCGCCGATCCACGAGGCCAGCATGTCGATGGTGCCGGCCTTGATTGCCACCGAGATCAGCATGCCCACGCCACAGATCATGATCAGCGTGCCCCACGGCAACGAGGCCATGGCCTTGCGCTCGTCGCCCAGCTTGAGCAGCAGGGCGATGACCGAGAAGATGCTGGCGATCAGGCCGATGTCCATCTTCGAGTTGATGAAGGTGATGGTGCCATTGGCTGGCAGCAGGATATGGGCAATCGGCGCGGCCAGCACGATGGCCATCATCGCCAGGGTCAGCCACAGGGTAATCTTCTGCTCGCGGTTGAGCGCCGCAGGAGCGCTGGCCTCGAAAACCGATGCTTTCATGGCACGCCCTTCACGGGTCAGGAACACGAACGCGCCGATCACCAGCAGCGGGATCACCAGGGTGCTCAGGAAAATACCCGTGGTGTTGATGAAGGCATCGTTGTCGCTGATACCGGCATTGGTCATCAGGCCACGGAAGATGATGCCACTCTGGCTGGACATGAAGTTGGCGCCGCTCAGCGCGCCGTAGTTCACCGCCATACCGCCGACGATCAGGCTCATGCCGGTGCGCTGGCAAAGCAGCAAGGTAATCGGCGCCATGAATGCCAGCACGGTGTAGTAGCCCGCACCCATCGCGGCGATCACCGTGGCCGTGAAGAACACCGCGAAGGGCAGCAACTGTGGCATCTTGCGGCAGTGATAGATCAGGTGTTCAGCGAGCTTTTCCAGGGTGCCGTTGACCGTGGCGAAGCTGTAGAACAGGCATACCGAGAAGATGATGAAGAAAATCTTCAGCGGCCACATGTTGATGATGTCGGACGGGCTCAGGCCCATGCCGAAACAGCCGATCAGGTAGGCGAAGGCGATGGAGAACAGGCCGATGTTGATCTTGGTCTTGTAACCGAGGGCCACGGAGACAACGATCGCCGTGACAACGAGCAGGCTCATCATGATGAAGGCTTCCTGTGTATGCGGGCGATCAGCGGGTGAAGCCGAACAGGCGGGCGGGGTTGGCAACCAGCACCTGGGCGCGCTTGGCCGGCTCCAGCAGCGCCTCGATCATCGCCAATTGCTCGGCATAGTGTGTCCGATCTTCGAACTGGGTGTTGGGCCAATCGCTGCCCCACAGGAAGCGCTCGAGCCCGCCAGCCGCTTCACGCACCTGCGCCAGCACCCGAGTCGCCTGAGGCAGATCGGACTGGCTGCGGTAGGCCGCCGACAGCTTCAGCCACACCCGTGAATCGCCGAGCAGTTCCAGGAATGCCCGGTGACTGGCGTTCTGCGCATCGATGCCGCCGGTCGGCAGGCCGAAATGATCGATCACAACATCCACGCCAGTGGCCACGATGGTCGGCACGATCTGCGCCAGGTCATCGATGCCGCGCTGGATTTCCACTTGCCAGCCACGACGCGCCAGGCGCTCGAACAGCGAGGTCCAGCCGGGGCCGGTGTAATCCTGCAGCGCCTTGCCGATCAGGTTCAGGCGGATGCCAACCACGCCGGCTGCCGCGAGCGCGTCCAGCTGCGCGTCGTCGATGTCGGCATCGACCACCGCCACACCGCGCAGGCGCTCGGGGAAACGGCTCAGCGCCTCGACCATGAAGCTGTTGTCGGTGCCCAGAAAGCTCGGCTGGATCAGCACGCCATGGGACAAACCATGGTGGTCCAGATGGCCAAGGTACTGCTCCACCAACGCATCGTAAGCGGGGCTGTAGCGACGGTTGGCGACCATCGGCAGATCCTGGCGAAAGATATGCGCGTGGGTGTCGATGCCGGTGATGGCAGGGCCGGAGGTACTCATTGAGGCGTTACCTGATCGATTGTTATGGAGACCGGCATCGGTGCCAGTCGTTGTTATCACGACATGCGGTCATATATATGAATAGTTGACCATATATTTGCTTCAGCCATTCTGTCAATCGATCAGGCGGTGGTAGAGTGGCGCCAGCCTGTTGCAACCGGACACGAAGACGCGATGACTCTCGGATACGACGAACGCCTGCCGCTCTACCAACGGCTGCGCGAAGAGATGCTGGCCAAGATCGCCGCTGGCGAGTGGTCACCCGGCGCACCGATTCCCACCGAAGCGGAGTTGACCAAGCTCTATGGCGTGGCCATCGGCACGGTGCGCAAGGCGGTGGATACGCTGGTCAACGAGGGGTTGCTGCTGCGCAGCCAGGGCCGCGGCACCTTCGTGCGGCGGCCGAACTTCGATGCATCGCTGGCGCGCTTCTTCCGACAGGTGAACGCCAGCGGCGGGCAGGAAATTCCCAGCAGCCGGATCCTTTCCAAGGCCCTGCAAAAGCCTGCCAAGGAAGTCGCCAAGGCCCTCGCGCTGAAAATCACCGAGCAGGTGGTACACATGGAACGCCTGCGTATGGTTGAAGATCGCACACTGTTCCATGAGGAAATCTGGCTGCCCGCCTCGCGTTTCGGCGCGCTGATGGCTATCGACTCAGCCACCTTTGGCGACCTGCTCTACCCCTTCTACGAGAAACAGTGCGGCCAGTGCATTGCCTCGGCCCGGGAAACCCTGACGGTCGGTTGCGCCGACACCGATATGGCCAGCACCCTGGCCATCGGCGAGGGTGACCCCATCGTGGTGATCGAACGTACGGCTCTGGGCTACGACCGCAGCCCCCTGGAATACCGGCTGTCGCGCGCCGCGGCGGCCAACTTCCGCTACCAGATCGATATCTGCTGACCATCCCGCCCTTTACTTCCGACAAAAGACAGTGGCTTTCCAGGCTCACTCTGAGTGGAGGTCCGCCAATCTGAAAGCCCCGTTCTAGGGCGCTCGGATTAGCATTGGGTGTAAATAAACGCAAAGCAGCACTTTTTCATTTACGCCGTACTGACCAAGTGCTATCACGTGCTTACCGATCACTGCCGCCTCGACGTGGCAGCCACTAATAAGAACAACAATTCAGGAATGCGCCCATGAACAGCTTGCGTCGCTTACCGATCAATCGTCGTCTGTGGCTCATCATCGCGATGCCGGTGCTGATGCTGGTCCTGCTTGGCACCTATATGCTCCATCAGATCAATACCGATCTTTATGCGGGTAAGGCCGAGAAGACCCAGCATGTGGTGCAGGCCGCGGTCGGCGTTCTCAAGTACTTCCAGGGCCTGGAAGCGGGCGGCACACTGAGCCGTGAGCAGGCGCAAAAACAGGCGATCGAGGTGATCCGCGGCCTGCGCTACGGCGGCCAGGAGTATTTCTGGATCAACGACCAGACGCCGACCATGGTCATGCACCCCACCAACGCCAAGCTCGAGGGGCAGAACCTGTCAGCCATCAAGGACCCGGATGGCAAGGCGCTATTCAACGACATGGTGGCCATCACCCGAAGCCAGGGCGCCGGGCCGATCAACTACCGCTGGCCGAAGCCGGGCGCCAGCGAGCCAGTGCCGAAGATTTCCTACGTTGAGCTCTTCCAACCCTGGGGGTGGATTATCGGCTCTGGCGTCTACGTCGACGACGTGCAGGCCGAGTTCAAATCCCAGGCGCTCAAGGCGCTGGCCATCGGCGTGCCGGCCACCCTGCTGCTGATCGTCCTGGTGGTGATGATTTCACGCAGCATCGCCGTACCGCTGCAGCAGGCGGTCACCGCCATGGCCAATATCGCCAGCGGCGAAGGCGACCTGACCCACAAGCTCGATGATCAGGGTCGTGACGAGTTGGCCGCGCTGGCCGGCCACTTCAATGCCTTTACCGGCAAGATGCGCCAGGTGATCCGCCAGTTGCTCGATTCCGCGTCCTCGCTCGACCAGGCCGCCCATTCGCTTGGCGACATTTCCACCGCCGCTCAGCAGCACAGCCAACAGCAGGCCCAGCAGATGGAGCTGGTTGCCACCGCGGTCAACGAAGTCACCTACGGCGTGCAGGACGTAGCCAAGAACGCCGAGCACGCCTCCAGCGAAGTGCACACCGCCGAAGAGCAGGCACGCCAGGGCCAGCACAATATCGATGCCAGCCTGAAGCAGATCGACCAGCTATCGGGCACCATCGATAAGGCGGTGGCAGTGATCGAGTCGCTGGCCAGCGAAAGCACGCAGATAGGTGGCGTGCTGGAAGTGATCCGCTCGATTGCCGAGCAGACCAACCTGCTGGCACTCAATGCGGCCATCGAGGCCGCCCGGGCCGGCGAACAGGGCCGCGGCTTCGCCGTGGTCGCCGACGAAGTGCGCCTGCTGGCCCAGCGCACGCAGAAATCCACCGCCGAGATCCAGGGCATGATCGAGCGCCTGCAGACCAACTCGCAGGCCGCCGTGAAAGCCATTGGTGACAGCAGCCACGCTTCGCGCCTGACCGTCGAGCAGGCCAGCCAGGCCGGCGAAAGCCTGGCGCAGATCGCCCAATCACTGCGCAACCTGACCGGCCTCAACGCCTCGATCGCCAGCGCCACGCTGCAGCAGTCCCACGTGGTCGACGACATCAACCAGAACGTCACCCAGACCGCCGCCCTGGCCCACAGCACCGCCGAGTCGGCCGATCAATCCAGCGCCGCCAGCCAGCACCTCAAACAACTGGCCGAGCAACTCGGTAGCCTGCTGGGGCAGTTCCGCGTGTGAATGCGGGCCTCGCCGGCTGGCTCGCCCCGTGAGCCGGCCGATGAAGCAGCAACCCTTGTCCTTGACACCTGCACGCGACAAAACTCGCTCACCATAGGCTATAGAGAAAGGCTATAGCATCAATTCGCCACCATAAAACGCTTGATTTCCGCCGGCAAAACAATAGCCTCACCACTCCTCTGGCCGCCCTCATGGCGCGCATATCGATACGCGCGATCAGCTCGGCCGCTCTCCCTTCATAGGTATGTCGAAGATGTCGCAACCCCTAACGATCGCCCAGCGTCTGGCCATGGGCTTCGGGCTGGTGCTATCGCTGATGATTCTGGTCGCGCTGGTCGGTATCCAGCGTGTACAGGTGATCGACAGCAGCCTCAGCGAAGTCAACGACGGCGCCAGCCTCAAGCAGCGCTACGCGATCAACTTCCGCGGTAGCGTGCATGATCGTGCCATCGCCATCCGTGATCTGGTGCTGGCCCGCGAACCCGCGGCGATGAACGAACAACTGCAGAACATCGAGCGCCTCGATGCCTTCTACCAGCAATCGGCTGCGCCGCTGGACAAGCTGGTCGCTGCCAGCACCGCAAGCGCCGAGGAGCAGCGCCAGCTCAGCCAGATCAAGGCCATCGAGAACTCCGCCCGCCAGCTGACCCAGCAACTGATCAGCCAGCGCCAGAGCGGCGACATCGAAGGCGCTCAGGCGTTGCTCGCCCGTGAGGTGGCCGCCGCGTATACGGAATGGCTCAAGCGCATCAACGCCTTTATCGACCTGCAGGAAAAGGACATCACTGCCAGCCTGGACGGCGTGCGGGCAACAGCGGGCGGCTTCGGCTTGCTGATCGTGACCGTTACCAGCGTGGCGATCCTGCTCAGCGTGGTCGTTTCGCTGCTGATCATCCGTCGCCTGCGCTCGACCCTCGGCGCCGAGCCCCACCAGGTGGCCGAGGTCATCCAGCGCCTGGCCGGCGGCGCACTCGATCAACGCATCGAGACTCGTTATCCGAACAGCGTGATGGGCGCGGTCAAGGACATGAGCGCGCGTATCGGCGATACCATCGCCCAAGTGCGCAACGCCGCCAACGAGCTGAACCTGGCGTCCGATCAGTTGCGCGCCACCTCGGCCAGCAACAACCGCCAGTTGCAGGCGCAATCCGAGGAGGCCGAGCAGATGGCCGCGGCCATCAACCAGATGGCGGCCACCGTCAACGAAGTGGCCGGTTACGCCAGCACCGCCGCCTCGGCGACCCGCAACGCCGACGGCGAAGTGGAAACCGGTAGCCGCCTGGTGACCCAGGGCGGCGAGGCGATTCACGAACTGGCCAAGGTGCTCGACGCGGCCGCCGAACAGGTCGAGCAACTGGCCCGCGACAGCAGCAACATCGAGACCATCATCGCGGTGATCACCTCCATCGCCGACCAGACCAACCTGCTGGCGCTCAACGCCGCCATCGAAGCAGCCCGGGCGGGCGAGCATGGTCGCGGCTTTGCCGTGGTGGCCGATGAAGTCCGCTCGCTGGCCAGCCGCACGCAGACCTCGACCCGGGAAATCAGCGGCATGATCGAGCAGTTGCAAGCCGGCGCCAGCGGCGCCGCGCAGATCATGCAGACCAGCAGCGAGATGGCCCGCAAGACAGTCGCGCAGACCGCCGAAACCGAACAGGCGCTGGGCCGCATTCGCCAGGAAGTCGGCGCAATAAAGGACATGAACGCGCAGATCGCCAGCGCCGCCCAACAGCAGAGCCTGGTGGCCGAAGACGTCAATCAGAACATCAGCCGCATTCACGCCAGCACTGTGGAAACCACCGCCGGCTCCACTCAGGTTTCCGCGGCCAGTGAAGAGTTATCGGCCCTGGCCCGCCGGCTGCTCGAGCGGGTGAGTTTCTTCAAGGCGTGAGAATCTGTTCATGACCGTTATAAGCATGAGGCGGCAGCTACAAAGCAGAAGCAGCCTTTCGCGTAACCCGTAGGAGGGGCCGGGCGGCGATCCGCTTCAGCCCCGAGCTTTTTATCAAGGCAAACAAAGAGCTCGGGGCTGAAGCCCATCCTACAAGTACTCCGTTCACCAGCTGCTACCGCCAATTAGCTGCCAAAATCGACGAACCTGGGCTGCAAGATCATGAACAGGTCTGAATCAGGCCGGCTCGTCGCGCAACTCAGCCAGCACCTGGCTGTAGAGCCCACGCAGGCGCTGCGCCTGCTCGGGCTCCAGGGTTTCGCTGGCCAGGCGCTGGTCGAACACCTGCTCCGGCGTCAGTTCGTCGAGCATGCCCTGCTCGCCCTGCAGGCTGGCGACCGCCGTGCCCCGTGCGCGGCGGATGCGCAGCACCTCCACGGGCAGGCCTTCGCACAGCGCGGCGATGCGTACTTGCAGGTCGCTCAGGTAATCGTCAATTTCGACCTGCACTTCCAGCCACACCGGGCGCTCGCCGCTACCCTCGCGCGCCGCCTCGGCCAGCGCCGCCGCCAGCGTTTTCAGCGAACCGCGCACCGACTGCAGGGCCTGGAAGCGCGGCACCGGCAAGGCGCGCACCTCGCGCAAGCCACTGGCATCCAGGTCGACCAATAGCACTTCCTTCTGCTGGCGGGCTTCGTCGAAGCTCAGCGGGATCGGCGAGCCGCTGTAGCGGATGTGCTCCAGGCCGCCGACCTTCTGCGGCCGGTGGATATGGCCCAGGGCGACGTAATCGACGGTTGGGAAGGACGAGGTGGGGAAAGCCTCCAGCGCGCCGACGTATATCTCGCGCACCGACTCGCTGGCACTGGCGCCCACGGTGGTCAGGTGCCCCGTGGCGATGATCGGTAGCGCTGCACCGAGTTCGCTGCGGCGCGCCAGGGCCAGCTCGTACAGCGCCTGATAATGGGCGTGAATGGCTTGCTGCAGCGACAGTTGCTTGTCCGCCGCGCTCTGCCCCGCTTCGCTGCGCAGCACATCGCGCGGGCGGATGAACGGGATGGCGCATAGCAGCGCCGCCGGCGCGCCATCGGCCCCATCGAGCACCAGCAGTTGTTCGTGCAGGTGGGCGCCAACGCCAGGAATGACCCGAGTGCCGAGTTGCGCCAGCAAGGTGCGGCTCTCGCCGAGCATGGCCACCGAATCATGGTTACCGCCGAGCACCACCAGCTGGCAGCCGGTTTCGCGCAGCGCTACCACGAAATGGTTGTACTGCTCACGGGCGTAGCTGGGCGGCGAGCCGGTATCGAAGATATCCCCGGCGACCAGCACCACCTGCACCTCATGGGCGCACACCTGCTCGATCAGCCAGGCGCAAAAGGCCTGGTGTTCGGCTTGGCGCGTCTTGCCCATGAAGTGCTGGCCCAAGTGCCAGTCGGAGGTGTGCAGAAGGCGCATGCGCGGCGAAATCCAATGGCTGAAAAATGCGGCCACCATGCCTTTTCGGCGCGTTCAAGGCAATGGCCTCACATGAGGTAACACACACGGCAGACGCCAGGGTACGGGGCCTACGGGCTGTTTTTCCGGCAAATCACCGCAAGGCCCGGCTGCACAGGTCGAACCCTGGCGCGAAGGCCCCGGTCGGAAAATCGTTCTCCCTTCCCTTGCCGACCTAGCTGAGAGGTATCCGCCGATGACCACCGCAGCCGTTCGCCCCTTTTCCCTGTGCGCCTCTGCACTGGCCCTGTTCGGCCTGCTGCAATCCACCGCCCAGGCCCAGACCATCGCCCTCGATGTGCCCTACGTGCCGACACCGGAACCGGTGGTGGCACGCATGCTGGAAATGGCCGATGTCGGTCCCGACGACTATGTGGTGGACCTGGGCTCCGGCGACGGACGAATCGCCATCTCGGCGGTCAAGGACCGTGGCGCCAAGGCCGCCTACGGTATCGACCTCAACCCGCAGCGCATCGAGGAAGCCGAGACCAACGCCCAGCAGGCCGGTGTCGCCGACAAGGTGACGTTCGAGCAAGGCGACCTGTTCAAGAAGGACATCGCCGACGCCGACGTGCTGACCATGTACCTGCTGAACACCGTGAACATGCGCCTGCGCCCGGTCATTCTCGACACCCTCGAGCCCGGCACTCGCGTGGTGTCCCACGCCTTCAGCATGGAGGACTGGGAGCCCGATCGCAGCGATATCGTCGAAGGTGCGCGCATCTACCTGTGGATCGTGCCAGCCAAGATCGCCGGCAGTTGGCAGATCGAAACCGAGGGCGAGCGTTTCACCGTCGACCTCGAGCAGCGCTTCCAGGAAATCAGCGGCATCACCCAGCATCAGGAACGCCTGCGCGGACGCCTGAACGGCACCGAGCTGCGCTTCGAAGTCGACGGCAAGCTGTACGTCGGCCAGGTCGAGGGTGATCGCATCGAACCGATTTCCGCCGAAGGCGCGATGACCGGTTGGAGTGCACGACGGAGCTGAGTCATGAGCGCACACGCAGCGGCACGACAATCCGGGCTGTCGGTGATCGACGGCGTCGCCATGCTGGTCGGCGTGGTGATCGGCGTCGGCATCTTCGGCTTTCCGCCCCTGGTGGCCCAGCATGCCGACAACGCCTTCCTGTACATCGGCCTGTGGCTGGCCGGCGGCCTGGTGATGCTGGTCGGCGCGCTGTGTTATGCCGAACTGGGCGCCGGTTACCCGGATCGTGGGGGCGAATACCATTACCTGCACCTGGCCTGGGGCCGGCAGATCAGCCTGCTGTTCGCCTGGGCCAGGGGCACGGTGATCCAGACCGGGGCGATCGCGGTGGTCGCCTTCATCTACGGTGACTACGCCCAGCGCCTGCTGCCGCTCGGTGAATACGGCAGCGCCTGGCACGCCACCCTCGTGGTGCTGGCGCTGACGGCCCTGAATATCCTCGGCACCCACGAATCCAAACGCCTGCAGGTGCTGTTCACCGGCATCACCCTGCTGGCGCTGGTCACGGTGATTCTCGCAGGCCTGCTGCTGGCCGAACCGGTGGCCGACGTGGCGCCAGCCGCTGCCGATGCCGGCGGGAACATGGCCGGTATGCTCGGCATGGGCATGGTATTCGTGCTGCTGACTTACGGCGGCTGGAACGAAGCCGCGTACCTGTCCGGCGAATTGCGCAACCCAGGCCGCAACATGAGCCGCGTGCTGCTGATCGGCACCCTGGTGGTGACCGGCGTCTACCTGCTGGCCAACCTGGTGTTCCTCAACATCTTCAGCCTCGACGGCCTGCGCCAGTCCAGCGCCATCGGCGCCGACCTGATGACCATCGTCGCCGGCCCCTGGGGCGGCGTGCTGCTCAGCGTGCTGATCTGCATCACCGCGATCAGCACCCTGAACGCCACCATCCTTACCGGCTCGCGGGTCTATTACGCCCTGGGCCGCGACGTGCCGCAGCTGTCGATGCTCGGCGCCTGGAACGACCGCGCCGCCACGCCGGTACGAGCGTTGCTGGTGCAATGCCTGATCACCCTGCCGCTGCTGCTGTTCGGCGCCCTGAGCGAAAACGGCGTGCAGAGCATGGTCGCCTACACCGCGCCGGTATTCTGGTTGTTCATGTGCCTGACCGCCCTGTCGCTGTTGCGCCTGCGTCGCCTGAACCCAGATCGCGCCCGACCGTTCAGCGTGCCGCTCTACCCGCTGCTGCCCGTGCTGTTCGCCGCCAGCTGCCTGGGGCTGTTCTGGTCGAGCGCCCTGTATGCCGGGGTTGGCGCTCTGCTCGGCCTGGCGATTCTGGCCGCCGGGCTGCCCTTGCTGCTGCTGCAACGGCCGGCCGAGGCGGTGGCGAGCGATTCGAACTGAACGGATTTCTGTGTTACACAGGCCCTCCCCGCCTTACAGGAGACTGCCTGCCATGCCGCCGAAACCGCCCATCGAACTGCTGATCTGCGACTGCGACGGCGTACTGATCGACAGCGAGATCATCGCCGAGCACCACCTGCACTCGGCGCTGGCCGAGCACTATCCGGCCCATGAGCTGGACGTGGTGCTGGCCGGTACCTTCGGTCTGCAGACCGCCGATATCATCGCCCGGGCCGAGGCGCATTTCGACAAGCCGCTGCCGGATGGTTTCCTGGAGAAGAACCGTGCCATCACCAAGGCGCTGATCCGCGAGAAAGTGCAGCCGATCCCTGGTGTGCACGAAGCGCTGATGCAGATCGACCTGCCGCTCGCCGTGGCCTCCAACAGCCACGCCGATGCCGTGGCCTTCGCCCTGCAGCGCTGCGAGCTAGTCGAGCGCGTCAACGTCGGGGCCTTCAGTGCCGACCAGGTAGAAAGACCAAAACCAGCGCCGGATCTCTACCTGCTGGCCGCCGAACGCGCGGGCGTCGACCCGAGCCGCTGCCTGGTGGTCGAGGACAGCGCCACCGGCGTCACCGCGGCGCTGACCGCCGGCATGCAGGTGATCGGTTTTCTCGGCGCCAGCCACATTCCGCCCGAGCATGGGGAGACCCTGGGCCAACTGGGCGTTCATCACTTGATCGGGCGCATGAGCGAGCTGCCGGCGCTGGTGGAGCGCTTGCGTCACGGCAGCGATTAAAGAACGGTCTCAGGCCTGGGCAGCGGGATTACGTCGCTGCCACTCGTCCACCACATCGCCCATGGTTTGCGGCGTGCCGCTGCGTATCCAGGCCATGAACGGCCGATCGAAGCGAAACGCAGCGCCGCATTGCTGCGTCATGAAGCGCCGCACGTTCTGGGTGTTGCGGTAATCGCGGCTTACCTGTGTGTCGCGGGTGATGGTGCCGCCGTGCCAGTCGAATGCCATGCTGCTTTCCCTGCCGATGGAGTGGGCCGTCACAGTACAAGCCAGCCGATGAGTGCGCCAGTTACGACAACTAGCCAGGGCGGCAGCTTGCCGGCCATCAGCGCCACCAGTGCGAGCAGCACCAGGGCGAAGTCCAGCAGACTGCCGACGGCGCTGGTGCCTACCGGCTGATAGAGCGTGGCCAGCAGCAGGCCGACCACCCCGGCATTCACCCCCGCCAGTGCCGCCTGCAAGTGTGCCCGGGTGCGCAGTCGCGCCCAGAAGGGCAGCACGCCGACCAGCAGCAGAAATGACGGCGCGAAGATCGCCACCAGGCACAGCAGCCCGCCCAGCACACCGGCGATGGCCGTGCCTAGAAAGGCAGCGAAGGTGAACAGCGGCCCCGGCACCGCCTGGGTAGCGCCGTAACCAGCCAGGAACAGGTCGTTGCTCAACCAGCCATCCGGCACCAGCTCGGCCTGCAACAACGGCAGCATCACGTGGCCGCCGCCAAACACCAGGGCGCCGGTTCTGTAGAACACCTCGAACAGGCTCAGTAGCGGGCTGTCGGCAACATGTGCGAGCAGTGGCAAGCCAACCAGCAGCAACGCGAAGAGCGCCAGCCACAGCGCCCCGGCGCGGCGGCTGATGGCAACCGGCAGCGCCTCGGCCTGGGTTTGCGCTTTCGTGTCGAGCACCGCAACGCCCACTAGCCCGGCACCGAGAATCGCCGCCAGTTGCCCGACTGCGCCCGGCACCAGTAGCGCGACGGCAGCGGCCCCCAGCATCAAGACGCGCCGTGGCGTATCCGGGCACAACGAGCGAGCCATGCCCCACACCGCCTGGGCGACGATGGCGGCGGCAACGATCTTCAGGCCATGCAGGGCGCCGGACGCCAGGGCATCGCCCTGCCCCGCCAGGCCCAGGGCAAAGGCCATCAGCAGCAATGCCGACGGCAGCGTGAAGCCAAGCCACGCTGCCAGCGCGCCGCGGTAACCCGCTTGCGACAGGCCGATGGCCATGCCGACCTTGCTGCTGGCAGCCCCCGGCATGAACTGGGCGATGGCGATGAGCTCGGCATAGGCGGCCTCACTCAACCAGCGCCGACAGCTGACGAATTCCTGGCGAAAGTAGCCGAGATGGGCGACTGGCCCACCGAACGAGGTGAGCCCCAAACGCAGGAAGATCAGAAAGATCGACCAGGGCCGACGGTCATCCGGAGGGGTAGCGGGCATGCAGGCTTCTCGACAGGACAGCTGAAAGCAGCGCCGGCACGCAGCCAGCGAGCGCACCAATGTGCCCTGTCGCCATGACTTTTTAAAGACGCTTCGGTATGCAGCTAGCTACCCTTCAGGGATCGGCTCATGGCCTTGGCCATGTCTTGGTCGACCTGATGCTTCCAGTCACGATCCCGATCACTGTCCGGCAGCAAGCGCCGTTCAATGGCGGCCGTGGCGCTGGCCTGGCACTGGCGAAAGCCATCGTCCCAGCCGGTGGCGTACTGCTTGTCGGCCAGGTACACCGGCACGTTCTTGCGAAATGCACCGAGCGCCTTGGCCGCGCTGTCGCCGCTGGTGCAACCATCGGCGTAGCCGGAGGCGAAGGCTGGCGGATATCCCTGGGCCAGCAGGTAGTCGCGGGTACTCTGGCACCCCCCCAGCAGCGGCACCAGCAGCACTGCCATAAGAACCGAAACTCTGCTGACCATGGTGATCACCTCGCTACTCGTTGAGCGCGTCGAGCAGCTTGTCGCGCAACGCGCAGTAGGCCCAGGGGCTGGTGCTGCAGGCGCCGCTGGCCAGGGCCTGACCGAAGCGCGTCAGATCGACCTCGCGCACGTAGCGCTCGGCATCCTCGAAGCGTTCCTGGCCGCCGAAACCGCCACCGCGCATTTCGGCAATCGCCTGCTGCTTGCTCCAGCCCTGATAGACGATGCGGTACATGGCAGCGATCAGTCCGGTGCGGTTCTGCCCGTGCTTGCAGTGGATCAGTACCGGGCCGCGCGCCTGCGCCTCGCGGATACTGCGCAGCGCCTGCAGTACGTCGGCATCGTCGACACGGTCGGCGTGCAATGGCTGCTGGATCAGGCGAATGTTCGGGTCGTTCAGCCACTCGGCATCGCTGCGCTGATAGAAGTTGATCACCGTGGCAATCTTCAGGCGCTGCAGCTCGCCCTGCTGACTCGCCTTGGGCAGCGCACTGCGATACAGGTCGGGCTGCATGCGATAGAGGTTGAAGCTCTTGTCCACAGGCGTCGCCCATTGCAGGTCCGCCGCCGGGCTTTGCATGGCGCTCCAGGCAGGTACGCCAGGCACACACAGGAAGATGGCGAGCAGCAGTGCACGCAGGTTCAGGGTCTTCATCCGTGTAGCTCCCTAGACAGGACCGGTGAGGGCAGCGCCGGCTGCGCCGCCTTGCGATAGAGCAGTACGCGGTAGCCCACCACGGCGATCAGCCAGTCGAGCAGCAACGTCCATAGGTTGTGGGAGAGAAAATGCGCGCCCTGCATCATCCGCCCCAGCGACAGCACGCAGCCCAGGGTCAGGGCAAAGCCCAGCGCCCAACGCGCCAGACGTGGTCGGCGGTCACGCAAGGCGAAGTACAGCGCCAACAGGGAAAAACCGGTGGAGGCATGGCCGCCCGGCCAGCAACGCCCGGGCTTGTCGGTAACCGGGCGCTCACCGATCAGCGGGCTGAACGCCTCGTGGCCGCCGAACTGGGTGAGGCTCCAGGGGCATTGCACGGCGGTCAGGGTCTTGAGCGGCGGCACGATGCTGGTCGACAGCCCCAGCGCCAACACCAGGTAGCCCAGCTCGCGGCGCCAGCTACGCAGGCGCACCGGCAACAGGCTGATGAGAAAGGCGGCGATGCACGCCACGCCCAGGCAGATGACCAGAATCTTGACCTGGTCGTGCAGCACGTTTTCCAACCAGGAACTGCGTCCACCGATAAACCCTGTGACCGGATCATAGAGGATTTCGGCCAGGGCGAAGTCCAGCGGCTTGGGGTCGAGCACCAGCAGCAGAGCCATCAGGCCCAGCGGCAGCACCAGCCACAGGCGAAAGTCGAAGAACCGCGACGGGTGGCGAGCGGATGTCATGGCGTACTCCCGAGCCGGCTTCATGGTTTCACCGCCACAGCGGCCGAATGATCGGGCTGCCAGCTCAGCAGGTCATGGGTGAAGCCGTGGCTGGCGCCCTGGTAGTAGACGATATCGCGCGCCATCAGCGGGTCGGCCTTGGTGGTCGTCTGCTCGCGGCTGATGCCCAGGGCGTCGTCATGGCGGCGCATCGCCCGTTTGGGGCTGAGAATTGCCAAGTTCTGGCCATCGAACAGGCCCAGGTGCTGGTAGTTGCCGATCAGCGCACGACCGGGCGGCGCGTCGTCACGTAGCACGTTGTGGCCGAAGAAGGTCGAGGTGTAATCGAAGCCCAGCAGGCCCAACAGGGTCGGCGCGATGTCGATCTGGCTGGTCAGCTTGCTGACCTCCGCAGGCTCGATGATGCCCGGCGCGTAGATGAACAACGGGATGTGGTAGTTGGCCACAGGCAGGTCTTCCTTACCGGCGCTGCCCGCGGTGTGGTCAGCGACGAACACGAACAGGGTATTGGCGAACCAGGGCTTGCTCTTCGCTTCAGCGAGGAAGCGGCCGATGGCGTAGTCGGTGTACTTCAGCGCACCGTCGCGCCCTTTGCCGGAGGGAATGTCGATGCGTCCTTCCGGGTAGGTGTAAGGGCGGTGGTTGGAGGTGGTCATCAGTTGCAGGAAGAACGGCTTGCCGGCGGCATGCTCGGTATCGGCGACGCGCAGGGTCTGCGCGTAGAGATCTTCGTCGCTCATGCCCCAGGCGTTCTGGAAGACCATCTCATCGCTGGGCACGCTGCTCTGGTCGACGATCCGGTAGCCGTTGCCACCGAAGAAGGCGTTCATGTTGTCGAAGTAGCCGCGCCCGCCGTAGATGAACACGCTGTCGTAGCCCTTGGCGCGGAACTGCTGGCCAAGGCTGGCATAACCGGATTCGCGGCCGATACGCTTGACGATCGAGCGCCCGGGCGTTGGCGGCATTGACAGGGTGATGGCCTCCAGACCGCGGTCGGTGCGGGTGCCGGTGGCGTACAGGTTGCTGAAGAACAGGCTCTGCTTGCTCAGTGCATCGAGATTCGGCGTCAGGCCACGGGGATCGCCGAAGGCGCCCAGGTAGCGCGCACTCAGACTCTCGACGGTGACCAGCACCACGTTATGGCGCTGCTCGGGGCCGGGGTTGTCGATCACCCGGCGGATGTCCTCGGGGTCATCGTTAACGAAGCGGGCGTTGCTTTCGGCCACTTCCTGGCGCAACAGCGAGCCAACCTTCTCATCAGGCAGGGTGGCGTAGAACTTCATGTAGTCCAGCTCGTTGTTGCGAAAAGCCGCGAAGAACTGGAACGGGCCGTTGCTGGCCAGCTCGTTCTGGTAGGCGTTGCCGCCCAGGCCACGGGGCACATTCTGGTTGATCGCCAGGGTCGCCAGCAGCGCCACGGCCAGCAGCAGGCCCCAGGCGCCCAAGGCCTTCTTATGCGGCATCAGCGGCGCATTCAGCGCCCGGCTCACCGGGTTCTTCAAGGCCACAGCCAGGAACACCGCCACCAGGGCGAGCGCGGCGATCAGCGGATACACCGGGTAGGACTCGAGAATGTTGTTGATCACCTCCTCGGAATACACCAGGTAATCCACGGCGATGAAGTTGAAGCGCACGCCGAACTCGTCCCAGAACAGCCATTCGGCGGTGGCGGTGAACAGCATCACGAACAGGCTGATGCCCAGCAGCAGGTGAAGGAACGCGCCGTGGGCGCGACTGCGCCACAGCCGCTGCGGGCAGAGCAGCAGGTACAGCCCAAGGGGCAGCGCGGCATACAACAGGAAGGTCGCGTCATAGACCAATCCCACCGCAAAGATGCGCAGGATCTCCAGGGGGCCGGCGCTGGCGTCGCCCCAGTGGGCGACCAGCAGCGCGCCGCGGGTCAACAGGAAGATGCTTGTCCAGGCCAGCAGGACAATGGTGAGGTAACGTAGTTGGGCGTAGCGAAGCTGTGGCATCGTATGATCCTGGCTGGATGAACGAGCTCAGTTTCGCGATGGCCCCGTGAGGGCTTCGTCATGGCTTTGTGAAAAAAACGTCAATCCCCGTGAAGAGAACGTTGCATGCGCATTCTGGTGATCGAAGACAACCGCGACATCCTGGCCAATATCCTCGACTACCTGCAGCTCAAGGGGTACACGGCCGATTGCGCCCAGGACGGTTTGAGCGGCCTGCACCTGGCCACCCAGGGGCACTACGACCTGATCGTGCTGGACATCATGCTGCCCGGGCTGGACGGCTATCAGCTGTGCCGCCGCCTGCGTGAAGAGGCGCGCAGCAGCATCCCGATCCTCATGCTCACCGCCCGCGATGCCCTAGAGGATCGCCTGCAGGGCCTCAGCGCCGGCGCCGACGACTACCTGATCAAGCCCTTCGCGCTGTCCGAGCTGGTGGCGCGTATCGAAGCCATTCTGCGCCGTTCCCAGGGCAATCGCCGACGTTTACTGGAAGTCGCCGATTTAGCCTACGACCTGGACATGCTCAGCGTGACCCGTGCCGGCCACACCATCAAGCTCAATCCGCTGGGCATGAAGCTGTTGATGATTCTGATGCAGCGCTCCCCCGCCGTGGTGCGCCGCGAAGCGCTGGAAGAAGCCCTATGGGGCGACGACTGCCCCGACAGTGACAGCCTGCGCAGCCATGTGCACCAGTTACGCCAGGCCATCGACAAACCCTTCGCCACCGCCCTGCTGCACACCGTGCATGGCGTGGGCTACCGGCTGGCGGCGATTCCCGATGCAAAGTAAGCAGCCGTTTCGCCGGCGTATCCTTATCGCCTTCGTGACCATGACCATTCTGGTCAGCGGGGTGTTTTCCCTGAGCATCGTGGCGATCGTGCACCTGATCGAGGAGCACCTGGTGTCCGAGGGGCTGTCCCTGGAACTGGATGTGGTGATGCAGCAGGACTTGCAAAGCGGCCAGCAACCCCGTCTGGATTCGCGAACCCGTTTCTTCGCCTCCACCTCTCCGCAGTATTCGATTCCCAAGCGCTACGCCCACAAGCCGGAGGGGTTCAGCGAAAGCTTCGAAGGCGACCAGGCTTACTACGTGTTCACCCGGCTGATCAGGGGTGACCGCTACGTGCTGGTGCAGGATCAGAGCGAGTTCGAACGGCGCGAACGGGTACTGTTCAACGTGGTGCTGGCAGGTTTTCTGCTGTCGGTGCTGTGCGCACTGGTCTTGGGCTGGTTCATTTCGCAGCGGGTCATGCAACCGGTCAGCCGCTTGGCCAACCAGGTACGCCACCGCGATCAGCTATTGCCGCTGGCACCGGCCATGGCGCCGGAATACGCAGACGACGAAGTGGGCCAGCTGGCAGCGGCCTTCGACAGCACCCTGGGCCGCCTGCGCCAGTCGCTGGAGCGCGAGCGGCTGTTCACCAGCGACGTCAGCCACGAGCTGCGCACGCCGCTGATGGTCATCGGCAGCTCCTGCGAATTGCTGCTGCAGGCCGACCTGCAACCCACACAGCGCAAGCAGGTCGAGCGCATCGAGCGCGCCAGCGCGGAGATGCAGGACCTGGTGCAGACCTTCCTGCAACTGGCCCGGGTGAAAGGTAATGAAAGCCTGTTCGCCGGCAGCGCCAGCCTGCAGCAAATTGCCGACGATCAGGTGGACACCTGGGCGCCGCTGATGGCCGAGAAAGGCCTGGATTTCAGCCTCGAGGTACAGGGACATCATGAGGGCATCTACAACCCCACGCTGCTGCGCACGGTAATGGCCAACCTGCTGCGTAATGCCTGGCACTACACCGAAAGCGGCTTCGTGAAACTGACCCTGCAGGCGGACGGTTTCCGCGTCGAGGACAGCGGCGTCGGCATCCCGGAACAGCAGCACGCGCAGATATTCGACCCCTTCGTGCGCGGCGAACAGGCCCGCGGCGAGGGCCTGGGGCTGGGCCTGTCGCTGGTCAAACGTATTTGCGCCCATCAGGGCTGGCAGATCACCGTACGTAGCCTGCCGGTAGCCGGCAGTTGTTTTCAGGTGGTACTGCAGCCGGCCAACTGACATTTTTTTCACTTTTGTTTGACGAGTTCATCAGAACCGCCTGACTAGCATCGAGGCACTTCCCAAGAGGTGCCTCGTCATGTCCAAATCCCGTTCCATCGAACTGGCCTTCTCCGGCAAATACGACCTGCAACACGCCCAGAGCTACCTGCACAAGCACCAGGACGGCCTGGCCCGACGCCTGTCGCACTGGCGTGACGTGCAGGTCGGGCGCAGCGCCCTACGCCTGGCCGGCGAGCCCGATCTGGTGCTGGACCTGCCTTGCGGCGCTGGCCGCTTCTGGCCGCTGCTCGCCGAGCAACCGAACCGGGTGATCCTGGCCGCCGACAACTCGGCCGACATGCTCGCCACGGCGCTGGCCGCCCAACCACCCGAGGTGGTCGGCCGAGTGCAAACCTTCAAGACTTCCGCCTTCGATATCACCCTAGGCGACAACGCGGTGGACTGCGTGTTCTGCATTCGTCTGCTGCATCACTTCCAATCAACGGAACACCGTTTGGCGGCATTACGTGAATTTCACCGCGTGACTCGTGATACGGTGATCGTTTCGCTGTGGGTCGATGGCAACTACAAGGCCTGGCGGCGCAACCGCCTGGAAAAACGCCGCGGCGCGGGCGAGAATCGCTTCGTGGTGCGCCGTGAGCAAATCGAGTCCGAGTTTCGTGAAGCGGGGTTCCAGATTCTGGGGCATCGGGATTTTTTACCCGGCTATGCTATGTGGCGAACCTATATCCTGCGCAAACGTGAGGTACTGTAATGGCGACAGTGATCGGTCAAGAGACCGCAACGGGTGTCAACACAACGTTCGAACGTTGGTGGCAATGCAATGGGCAATGGGTAGAACCTCTGAACCAGCGTCGCTGTGGTGAAAGTGGCGTGCAACTGCTGGAGCCACGCGACCCTCTGCGCCCTGCTCTCTACAGCAAACGCCAGACCGGCCACCTGTATCGCAGCCTGAGCCACCCACTGGGCCGCCCGACCATCATGCGCGAGCTACAGGCTTATCAGGCCTTCGCCAAATTGGGTGTGAGCGTACCAACACTCGTTTATGGCTCGGCCAGAAAGCACCAGGGCCAATGGCAAGCGCTGCTGATCACCCAGGCGCTGACAGGCTTTATCAATCTGGATCAGTGGTATGAACACGAGCACAGCGCCGCGCATTCGGCCTGCATGCTAAATGCCCTGGCCGGTGCTTTGGCGCGCATGCACAAGGGCCGTTGGCAGCATGGCTGCTGCTATGCAAAGCACATCTTCATCAAAATGAACGACCGTGACGGCAGCCCACCCAGCGCCGATATCGCGTTGCTCGACCTGGAAAAAAGCCGCCGCCGCTGGCGCACCGCCGACGCCTCGCGCCATGACATGCGCCAGCTGAAGCGTCATTGCGGGGCGATGCCCGAGAGCGACTGGCAACTGCTGATGCAGGCCTATACGGCGGCGCTGGCCGCTTAAAACCTATTCACGATCTTTCGGCTAGACGCCAGCGCCTTGGCTGCAAAGTGGCGGGAGCAGCCAGCTTTTCCCTCTGGCTGGACTGGTGATTACCGGTAGGAGCGGGCCATGCCCGCGAAAAAATCACGGCCATGGACTAGGCGTCCCCGCCCGTTCCCACAGGCCGTAGGATGGGTCAGGCCGCGTAGGTGAAACCCATCGCAATTTGATGGGTTTCACCCATCCTACAGTCAACCACCGCTTTTGCCTGGTAACAGCCTCTTCGATGCCCCTTTAAACAGGGCGTAAATAGACTCTCAGAGCAAGAACGGAGCTCAGCCGAGGGTTTGCCGGGCGGTTTCTCGCCGGCCCGGCTGCGCCTGATATAGATAGCGGGTAAAGGTATCCTTCGGTCGCTCCAGCCCATTGATCGCCAGCGTCCGCGCGGCCATGCCGCGGTGATTGCTGCCATGGGTCAGCAGGTGCAGCAGCACCTCTTCGACTGATAACTGGCCGAGATCACCATCGGTGAAACGAAAGACGATAACCCGCTGTAGTTCTTCAGCTGTGGCACGTTCTGCGAAGGTGACTAGCCAGGCATCGTTCTGCGCGATGCGTGCCCTGAGCTCGTCAAACGTGGGCGTCTCGCGGGTATTGTCACCGCTGTAGCACTCTGCTTCACCGGACAGGCGACTGATAAACAGGCTGTCGACCACCGTGGTGTGATTGAGGATACGGATAAAGAACTCCGCGTCCTTCTCGGAAAGCTGTTCTAGCTGGCGCTCGCCCAGCGCGAGTAGCTCCTCATTCGCCCATTTCTTGTACTTGAAAGCATCAGCGAACAGCATGTCGCAACTCCAGCGATAGTAAGCAGAACGGACTAGAACCGTCGCCGACGATCTCTTTATCCACAATCGAAACAGTGACCTGCCTGATGACGGCGCCTAATAAGCCGAGGGAGCACTAAATCGTGCCACCCACCACTCATTCACCTTGAATTCAACAGCTCCTAACGAACCCGCTTATCGCTTACAAATTTATAATCAACCTTTTCATCACGCGTTAGGTCATATAGAACTGGCCTTACACTGTACATGCCGCGCACCTGATCATTACGCGGCGTTAAAAATTTAGCATAATACTTATGATTCGGCTCAGCATTAAATTCAACAAGATACTCCCTAATCTCAGCATTCCCATTAAAGTGATGAAAGCTAACACGCTGAACGCCAGCAGGCACTTCCACCTGAAAATTCCCATCAATCGGCAAGCCGGCAAAAGTCTTGGCAAACTGCAGAGAGCCTTTCCCATTGATTGCAGTCGGCGGGTGAGCATCCTTCCAGCCCCAGAAGGAGTCGACAGGTACCCCGAGTTTATTGAGAGTATCTTGCGACACTACTGAAGTGATGATCGAGCTGGGTGCTTTGTCATCAGCGTGTTGCGGATCCATCCTGTAAGTGGGCATGCTGTCAGGATCTCTGACACAACCGCACAATAGAACGGCCGCAATCACCATTATCGCTTGCACACTTCTAAACATGTTTCTGCCCCAATGGTTTCCACAGAGCCTCCGCGCGCGGATAGCATCTGGCTGATCAAATTGAACCGTATCATGCAGCAACAGCTTAACCAACTATTTAACGGGCTCGTTACAATAGGCCTTCAGACTAAGAACCGATGTGGGTGTGTCGCCTATATTCGTCTTGGTGGATACAATCATGTTTGCATTCTGATCTCCCTCCAGCTTATAAGGCTTATCACCGCATACCTTTCTGGCCTTTCTATTGATTTTCATGAGCAATTCTTCACGTGAATTAAATATGCTGCCATGGCTCGAAATTGTATATTCCCCAGGCGCAGTCTCGAATGCACTTGTCCAAGTGCAACCGGAAAGAAACGTGCAGCATACTGAGAAAAGCAAAACCTTCTTCACTTCAATACCTCAATCTACAATACGCACCGAAGAACGATGCTCGCTCAATAAATATATTCGTCGAATAGAACCATCCTGAGAACAAGCGAAACCCTGCGCTTCAGGGTAAAGAGTGGATGACGCTTTTCTACAACCAATTGTTATATAACTTAACGACTGGTGGTTCGTAGACACGTAATCCACGCTTAGAACTAACGAATGAACTGAAACTCGCCATTGGCCTTCTCGACAGCCGAGCGGATTGCATCACTTTTTCCAAGATCACCAGAATAAAGTATCGTCATACCGCTTAGATCCTGCGAGTCCACGGCATTCCTGATCACGGCAACATCCAGCGCCCCATTTTGGCTGCCGATAATCAGAAAGCCTTTATCTCCCGCAGCCCTTGCCGCCGACAGTGCATTTCTGAGCGGCGTGACATTGGCGTCGCCGCCAGCGGCGATGGCCAGGTTATCGGCAAGCAGGCCGTGAGATGGGATTTTTACGCTGGGAAGGCTGACGCTGTTCTGCCCTGCCGGAAGCTGGGTCACGTAGAACGCATTGGCTTCCTGATAGATCTGGCTGTCGGTCTTGTGCTGCGAGGCGCAGCCAGCCAGGGCGATGAACAAAACGGTGCATGCTAGCTTTTTCACTGAAACTCCTTGTGTCGCCCAACTTCCTGGTAGAGCAGCCGGCCGCGCGGCAACTCGGTGAAGCGCAGTATCTTAGTCAGCATGCGAAAGCCAGCCAAGCCCACACTAAGACACCAACCTCACATCATCCAATCCTTCACCACCATATGGGTCTTGACCTTGAACACGCCCGGCAGGTTTTCGATTTCGCCGCGTACTTCGGCCAGCCGTTCCATGGAAGCCGCTTCCAGATAGATCAGCATGTCCGTTTCGCCGCTGATGCCCGAGCAGCGGCGCACTTCCGGGAAGGCGCGCATACGCTCGACGTACTGCTCGCAGCGTCCGCCCTTGTAGAACAGCTCCAGATAGGCCTTGACCACTATCGTCGCTGGCTCGGCAATGCGCGCGTGATAGCCCTGGATGACCCCGGACGCTTCCAGCTGGCGTATCCGCTCGCTCACCGCGGAACGTGACAGGTTGACCTGGCGGGCCACCTCGGTAACGGTCAGGCGCGCGTCGGCGCACAACAGGGCGATGATGCGTTGATCGAACTTGTCCACTGAAGCTCTCTGCAAACAGGATGACGGCCATTGCCGCCGTTTCGTCGGTGATCGGCGACGCTTCGCCAGCAGCCGCGCAAGCGAAGCGGCCTTACCATGGCGATACGGCCGGCAGACGCTCTGCCCGGAGCCGCGTCAGGAGCGAGAGCATACAACATGAGCCGATTGAACAAGGAACTGGGGCTGCTGCAGGGTGTGGGTTTGCTGAGCACCTCACTGCTCGGCACCGGGGTTTTCGTGATTCCCGCGCTGGCCGCCACGGCTGCTGGCGAGATTTCGCTGTGGGCCTGGCTGCTGTTGATGGCGCTGGTGCTGCCGATGGCCTTCACCTTCGCCCAGCTCGGCCGCCATTACCCGCACGCGGGCGGTGCGCCTCATCTGATCGGCCGCGCGTTCGGCGCGCCCATGGAGCGCACCAGCGCCTGGCTGTTTCTCGCCGTGATTCCGGTGGGACTACCGGCGGCGCTGAATATCGCCAGCGGCTTCTGGCACGCCTTGTTCAACCTCAGCGACCTGGCGGTCCTGTCCATCCAGCTCGCCACCCTGGGCATCATTCTGCTGCTCGGCCAGCGCCCGGCCCGTACCTCAGGCGGCGTGCAAATCGTCATCGCCCTGACCATCGTCGCCACCATCGCGCTGATCTGGTTCAAGGGCGACCTGCCCCACGCCAAGCAACCGCTGCTGCCGCCCCTGGCAGGCAACTGGCAGCTGCTGCCGGTGGCCCTGGGCGTGATGTTCTGGTGTTTCGTCGGCATCGAGGCCTTCACCCACCTGGGCGAGGAATTCAAGAACCCGCAGCGCGACTTCCCCCTCGCCTTGCTGCTCGGCGTGCTGCTCGCCGGGCTGGTGTACTGGGCCTGTTCGGTGGCGGTGCTGAGTTTCCATGCCTACGGCGACGCGCGCACCGATGCCGCCTCGCTGCCCCTGATGCTCGACGTGCTGCTCGGCGACCAGGCCCGCTGGCTCAGCGCGAGCATCGGCTACCTGGCCTGTTTCGCCTCGATGAACGTGTATATCCAGGGCTTCTCGCGGCTGATCTGGAGCCTGGCCGACGAGGGCAAGCTGCCGCGGATGCTGGCGGTGCGCAACGCCAATGGCGTACCGGCCAGGGCGCTGCTGCTGGTGGTGCTCAGTTGCGCCCTGAGCGCCACGCTGATCTGGAGCCTGTCGCTGTCGCTCGACCAACTTATCCGCTACGCCAACGGTAACTTCATCGTCATCTACCTGCTCAGCATGGCAGCCGGCTGGCTGTTGCTGCGCGGCCTGTGGCGTTGGCTGGCCGGGCTCAGCACACTGCTGTGCCTGGGCCTGCTGCTGACGTTGGGCTTCGATGCGCTGTACGCCACAGGCCTGCTGGCCGGCTTGCTGATTTTTGATCGCCTGCCACTGCTGCGGCGTACGAACCTCTCAGCTCTGCCACCAGCGCCGTAACTGCCAGCGCCAGCGTGCCGGCGGGAACTCGCCGTGCCAGCCCAGGCGTACGCCGAGGCGCTGGCGCAAACGCCAGAATGCCAGGTGCCTCGAGCCGGCCATGTCCTCGGCCTGGCGCAGGGTCTCACGGGCCCAGGCCGGGTCCTGATTGGCGACAGCCGAGCGGGCAAGCTTGATCAGCGCGCCATAGAAGTCACGGGAGGAGGCGCCCTCCAGGCGTCCCAGCCACTGTTCCAATGCGGCCTGATCGTTGTCCAGGGCCGCATCGACCGCCATCCAGACCATCGAATCGACGTCGTTTGGCTCACGCTCCAGGGCCAGGCACGACACCTCGGCAGCAACGTCATTCAGGCCGCGGATGCGATAGCCCAGCGCCAGGTTGCCCAGGCACCAGGCCTGAGTATCGGGCCGGCGCCAGTCGCTCAGGGTCTCGAACATCAAGCCATAGCGCTTGCTCTCGATCAGCGCATAGCTGGCCGCGCCCCACACGTCGGCGCTTTCGGCCAACGCCTGGCGGCAACGCTTGAGGGTGGACCCCAGCAGGATCCGGTTGGCATGCGGGTGCCGGCCCAGCACCCGGAACATCGCACACTTGGCGGCATGCCTGGAGTCGTTGCGCAGCGCCTTGTTGAAGGCCGCCGACAGGGTCAGGTTGCTGAACATGTCGTGGGTGCGCCAGCCCAGCCAGGTTTCCACCGCCGCGCTGTGCAGCTCGCCGGCCACCACGCCGGCATCCAGCACCCGGCGCAGCACCGGTTCGCGCACAGGGAAGTCGGCGACATCCCGCTCCCAGTTGGCCTCGCCCGCCGGGTCGCTGGCCAGTGCGCTAAGCGCGCGCTGCAGCAGCGCCTTGTCGCCGTTACCCCTGGCAATGGGCAGCACGCGGCGCCAGGCAGTGACCGGATCGCCTGCTTCGAGCAGGGCATCTAGGCGTTCCAGAGCCGCACTCGTACCATGCAGCTCACACAGCAGGTCGAAGGTGTTGAGCGCCGCGAACGGGTAGCGCCCATCCAGCGCCCAGGCCTGCTCGAAGGCCGGTAACGCTTCGGCCCTGTCGCCGTTGAGCAATAGCGCGTGGCCAAGGAAGCCATGGGCCATGGCCAGCCGCGGCTCCAGGCGCACCATCTCACGGGCCGCGGCGATGTAAGCCGGGTAGTGAGCATCCTCGTCATGCCAATCGGCCAGTTGCCGCCAGCCATCGTAGTAGTCCGGATGCTGCGCCAGCAGCGCGCGCAGCGCCTCGATGGCGCCGCTGTCGCCTTCGGCGCGCAGGGCACGCGGGCCATACAGGGCCATTTCCACCGGCGGTTTGCCTCCCCAGCAGGGCGCGGCGAGCAACTCGCGTACTTCGTCGAAGCGCTCGCCTTCCATCAGCAACTGCAGCAAGCGGTCGTTGATGGCACGGTTGCGCGGGCTGTAAGCCAGCGCTGCGCGCAGGGCGTTCTCCCGTGCCTCGCGGTCGGTTTCCAGGTCCGCCAGGGCCAGCCAGGCGTCGACATCGCCAGGACGGTTTTCCACCAGTTGCCTGGCCAGTTGCAGTGGCCGCTCGCCGCTCTGCAGTTGCTCGGCATAGTACTTGAGCTGATTCCACGCCCACTCGTGGCCCGGCTCGGCGCGCAGCACCCGCTCGGTCTGGTCGGCGGCCTCGGCGAACGCCTCGCGGCGCCCCAGCACGTATGCCAGGTAGGCACGCAGCTCGGTGTCTTCCGGTACCTGCGACACCACCTGGCGCAACTGCTGCTCGGCCTCGTCGAGGCGCCCGTCCTGCTCCAGCAGGCAGTCGACGTGCAGGCTCACCGTGGGCGTCCACAGCGGGTTGATGCGAAAGCTTTCCTGCAGGGCCTGGCAGCAGGCGTCCAGCTCGCCCTGCTGCTTGTGCAGCCGCGCCAGCTCCAGCGACAGCCGCGGCAGCAGCGGAAAGCGTTCGATGGCACGGCTCAGGGTGTCGGCGGCTGCCGCGTATTGCTCCATGCGCGCCTGCTGACGGGCGACCACCACCCACAGCTGCCAGAGATCCTCGCGCTGAACGAGCGCTTCACGCAGTTGCTCGAGCAGCGCCTGAGGTTCGAGCAAGCGCTGCGCCTGTTGCTCGTAGGCCAGCCAGCCATCACCGAAGGTCACCTGGCGGACCAGCTCGGCATGGATGGCGCCCAGGGTTTCGACGGCCTGCTGATGGTTTTCGCAGGTATCGAGCAGCATGTTGCTGGCGTACTCGTTGTCAGCGAACAGGCCCAGAGCCCGCTGGAAAGCGTCGCGGGCGGCCTCGCGCTGACCATCCTGCAGCAGCACGAAGCCGTGGGTGGAGTGAAAATAGGTGTTCTGGGCATCGACCAGGCCGGCCTGCCGGCACACATCCAGAGCCTCGGCACGGCGGCCCTGGCGTGCCAGGCAACCGGCCAGCTCGCGCAGCGTCCAGGCGTGTTCCGGATGATTGTCCAGCAGGCGTCGCAGAGCCTGCTCGGTGGCCGGCAGCGAACGTCGCTTGGCCCGCTCGATCTGCAGCTCGGCGATCCCAAGATGGTGCGGATACTCGGCGGCCAGCGCCTCGACATAGGCGTCGGCGGCCTCGCTGCCCTCCCCTTGTTCGAGCAGCGTCACGCAGAGGCGGTGCGCCCCTACTGCCAGCGGCTCGAGCATGGCGGCCTCGCGCGCCCAGGCCAGGGTCTGGCGCGGCTCGTCCATGCGCCGCATGCCAGCCTGCACGGCGGCGCGCAGCCATGTCGCACGGCGGCACAAGGATTCAGCACGACCGAGCAGTACCTGGCAGGCCTGGGCATCGCCGTTACGGCCATGGTGCTCGGCCAGGCCAAGCAGCAACTCACCATCTGCCGGACGCCAGGCCAGTGCCTGCTCCAGCAGCGCCTGCGCCTCGTAGGGGCGCTGCATTTCTTCCAGCGTTTCGCTCAAGGTCAGGCTGGGCGCCGCCGCCAAGCGGCCAAGCCGCGCCTGGCGCCGCTCGAGGAACTGCAGGCCCTCGGCGGTTCTGCCCAGCGCCCGCAGGGCGCGGAAATACTGCACCGCGTAGCCTTCGTGGGACGCATGCAGGCAGGCCGCCAGGCGATACAGTTCGCAGGCTTCTTCGCGGCGATTCTCGCCCCAGCGCAGGCTGGCCAGGCTGTTCCAGGCGCGGGCCTGGGTGGGCGTCTGCAGCAGCACGCGCTGCAGAATGCCGGCCACCTGTTCGTGGCAACGGCCATCCTCGCTGAGTAACTCCGCGTAACGCACGCTGATGGTCGGCTCGTTCCAGCGCGCCTGGCAATGCCCGCCCAGCCACTCGAGCTGCACGCAGCGCGGTTGCAGCTGGGCCAGTGAGGTGGCCTTGGAGAGGATCAGGTTGGCATCGTCGGGGAACTGCGCGAGCAGCGCCTCAGTGCCCTGCAGCACTTCGCGTTCCTGGCCGTCGTACCAGCCCAGCGAACGCTGCGCCTGCCAGGTCAGCCGATGCTCGGGGCTCAGCGCCTGCAGAGCCTGGTAAGCCGCCAGCGCCTCGTCACGCTGGTGTGCTTCCAGGGCACTGGTGAAGCGATAGTAGACATCCCACAGCTCGCGATCCGGCAGGCTCAGACCGTCCAGCAGCACAGCCTGGTCGGGTGGCAACAGCAGCATGCCGCGCGGCCCGGAGGCGCGCTGCGACTCGAACAGCAGCTCGGCCAGGCTCTCGCCATGGTGGGGCTGCGCCGGGTCACGCACCAGCAGGGTGCCACGCGGCTCGTCATAGCCGACCAGCGCTTGCAGGTGCCCGCTGCCGGTGTATTGCAGGGTCAGGGTGAAGGGTATGCCGCGGTCGATCAGCGCCCGACTACTAGCCCAGTCCGCGGTAAACTCCACGGCGAGGTAGCCGTTACGCTCGGCCCAGGCGCGCTCGGCCTGGTGCGTGGTGCCGTCGTAACAGATCTCCTCGGCGACCTCGAGGTGCTCGACGCGCTTGCCCCAGTAATCGGAAATCGCCGTCAGCGTTGCCGGCACGCAGGTCATGTGGTGCTGGCGCACGAAAGGCACGGGCAACAGCACCCGGCGCCCGCTGGGGCTGGCCAGGTGCGCCTGGATCTTCTCGTAGAACCCGCCACCGGCCTTCTCCGCCAACTGCCGGCCGGCGGCGTAGTCACCCTGCAGGCAGGCGATGTCGCAGCGGCGCGCGGCGATCCAGTCGGCAGAGCTACGCTCCTCGATGCACTGCAGCGTCTGCATGTGGTCGAGCCAGGTGCGGGCCTCGTCGAGCTCTTCGCGCTCGATCAGCAGGTTGACCAAGTGGGCACAGATCGTCGTGCTCTCCATCTCCCGGGCGCCGCGACGCAGCAGCTGTAACGCGGCGTCAGTCTGCCCCAACTGCAACTGCAGGCCGGCCGCCTGGGTCAGCGCCGAGCGAAAGTCCGGCTGACGGGCCAGCACCTGTTCGCACAGGGTCAGGGCCTCCTCGCGGCGGTCTTCCAGCTCCAGGCCATGGCTGCGCTCGACCAAGAGCCACGGGTCATCGTCACCGTGCTGGCAGGCCTGCTCGTAGAGCGCCTGGGCCGTTTCGAAGTCGCGCAGCGAGGCGTACAGGTAGGCCTTGAACGACAGCCATTCGGCCCGTTGTGCCCCATCGGCCGGCAGCCAGTCGCCGAAGTTCTGCAGCAGGCGCCAGGCCCGGTAGTGCCCACGCCGGGCCATCTGCATGCGCAGAAAGCGCAGCCGCGCCGGGGCAGACTCCGGGTAGCGGCGGTACGCCAGCCAGGTCAGCGCATCGGCCAGCCGTGGCGCGCCAATGTGCCCAGCCAGGCGCGCCATGCAGCCCATGGCCTCGGCGCCCTGCCAGTAACGCGGGTCGCCCTGCTCGCTGGCCAGGGCATAGGCCTGCAGGTGCAGGCCGCGGTCGACCAGCGCCTCGATTTGCGCCAACAGCGCTGGCGAAGGAAGCTGAGCATTGGGGTTGAAAGCGGACATGGAGCGTCCTTCCCTGGTCATCGGATGTCGGCAAGCACTCTATTGCGAGCCGTTACTCGCGACAAGGCTGGCACGCTGCACCTGTGACGGCCTGCTCGGGTACACTTGGCCGCCGTCTCCAACCCGCTGTCCCGAGGACCTCCCATGCCGATCCGCCACTGCATCGTCCACCTGATCGACAAGAAGCCCGACGGCAGCCCTGCCGTGTTGCACGCCCGCGACACCGAACTGGGCGCCTCCCAGGCCATCGAGAACATGCTGGCCGACCTCAACGACAGCTACAACGCCAAGCAGGGCAAGGCCTGGGGTTTCTTCCACGAGGAGTCCGGTGCCTACCCGTTCAGCGGCTGGCTGAAAACCTACCTGGAAGACGGAGAAGATTTCACCGCCTTCAGCCGCCAGGCCGTCGAGCACCTGCAGAAGCTGATGGAAGAGTCCAACCTGTCCACCGGCGGCCACGTGCTGTTCGCCCACTACCAGCAAGGCATGACCGACTATCTGGCCATCGCCCTGCTGCACCACAGCGAAGGCGTGGCAGTGAACGACGCGCTGGACGTTACCCCGGCCAAGCACCTGGACCTCGGCCAACTGCACCTGGCGGCGCGCATCAACATCAGCGAGTGGCGCAACAACAAGCAGTCCAAGCAGTACATCTCGTTCATCAAGGGCAAGAACGGCAAGAAGGTCTCGGAGTACTTCCGTGACTTCATTGGCTGTCAGGAGGGGGTCGATTCACCCAGCGAAACCCGCACCCTGCTCAAGGCCTTCAGCGACTTCGTCGAGAGCGAGGATTTGCCCGAAGAACAGGCCCGCGCCAAAACCGACACCCTGGTCGACTACGCCACCAGCCAGGCCAAGATGGGCGAACCGATGACCCTGGAAGAACTCTCCGGGCTGATCGACGAGGAGCGCCCAAAGGCCTTCTACGACCATATCCGCAACAAGGATTACGGCCTGTCGCCGGAGATTCCCGCCGATAAACGCACCCTGAGCCAGTTCCGCCGCTTCACCGGCCGCGCCGAGGGCCTGTCGATCAGCTTCGAGGCCCACCTGCTGGGCTCCAAGATCGAGTATGACGAAGCGTCCGACACCCTGACCATCCGCAACCTGCCGACCCAGCTGACCGACCAGTTGAAACGCCGCAAGGATTGAGCGATAACGCCAGGGTCTGGTCCCGTTTCAGCCAAGCGTAAAACGAGAACAGCCCCCAGGCCACCCTGCCGAGACGCCTCTCATGAAACGGATTTTGCTGATAATCGTGGCGCTCGCCGCCTGGCAACACTGGGATCGCCTCGAGCCGATGCTATTCGGCAAACCACAGCAGGTGGCCGGCCATGGTGAAGTCATCCTCTACGCCACCAGCTGGTGCGGCTACTGCGCCCAGACCCGCGAGTTTCTCGGCGAGCGCGGTATCGCCTATACCGAAATGGACATCGAAAAATCCCCCGAAGCCCGCCGCGCCTATGACGCCCTGGGCGGGCGCGGCGTGCCGGTGCTCAAGGTCAACGGCACGGTGATCCACGGCTATAACCCGCAGGGGATTCTGGCGGCGTATTGAGTGGCGCGGGCACCTAGCAGCCTGTGAACTTGTAACGCGAAGCGCTGCGCCACTCACCTGAACGTCACGCCCTACCCTGTAGTCCTAACAAGCACCTCGGCCAAGCCTTTCAAGGTGAGTGATGCGTTTGCTACCCGGACTGAACAGCGATGCACAGGTGCTGATAGCCGGCGCCAGCCGAGGTATCGGCCTGGCGCTATGCACGGCTTTGCTCGAACGCGATGACGTGACTCAGGTCTGGGCCATGGCGCGACAAGCCAGCACTTCTGCAGAGCTGGAAAAGCTTGCCGAGCGCCATGGCCAGCGCCTGAGACGGTTCAACTGCGACGCCCGCGACGAGCACTCCCTCGAAGCCCTGGCGCGGGCAGTGCTCGAGGAATGCGATCACCTGCACCTGGCCATCAGTACCCTGGGCATCCTCCATCAAGACGGCGCCAAAGCCGAAAAGGCTCTGTCACAGCTGACCCTGGCAAGCCTGCAGGCAACCTTCGCGACCAACGCCTTTGCGCCGATCCTGCTGCTCAAACACCTGCTCCCCCTGCTGCGCAAGCAACCCGCGACCTTCGCCGCCCTCTCCGCACGCGTTGGCTCCATCGGCGATAACCGCCTGGGAGGCTGGTACAGCTATCGCGCCAGCAAAGCAGCGCTCAACCAACTGCTGCACACGGCCAGCATCGAACTGAAACGCCTGAACCCCGCCGCCACCATCCTGGCAATCCACCCCGGCACGACGGACACGGAGCTGTCCCAACCCTTCCAGGCCAACGTGCCGGAGGGCCAGCTGTTTGAACCGGCGTTTTCAGCGGATCGCATTCTGGAAGTGATAGGCGCCCACGGGCCGGATAACAGCGGGAGTTTCTGGGCCTGGGATAACCGGCCGATTGTTTGGTGATTGGCTGACACCTCAAAGCGAGAAAAACACGCCCGCCCCGCACATGCCCAGGACAGCAGATTGAGGCCTGTGCAGGACCGGTAAAAGCGGCTTCAACCGGGAATGTGCTTCGCGGCTGAAGCCGCTCCTGCAGGCTGCACCGGTTCCCCCATGGCACGGCCGCGACGCAGGAATACCAGCACCGCCGCAGCGCCGATCACGCCAGGCAGGGCGAAAGCCAGGAAGCTGGCCTGCAACGGCAACCCCGAGGACTGCAAGGCACCACCCAGCAGCGGGCCGATGATCGCCCCCGTGCGACCGATACCCATTGCCCATCCCAGGCCGGTGGAGCGCACCTGCGCCGGGTAGTACTGCACGGCGCAGGCATTGGCGAGAATCTGCGTACCGATGGTGCAGGCCCCTGCCACCGCCACCAGCAGGTACAACACCGCCAGCGGGGCCTTGAAGGCCAGCAGGCTCAGCGCCAGCGCGCCACAACAGAAGAAGCCAAGCAGCACCCGGCCCAGCCCGACCCGGTCGCCCAGCCAGCCACCACCGATGGCCCCGATGATCGCACCGACATTGAGCACCAGCAGGAACATCAGGCTGGAGTTCAGGCCATAGCCGGCACTATGCATGAGCTTCGGCAGCCAGGCGCTCAACGCATAGACCATCAGCAGGCAGCAGAAGAAAGCCAACCATAACATCAGCGTGCTCAATGTTCGGCCCTCGCGGAACAACTCGGCGATGGCCACACTGGCCTTGCAGCCCCCCTCCAGTACCAGCTCATCGTTTGCCGTGGGCTGATAGCCTGGCACCACCTGCGCCAGGGTCTGCCGGGCACGCCGGGTTTGCCCGCTGCGTACCAGATAGGTCATGGACTCGGGCAACTGGCGCAGCAGCAACGGCAGCAGCAACAACGGTACTGCAGCCACGTAGAACACCGACTGCCAGCCCCATTGCGGAATCAGCACGATGCCCAGCCCGGCCGACAGCATGCCGCCCAGCGAGTAGCCACTGAACATCAGCGCCACCAGAGTGCTGCGTGAGCGGCGCGGCGAGTACTCGTTCATCAGCGCCACTACATTGGGCATCACCCCGCCGATGCCCAGCCCGGCGATGAATCGGCACAGGCCGAACGCCTCGGGGCTGCCGGCCAGGCCATTGAGCGCCGTGACGCCACTGAACAGCGTCACGCAGAAGGCGATGGTCTTGCGCCGCCCGATACGGTCGGAGAGCGAACCGAAGAACAAGGCACCGAACATCATTCCGACCAGCGCACAACTGCCCAGGGCGCCGGCCTGCAAGGGGCTGAGGCCCCACTCGCTCATCAACGACGGCAGCACCACACCGTAGATGACCAGGTCATAGCCGTCGAAAATGATGATCAGCGCGCACCACAGCAGCACGCGGGCATGGAAGGCATTGAAGCGCGCCCCGTCCAGCAGGGCAGTGACAGGAGTCTTGTGCATGGCATGGCTCTTTCTTGTTGTTGTGATCAGGCGAGTCAGGCGTCCTGTAAGGCACCGATGGTCTGCCGGGCCCGGCGCAGATCGCCTTGCAGGTCGTGTTCCCACAACCAGGCGAAGCGTTCGGCGAGGGTCTGGCCCAGCAGGGTTTCATCCGCCGCCGTGGCTGGGTCGCGCAGCTCGTAGAGTTCGCCGGCTTCGCGGGAGGTGCGCTGAACCTGGCAGGCGCGTGGGCGGCGCACGGCATCGTAGGCGGCCAGCAGCGCCTGCACATCACCGCCGGCGAGTTGTGCGTCGCCCAGCAGGCGAGCCAGTAGCCAGGCATCTTCCAGACCTTGGCCGGCCCCCGCGCCCTGATGCGGCAACATCGCGTGGGCGGCGTCGCCGACGAGCGCCACTCTGCCATGCACATAGCCCGGCAGCTCGGCGAGATCGTGCAATGCCCACAGGGTCGGCGCGCCGATGCATTGCAGCAGTACCTGTGCGGCATCGCCCCAACCGTCGAAGGCCTGGAGCATCTCCGCCTGGCTGGCATTGCGCACCCAGGGTTGCCCGACCGGCCACTGTGGCTCGGCCTGGCTGCGATCAGAGATAAAGGCAACCACGTTGATGAGCCGGCCCTGCTTGACCGGAAAAGTCAGGATGTGTGCATCAAGGCCCAGGTACATCTGCGGAACATCGATCAGATGTTCATCCAGCCCCCGTTCGCGGTAGGCCGTACGCAGCACCTGACTGTCGATCAGGCCGCGATAGGCCGTTGTGCCGCTGTAGCGCGGCTGGGCCAGCGGCGCCCCCAGCCCTGTCAGGACGTGGTCACGGATCGAGGATTTGATGCCATCGGCACCGATCAGCAAGTCGCAGCTGTGCGAGCTGCCATCAGCAAAACTCACCCGGACCTCGTCCTCGGCCTGCTGCACCTGCACCGCGCGCTTTCCGAAACGGGCGATGCCCTGTGGCAGGCGGCTGGCCAGGGCGTCGAGAAAGTCGGCGCGGTGCACGGAGGACTGCCCTACCCCCGGCGCCACACTGGCACCCAGATAGCCGGCATCGGCACCACGGCGCCACTCGAACCACACATCCTGCCAAGGCGCGGGAGTCTGATCGGCGATCTGTCCATAAGGCTCACCGATCCCCAGACCGTCGATGGCGCGTACGGCATTGGCGCCGAACGATACGCCGGCACCCACCTCGCCGAAGGCCGCGGCGGACTCAAACAGACGAACGTCAAGATGGGGATGACGGCACAGATCCAGTGCCAAGGCGACACCGGCGATGCCACCGCCAACGATGGCGATACGCGAGGGAGAATTCTGCATGAAGGGTACCCATGGGGCTGCTTGTTATTGGAGTGGGCTCATCATGCGGCGGGTTGCGATATTGATAAATGCAGCGAAGAATATAGCCATTATCACAACTGTGAATAATTTCGGTCTTCCTGTGGCAGAGGCCCAGCATGAACCTGCGTGATCTCGACCTGAATCTCCTGCTGGTGCTGCACCAGTTGCTCCTCGACCGCCAGGTCTCGGTCGCCGCCGAGCATCTGGGCCTCACCCAGCCCGCCATGAGCAATGCCCTCAAGCGCCTGCGCTGCGCCCTGCAGGATGACCTGTTCGTGCGGACCGGCCGGGGCATGCAGCCCACGCCCTATGCGCTGAGCCTGGCCGAGCCGGTAGCCCAGGCCATAGCCCTGTTACGCCAGGCGCTGATGCGCACGGCGGCGTTCGACCCGGCCAGCAGCGAGCGCCCGTTCACTCTGGCGATGACCGATATCGGCGAAATCTGGTTCATGCCGCGGCTGATCGAGACCCTGCTGCAACGTGCGCCGGGCATCTCGGTGAGCACCGTACGCAGTGACGCACAACTGTCCGACGATCTGGCCAGTGGCGCCATCGACCTGGCTGTGGGCCTGCAACCCAACCTGCAAAGTGGTTTCTATCAGCGTCGGCTCTTCGTGCATCGCTATGTGGCCCTGTGCCGCCGCGATCACCCGCTGGTGCAGCAAGCCATGAGCATCGAAGCGTTCTGCAGCCATGGCCATGTCCACGTGGCAGCAGCCAGTACCGGCCACGGCGAGGTCGAGCAGTACCTGCGCCGCGCCGGGGTCAGGCGCGATATTCGTCTGCAAGTACCGCACTTCGTTGCGGTGGGGCACATTCTGCAACGCAGCGACCTGGTCGCCACGGTGCCAGAACGCTTCGCCGAGACCTGTCTGGTGCCTTTCGGCCTGGTAGCCCTGCCATTGCCGGTGCCCTTGCCGGAAATCGCCATCAACCTGTTCTGGCATGCACGCTTTCACAAGGAGCCCGCCAACCAGTGGTTTCGTGAACTGATGTTCGAGCTGTTCAGCGACTGAGCCGGGCCGCATGCACCTGCGCAAGAGCGGCCGGCAATTCGCCAGCCGGCGTCACTCCTTGGTCAGGTCAACCAACGGCGTCTGCCGCACCTCGGTCTTGCGCCCATCCTGAATCGTGCTCACCTGCTTCAAGGCCTTGTCCACCGCTGCCTTGTCCGCCAGCAGGCTGTAGCGGATCTGGAACTGTTTATGTTCCTTGGGCGCTATGGTCGGGACCAGGTTCAGCGGGCGCTGATAACGACGGTTGTAGGAGAAGCTGGTGCCGGGTTCCAGCCCGGTGACGTACCCCTGGCCCTGGGTGTCGGTGTTTTTCCACAACGAGAACACGGGCAGTGTCCGGGTGTTGAAGCCCACCGAAACGCCCAGGCTGCCGGCCTTGTTGTGCAGCACGGTCAGGGTGTCGCCCTTGGCATCGGCGTAGGGCACCACGTTGTAGACGGTTTCGTCGTAATCCTTGGTGGGCGCGCGATAGGTTTGCCAATCGGCCAGGTCGCCCTTGGCCTTGTCGTTGAACGGCGACACCTGCTTCACCGGCGCGGCGAACCGCGCGCCCTGCTCAAGGAACGGCGTGCTGAAGTTGCTGTGGTACAGCGCCTGGTATTCCTTCGCATAGTCGCCGTTGTTGGTCAGGGTGTCGTTGAGGGCGAAGGTCACGCTGCCCGGTTCGGTGACCAGTTCGGTGGCCACGGAAAAATCTACCTTCTTGAACGCCTGCTCTTTCAGCTCGCCACGCAGGGTGATCGCGTAGGGCGGCTTTTCATCGATGTGGAGTGTGACCTTGCTGGCCGGAATGTTGGCAGCCCGGCCGTGCAAGGTCAGTAATTCGCCGTTGTCCATGCCGGGGTGGCCGACCCATTCGTAGCCGCAGCGGGTGACCAGCTCGTTGAAGCCTTCCAGCCAGCCCAGGCCACCGCGGCCATTGAGCTCGATGAAGGCCGGGTTGACCACTTCCTTGACCGGGGAATCCCAGCCCATACGCACATCGCCGACCGAAGCCTGCAGGACGTTCATGCCGCGTGTCGGCACCACGGACAGCTTCATGGTGCCGTTATCGATATCGACGATGCTCACGCCTTCCTGCCGCCCGCCGTGCAAGGTGCGCAGGGTGACGCTGAAGGGTTTGTCGGTTTTGGCGCCGAGTTGCTCGCTGGTGATCTGCCAGTTCTGGGCAGCCTTGTCGGAGTCGAGCAAAACGTAATCCCAGGCCATGGCATGGGAGGCAGCGGACAGTGCGCCGAGCGCGACGAAGAGTTTGAGTGGGGTCATGACTACAGCCTTTTTTGGAGTTGTGTCATTTTTTATAAACTTGATGAAACGTTTCAGCAAGCTAAAAAGGATTTAGCTCCGACGAGCCTGATAGCGAGCCCAAGGCAATCGAGGACATTAGCGATATCGCCTGGGCAGCTGCACCAGCAAGGCGACGTTCAACCAGCTGCTGAACTAGGCGTGCTGGAACAGCTCGGTGATAAAGGCCTGGTGATACAAGCGGGTTGCTGCGGTGCGGCAGGTGCCTGGACTTCGAAGCGCCCAGAAGCTCAGAACGTACTGCAGCGCATTCGAGCTGGAGCCTGAGCCCTCAAGAAGTAGGCGATGGTGCTGTGCCAAAGTCGCCGGCATCCACACGCCCCTGCCCAGTGCGAAGCTGGGCTGATTCGAACAGCGCGATGGCAATACCCTCGATCTCAGCGCACAGGTGCAACTTCTCCAGCCATCGCGCCGGAATACCCTGCCTCGCATAGAACGCACCGGCTATCTGGCCAACGATCGCCGAGGTGGTGTCGGCATCGTCACCGAGATTGGCGGCTTGCAGCACTGCTGCCTCGAACGAGTCAGTGGACCAGAAACACCAGAGTGCGGCTTCGAGTGAAGCAATGCAGTATCCGGTCCCTCTGATCTGGTCGCGGTACTTGTTCTTGAAGCTGCCCGAAGCAAGGGCTTTGATTGCCGGTTCACAGTACTGCCCGGGAGAAAGGCTAAGCACATCGTCTTTCTTGTGCCCTGCCAATGCCTTGGAAACCACCTCTGCCAAAAGTTGGCACGATTCGATGGCCTCGGGGGCGCCATGGGTTGTGCGCGAACTCTGCTCAGCGGCCCATTCCATTGAGGTCAGGTCCGGATAGTAGAAGAGGATGACTGGAGCCAAGCGCATGATCGAGCCGTTCCCGGCCGCTTGCGGATCAATGGAACCGGCGAATGGCTCTCCACTTTCCTCAAAGGCCATCAGCGCCTGCCTGACTGTCGTCCCAATATCGAAGCACTGCCCCGTCGCGCTCCAGTAACCCCAATGCCACCAATTGAGATACCGCGTCATCTGGTCCCGGGCATCGAAACCGTTCTTCGAGAGCAGACTTTCTGCCAGGCAGAGCGCCATCGAGGTGTCGTCTGTCCACTGGCCAGGCGCTAGGGCGAAGGGGCCACCGCCGACCATATCCGTGATGGGCCTCAGCGTCTCGCGAGGGCTGAATTCGAGGGTAGTGCCGACAGCATCGCCGCAAGCCAGGCCGAGCAGGCATCCGACATAGCGGTCCTGCAGGTTGATCTCAATGCTCAATGACTACCTCCCGGGCTTTTCCGATATTCGCGAGTGCACATCATAAAACAGGCTCACCTGCTCAAGAGGTTACCCATCTGCAAGCGGTAGGCCAGCGACCCATCCATATCATGGATACCCGATATCAATCCCAGTTACCTACCTGGATACCACTCGCCCCTCTACGCTGATGCCTCACATTCAGGAGACATCACCATGCGCAAACCTAACAAAGCATTCGCTGCCGTTCTACTCGCGGCCACCTTGTGGCAATTCCCTTTGGCACACGCCCAGCCCGATCCCCTACCCGCGCACGTCGTGCAGCAGCAGGTTGGCGGTTACAAGATGCGGGTTGGCGATGTGCACGTGACGGCGCTGAGCGACGGGACCATCCCCATCGACGTGCATGCCCTGCTCAAGGGCGCCAAACCCGAGGACATCGACAGGCTGTTGATGAAGAGCTTCCAGCGCAACCCGCTGGAAACCTCGATCAACAGCTTTCTCGTAACCTTGCCAGGCCACCAGGTGCTCGTCGATACGGGCGCCGGCCAGCTGTTCGGCCCCGGCAACGGTGGGCGTTTGCTCGAGAACCTGGCCGGCCAGGGCCTCAAGCCTGAAGACATCACCGACGTGCTGCTCACCCATGCCCACTCGGATCACTCCGGCGGGCTGGTCAGGGACGGGCAACGGGTGTTCCCCAATGCCACGGTGTATGTCGGCAAACCCGACGTGGATTTCTTCTTCGATGAAATCAACCAGAAACGCACCGGCTACGAGCAGAAGTATTTCGACATCGCCCGCCTGACCCTGCAGCCCTACCTGGACGCCGGCAAGCTGCGCACCTTCTCGCAAAGCGAAGAGGTGCTGCCAGGTATCACCGCCACGCTGCATCCCGGGCATACGCCGGGCTCGGCCTTCTACAAGCTGACCAGCGCCGACGAGAGCCTGACCTTCGTGGGCGATCTCATTCACGTGGCAGCAGTACAATTTCCCATGCCCGGCGTGACGATCACCTTCGACCAGAACCAGGCCAAGGCCGCCGCCGTGCGCAAGGCGCAGTTCGCCGCCTTCGCCAAGCAGCGCGCCCTGATCGCCGCGCCCCACCTGCCCTACCCCGGCATGGGCCACCTGCGTGGCAATGCCCGCGGCGGCTATGATTGGGTTCCCCTGACCTATGTCGATCGCAAAGAGCCCTAGGAGATTGCCTGCATGAAGTTGCCCTCGGGTATCGACATGGATCTGCTGCTGACCCTGGATGCCCTGCTGGACGAGCAGAACATCACCCACGCGGCTCTGCGCCTGGACATCAGCCAGCCAGCGATGTCTGCCCGTCTGACACGCCTGCGCCGGGTGTTCGGTGAACGACTGTTCATCGCGGCGCCCAACGGGCGCGGTGTGCTGCCGACACCCAGGGCATTGGCCCTGCGCCTGACCTTGCAGCAGGTGCTCAACGGCATGTCCGCCCTGCTGGAGCCTGTGGTGTTCGATCCCGCCACCAGCCAGCGCATCTTTGTGGTGGCCTCGCATGAGAACCCGGCGCTGATGGTGGGCGCCGATCTGTTCAACCGCATCCGTGAACAGGCGCCGCTGGCGCGTCTGCGTTTCGTCCAGCCCGATCTCGATACCCTTTCCCAGCAGATGGAGCACGGTGAAATCGACCTGTTCATTGGTATTGGCGAGACGGTCAACGAAGGCTGGGTGGGCCGTCAGCTGTTCACCGATCACTTCGTCAGCGCGCAGCGCAAAGGTCATCCGCGCGGGGCGCGAGAGCTGGATCTGGAAACGTTCTGCAGCGCAGCGCATCTGCTGGTGTCATCGGCGGGCGATCCCTTTGTCGGCATCGTCGATCGGGTTCTGGCCAAGCTGGGCAGCAGCCGCCAGGTGCTGATGTCGACGCAGAGCTACGCCACCGCGCCAGCGCTGGTGGCGGGCACCGATCTGCTGTGCACGCTGCCACGCCGTCTGCTGAAGCAGTTCGCCAGCTCGCTGGATCTGTTCGAACCGCCGATCGATCTGCCATCGCTGTCGCTCAACGCCTACTGGCACCCGCGCAACCATGAGGATGCCGCCAGCATCTGGCTGCGCGAGCAGGTTCTGCAGGTTGCCGGTGGGCTGGAGCGAAACGAGGGCTGACCTCACGCAGGCCTTGGCCCTGTGTGAGGTCAGCGCTGCTGTGCCCTTAACGGCTATCGAGCGCTCTCGCTCAATCTGCAGCCAGAAGTGCCAGGCCATCATCAAAGCGTGACACCGCGACCAGCAACGCCTGGATCGAGGCAACGACGATACTGGCGTGGCTGCCGGCACCGAAGCGCGAGCCGGCCACACCCGGCCAGGCCACCTCGACCAGCGCCAGGGCATCGGCGGCAGCGCCACCACCCAGGCTGCGCTCCTCGTAACTGTCGATGCGAATCGGCAAGCCCAGCGCCGCTACCGCCGCATCGATGGGGCCGTTACCGATGCCCTGCAGCGTCTGCCGGCGCCCGTCCGGCAGCATGATCTCCAGCGTTACGCCCTGCCCAGCTTCATCTTCGAACAACTGGTGGCCAAGATAGGCCAGTTCGCCACCGGCACGTGCCGGGGCCAGATAGTGGCGTTGGAACAAGGCCCAGAGCTCGGCGCTGGCCAGCTCCGTTTCGCTGCTGTCGGCCATCTTCTGCACGATGGCGCTGAACTCGACCTGCATTCGCCGCGGCATCGACACGCCATGGTCGCGCTGCAAGAGGTAGGCGATGCCGCCTTTGCCCGACTGGCTGTTGACCCGCACGATGCTGTCATAGGTCCGCCCCAGATCCTTGGGGTCGATCGGCAGGTACGGCACTTCCCAGACGCCATTCGGGTCCTGTGCCGCGAAGCCTTTGGCAATGGCATCCTGGTGCGAGCCGGAAAAGGCGGTGAAAACCAGATCGCCAACATAGGGATGACGCGGGTGGATCGGCAGCCCCGTGCAGGTTTCGGCGACGCGCGCCACGCCAGCGATATCGGAAAAATCCAGATGCGGGTCGACGCCCTGGGTATAGAGATTCAGCGCCAGGGTGACCAGATCGAGGTTGCCGCTGCGCTCACCATTGCCGAACAGGCAGCCTTCCACCCGCTGGGCGCCAGCCAGCAGCGCCTGCTCGGCGCAGGCCACGCCGGTGCCGCGGTCGTTGTGCGGGTGCACCGAGAGCACCACATGCTCACGGCGTTCCAGGCGCTCGTGCATCCATTCGATCTGGTCGGCGAACACATTGGGCGTCGCCACTTCCACCGTGGTCGGCAGGTTGATGATGATCGACCGACCGGGGCCGGCATCCCAGGTGCGGATGGCGGCGTTGCACATGCGCAGCGACACCTCCAGCTCGGCCATGCAGAAGGTTTCCGGGGAGTACTGCAACACCCATTCGGTCTCGGGGTGCGCCGCCACCTTTTCCTTGAGCAATTGCACGTGGCGCACCACCAGCTGCTCCACTTCGTCCACCGACAAGCCGAATACCACCCGCCGCCAGACCGGCGCGATGGCGTTGTACAGGTGCACGATCACCCGCCGCGCGCCTGCCACGGCGCGTACGGTTTCGTCGATCAGGTCCTCGCGCAGCTGGGTCATGACCATGAGCGTGACGTCATCGGGAATGCCGCCTTCGTCGATCAAGTTGCGGATGATTTCGAAATCGGTGCGCGAGGCGGCTGGAAAGCCCATTTCGATCTCCTTGAAACCGAGGCGCACCAACTCGCCGAACAACTGCAGCTTGCGCTGCCGATTCATCGGCTCGAACAGCGCCTGGTTACCGTCACGCAGGTCGGTGGACAGCCACACCGGCGCCTGGGTAATACGGCGCGATGGCCAGCGACGATTAGGCAGATCAATGACGGGAAAAGCGCGGTACTTGGTTTGCGGATTGCGCAGCATGGAGTGAACCTTGAGCGGGAAAGCGGACGGTACCGATCTCCCCTGCCCGCCATGGCGGGCTGATTCAAGGCCGGGATCTGGGGGAGATCGCAAGTCGACGCCACACACGCGGCGACAGACCCCGGCCGAAGCTCAGGGCTAGTAGCGGTAGCGAGGGCAGCTGAAGATTCATGGCGCGGTTCCGGTCAGACAGGTGCCCAGCATAGGCAGCCGGGCGGCTGACCACTCACGACAAATGGTCGCTCGTTATCGCCAAATGGTCATTCCTACCGCTAAGCTGATAGGCCGCATAGCATGGACGCTCCCATGGTCGACCACAGCCATCTCCCCCAAGAATCCCAGGCCATGCCGGTCACCGGCGTTTCGGTCGATTACTCCAACGGCCACCAAGTACCCGCCCACAGCCATCCGCGTGCGCAGTTGATCTATGCCATTTCCGGGGTATTGGTGGTGGAAACGCCGGCTGGCCGCTGGGTCATACCGCCGACCCGCGCCGTGTGGGTGCAGGCAGGCGTCGAGCACGCCCTGCGCATTCGCGGCAAAGCCTGCATGCGCAGCCTGTTCGTCCACCCCGACGCCATCGATGGCTTGCCGACCGGCAACTGCGTGATCGACGTATCACCGCTGCTGCGCGAACTCATCCTGGCCGCGACCCAGGTGCCGGCGCAATACAGTGCGGACAGCCGTGACGGGAGACTAATGCGCTTTCTGCTCGATGAACTGCGTAGCCTGCCGGTACTGCCCTTCCACCTGCCCTGGCCGGATGACGAACGCATCACCCGCGTGTGCCTGACTCTGACGCAAAACCCGGCGCAGGACGACAGCGCCGAGCATTGGGCAGAGCAACTGGCCATGAGCCCGAAAACCTTTCACCGCCGCTTTCTGGCCAGTACCGGCATCACCTTTGGCCGCTGGCGCCAACAGGCGCGCCTGTTGCTCTCGCTGGAGGCCCTGGCTGAAGGCCAGCCCGTGCTGCAAGTGGCCCTGCAGCATGGTTACGAAAGCCAGAGCGCCTTCGCCGCAGCGTTCCGCCGGCAGTTCGGCGTCGCGCCGTCGAGCTTTTATAAATGAGCGCAACCAAACACCTGACTGCAAGACCAGCACGGGCTGACGCGCCCCCCGCGGCGAAGGCACGGGAGATAGGCCAGCTTCGCCTAGCCCTTTGACGAGTTGTCTGCAGCCTGGCTCTTCAGCCATTGGCGAACCACCCCCAATGCCTCGGCCTCCGGCGCTTTGCGCGGCCAGACCAGATAGAACGCCTTGTTGAGGTGCAACTGCTGGGCGAACACCTGCACCAACCGGCCGGCGGCAATGTCGTCTTTTACGAATGCATGGCTGGCGAGCGTGATGCCCTGCCTTCCGATGGCGGCCTCGATGGCCAGTGAAGTCTGGTTGAAGTGCAGATTCCTGCCGGTAGGTGATGGATGCTCGTGAAAGACCGTAGCCGTGAACTCGGGCCAGAAGTTATGCGCATCGTGCAACGCGACAAAGCGCTGCAAGGCTTCGAAGGAGTCAGGCGTGCCCTTATCCGTCAACAGCGCTGGGCTGGCCACCGCGACGATCTGCTGCTCCATCAACAACTCGACATTGAGCCCCGCGCCAAACGGCGGCTGGCCATAGCGCACGGCAAGATCAACGCCATCGGTCTGGAAATGGCAGATTCGCTCGCTGGCCAGTAACCGCAGATCGATTTGCGGATTGCTTTCGGCAAAGTTTCCCAGCTTCGGTATCAGCCATTTGGAGGCAAAGGTGGGCGTAACGCTGACCGTGAGCTGCGAAGGCATGGGGCGCAGCAGCCGGGTCGCCTCCTCAATCATTGCCAATGCGCGACGCACGCTTTCGCTGTAGCTGCGCCCGGCATCGGTAAGTGCGAGACCGCGCGGCAGGCGCTCGAACAAGCGAACCTCCAGGCTCGCCTCCAGCCCACGGATCTGCTGGGCGACTGCAGCCTGGGTCACCCCCAGCTCCTCGGAGGCGATACGGAAATTCAGGTGACGCGCCACCACTTCGAATACGCGCAACGCGTTGAGTGACGGCAATCTGGCAAAGCCTGGCTGCATGACGATGGATTTTCTATTGGCTCGAAAAAGTTTCTCTGCCTCTCTGCAGAGTGCGTGAGCTTGTTACGCTGCTGTCAGCCTATAGCGTTCGCTGCGCTGGCGCTACGTCAACTGCCCATCGATAGGGTAGCGCTGCCAGTAGCGTATCCATCTCTGAATCGAGAACCGCCATGAACAAGTCTGCGATTGCCGTGTTCGTCTTTCTGGGCGTTATCTGGGGCAGCAATTTTGTTTTCGTCAAAACGGCTGCCGCGTTTATCTCGCCGCTGCAGATCACCCTGCTGCGCGTGCTGTTCGGGTTTCTCCCGGTACTGATCTATGCAGTGGCCAAGGGCGCGCTGCGTCGTGAGCACTGGAAACACGCCCATCACTTTCTCGTCATGTCATTGCTGGCAACGGCGCTCTACTACTTCGCCTTCGCCAAGGGCACCGCACTACTCGATACCAGCATCGCCGGCATGCTGGGTGGCGCGATTCCGCTGTTCACCTTTTTGTGCGCCTGGCTCTTTTTGAGTAGCGAACAGTTGACTCAATTGAAGACGCTCGGCATCAGCCTTGGGTTTCTGGGCATCGTCGTGGTGGCCAAGCCCTGGTCGGCACAGGGCGGCATCAACCTCAACGGCGTGATCTACATGATTCTCGGCTCCCTGAGCGTGGGTTGCTCATTCGTCTACGCCAAGCGCTTCATCATCCCCCTGGGCCTGCCGGCCGTGGCACTGACCACCTACCAGATCGGCCTTGCCCTGGCGCTGCTGGCAATCGTCACGCCTTTTCACGGCATCAGCGCAATGTTCGATGACAGCCATGCATGGGTTGGCCTGGTGTTCGGCCTCGGCTTGCTGGGAACGGGCGCTGCCTACCTGGCGTATTACTTCATCGTCGACGCCCTGGGCGCACTGGCAGCCTCTGCCGTGACTTACATCCCGCCCGTGGTCGCGCTGCTGATCGGCTGGTGGCTCGGCGAGCCGGTCACCACAAGCGCCTGGGTCGCCATCGCGCTCATTCTGGTGGGTGTTGCCCTGGTGCAACTGTCGAGCAACGGGCGAATCGCTAGTACGCGCCTGAGGGCGTCCAGCACTTAGTGCCTACGCCCACCGACACCATCACTCTCATGCCGCCACTGCCGTGGGCTGACGCCGAACCAGCGGCGGAAGGCGCGGGAGAAGGCGCTGACTTCGGAGTAGCCGAGCAGTGGCGCCAGGTTCGAGATTGGCAGTTGATGCTGGCGTAGGTAGTGGGTGGCGAGTTCGCAACGCACTTTGTCCACCATGGCGGTGAAGGTCAGGCCCTGGTCGCGTAGGCGACGCTGCAGCGACCAACTGCTCATGCCCAGTTGCTCGGCGGCCAGTTCCAGCACCGGCTCGCCCATCAGCAGTTGCTGGCGGATCTGCTCGCGCACGTCATCGGCCAGGTCCCGTTCGCCACGGCCACTCAGGGCACTGAGCTGGCTGAGCGAGTCCTGCATCACCAACAGCAGCACCGGGTCGCCCTGCGGCATGGCGCGGTCGAGGCCGCGTTTGGGGATGACCAGCGAATTGAACGGCTGCTCGAAATACACCGGCGCGTCGAAGACTTTGCAGTGCTCGTGCCAGTGCTCGGGCCGTGGATGCTCGAAGTGCACCGCACGCGGTGCCCACTGTGGGCCGAGTACGTGGCGCACCAGGTTCAGCGCCATGCCCAGGGTCAACTCGGCGTCCTGGCGGCGACAGAGAATCGCGCCGTGGCGCACCTGGTAATCGAAGCGGTAGCACTCGCCCTCGTCCACCAGGCGGATCAGGCTGTTGCGCTGGTGCAGCGGGAAGGCACGGGCGAAGTTGATCAGCGCCTGTTCGACGGTCGCCGAGCACAGGCCGATATAGCCAAGCAGCCCCAGCGCCTGGGGCTTGAACTGCTGACCGTAGTACAGCCCGAAGTTGTCGCACCCGGACTGGCGCGACGCCTCTTCCAGCACTTGGCAGTAATTGGGCAGGGCCAGGCTCAGGGTGGGATGGCGCAGGGATTCGGGGTCGATGCCGGATACGCCAAGGATGCGATCGGGATCACCGCCGTGCTTTTCGATAAAGCCGCACAGGCCGCTGGCGGCGGCGGCCAGAACGCCGGTATTGGACGGGCTGCCGGACAGCAGCGGCAGGCCGGCGGACAGGTCAGGCTGGACGAGGACAGAGCTCATGGCGCCTCCTTGGTGACAATTTGTTTCTGGAAGCAAGAAATACGCCGGTTATTGAATACGTCGTCAATAACCGCGCCCTGCCGGGTCCCTCGCTGCACACCATTCCTACGGCCTGCTTGAAAAGCCCTAAAACGGGTCATTCGGAAACACTCGCACCGAAATTAAGCACTCCCAGTTGACCCAGCGCGACACGCCACACGACACCGTCGAAATTTGACTTTGCAGAACAGCCAGCCTCGCCTAGCGTCAAGTCGGCCACATGAATTCGTCTCATAGTTCATGGCGAGCCCCGGTCGTGCTCGCGACCCGCCCCTGAAAACTACAAGAACTCGTAATGGGAGAACGTCAATGATCTATGCCAAACCCGGTACTGCAGGCGCCGTCGTCACCCTGAAATCGCGCTACGGCAACTACATCGGCGGCGAATTCGTCGCGCCGGTGGGCGGTCAGTACTTCACCAATACCAGCCCGGTGGATGCCTCGGCCATCGGCGAATTCCCGCGCTCGGACGCCAAGGACATCGACAAGGCCCTGGATGCCGCCCACGCTGCCGCCGATGCCTGGGGCAAAACGTCAGTGCAGGATCGCGCGCTGATCCTCTTGAAGATCGCCGACCGCATCGAAGCCAACCTCGAGCTGCTGGCCGTGGCCGAGACCTGGGACAACGGCAAGGCCGTGCGCGAAACCCTGAACGCCGACGTACCCCTGGCCGCCGATCACTTCCGCTACTTCGCCGGCTGCATCCGCGCCCAGGAAGGCACCTCGGCGGAGATCAACGAGCACACCGCGTCCTATCACTTCCACGAGCCGCTGGGCGTGGTCGGGCAGATCATTCCCTGGAACTTCCCGCTGCTGATGGCCGCCTGGAAGCTGGCCCCGGCGCTGGCCGCCGGCAACTGCGTGGTATTGAAACCAGCCGAGCAGACGCCGCTGTCGATCACCTTGCTGGCCGAGATCATCGGCGACCTGCTGCCGCCGGGCGTGCTCAATATCGTCCAGGGCTTCGGCCGTGAAGCCGGCGAGGCGCTGGCCACCAGCACGCGCATCGCCAAGATCGCCTTCACCGGTTCGACCCCGGTGGGCTCGCACATCATGAAATGCGCCTCCGCCAATATCATTCCCAGTACCGTGGAGCTGGGCGGCAAATCGCCGAACATCTTCTTCGAAGACATCATGAGCGCCGAGCCGGCGTTCATCGAGAAGGCGGCCGAAGGCCTGGTGCTGGCCTTCTTCAACCAGGGCGAAGTGTGCACCTGCCCGTCGCGGGCGCTGGTGCAGGAGTCGATCTTCGAGCCGTTCATGAACGAGGTGATGAAGAAGATCAAATCGATCAAGCGCGGTAACCCGCTGGACACCGACACCATGGTCGGCGCCCAGGCCTCGCAGCAGCAGTACGACAAGATCCTCAGCTATCTGAAGATCGCCCAGCAGGAAGGCGCCGAGCTGCTCACCGGCGGCGCGACCGAGAAGCTGGAGGGCGACCTGGCCGGCGGTTATTACATCCAGCCGACCCTGCTCAAGGGCACCAACAAGATGCGCGTGTTCCAGGAAGAAATCTTCGGCCCGGTGGTGGGCGTGACCACTTTCAAGGACGAGGCCGAAGCCCTGGCCATCGCCAACGACACCGAGTTCGGCCTGGGCGCCGGCGTGTGGACGCGCGACATCAACCGCGCCTACCGCATGGGCCGCGGCATCAAGGCCGGGCGCGTCTGGACCAACTGCTACCACCTGTACCCGGCGCACGCTGCCTTTGGCGGCTACAAAAAGTCCGGGGTCGGGCGCGAAACCCACAAGATGATGCTCGACCACTATCAGCAGACCAAGAACCTGCTGGTGAGCTACGACATCAACCCGCTGGGCTTCTTCTGAAACTGCCAATTTGCCAATTGAACGCAGCCAACTAAAACGACGCCCCGCCGCCTGCGGCGGGGCGTGAAGGAGTCCCAACATGTCCAAAGAGACAATCGCCACACCCTCGCACGGCGGTGTGGAAACCGAAGCGGTCAGCGCCGACTACTTCGCCAACCGGCAACTGAAACAGGGCGCCGCCGGCTGGATCCTGTTGATCGGCCTGGGCGTGGCCTACGTGATCTCCGGTGACTACGCCGGCTGGAACTTCGGCCTAGCCCAGGGCGGCTGGGGCGGCATGTTCATCGCCACGCTGCTGATGGCGACCATGTACCTGTGCATGTGTTTCTCGCTGGCCGAACTGTCGTCGATGATCCCCACCGCCGGCGGTGGCTACGGTTTCACCCGCACCGCCTTCGGACCCTGGGGCGGCTTTTTGACCGGTACGGCGATCCTCATCGAGTACGCCATCGCGCCGGCGGCCATCGCCTGTTTTATCGGTGCCTACTGCGAGTCGCTGTTCGGCGTCGGCGGCTGGATCATCTACTTGGTGTTCTACGTGGTGTTCATCGGCATCCACATCCTCGGTGCCGGCGAGGCGCTGAAGCTGATGTTCGCCATCACCGCCGTCGCCGCCATCGCCCTGGGCGTGTACATCGTCGCCATGGCGCCGCACTTCCAGGTCGCCAACCTGTTCGACATTCCCGCCACCGACGCCAAGGGCGCCAGCAGCTTCCTGCCCTTCGGCTACCTGGGCATCTGGGCCGCCCTGCCCTACGGCATCTGGTTCTTCCTGGCGGTCGAAGGCGTGCCGCTGGCTGCCGAGGAAACCAAGGATCCCAAGCGCGACCTGCCACGCGGCCTGATCGGCGCGGTGCTGGTGCTGCTGGTGTTCGCCGGGCTGATTCTGCTGGTCGGCCCAGGCGCCGCCGGTGCCCAGTCGCTGGTGGCCTCGGGTAACCCGCTGGTGGAATCGCTGGTCAAGGTCTACGGCGGCTCCACCTGGATGAGCCAGTTCGTCAATCTGGTTGGCCTGGCCGGTCTGATCGCCAGCTTCTTCTCGATCATCTACGCCTACTCGCGGCAGATCTTCGCCCTGTCGCGCGCCGGCTACCTGCCACGCAGTCTGTCGCTGACCAACCGCAACAAGGCGCCGGTCATGGCCCTGATCGTCCCGGGCATCATCGGCTTCGGCCTGTCGCTGACCGGCCAGGGTGACCTGCTGATTCTGGTCGCGGTATTCGGCGCCACGCTGTCCTACGTACTGATGATGGCGGCGCACATCACCCTGCGCAGCCGTCGTCCCGACATGCCGCGCCCCTATCGCACTCCCGGTGGCGTGCTGACCTCGTCGGTGGCTCTGGTGCTGGCAGCGGTAGCGCTGGTGGCCTGCTTCCTAGTCGACCTGCGGGTCGTGATCGGCGCGGCAGTCATCTACGCTCTGTTCATTGCCTACTTCGCGCTGTACAGCCGCCACCACCTGGTGTCCGGCACGCCGGAGGAAGAGTTCGCGGCAATTCAGGCTGCCGAGCAGTCACTGCGTTAACCCCTTGCAGCGGCCGCTGAAAAGCGGCCGCGACAGGAGACATGATTCATGGCTGGATTCACTCACACCATCGCCCACATGACCTGGCGCTTCGACAGCCTGCGCGAGCTGATGGCCAAGGCCAGCCCGGCCCGCTCCGGTGATTACCTGGCCGAGGTCGCCGCGCAGAGCGACGCCGAGCGTGCCGCGGCGCAGATGGCCCTGGCTGACGTGCCGCTGGAGCACTTCCTGCAGGAAGCGGTGATTCCCTATGAACAGGACGAAGTCACCCGGCTGATCGTCGACACCCATGATGCCGACGCCTTCGCCCCGGTCAGCCACCTGACGGTGGGCGGGCTGCGCGACTGGCTGCTCAGCGATGCCGCCGACGAAACCAGCCTGACCGCCCTGGCACCGGGGCTGACCCCGGAAATGGCCGCGGCGGTATCGAAGATCATGCGCGTGCAAGATCTGGTGCTGGTTGCCCAGAAGACCCGAGTGGTCACCAAATTCCGCAACACCATGGGCCTGCGCGGGCGGATGTCCACGCGCCTGCAGCCCAACCACCCGACCGACGATCCGGCGGGCATCGCCGCCAGCATCCTCGACGGCCTGCTCTACGGTAACGGCGATGCGATGATCGGCATCAACCCGGCCACCGATAGCGCCAGCTCGATCCGCGCGCTGGTGGACATGCTCGACGCGATCATCCAGCGCTACGAGATCCCCACCCAATCCTGCGTGCTGACCCACGTCACCAGCTCCATCGCCGCCATCGAGCGCGGTGCTCCGCTGGACCTGGTGTTCCAGTCGATCGCCGGCACCGAGGCGGCCAACGCCAGCTTCGGCGTGACCCTCAAGGTGCTGCAGGAAGGCTACGAAGCCGGCCTGAGCCTCAAGCGCGGCACCCTGGGCAACAACCTCATGTATTTCGAGACCGGCCAGGGCAGCGCGCTGTCGGCCAACGCCAACCATGGCGTCGACCAGCAGACCTGCGAAACCCGCGCCTACGCCGTGGCCCGGCACTTCAACCCGTTTCTGGTCAACACCGTGGTCGGCTTCATCGGCCCGGAATACCTCTACAACGGCAAGCAGATCATCCGCGCCGGCCTGGAAGATCACTTCTGCGGCAAGCTGCTCGGCGTGCCCATGGGCTGCGACATCTGCTACACCAACCACGCCGAGGCCGATCAGGACGACATGGACACCCTGCTGACCCTGCTCGGCACGGCCGGCATCAACTTCATCATGGGCATCCCCGGCTCGGATGACGTGATGCTCAACTACCAGACCACGTCGTTCCACGACGCCCTGTACGCGCGCAAGGTGCTCGGCCTGCATGCGGCGCCGGAGTTCGAAGCCTGGCTGGCGCGCATGGGCATCTTCCAGCAACAGGGCGGCCGCCTGCATATGGGTAACGAGCTGCCGCCGGCATTTCGCCAGGCCCTGGCGCAACTGGCTTGAGAGGTCGCCATGTCCGATAAATCCCCCGCTACGCCCAACCCCTGGCAGCATCTGCGCCAGCTGACCCCGGCGCGTATCGCCCTGGGCCGCGCCGGCACCAGCCTGCCTACCGCCGCGCAATTGGATTTCCAGTTCGCCCACGCCCAGGCCCGCGATGCCGTGCACCTGCCCTTCGACCATGAAGGCCTGTGTGAAGAACTGCAGGGCCGCGGCCTGGATACCCTGCTGCTGCACAGCGCCGCGGCGGACCGGCACACCTACCTGCAGCGCCCGGACCTTGGCCGGCGCCTGGACGATGAATCCGCCAACGCCCTGGACGACTACGCCAAGGAAAACGGCCGCGGCTACGACCTGGCCATCGTCATCGCCGATGGCCTGTCTTCCCTGGCCGTGCGCCGTCACAGCCTGCCGTTTCTGGAAAAGCTGCTGGAGCAGATGACCGAGGAAGGTTGGAAACTGGCGCCCATCAGCCTGGTACAACAGGGCCGGGTCGCCGTCGCCGACGAGGTGGGCGAACGGCTGGGCGCCAAGATGACGGTGATCCTGATCGGCGAACGCCCAGGGCTCAGCTCACCGGACAGCCTGGGCCTGTACTTCACCTACGCACCGCGGGTCGGCCTCAATGACGCCTACCGCAACTGCATCTCCAACGTGCGGCTGGAAGGCCTGAGCTACGGCATGGCGACCTTTCGATTGCTGTACCTGATGCGCGAGGCCTGCCGCCGCCAGCTGTCGGGCGTGGATCTGAAGGACGAAGCCGAAGTGCCGACTCTGGAAGACGCAGGGCCGGGGAATTTTTTGTTGCCGGATCAGCGATGAAGCAATAGGTCGTAGCCGTAGGCTGGGTCGGGCCGCGTAGGTGAAACCCATCGGCGATTGATGGGTTTCACCCATCCTACGCGGCCCGCCCCATCCTACGGCCTGTCCCCAAACCTCTCGCGGCTAAAGCCGCTCCCACGCCTGGTGCCTTTGTGGGAGCGGCTTTAGCCGCGATCTTTATCGAACTCAATGTGCCTCGATACGAAAGCCCAGCCTCGGAAAGTGCACATGCACGACGCCAGCGCGCTCATCCTCACGGCGCAGGATCAGCTCCTCGGCGCCGGCGAATAGCAGCTCACCCTCGACTGCCTCTACGCCATAATCGATAGCCGAAACGGCCACCCGCTGTCCGGCCTTGAAACCGTTCGGATCGGCGAACGCTTCTTCGGGCAGCGCCGCAGGTGTGGCGGCGCGCGCGACCTCGACGGCTGCTTCACTGCTCAGGTCCTGCGGGTTGCCGTGCCCGAACGAGAGCACGCGCTCCAGCCAGGCGACTACCGCCGGGTAGCCATCGACCAGCGGTGATGTCACCGGGGTGGCGCGCAGGAACCATAGTGGATGCGCCATGGCGATATCGGCCAGGCTCGCCTCGCCAAACAGGAAATCACCGCCGCTGGCCTCCAGTTGCGCCTGCAGGCGGGTCATGAAGCCAGGCCACTGGTGCTTGGCCTGCTCGGCCGGCAGGCGGGTAGCCTGGCCGCCCGAGAACAGCTTGCTGCGGTCGGCGATGAAGGTCTGCAAGAATTCCGGCGGCGCCTTGGCGAACCGCACAGCGATGGATTCGGGCTGGAACACCAGGCTGACCGCATGCTGGAACACCACCGAGTCGGCCCACTGGGCGAAGGCGGCGACGGCGAAGGCCTGCTTGCCGGGCAGCAATGCCGGCTGCGGCTGGTGCGCCTCGAGGCGGCGGGCGATCAGGGCGGTATCGCAGTAGATATCGGCGCCGATCTGCAGCACCGGTGTCTTGCGATAGCCGCCAGTGAGGGCGGTGAGGTCCGGCTTGGGCATCACCGGCGGAATCTGCACCGAGCGCCAGGCCAGGTTCTTGAAGCCCATCAGCAGACGCGCCTTCTCGGCGAAGGGCGATGTGGGGTAATGGTGCAGGATCAGATCAGACATGGAAGCCTCCGGGAACGGATGAGCGCCCAGCTTAACTCAGCTCCCCACAGCGTTAGATAGATTCCAGCGGGGCTGATGGCAGCTCATCAAGCACATGCATCAGGCTGCCGGTGGCCACCAGGGCCTCCTTGGCGCCCTTGCCGAGACGCTTGATCGCCCGTTCGCGGCGCAGGGCGTCGCCCTTGCCCGGGCAGCTTTCGCTGTAGACCAGGGCCACCGCCGGGCTGGAGAAGAAGAACCGCGCGCCCTTGCCGCTCTGATGCTGGGCGAAGCGCCGCTGTGGATCATCACTGATGCCGCAGTAGAGCGCGCCATTGGCGGCGCGCACGAGGTAGACGAACCAGGGTTTATCGGCGCTGACGCTCATCACGCGGTCAGGCGAACCACTCGCGGGCCGAACGCCACACGCACATGCCCACGAAGTAGGCCGAGGACAGGCCCCACAGCACCAGCAGCCACACCGGCTGAGCGGGGAACTGCATGATCAGGCCAGCGCAGGCGAACATCCACACCATGGTCACGGCGATGTTGATGGGCATGAACTGCTTGACCCGGAACGGGTGCAGGAACTTCATGCGGGTCAGGGTCAGGCCGGCCAGCACCATGATCACCGCAAAGGTGACCCAGGGCTCGAAGTCCAGCAGGTAGAGATACACCACCACCACGTTCCAGGCGGCAGGGAAGCCGACGAAGTAGTTGTCCTTGCTCTTCATGTTGACGTTACAGAAGCAGAACAGCGACGACAGCAGGATCACGCCCACCGACAGCAGCAGCGTGTACTCGGGCAGCGGAATAAAGCGATAGACGAAGATCGCCGGGATGAATACGTAGGTGAGGTAGTCGATCACCAGGTCGAGGGTGGAACCATCGAAATGCGGCAGCACCACCTTCACGTCGTACTTGCGCGCCAGGGTGCCGTCCAGGCCGTCGACCAGCAGCGCCAGCCCCAGCCACAGCAGGCAGCTTTCCGCCCGCCCCTCGATCAGCGCGAGCAGCGCCAGCATACCGAGGATGACTCCGCTCGCGGTTACCGCGTGCACGCTCCAGGCCTTGGCTTTACGGGGGGATACGGACATAACACTCATGATCGAAATACTCTGGCGGACGGGCTTTCACACGATGAATCAGGCCTTTACATGCACCTTGCCATTCATCGCTGAAGTTCTGACCGGAGAGCGTACCACTCCGTTCAGCCGCGCGCTGCTCCGCCGTGCTGCCCGTCGGACGCACGGGCGGCCTGGAACTGCCGCAGGCCGCCTCGCGCCTGCTTGCGCACGGTGTTCTTGAGTAGCGGCGTCCAGCCGATCAGCATGCCCTGAAAGCCCAGCGCCTGAGCGGCCCAGCGCCACATGTCGAAGTGGTCGCGGTGCTCGACGATCAGCCCGTCGCGGATCACGAACGATGCGTCGATACGATTGACCACGGTGCGCCCGGTCTGGGTGAACAGGTAGGTGGCCACCCATTTGGCGCTGCCGCCAGTGGCGTCGCCCTGCACGTCGCTGAAGGTCAGGGAGAATTTCTTGGCGCGCGATGTGAGCATGCGCCACATGTCGCGGGCATCCTCGCCGTTCAGCTCGCCGAAGGCCGGGTCGCTGAAACGCACGTCCGGCGCGTAGCAACGCGCCATCTCCTCGGCGTCGAGACGCTGGAAAGCCTGGTAGAAACGGGTGATCAATTGGGCATTTTCTGTGGACATGGCATGGCCTCCTGGCAGTGGGCGCAAGTATCGCCCGAGCCGCACGTGACCGCCATGGGCAAATGAGTCACGCAATCACCATTTCGCCAGCATCACCCAGCAGAAACGCGCGGTTGCGCTCGGCGCAGGCACGCAGGTAATCGGCCACCAGGGTGATGCGTTTGAGCTTGCGCAGGTCTTCGCGGTAATACAGCCAGAACTGGCGGATCACCTTCACCTCATCCGGCAATACCTCGACCAGCCGGGCATCCGGGCCTGCCAGGAAGCACGGCAGAATCGCCAACGCCCGCCCCTGCAAGGCGGCCTGATACTGGGCGACCACGCTGGTGCTGCGCAGCGTGCTGCTGGCATTGGGCACGATGCCTTCCAGATAGAGCAGCTCCGGGCTGAATGCCAGGTCATCGACGTAGGTGATGAACGAGTGCCGGCCCAGATCCTCCACCTGGCGGATCGGCGGGTGGCGCTGCAGGTATTCGGGCGTCGCGTAGAGCTTCAGTGCGTAGTCGCACAACCGGGAGCAGACGTAAGGCCCGCGCTCGGGGCGCTCCAGGGTGATGGCGATGTCCGCCTCGCGGCGCGACAGGCTGATGAAATGCGGCACGGGCAGTAGGTCGATGGCGATGTTCGGATAGATGTCCTGAAAGCCACCGAGCTGCGGCGCCACGAAATAGCTGCCGAAGCCCTCGGTCGAGCCGATGCGCACGTGGCCCGAGAGCGCCAGGCTGGCGCCCGACACCTGTTCGCAGGCTGTCTGCAGGGTGCTTTCCAGGGCCTCGGCATAGCCCAGCAGGTGCTGCCCCTCCGTAGTCAGCACGAAACCGCTGGCCCGTGAGCGTTCGAACAACAGGGTGCCGAGGGCCTTTTCCAGCGCGCCGATTCGCCGCGACACCGTGGTGTAGTCCACGCCCAGGCGCCGTGCGGCGCTACTGGCGGTTCGGGTACGGGCGACTTCAAGAAAGAACTTGAGGTCGTCCCAGTTCATCTGGCCGGCCGACATCATGCTTTTTTGCATAACGAACCTGTCTTTTTAGGTGCTGGAACAGAAAGTTTGCATACCTATACTCCAGACACGCAGCGCCTACCAGCTGCCCACAGTTCCAAGTTCCTACGACAAAAACAAAAGCAGGCAACTCATGAACGACTCACACGCTCAAGGGCCGGCTGCCGGCCGCAAGCACTACCGTATCGCTGGGCTGGCCAGCATGGCGGGTACCACCATCGAGTGGTACGACTTCTTTCTCTACGGCACCGCCGCCGCACTGGTCTTCAACAAGTTGTTCTTCCCCACCCTCGACCCGATCACCGGCGTACTGGCGGCTTTCGCCACCTATGCCGTCGGTTTCGTCGGTCGGCCTCTGGGCGGCATTCTGTTCGGCCACTTCGGTGACCGCATCGGCCGCAAGTCGATGCTCATGCTCACCCTGATGATGATGGGCATCCCGACCATCGCCATCGGTCTCTTGCCCACTTACGAGCAGATCGGCTACTGGGCCGCGGCGCTGCTGGTGGTCATGCGCTTTCTGCAGGGCATGGCCGTGGGTGGCGAATGGGGCGGTGCGGTGCTGATGGCCGTCGAGCATGCGCCGGAAGGCAAGAAGGGCTTCTACGGCAGCCTGCCGCAGACCGGCGTGGGCGCCGGCCTGGTGCTGTCCACCCTGGCCATGGGCGCGGTCGCCACGCTGCCCGAGGAGCAGATGCTCGCCTGGGGCTGGCGCCTGCCGTTCCTGGCCAGCGTGGTGCTGCTGGCGCTGGGCTGGCTGATTCGCGTCAAGGTCGCCGAGTCGCCGGACTTCGAGAAGCTCAAGCAGCAGGACCGCCGCGTACGTCTGCCGCTGCTGGAAGTGGTGCGCAATCACCCGCGTGCCACCCTGACCATCATCGGCGCGCGCACGGCCGAGAACGCCTGGTTCTACATGGCGGTCACCTTCGCCCTCGCCTACGCCGCCAACCAGTTGCAGATTCCCCGGGCCGACGTGCTGCATGCCATTACCGCCGGCGCCGCGCTGTCACTGGCGACCATGCCGTTCTGCGGCTGGCTGTCCGATCGCGTCGGCCAGAAGCGCCTGTACTTCACCGGGCTCTTGTTGCTGTGCGCCTTCGTCTACCCGTTCTTCGCCATGCTCGGTACCCGTGAGCCGCTGCTGGTGTGGTGGGCGATGGTGCTGGCGGTGGGCGTGGTGTTCCCGATCCTCTACGCACCGGAATCCCTATTGTTCGCTCGCCAGTTCCCGGCGGAAATCCGCTACAGCGGCATCTCGCTGTCGGTGCAGTTGGCCGGCGTGCTCGGCGGGGGCTTCGCGCCGATGATCGCCACCAGCCTGCTGGCCGCTGCCGATGGCAGCCCGCGCTACGTGATCGCCTACCTGATCGGCATGGGCCTGGTCGCACTGGGCTGCACCGCCCTGATGCGCAGCGACCCGCCCCGCCAACCTATCGCCAGCGCCGCGCTGGATACCGCACGTCCCGCGCCTTTGCGCGCCCGTTGATTGAAGAAAGGACTGAACCATGACCGATACCGTGAAACTGCTCATCAACGGCGAATTCGTCGAGTCACGCACCCAGCAGTGGCGCGACGTCATCAACCCGGCCACCCAGGAAGTGCTGGCTCGGGTGCCCCTGGCCACCGCCGAGGAGATCGACGCCGCGGTGGCCAGCGCCAGCCAGGCCTTCAAGACCTGGCGCAAGACGCCGGTCGGCGCCCGCGCGCGGATCTTCCTCAAGTACCAGCAACTGATCCGCGAAAACATGAAAGAGCTGGCGGCCATTCTCACCGCAGAACAGGGCAAGACCCTCGCCGACGCCGAGGGCGACGTGTTCCGCGGCCTGGAAGTGGTCGAACACGCCGCTGGCATCGGTAACCTGCAACTCGGCGAGCTGGCCAACAACGTGGCCGGCGGCGTCGATACCTACACCCTGCTGCAGCCGTTGGGCGTGTGCGCCGGCATCACCCCGTTCAACTTCCCGGCGATGATCCCGCTGTGGATGTTCCCGATGGCCATCGCCACCGGTAACACCTTCGTGCTCAAGCCCTCCGAGCAGGACCCGATGGTGACCATGCGCCTGTGCGAACTGGCCCTGGAAGCCGGGGTGCCGCCGGGCGTGCTCAACGTGGTGCACGGCGCCGAGGACGCAGTGAACGCGATCTGCGATCACCCGGACATCAAGGCGGTGTCCTTCGTCGGCTCGACCCGCGTCGGCACCCACGTCTACAACCGCGCCAGCCAGGCCGGCAAGCGCGTGCAGTGCATGATGGGTGCCAAGAACCACGCCATCGTGCTGCCCGATGCGCACAAGGAACAGACCCTCAACAACCTCGCCGGCGCCGCATTCGGCGCTGCCGGGCAACGCTGCATGGCCCTGTCGGTGGTGATTCTGGTCGGTGAGGCCCAGGGCTGGCTGCCGGACCTGGTGGCCAAGGCCGAAACGCTCAAGGTCGGCAGCGGCGTGGAAAACGGCACCGACGTTGGCCCGCTGATTTCCTGCGCGGCGCTGGACCGGGTCAGCAGTCTGATCGAACGCGGCGCCAGCGAAGGCGCGCGCCTGGTGCTCGACGGCCGCAACCCAGGAGTAGCTGGCTTTGAACAGGGCAACTTCGTCGGCCCGACCGTCTTCGATGGGGTAACGCCGCAGATGAGCATCTACCGCGAGGAAATCTTCGGCCCGGTGCTGTGCGTGATGCACGCCGCGACCCTGGATGAGGCCATCGCGCTGATCAATGCCAACCCCAATGGCAACGGCACGGCGATCTTCACCCGCTCCGGCGCCGCCGCCCGGCACTTCCAGGAGGAGATCGACGTTGGCCAGGTAGGCATCAACGTGCCGATTCCGGTGCCGGTGCCGATGTTCTCCTTCACCGGTTCGCGGGCGTCCAAGCTCGGCGACCTGGGCCCGTACGGAAAGCAGGTGGTGCAGTTCTATACCCAGACCAAGACCGTGACCCAGCGCTGGTTCGACGAGAGCGATGTCGGCGGCGCGGTGAACACCACCATCACCCTGAAGTGAGGCGACGACCATGAATATCGGATTCATCGGCCTGGGCAACATGGGCGCACCCATGGCCCACAACCTGCTCAAGGCAGGCCATGCGTTGCGCGTCTTCGACCTGTCTACCGGCGCCGTCGCGGCCCTGGTGGACGCAGGTGCCAAGGGTGCCGACAGCGCCTGCGGCGTGCTGCTGGATGCCGAGATCGTCATCACCATGCTGCCGGCCTCGGCCCATGTGAAAGCGGTCTACCTCGGCGATGACGGCCTGCTGGCCAACGTGAAGCCCGGGGTGCTGCTGATCGACTCCTCGACCATCGACCCGCTGTCTGCACGGGAGGTCGCCAGGGCAGCGGCTACCCACGGTAACCCGATGCTCGATGCGCCGGTGTCTGGCGGCACGGGTGGCGCGGCTGCCGGCACCCTGACCTTCATGGTCGGCGGCGCCGAGACGGACTTCGCCAAGGCCCAGCCGATCCTCGCCGCCATGGGCCGCAACATCGTGCACTGTGGAGGCAGCGGTAACGGACAGGTGGCCAAGGTGGCCAACAACATGCTCCTCGGCATTTCCATGATCGGCGTCGCCGAAGCGATGGCGCTGGGGGTGTCACTGGGCATCGACGCCAAGGTACTGGCGAACATCATCAACACCTCCAGCGGGCGCTGCTGGAGCTCGGACACCAACAACCCCTACCCCGGCGTGCTCGACAACGTGCCGGCCTCGCGGGGTTACAGCGGCGGCTTCGGCACCGACCTGATGCTCAAGGACCTGGGCCTGGCCACCGAGGCGGCGCAGCAGATCAAACAGCCGGTGATACTCGGCGCCCTCGCTCAACAGCTCTATCAACGCTTCAGTAGCGACGGGCACGGCGGGCTGGATTTCTCGGCGATCATCACCAGCTATCTGAAGCCCCAGGACAAATCGTGAGGCTCAGGAGCCAACAAGCAAAACCTGCTTCTCACCCATAAAAAAACGCCGGGGCTGATGCCCCGGCGTTCTTTCATCGGCGTTTCGGTCATTGCGCAGACAAATGCCCGCGCCCTGCCCGCCCGTTCTCAGTGCAGGATCTGCCCCAGGAACAGCTTGGTACGCTCGTTCTGCGGGTTGTCGAAGAAGGCGTTCGGCTCGGCCTGTTCGACGATCTCACCCTTGTCCATGAAAATCACGCGGTCGGCCACGGTGCGGGCGAAGCCCATTTCGTGGGTTACGCAGAGCATGGTCATGCCGTCCTGAGCCAGACCGATCATGGTGTCGAGTACTTCCTTGACCATTTCCGGGTCGAGTGCCGAAGTCGGCTCGTCAAACAGCATGATCTTGGGCTTCATGCACAGGGCGCGGGCGATGGCCACACGCTGCTGCTGACCACCGGACAGCTGACCCGGGTACTTGTGCGCCTGCTCTGGAATGCGTACGCGCTCCAGATAGTGCATGGCGATTTCCTCGGCCTTGCGCTTGGGCATCTTGCGAACCCACATCGGCGCCAGGATGCAGTTCTGCAGCACGGTCAGGTGCGGGAACAGGTTGAAGTGCTGGAACACCATGCCCACTTCGCGGCGCACGGTCTCGATGTCCTTCAGATCACGGGTCAGCTCGGTGCCATCGACCACGATGCGACCGGCCTGGTGTTCTTCCAGGCGGTTGATGCAGCGGATGGTGGTCGACTTGCCCGAACCCGACGGGCCGCACAGCACGATACGCTCGCCCTGACGCACATCCAGGTTGATGTCCTTGAGAACGTGGAACTGGCCGTACCACTTGTTCACGCCCTGCAGCTGAATAATCGGCTCAGCGCTGGGTTGCTTGTTTGCTTCGCTCATCTAAGTGACTCCTAACGCTTGTGGCCAGTGTCCAGCTTCCGCTCCAGATGGAGGGAATAGCGGGACATACCGAAACAGAAAATCCAGAAAATCAGGGCGGCGAACACGTAGCCCTCGGTCGCCATACCCAGCCACGCCGGGTCGGCAGCCGCCTGTTTGACGCTGTTGAGCAGGTCGAACAGGCCGATGATGATCACCAGGCTAGTGTCCTTGAACAGGGCGATGAAGGTGTTGACGATGCCCGGGATCACCAGCTTGAGCGCTTGCGGCAGGATCACCAGACCCATCATCCGCCAGTAGCCCAGGCCCATGGCGCCGGCCGCTTCGTATTGCCCCTTGGGAATCGCCTGCAGGCCACCGCGTACCACTTCGGCGATATAGGCCGACTGGAACAGGATGACGCCGATCAGCGCACGCATCAGCTTGTCGAAGCTCATGCCTTCGGGCAGGAACAGCGGCAGCATCACCGAGGACATGAACAGCACGGTGATCAGCGGCACACCACGCCAGAACTCGATGAAGGTCACGCAGACCACCTTCACCGCCGGCAGGTTGGAACGACGCCCCAGCGCCAGCAGGATACCCAGCGGCAACGCACCGGCGATGCCGACGGCAGCGATCACCAGGGTCAGCATCAGGCCGCCCCAACGGCTTGTCGGCACGGTATCCAGGCCGAACACACCACCGTGCAGCAGGCACCAGGCAACGATCGGGTAGATAACCAGGAAGGCGATGCCGTAGACAGCCTTGCGCGGGAACTTGGAGATGAACAGCGGCGCGGCGCCAACGATAGCCAGCACGGCGGTCAGGTCCACGCGCCAGCGCAGTTCGCTGGGGTAGAAGCCGTACATGAACTGGCTGAAGCGCGACTGGATAAACACCCAGCAGGCGCCCTCCTTAGTGCAGTCGGCTCGGGTGGTGCCGACCCAGTTGGCGTCGAAGATCGCCCACTTGAGCAGCGGCGGCACCATCAGCCAGACGAGGTAGATCGCGAACAGGGTCAGCAGCGTGTTGAGCCAGCTGGAGAACAGATTGCTGCGCATCCAGGCGACCGCGCCAACGCTGGCGCTGGGTGGCGGCAGATCCGGTTTGAAAGTATGAGTGCTCATTGCGCTAGGTCCTCACCGCTCGATCAGCGCGATGCGCTTGTTGTACCAGTTCATCAGCAGGGAAATGCTGATACTGATCGCCAGGTAGACGCTCATGGTGATGGCGATCACCTCGATGGCCTGGCCTGTCTGGTTGAGTACGGTACCGGCAAACAGCGACACCATGTCCGGGTAGCCGATACCTGCGGCCAGGGACGAGTTCTTCGCCAGGTTCAGGTACTGGCTAGTCAGCGGCGGAATGATCACGCGCATGGCTTGCGGGATGATCACCTTGCGCAGCGTCGGGCCTGGGCGCAGGCCCAGAGAGCGGGCTGCTTCGGTCTGGCCGTGACTGACCGAGTTGATCCCGGAACGCACGTTTTCGGCGATGAAGGCGGCAGTGTAGACAGTCAGGGCGACAGTCAGCGCCAGCAGTTCGGGAATCATCACCCAGCCGCCGACGAAGTTGAAGCCTTTGAGCTCCGGCACCGTCCAGTGCAGCGGGCTGCCGAAGATCAGCGCAACCAGGGTGGGGATGACGATAGCCATGCCCAGGCCGACCCAGAATTTGTGGAACGGCTGGCCGGTGGCTTCGAAGCGCTTGTTGGCCCAGCGGGTCATCATCACGATGGCCACGATGGTAACGACCACGCCGACCACGAATGGCCAGAATGCACCGGTCGCCTCGGCTGCCGGCATGTTCAGACCGCGGTTGCTGAGGAAGAAGCTGTCGCCCAGATTGATGCTGGCACGCGGGCCGGGCAGTGGCAGCAGCACGGCGAAGTACCAGAAGAGAATCTGCAGCAACGGTGGAATGTTGCGGAAGACTTCGATGTAGACGGTCGCCAGCTTGTTGATCATCCAGTTCGGCGACAGGCGCGCGACACCGATGATGAAGCCGAGGATGGTGGCCAGCACGATGCCGATGAACGAAACCAGCAGGGTGTTGAGCAGGCCGATGACGAAGACGCGGGCATAGCTGTCCGCTTCGGTGTAGCTGATCAGGTGTTGGGCGATGCCGAAGCCGGCACTGCGCTCGAGGAAGTCGAAACCCGAGGTGATACCCCGGTGTTGCAGGTTGGTCTGTGTATTGCTGAACAAGAACCAGCCCATTGCGACCACGGCCACAACGGTAATGATCTGGAATAGCCAGGCACGCACACGTGGATCGCTAAGGGAGAACCCCTGCGGTGCGCCAATGTTTTTCTGCATGGGAATGCCCCAGGTATAACGGAACGAAAATCGCCCGGCAGTGCACTGCCGGGCGACAGGTCAATCAACGCACTGGAGGAGCGTAGTGCAGACCGCCTTTGTTCCACAGAGCGTTGAGGCCACGCTCGATTTTCAGCTCGCTGCCCTTGCCGATGTTGCGCTCGAACACTTCGCCGTAGTTACCGACCTGCTTGACGATCTGGACGACCCAGTCTTTCGGCAGCTTCAGGTCTTTACCGTACTCACCGTCGGCACCCAGCATACGGGCAACGTCAGGGTTCTTGGTTTCCTTGGCCAGGGCTTCGACGTTCTTGGAGTCGACACCCAGCTCTTCGGCGTTGAGCATGGCGAACAGGGTCCACTTGACGATAGCCATCCAGTCTTCGTCGCCACGACGAACCAGCGGGCCCAGCGGCTCCTTGGAGATCACTTCCGGCAATACAACCCAGTCATCCGGGGAGCCCAGCTTGATGCGCTGTGCGTACAGCTGCGACTGGTCGGAGGTCAGCACGTCGCAACGGCCGGCTTCCAGCGACTTGGCGCTCTCGTCGGAGGTGTCGAAGGTGATCGGGGTGTATTTCAGGCCGTTCGAACGGAAGTAGTCGGAGACGTTCAGCTCGGTGGTGGTGCCTGCCTGGATACAGATGGTCGCGCCATCCAGTTCCTTGGCGCTGGCAACGCCCAGCTTCTTGTTCACCAGGAAGCCGATGCCGTCGTAGTAAGTCACGCCGGTGAACACCAGGCCCATGCCGCCGTCGCGGGAGCTGGTCCAGGTGGTGTTGCGCGACAGCACGTCGACTTCGCCGGACTGAATGGCGGTGAAACGCTCTTTGGCGGTCAGCGGGCTGTATTTGACCTTGCTGGCGTCGCCCAGAACTGCTGCGGCCACACCGCGGCAGATGTCGACGTCGATGCCCTGGTAGTTACCCTTTGCATCCGGCACCGAGAAACCCGGCAGGCCGTCACTGACGCCACACTGTACAAAGCCCTTCTTCTTCACTGCGTCCAGGGTAGCACCGGCGTGAGCCATGCCTGCTGCGCCCAGAACGGCGGCGGCGGTCAACATCGCCAGGGTGGTTTTAACCATCTTCATTGAACATTCTCCGGTTCTTGTGTTGTGTTGGAGTCTCAGCCTGATCGCCGTACCCTTTTGGGGCATGTCGTCACTATTAGCAGCAACAGTGTAGACCGGTGGTCAGACCTGGGCGCCAGTACCGTGACCCATTCGAGAGCAGGTCAACGATGCTTGCACCAGTCCGTTGGTGAACGGGCCCGAGACGGATCGCAAATTTGCATATCGACGAGCATGCAGCGCCCGACGAACCTTTTGGAAACCCCATCAAATTGGCTTTCCCCGTCTGCTCCGCGGCCCAGCGCGGTGTTACCACACTGGCCCGACGACATCAGTCCAATGCTCTATAGCAAAGGCCATACCAGCCACCGTTTTTCGCCGCGAGTTAGGCAGGTCAAGGGGGCAAAGTTGTAATCTTGCGACATCTAGTTCATGGATCAGTACAGTGACAAAAAACAGTCACGCACCAAAGTAACGCACCAGCCCCAAATTGGAGCACCACATGGATACCACATTGATACTGCAGCCCCCACTTCCCGCCGACGCCTGTGTCATATGGCTGCACGGTCTGGGTGCAGACCGTTTCGACTTCCAGCCGGTCGCCGAGGCTCTGCAACGCTCGCTGCGCACCACCCGCTTCGTGCTCCCCCAGGCGCCTACCCGCCCGGTAACCATCAACGGTGGCTGGGAGATGCCCAGCTGGTACGACATTCTGGCCATGAGCCCAGCAAGGGCCATCGACCGCGAGCAGCTCGAACAGTCCGCCCAGCAGGTCATCGATCTGATCGAGGCGCAGCAGGGTGACGGCATCGACCCGGCGCGCATCTTTCTGGCTGGTTTCTCCCAGGGCGGCGCTGTGGTGCTGCACACCGCCTTCCTGCGCTGGCAGGGTCCGCTGGGCGGCGTGCTGGCGCTTTCGACCTATTCGCCAACCTTCTCGGACGACGTGCAGTTGAACGACATCCAGCGCGGCATACCGGTCTGCTGCCAGCACGGCACCCAGGACGGCGTGGTGCTGCCGAGTATGGGCCGCGCCGCCCACGACTGGCTGCAAGGTCGCGGCGTCAACGTGACCTGGCAGGAGTACCCGATGGCCCACGAAGTGTTACCGCAGCAAATCGCCGATATCGGCGCCTGGCTCGCCGAGCGTCTATAAAGAGGGTTCTGGCGGCGCGGCTGTGATGCCCTTCACAGTCCCCGCGCCGCCGGTCGTCGGCACGACGCAAGACGATTGTCAGCCTGCCTGGCGGCGGATACTGTCTGGGAAATGAGGCTCGTTCGTCGATCACGAACGCGGTCATCGACCCATGGGAGCGTTGGCGATGTCGATCGTTAAGCGTTTCACGCAAGGATGCTGATGCCATGAAGGCGGCACACTGGCAAACCGACCTGCAGCAGCTTCGCCAGCTGCGCCTGTTCGACAAGGTCGCACTGGGCAGCCTCAATCGCCTGCTTGATGCCTTCCGCCCGTGCGAGCTGGAGGCGGCCGAAGTGCTGCTCTCGCCGTTCGACCGCAACCAGTACCTTTATATAGTCGTCACCGGCAGCCTCAAGGTATACCTCGGCTCGCTGGACAACCAACCGGTCACCACCCTGGGGCCGGGCGACTGCGCCGGCGAGATCAGCTTTCTCGACAACGAACACCCCAGCGCCTACGTGGTGGCAAACGAGCCCAGCAGCGTACTGCGCCTGCACCGCGACGCGGTCACCTCGCTCTTCCAGCAATCGCCACAGATGATGCACAACCTGCTCAAGGTGCTCTGCGACCGCGTGCGCCAGGGCAACCGGCAGCTGATCAACAGTGAACAGAACGCCAACGTCGACAAACTCACCGGCGCCTTCAACCGCCGCTGGCTGGAGCACGTGTTCGAGCGCGAGCGTGCCCGCTGCCTGATCGACAAGCAGCCACTTTGCCTGCTGATGCTCGATGTCGACCACTTCAAGGACTACAACGACCAGCACGGCCACCTGGCCGGTGACTACGCCCTGTGCCTGGTCGCCCACACCCTGCGCCGCCAGCTACGGGCCCGCGACAGCCTGGTGCGTTATGGCGGCGAGGAGTTCGTGGTGCTGCTGCCCGAGCTGGCGCTGCAACAGGCCGCCGAGGTGGCCGAGCGACTGCGTGAGAGCCTGGAGCGCATTGGCTCCTTCTATTCGCCGCTAGGCGCCCAGCCGGGCGTGACCATTTCCTTGGGCCTGGCGCAGATGAACGCTCGCGATGGCCTGGCCGGCCTGATCGCCCGGGCCGACAAGGCCCTGTACAAGGCCAAGAACAGTGGCCGCAACCGGCTCTGTCATTGAATTGCCGTGAGCGCGTGACAAGCTGACGATAACGTTTTTTTCTGGAAAGCACCTATGCGCAAGCGCCTGCTTATCGTCCCGATTGTTCTGGGCCTTGTCGCCGCGGTGTTCTTCACCCTGCCCAGCGTGCTCGACCGGCGCATGAACAGCGTCGAATCCCCGGCCCCTTATCCGGCCGGTGAAGCAGCCACGCGCCTGCACCACACACTGTTCATCGCCGACCTGCACGATGATGCCCTGCTCTGGGAGCGCGACCTGCTCAAGCGCTACAGCTACGGCCATTCGGACCTGCCGCGCATGCTCGACGGGCGCGTCGGGTTGCAGGTGTTTTCCACCGTCACCAAATCGCCTCGCGGACTGAACTACGAAAGCAACGGCGCCGACAGCGACACCATCACCCTGCTCGCCATGGCCCAGCGCTGGCCACGGGCGACCTGGAACAGCCTGCTCGAGCGCGCGTTGTACCAGGCTGAAAAACTTCACGAGGCGGCTGCCGGCAGCGACGGCCGGATGCTACAGATCCGCACGCGCCAGGATCTCACGGACTTTCTGCAGGCCTGGAAGCAGGACCCGCAGCGCGTCGCTACCCTCCTGGCTACAGAAGGCCTGCACCCGCTGGAGGGCCGTCTGGAAAACCTCGACCGTCTCTATGACGCCGGCTTTCGCATGGCCGGGTTGACCCACTTCTTCGACAACGAGGTCGGCGGCTCGGCCCATGGCCTGAGCAAGGGCGGGCTGACGCCGTTCGGGCGGCAGGTCATCACGCGCCTGGAAGAGAAATCCATGCTCATCGACCTGGCCCACGCCTCGCGCCCGCTGATGGACGACGTGCTGGCCATGGCCACGCGCCCGGTGCTGGTGTCCCACGGCGGCGTCGAGGGCACCTGCCCCGGCACCCGCAACCTCAGCGACCGGCATATTCGCGCCATCGCCGCCACCGGCGGGGTGATCGGCATCGGCTACTGGGACACGGCGGTGTGCGCCACCTCTGTAGCGGCCATCGTCAAGGCGATCCGCTACACGGCCGATCTGGTGGGCGTCGAGCACGTGGCCCTGGGCTCGGACTTCAACGGCACCATTCATGCGCCCTTCGACGTCACCGGCCTGGCCCAGCTGACCGAAGGCCTGCTCGGTGCCGGCTTCAGCCGCGCCGACATCGCCGCGATCATGGGCGGCAACGTCCAGCGCCTGCTGCTCGCCAGCCTACCCGGGAACTGATCGACAGCCGCGCATGACGCCAGCGGCAGAGTACTTCGCCCTGCCCGCGTCTTGCTTTACACTGGCTGGCGTTCATTCCTTAATCAATCGACGAGATGACCGTGCTCAAAGCACTCAAAAAAATATTCGGCAAAGCCGAAAATGAGCCACACAGCTCAGTCTCCCCGAGCCTCGAGGCCACTGCGCCTCCCGCCGCAGCTCCCCGCGAGGAGCGCCAGCCGCGCCCGCCGCAAGATGCCGCCAGCGCCGAGCAGAAGCCCCAGAGCAAACCCGCCAAGCCGCGCCGTGAACGCGCGCCCAAGCCGGTGGGTACCTGGAAGCTCGAGGACTTTCATGTCGAGCCGGCACCCGGCAAGACCCGCTTCCATGACTTCAAGCTGTCGCCTGAGCTGATGCACGCCATCCACGACCTAGGCTTCCCTTACTGCACGCCGATCCAGGCCGGCGTACTGGGCTATACGCTCAAGGGCCAGGACGCCATTGGCCGCGCCCAGACCGGCACCGGCAAGACCGCTGCCTTCCTGATCTCGATCATCACTCAGCTGCAGCAGACCCCGCCGCCCAAGGATCGCTACATGGGCGAGCCGCGCGCGCTGATCATCGCGCCGACCCGCGAGCTGGTGGTGCAGATCGCCAACGACGCCAAGGAGCTTACCAAGTACAGCGGCCTCAACGTGATGAGCTTCGTCGGCGGCATGGACTTCGACAAGCAGCTCAAGCAGCTGGAATCACGCTTCTGCGACATTCTGGTGGCCACGCCGGGCCGTCTGCTGGACTTCAACCAGCGCGGTGAAGTGCACTTGGACATGGTCGAGGTGATGGTGCTCGACGAAGCCGACCGCATGCTCGACATGGGCTTCATCCCCCAGGTTCGCCAGATCATCCGCCAGACCCCGATGAAGGGCGAGCGCCAGACCCTGCTGTTCTCCGCCACCTTCACCGAAGACGTGATGAACCTGGCCAAGCAGTGGACCACCAACCCGGCCATCGTCGAGATCGAGCCGGAAAACGTCGCCAGCGACACCGTCGAACAGCACGTTTACGCCGTCGCCTCGGCGGACAAGTACAAGCTGCTCTACAACCTGATCGCCCAGAACGACTGGACTCGCGTGATGGTGTTCGCCAACCGCAAGGACGAGGTGCGCCGTATCGAAGAACGCCTGACCCGTGACGGCATCAGCGCGGTGCAGATGTCCGGCGACATTCCCCAACACAAGCGTATTCGCGCCCTGGAAGGTTTTCGCGAAGGCAAGATCCGCGTCATGGTCGCCACCGACGTGGCCGGCCGCGGCATCCATGTCGACGGTATCAGCCACGTGATCAACTTCACCCTGCCGGAAGACCCGGACGACTACGTGCACCGCATCGGCCGTACCGGCCGCGCCGGCACCAGCGGCACCTCGATCAGTTTTGCCGGCGAGGACGACGCCTTCGCCCTGCCACCGATCGAAGAGCTGATCGGCCGCAAGATCCAGTGCGAGATGCCACCGGACGAGCTGCTCAAGGCCGTACCGCGCAAGCATTGATCGACTACGCCCAGGCACAACGCCTGGGCACGCCGCTGCGACTTCAAGCAGCGGCTCCAAGACAGGACGTCCACCCCATGAAGCTGACCATAGAGTCCAGTGACCTCAGCCGCGCCGTAAAGGCCGGCGTCCTGCAACCCGGCCAGGATCAGGCGCTGCTGGCCTTTCTGCAGCAGACGCCCACTGAGCGCCCCAGCTTCCAGCTCTCCCATATCGCCTATTACTTCGGCGCCCTGCTGATCATGGGCGCCATGGGCTGGCTGCTCACAGAAGCGTGGATGAACATAGGTGACCTGGCGCTCCTGCTGATCAGCACGGCTTACCTGCTGCTGTTCCTGCTCGGCGGGCGCAGCCTGTGGCGCCGCGGCCAGCCGATTCCCGGCGGCCTGCTCGGTGCCGTGGCAGTGAGCCTCACGCCACTGGTGGTGTTCGCCGGGCAACGGCTGTTCAGCATCTGGCCCCTGGACGACACACAGTCGGACTACGTCGACTACTACCGCTACGTGCAGGGCGGCTGGCTGGTCATGGAAGTGGCGACGGTGCTGGTCGGTCTGCTGGTACTGCGCCTGCTGCCCTTCCCGTTCATCGTCATGCCGATTGCCGTGGCGCTGTGGTTCATGTCCATGGACCTGAGCGAGCTGCTGCATGGCGAATACTTCAGCTGGGAGCAGCGCCGCGAGGTGTCGCTGTGGTTCGGCCTGGTGATTCTGCTCGCCAGCCTGCTGGCGGACGGCCGCAGCAAGCGTGATTACGCCTTCTGGGGTTACCTGGCCGGGCTGACAGCGTTCTGGGGCGGCCTGAGCCTGATGGACAGCGGCAGCGAACTGGGCAAGGCGCTGTACTGCCTGATCAACCTGGGCCTGATCGGTCTGTCGATATTGCTGCGACGCCCGCTGTTCATGGTCTTCGGCGCCCTGGGCGTGGCCGGCTATCTGGGCTACCTGGCCCACGACGTTTTCGAGGATTCGCTGCTGTTCCCGATGGTGGTCAGCCTGATCGGCCTCGGCGTGATGGGCCTCGGCCTGCTCTACCAGAAGCGCCGCGATGCGATGAGCGAGGCGTTGCGCCGGCAGTTGCCAGCGAGCCTGCTGGCATTTCTGCCGGCACTGCGACGCTGAACGATCAACTCGGGCGATAGCGCGCCCAGAGCATCTCGAACTCGCGGCGGTACTCGGCGACCAGGTGCGGATCGTCGGTCACCAGCAGGTTCTCCTCATTGCTGGTACTGGCGCTGCGCGTCCAGTTGAAGCTGCCGTTGAGCAGCAGACGACCGTCGAATAAAGCGAACTTGTGGTGCATGTGAAACGGGCTGTTGTCGATGCGCAGCGGCACACCGGCATCGATCAGTTGCTGGATATCGCTACCGACGTCGAAGCGCTTTTCGCTGTCGCTGATGATGCGCACGGCCAGCCCGCGGCGGTGCACGGCGATCAGCTCGTCGCTGAGCTGATCGTCGGAGATGGTGAACACGCACACGTCTACCGATTCTTTGGCCTGGCGGCACAGGTCGCGGATGCGCTGGCGGCAGCTTTCGCCGGGGCTGAAATGCGCACTGCTCTGGCCACGTATCGGTGAGCAGCGCACCTCCAACGTCTTGATCACCTGCTCCAGCCATTTCAGGGCCGACACGGCGTTGGCCGGGTCGGTGATCAGTTCGCGCACCAAGTCGAAGGCCCGGTTGCGCATGTAGCGCACCTGGTCGGGCGTCAGGTCGTTGCCCAGTTCGCGCAGTTCGTCGCGCTCCTCGTTGCTGAGCCTGAGGTCGACGAGGCTGTCACGCAGGTGTTGGTCGAGGCGATTGAAATCCATTTTTAACCTTGTCGAGGCCGTTTTCGAGTGCGACGTTTCTGGCCGCCGCGTTGCCATGAGGCGTACAGGCCGCCGCACAGTGCGCCAGCCAGGTGGTATTCGAACGAAACGCCCTGCTGGGGCAGCAGGCCGTAGAAAAACCCGCCGTACAGCACCAGAGCCAGGGCCGCCAGCAGCAGGTCGGCGAGGCTGCGGCGAAACCAGGCGCGGCCCAACAACAGCCCCCACAAACCGAACAGCCAGCCGCTGGAGCCGACATGGATGCCGGTGCGCCCGAACAGCCAGACCAGCACGCCACTGAAGACGATGATGAACAGGCTGGCGCGGATGAACTCGGCCCGCGACTCCAGCAGCGCCAAGGCGCCCAGCACCATGAAACCGCTGAGGTTGCCGAACAGGTGAAGCCAGCTGCCGTGCAACCAGGGCGCCAGGGCGATGCCCGGCAGCGCCTGCACCTCGCGCGGGATCAGCCCGAAACGGTTGAGGCTGTAGCCGTCCAGGCTGTTAATCAGTTGCAGCACGACCATCACTGCAGCGATACCGAACAGCAGCTTCAGGCGCGGCAACAGCCAGAGCGTCACGGCGCCTCGCCGCCCTGCCCCATCATCCGGGCGATCTCACGCAGTTGCTGGGCCATGTCGCCCATGCGCTTGTGAGTCCCCAGGTCGATGTCGATCTTCTTGTCCATGGCGTTGATCAGCGGCAGCACGCCGTCCTGCAGGCTATCGGCCAGGCGCTCGAGCAGCGCCTGGATGCCAGGCTGCGGCGCAGCCTGCACGGCCACCTCGACCCTGGGCGGCACTTCGCGCAGCCGTTCCAGGCCGGCCAGCAACTCCTGCCAGGGCACGGCGGCAGCCGCCGGCGCCGTCGGCTCGCTGCGGGCCAGGCCGCGTACACCCTCGACCAGGTCGTTGAGCTGCGCCACCACTCGGGCGCCGACGTCCGAGTCGCTACCGCCCATAGCCTTGTTGCGCATGAAGTCACGCTTGATCTGCGTCCACCGCTCCAACTGCTCGGGCGTCTGGTTACCGCGCAGTTCGGCGAGCTTGAGCAGGTTTTCCTCGGCACCGGTGGTGAGCAGCTGCGACTCGCCCTGGTAGTGGTCGGCGATCAATTGCAGCAACTCGGCGTCGTTCATCACCGCGCTGATCTTCTCGGCCATCTTGTTCATGTTGCGGTAACTGCCCTGCAGCTTGAACGGCGGCTCGGTGCGGTACTGGTCAGCCTGGGCGGCGCTGACGATGTACTGCTGGTTGACCCGGCCGACCACGTCACGCACCTGCATCAGGCGCTGCAGGGTAGCGACGATCTCATTGATCTCGGCACCGCTGTAGCTGTGCGACAGCTCGTTGGCGGAAAACGGCTTGCCCTCGGCCTTGGCGACGAAGCGGTAGACGTCGGCCATGTCGCGGGTGGCCAGGGGCGCCAGCACCGGGTTGGAGGTCAGGCCGTTCTCGATGTAGGAGAGCGCGAAGGCTTCCTGCATGCCGCCCAGGGTGTCGCCCAGGTTGTAGATGTCGGCGCGGTTGGCGAGCATGTCGGGGATCTTGAACACGTCGCCGGACTCGGTGTACGGGTTGCCGCTCATCACCACGCAGAACTTCTTGCCACGCATGTCGTAGGTCTTGGTCTTGCCCTTCCACACGCCTTCGATGCGCCGCGTGCCGTCGCACAGGGAGATGAATTTCTGCAGGAATTCGGGGTGGGTGTGCTGGATGTCATCGACATAGAGCATCACGTTGTTACCCATTTCCAGCGCCAGGTTGAGCTTTTCCAGCTCCTGGCGCGAGGTGGCGTCCGGCGCCTGGGCCGGGTCGAGGGAGCGCACCTCGTGGCCGAGAGCCGGCCCGTTGATTTTCATGAAGATCAGCCCGAGGCGGTGGGCCACGTATTCCATCAGCGTGGTCTTGCCGTAGCCGGGCGGCGAGATGAGCATCAGCAGGCCCATCAGGTCGGTGCGCTTGTTCTCCCCGGCGGTGCCCATCTGCTTGGCCAGGTTGTCGCCGATGAAGCCCAGGTACACGTCGTTGATAAGCTTGTTACGCACGAACGAGGACAGCGGCCGCGGCTTGAACTCGCTCAGGCGCAGCGCCGTGCGCTCACGGTTGACCACCTCCTGGCGCAAGTTCTGATAACGCTGCAACTCGGGCAGGAAGGTCTCGCGGTGATGGCGCAGGCGCTGGAAGAAATCGTGCAGGGCGAAACTCAGGGTGCCATCCTGGATCCGTGGGTGGTCGCCCAGCAGCCCCTCGACGCGCACTTGCAGGTCCGCCTCGGTGACGCGCTGCGGCAGGTCGCTGTCGATCAAGCCAAGGGCCACGGCTTCCGCCACATAGGCCTGCAGATGCGTCTGGCCCTGCTGCGCGCAGTAGGCCTGCAGCCAGTTCTCGGCCAGCGCCCAACGCTGATCCGGACGCCCACGCAGGCGCTCCTGGGCCTGCACGTAGCCCTCCCACACATGGGCGGCCTGCAGGTGCTGGCGCAGGCCATCGAACAGGTCGCGGGCGTACTTGCTGACCACGAATTCGATGCGCGGGGCGGCCAGCTCCTCGACCAGGTATTCGGCCGCCTCGCGCTGCAGCGCGGCGTCGAACGGCATCGGGTGGCGGACGAGAAAACCGTGCAGCGCCTTGAGCACTTCCTCGCGTAGCTGGCAGATGCCGTCGTCGCGGCCGAACAGCTGGCGGATGTTGGCGCAGGTACGGGCACGCTCCGGCCAGTGGGCGGCCTCCACGTCTTCGCGCCAGCGGTTCCAGAAGAACAGCGCCAGGCCGCGGGCCCGTGGCGAATAGGTCAACAGGCCAGCCGCCTCGCGCAGCGCCAGCAGACGCAGCAGGATGGCCATGGCGTCCTGGTCGTGAATGCCCTTCTGGTAACCCTCCTTGTAACGCGGCGCGGCGAACTCGCGGATGCGCTTGAGCAACTCGTCGGGCTGGCTCATGTACGCCTTGAGCTGATCCAGGCTCAGGCCATCGGTATGGCGCAGCGCAGCGTCGAGCACCAGGCCGGCCAGGTACTCGCCGCGGTACAGCGCCGCCGATTCGGACTCCAGGCTGACCTGCCAGTAATCGCGCAGGCCATCGAGTTCGGCATCGTGCAACGGCTCGAGAAAGTCGGTGCCGGTCAAGTGCAGGAACAGCCCGTCGCCACGCGGCAGCAGGGTCAGGTCGAGCTCCTGGGTATTGACCGCGAAACGGTGGCGCGGCCCTAGCTTGATGACGTCGCCGCCGGCCTCGAACAGTTCGCTCTTGTCGCGCAGCGCGCGCACGGCCTGGTCGCGAGCGGCCTTGAGGCGCGCCTCGACGTCATCGGCCTTGACGCTGTCCTTGAGCTCACGCAGACGCTCGGCCAGTTCGCGCAGCTTGAGGATCAGCGGGTCGGCGGCGAAGAAGGCGTTGAGTTCCTGGGCCTCGGTGAACTTGGCGGTACGCCGGCCGAGGCTGTCGAGAATCCGCCGCGCAGCGTCGAGCAGGCCCTGGGCCTTGCGTTGACGCTCGTCGAGAAGGCTCTGCTTGTGCGCCTCGAAGGTTTCCAGCAGTTCCTCGCGCTTGGCGAGGATGTCACCGAGAAACTGTTCGTGATCGCCGAACTGGCTTTCCAGCTCCTCGAGCTGCACCAACAGGCGCGACAACTGTTCATCGCACTTCTCCGGGTCCTGGGCCAGCGCCAGGGCGTTGGTGATGCTCTGGCTGAACAGTTTGAACTGCGCACCGAACTGCGCCACGGTCTCGGCCGACCCCAGGCCCTTGCGGCGCTGCTCGGCGCGCGCCTTGGCCTGATTGAGTTTGGCGTATACCTCGGAAATGGCATCGACGATGCGCGTGCGCTCGGTGGCGTCGTCGATCTGCAACGAGGCCATCAGCCCGGACAGCATGTCCAGGTTGCCGGCCATCTCGTTGAGGCCGGCCAGCGGCTCGGCAAGCTGGGCGACGCTCTCGGCTTTCTGCGCCTGCTCGTCGAACACCTGCAGGTCGTGGTGATAGGGCTGCAGTGCGGCGTCACCGGCCAGGAAGCGCGAGGTCGCCGCGGCGGTCTGGTCACGGGCTTCGAGCAGCGCGGTTTCCATGGCGTCGATACGCGCCACGTCGATGTAGCGGTAGTCACGAATGGTCAGCAGTTGGCCACGCTGGGCGGTGATCGCATTGAGCGCGTCGACGTATTGCTCGACCTTTTCCCAGGTATCCGAACGCACGCTTTCCAGCAGCGCCTTCTGGCGACTTTCAGCGTCGGCCATGGCTGCGGCGGACTGCTGGCGAATGCTCTCGACTTTCTCGAATTCGTCGAGCACCAGCTCGCCGGTGGCGGCGATCTCGCGCAGCAGCGGCGCCAACTCGGCGCACTGCGGGTCGCTCAGCCAGTGATAGATATCGAACAGCCGGCGGGTGTTCTGGCACAGCAGGCTGTAGCGCGCCACCGACACTTCACGGCTGTCGATTTCGCGGCTGAGGTTGAACAGGTCAGACACCCCGCGCACCAGTTCGGCATTGCCGATGCGCCCGAAGAAACCGCTGCGCGCTGGCTGGCGGGCGGCGAACTCCTCGCTCTCGAAGGGCGTCTGCCAGACTTGCATGGGGTGAATGCGCGTGGGCTCGTCACCCTCGGCGGAGAAGATCACCATGCGCCCATCTTCCAGGCGTGCGTAGCCGTGGCCGAAGATCGGGTTCTGCAACTGGCGGGTGACCATGTTGTAGGTCAGCAGCACCGCGCGGCCTTCACCGGGGTGGTAGAAGATGTATTGCACGTCCTCACCGTTGGGCGAGCGCACCGAGCGCTTGAAGCGCATGCCGGCCATCGATTGCTCGAAGGTCTTGTGCTCGCCATTTTGCAGGTAATACCCGCCGGGAAAGATGATGCCGTGGTCTTCGGGCAGCTGCACGCAGGCCAGGCCGATGGCGTCGATGCGTTCGACCTTGCGGGTCAGGCGGTTGAACACCAGGTAGCGCCACTGCTCCTCGCGGTACGGCAGCACCTTGAGCAGGATCAGGCTGCCCAGGGCAGCGTATTCGATCTGTGCATCGTCCAACGACTGGGTCTTGTCCATCACCTCTTCGCGGTAGATGCCCTGGCCGCTTTCGGTGTTGTTCTCGACCTTGATGGTCAGGTCGCCGCCGACTGTCTCGACGAATACCGTGTCGAGGATGTTCAGGTGCGGATGGCGGCCGTTGACCGTCATCTCGCGGGTGGTTTTCTGCCACTCGAAATCGAACGGCGCAGGCAGCGCGATATCGCGCTCGCCGCGGTTGTCGATATAGCGCACGTCCTTGCCGTCGAGCGACAGCGACCAGCGGAACACGCGGATGTCGGTGATCCGCTCGCCGATCTGGAAGCTGGCCAGCAGCTTGCCGTCGCGAATCGCCAATTGCAGCAGCCGGGTGTTCTTGTAATAGGTGTACAGCTCGTTGAAGTCGTTGACGAAGCCGCTCTGGCTCAGGAAAGTGCCGTCCAGGGCGACCGCTTCGGCTTCATAACCCTCGCTGCCCTCGACCAGGCGATAGAGGGAGAACACGTCGGCGACCGCGGTTTCCTTCTTCAGGCCCATGAACACGTTGTAGCCGAACAGCAGCCAGTCGCCGACCTGCACGATGTCGCGGGCGATGCAGTTGTTCTCGGTACGGATACGCACCCGCCCGATCACTTCCATCTGGCTGCTGCCGAACTCCTGCAGGCGCTGCTCGTTTAGCGCTTCGGTGCTCTGGCGCAGGCGCAGGCCCTGCTCCTGCAAGCGTTTGTGCAGCACCTCGTAGGCGCCGCCTTCGGCCACGGCCTTGTCGAGAATGTCCTGCTGGGTGTTTTCGGCTTGGGCGTCCGACATCATGGTCTTCCTGAATCTGCGCGGTCAGCAAGCAAGGCCCCGTCATGGGCGGGGCCGAAAAAAATGAGGCGGTGCTCAGGCACCGATCTTGCGGGCGATCTCGGCGAGCTTCTCGCGCATCGCGGCGTCGAGCTCCTCGGGTTTGATGCGGGCGATGATGCGCGTCAGTACGCGGATCTCGTCGTCATCAATCACGCCGTCACGCTCGGCGATTTCCAGCAGCGAGCCCAGTTCGGCGGCGTCCAGACGGCCGTCATCGGCAAAGCACTGGATGCTGCGAAAGGTCATTTCCAGGTGATCTCTAGATTGCGACATGCCACTTTCCTTGTCATTGAGGCAGGCCATGACGGCCTGAATGCGCGCAGCTGCTGCGCGCCTGATCCGTGACCGGTGCCAGCCCGCACAGGCTGGCACCGGCATTCAGACTTACACCGCGTCCGCGTCGCCTACAGCTGCCGGCTTGGCTTCAGTGGCGCGGCCCTGCAGCAGACGCGCAAGCACGTCCTGCACCACCGGGCTCTTGCCGACCACGCCCTCAATGGCCTTGCCGACCGACAGGGACTTGGCGAACGAGTTGAAGAAGTCGCCTTCGCCGCCGACGATCTCGATCTTCGCCTTGGCCAGCGCAGTGGCCAGTACCTCGGCCTGGTCCTTGGCGATTTCCTTGTTGGCAGCAATCGCGGCCATGGCCTCCTCGAAGCTCTTCTCCAACTGCATGCGGAACTCTTCGTGCTGGCGAGCATTGTCGCTGAGCGCGTCGAGAGCACCGAACTTCTTGCCCAGGCCTTCGGCCTCGGCGTTCAGGCGCTCCAGCAATACCTGAGCTTCGGCCATGCCCAGATCCTGGGTCGCCTTGGCCTTGGCAGTACCGAGCTGCTCTTCGCCACGTGCCTGGGCGCCGAGCTTCTCTTCCAACACCTTGGCGTCGGCCAGACCGTCTTTTTCCTTGGCGGCCGCCTGCGCTTCGATCACGCGGGCCTGGGCCAGACCTTTCTCCTGCTCGCCCTTGGCTTCCGCGATCAGACGCTCGGCCTGCACGCGAGCCTCGGCCAGACCTTCCTTCTCTTTCGCCGCAGCGGTGACTTCACGCACACGCGCATCGGCCAGGCCAGGCGCAGCGCGCTCGGCTTCGATGCCTTCGGCCAGTTTCTTCTTGGCCTCGGCACTCTTGGCCGCGGCTTCCAGCTCGGCCTGGGCGAGGTTGTTGATTTCCACCGCCTTGTGCTTGGAACGGGTTTCGTCGGCCTCGGCCTGTTTGACCTGGCGCACCAGCTCCTGCTCGGCTTCGGCCTGAGCGTTGAGCACGGTGACCTGCTTCAGGCGCTCGGCTTCGGAGACTTCGCGTACTTCCTTGATGCGCTCTTCTTCCTGGGCGACGGTCTTTTCCACCGCCACGCGCTCGCGCACCACGCTGGCGATGTTCTTGCGCTCTTCTTCAAGCGCCTTTTCCTTCTCGATGCGCTGCAGCTCGACCTCGCGCTCGCGGGCGACCACTTCCAGATCTTTGGCGCGGGTGACCTTCTCGACCTCGATGACCACCGCGCGCTGGCGGTTCTGCTGGGCCACTTCCACTTCACGCTGGTGATTCTCGGCGCGGATGTCCAGCTCCTGCTGGGTCTGGATACGCGCCTGCTCGGCCTTCAGGCGCTCCTCTTCGCGCACCTTGAGGGTTTCCGCTTCCTCACGGGCGCGAATGGTCTCCACCTCGCGTTTCTGGCGCGCTTCGGCGTCGGCCTGCTGACGCTCGAGGGCCAGGGTCGCCTCACGGGTTTCGACGTTCTTCTTCTTGATCGCCAGCTCTTCGTTGCGCTCCAGGTCATTGGTGATGACGTTCTGCGCGGCGGTCAGCTCGGTGATCTTGCGGATACCTTCGGCATCGAGAATGTTGCTTGGGTCCAGCGAGGCCTTGGAGGTCTGCTCCAGGTAGTCGATGGCCACGTCTTCGAGTACGTAACCGTTGAGGTCGTTGCCGATCACCTCGACGATGCGGTCGCGGAAATCCTGGCGGTTCTCGAACAGCTGCACAAAGTCGAACTGCTTGCCGACGGTCTTCAGGGCTTCGGAGAACTTGGCGTTGAACAGCTCGTTGACCGCCGCACGGTCAGAGGCGCGTTCCACGCCGATGGCCTTGGCAACCTTGAGCACGTCTTCCTGGGTCTCGTTGACGCGCAGGTAGAAGGCCACGGTGATGTCGGCGCGCATGTTGTCGCGGCAGATCAGCCCGTCCTTGGCGCGGCGGTCGACTTCCAGGGTGATCAGGGAGATCTTCATGAACTCCTTGAGGTGGATGACCGGGTAAACAAGCGCACCGGTGAAATGCACCTTGGGCGTCGACGACATGTCGTTGACGATCAGTGCCGTACCCTGGGGAACCTTGATGTAGAAGGCCTTGAACAGCGCCAGCAGGCCGACGATCAGCAGGGCGACCAGGCCAACCCCGACCAGCACGGGGATCAACGACGGGGGAAGGTTGTACATTGCACTCAATCTCCTTTGAGACAGACGGAACCGCCGGTTCAGATGCCGCGGAACTCATCCTCGGTTATCACCCGGTAGGCGTGCTGCGCCTCCAGGTATTCCAGTAAAACGACACGATCGCCACGCTTGAAACCCAGTTGCTCGTCGGCGCGCACACGCAGGATCAGCCCGGCGCCACCGTCTTCCAGCACTGCTTCGCCATGGCTGGCGGTCACCCGCCCGCTGCGCACCACGGCGGTCTGGCCGAGTACGCTCTTGCTGCTGGTCACTTCCAGCTTGAGAAACAACGGGCGCAGCGGCGCGCACAACAGCCGGGTAGGTGCCACGGCGAGCAGCAGCGCCAGCACCGCGACCGCCAGGCCCAGCGGGTAACGCAGCCACTCGAGCGGCAAAAGGCCGAGCAGCCAGAGGTCGGCGAAATAGCTGATGAACCAGGCGAAGAAAGACAACAGCGTCAGCACCAGGGTCAGCGGTACGTCACGCAGTTTGAGCTTGGACAGGAGCGCTGCCGCCGGGCCTTCCAGGGCGGAATCGGCCTCGATGTCGAGCACGTCGATCTCGATCAGGCCGAACGCGACGATGAGCCAGTACACCACCGCTAGGCACAGCAGAAAGGTGAAGATGACCGTCGGGAACGCCAACGAGACCTGCAGGAAGATTTCCATGGTTTCCTATCCCTGAAAACATGGCGGAGCCTGTTGGCTCCACCATCGATGACGCTACGGGCCAGCCTGTGATCAGGGCTTGGCTTTGTCCTTCAGACGCGCCAGCACGCTGTCGGCACTACTCTTGTCGGCGACGATACCGGCAGCGCGCAGCTTGGCGTCCAGCGACTCGTCGAGGTTGGAGGCTTCGGCCAGCTCGGCAGCCGCCTCCATCTTCGCTGCACGCTCGGCCTGCTGCTGCTTGATGCGCTCCAGCGACTCGACCGCAGTGTGCAACTTGGCCTGGGAGCCGCCGTAACGCTGGGCCACGGCCATCTGAGCCTTCTGCACGCTTTCGGTGGCCTTGACGGTATCGACCTGTTGTTTCAGGCGTTTGATGTTGGCTTCCGCCTGGCTCACTGCGGCGCGTAGCTGCGCCACGCTGGCGGCATAGGCATCGGCCTGCTCGCGCTCGCTGCCCAGTTCGATTTCCAGGTTGGCGATCTTGCCGGCCACTTCGGCAGCCAGGTCTTCCTTGCCACCTTCCAGGGCCTTGACCGCGTACTGCTCATACTCGGCGATCTTGGCGGCAGACTTGCTGGCGCGCTCGGCGGCCAGCTTCTGCTTGGCCATAATCTCGGCCAACGCCTCCTTGGATTTGCGCAGCTCGACGTCAGCGTCGCGGATTTCCTGATCGAGAATGCGCAGCGCCTGGCCATCGACCAGCGCTTCACCCATTTCATTGGCACCGCCGCGCAGCGCCGTCAGCAATTTGCTCCAGACGTTCATGGGCATGTCTCCTTATGCACTGGCCTTGAGGAAGTCTTCGTAGGCTTCGGTCGCTTTGATGACGTTGTCCGCCAGCGTTTCGATCTCCAGTACCACGTTGGGCAGGATCGACGAGGCGCTGAGCGCACCGAACATGGTGTAGCAGGCCTGACCGTCCGGCAGGGTTTCCAGCCCGACGCAGGACAGCGGGAACAGCTTGTGGCTGCGCAGCACTTCTTCGTTGAAGGCGGCGGCATCGCGCACGTCGCTGGCCGGCCAGAGCAGCGCCTCGACCACGATCTGGTCGCCGAACACAGCGATGAACAGCGGCAGATCGCCGTATTCCTTCATGGTCACGTGCAGACTGGCGTCGGCACCCTGGATCAGCTCGACGGCCGCGCGGCCATCGGCAAACGGCTCTGTCGCCGACAGCGCATCGAACAACGTTTGTGCAGTCCAAACCTGAGGCATGCTCACCCCCTCCTCCATTGAAGCCAGCTCCGGCTGGGGCTGGCGCAGTTTCCTTTCGACCGCCGAGAGCCTCTGGGCATGCTCGGGTAGAATCCAGACCTCCTTCTTCACCAACCCCTGCTCGCGCAGACGCTGACGGAAAAGACGCTGGTAGTGCGCAGATGATTTGTTTTCCATGTGGCGCAGCCTAGAACATCACATGTGATAACTCAATACATCACATGTAATTTATTCGAGAGCTGTGATCGGGGTCTTGCGGGCCCAGGCACCGATGGCCTGAAAGAGGGAGTCAGCCGCAGAACTTTAGCCGAGAAAATGGGACAAATTCGCCGACTGCGTCGCATAGCGAAGGGTTTGAATCCTAGATAGACGCCATCAATGGGCCAGCCTTGGCAAACCACAATGAGCCGGTATGATGCGGCACTTTTTAGGAAAGCCGCATGTCGTTTCGCAGCCTTCTCACCCTGCTGTGCCTCACCCTCTGCACCTCACTGCAAGCCGCCCCGCCGCAAAATTTCACTCAAGCCAAGAAGATCGGCTGGACGCTCTATGAGCGCCAGTCGGTGGAGTTCTATTGCGGCTGCAGCTTCAAAGGCAACCGCGTGGATCTGAAAAGCTGCGGCTACACACCACGCAAGAATGCCAACCGCGCGGCACGCATCGAATGGGAACATATCGTCCCGGCCTGGCAGATCGGCCATCAGCGCCAATGCTGGCAGCACGGCGGGCGCAAGAACTGCAGCAAGAACGACAGTGTCTACCGCCGCGCCGAAGCCGACCTGCACAACCTGGTGCCGGCGATTGGTGAGGTCAATGGCGACCGCAGCAACTATGACTTCGGCTGGCTGCCGCAAAAGCCCAACCAGTACGGCGCCTGCCCCACGGTAGTCGACTTCAAGGCGCGCAAGGTGATGCCGCGCCAGCAGGTACGCGGCATGATCGCCCGCACCTATCTGTACATGAGCGACCGCTACCAGTTGCGTCTATCCAAGCAGAACCGCCAGCTGTTCAACGCCTGGAACAAGACCTATCCCGCCGAGCAGTGGGAGCGCCAACGCAACCAACTGGTCGGCTGCGTGATGGGCTGGGGCAACCCCTATGTCGGGCAATTGGATAAACGACTTTGCCAGCAGGCGCGAATTGCGGCGGTCAATCGGCGGTAGCGCCTGGAGGCAGACGCGCTCTGGTGGATTGGTGGGCTAAAGCCCACTCTACTTCCCGATAGCTACAGACCAGCCTTTGTGGGAGCGCGCCATGCGCGCGAATCGCGGGCATGAACCAGGCATCCCCGACCACTTCCCCAAACACAAAAGGCCGGCACCTCTCGGTGACAGGCCTTTCGCTTCGCAGCGCCTTCGCTTACAGCGGCTTGCCGCGATTACCATGTGCCGCCACGAATTGCTGCACGGTTGGCAAGTCGTTAGCAAGCACGGTGCAACGCTCTTCGCGCTCGAACAGATCGGCCAGGTGCGCCGGCAAGGCTGGCGACAGATCCACGGCGGACTTCTCGATGGCCTCCGGGAACTTCACCGGATGGGCCGTGCCCAGCACCACCATCGGCACCGACAGGCTGCGACGGCACTCGCGAGCAGCACGCACACCGATGGCGGTGTGCGGGTCGAGCAGCTCACCGGTGGCGGCGTATACCTCAGCAATAGTCTGGCAGGTCTGCTCATCGCTCACGGCGAGGGAATCGAACAGCTTGCGCGCCTCGGTCCAGCGGTCGTCTTCGACGGTGAACCCGCCGGTCTGGCGGAATTCGGTCATCAGCGCGGCGATCGACGGGCCGTTGCGACCGTGCAGGTCGAACAGCAGACGCTCGAAGTTCGACGAGACCATGATGTCCATCGACGGCGACAGGGTCGGGTACAGCTCGCCCTTGGCGTACTGATTGCCGCTCATGAAGCGGTGCAGGATGTCGTTGCGGTTGGTGGCGACGATCAGCTGGCTGACCGGCAGGCCCATGTTGCGGGCGAGATAGCCGGCGAAGATGTCGCCGAAGTTGCCGGTCGGCACCGAGAAGGCCACCGAACGCGCCGGACCGCCGAGCTGCAGGGCCGCGTGGAAGTAGTAGACGATCTGGGCCATGATCCGCGCCCAGTTGATCGAGTTGACCGCCACCAGGCGCGTACCCTTGAGGAAACCCTGGTCGGCGAAGCTGGCCTTGACCATCTCCTGACAGTCGTCGAAGTTGCCCTCGATGGCGATGTTGTGGATGTTGTCGCCGAGAATGGTGGTCATCTGCCGGCGCTGCACTTCGGACACCCGGTTGTGCGGGTGCATGATGAAGATGTCCACGTTCTCGCAAGCCTTGCAGCCTTCGATGGCAGCCGAGCCGGTGTCACCACTGGTGGCACCCATGATCACCACGCGCTCGTTGCGCTTGGCCAGCACGTAGTCGAGCAGGCGACCGAGCAGCTGCAGAGCGAAATCCTTGAACGCCAGGGTCGGGCCATGGAACAGCTCGAGCACCCACTCGTTGCCACCCAGCTGACGCAGCGGCGCCACGGCCGAGTGCTCGAACACGCCGTAGGTGTCTTCGAGGATCTTCTTGAAGTCGGCATCCGGAATGCTGCCGGTCACGAACGGGCGCATCACCCGGAAGGCCAGCTCGTGATACGGCAGGCCCGCCCAGGAGGCGATCTCTTCCTGACTGAAGCGTGGCAGGTTTTCCGGCACGTACAGGCCGCCATCAGTGGCCATGCCGGCCAGCAGGACGTCTTCGAAATTCAGGGCCGGTGCCTGGCCGCGAGTGCTGATATAGCGCATGGTCTGCAAACCTTCGGTTTGGGGCGTCGCGCCGCGAGCAGGTCGCGGCGCGCGACGAAATTAGCTGAGTTGTTCGACGCGGATGCGCACCACGTTGCCGACGACGTCGGCCAGCGCTTCCAGGGCAGAAATGGCGTCGTTCATGCGCTGCTCGGCAACGCGATGAGTGACCAGGATCATCGGCACCAGGCCGTCCTGCTCCTCGACTTCCTTCTGCATGATCGATTCGATGTTGATGCCGCGCTCCGACAGGATACTCGCCACCTGGGCCAGCACACCCGGGCGATCCTTGGCCTGGATGCGCAGGTAGTAGGCGCTCTCGCAGGCGGTGATCGACAGGATCGGGTGGTCGGACAACGAATCCGGCTGGAAGGCCAGGTGCGGCACGCGGTTGGTCGGGTCGGTGGTCAGTGCACGCACCACGTCGACCAGATCGGCCACCACGGCCGAAGCGGTCGCTTCCATGCCAGCACCCGCGCCGTAGAACAGGGTGCTGCCAGCAGCGTCACCATTGACCATCACCGCGTTCATCACGCCATTGACGTTGGCGATCAGACGGTCGGCCGGGATCAGCGTCGGGTGCACGCGCAGCTCGATGCCGGCGTCGGTACGGCGCGCCACACCCAGGTGCTTGATGCGATAGCCCAGCGCCTCGGCGTAGTTCACGTCGGCAGTGGTCAGCTTGGTGATGCCTTCGGTGTAGGCCTTGTCGAACTGCAGCGGAATGCCGAACGCGATGGACGCCAGGATGGTCAATTTGTGGGCCGCGTCGATGCCTTCGACGTCGAAGGTCGGATCGGCTTCGGCGTAACCCAGGGCCTGGGCTTCGGCCAGCACGTCTTCGAAGGTACGCCCCTTCTCGCGCATCTCGCTGAGGATGAAGTTGCCGGTGCCGTTGATGATACCGGCCAGCCAGTTGATACGGTTGGCCGACAGGCCTTCGCGGATCGCCTTGATCACGGGGATGCCACCAGCCACCGCCGCCTCGAACGCGACGATCACGCCCTTCTCGCGGGCGCGAGCAAAGATCTCGTTGCCATGCACGGCGATCAGCGCCTTGTTGGCGGTGACCACGTGCTTGCCATTCTCGATGGCCTTGAGGACCAGCTCACGGGCAACGCTGTAGCCGCCGATGAGCTCCACGACGATATCGATCTCGGGGTTGCTGGCCACCGCGAAGACATCGTCGGTCATGGTAATGCCGGTCGACTGGTACTGGGGCTTGGGTGTGCGGGTGGCAATCTGCGCCACCTCGATGCCACGCCCGGCACGACGCGCGATTTCCTCGGCGTTGCGCTTGAGCACATTCACGGTACCGCCACCGACGGTACCCAGCCCACAGATGCCTACTTTGACCGGATTCACACTAGACTCCCCAACTGCACTGCGTAAAACGGCCGACGCGGGCGCCAGCCGTGGAAAAAGAGCCGCACATTACGAAGCGGCCAAGGGATAGTCAATCGACTACCCCAGTTCGAATCACTTGGCTTCCAGGGCCAGCTTCGCCAGCTGCGCGGCGGGCTGGTAACCGGGGATCATCTTGCCGTTCTCAAGAATGATCGCCGGCGTGCCGTTGACGCCGATCGCCTGCCCTAGCTGGTACTCCTGCGCTACCGGATTGTCGCAGCTGACCTGGGGAATCGACTCACGCGCCTTGGCCTTGTTCATCGCGGCCTGGCGGTCCTTGGAACACCACACACTAGCCAGATCCTTGGCACCCTTGCTGCCCATCCCCTGACGCGGGAAGGCCAGGTAACGCACCTCGACGCCAAGCTTGTTCAGCTCGCCAACTTCGCTGTGCAGCTTCTGGCAATAGGCGCAGTCGGTGTCGGTAAATACGGTGATATGGGTTTTCGGCTCTTTCGGCGCGAACACCACCATGTCCTTGGCCGGAATGCCGTTGATCTGCTTGGCGATGGCCTTGCTTTCCTCTGCTTCGGTCAGGTTGATGGCCTGGCCATCCTTGAACTGAAACAGGTAGCCCTGCATCACGAACTGCCCATCGGCACTGGCGTAAAGCTGGCGACCACCCTTGAGCTGAACCTGATAAACGCCGGGCATCGGGCTCTCGGCAATGGTTTCGATCGGCAGATCGGGCTGGATGGAAAGCAGGTTCTTGCGGATCGCCTGATCCGGGTCGGCTGCATGGCCGAGGGTGCTGACCAGGCCGAGAGCCATGGCCGCGACGATGCGGGTCACACGCATGAAAACTCCTATCGAGCGACGGGGTGACAGGGAAAGGACAGAGACTACCATAACCAGGGCCCCAGGCTGCGGGCAGCAGACGCAAAGCGCGAACTGGCGACAACCGATTCAGCCACGCGGATGGTGCTGGGCATGCAATGCCTGCAAGCGGGCGCGGGCGATATGGGTGTAGATCTGCGTGGTGGACAGATCACTGTGGCCCAGCAGCATCTGCACTACGCGCAAATCCGCGCCGTGATTGAGCAAATGGGTGGCGAACGCGTGGCGCAGGGTGTGCGGCGACAGCGACTTGCTGATGCCCGCCACCTGGGCCTGATGCTTGATGCGGTGCCAGAAGGTTTGCCGGGTCATCTGCTCACCACGCAGACTAGGGAACAGCACGTCCGCGGGGCGACCAGCCAGCAGCGCAGGCCGCGCCTCGCGACAATAGCGCTCGACCCAACCGATGGCTTCCTCGCCCATGGGCACCAGGCGCTCCTTGCTGCCCTTGCCGAACACCCGCAGCACGCCCTGGCGCAGATTGACCTGCTCGAGCGTCAGCCCGACCAGCTCGCTGACCCGCAGACCACAGGCATACAGCACCTCGAGCATGGCGCGATCACGCAGGCCGACGGGATCATCCAGATCCGGCGCGGCCAGCAGCGCCTCGACATCCGCCTCCGATAGCGACTTGGGCAGCGGCCGGCCAAGCTGCGGCATGTCGATCTGCAGCGTGGGATCGGCATTGATGATCCCTTCGCGCAGCAGGAAGCGGTAGAAGCCGCGCATGCCGGAAATCAGCCGCGCCGTGGAGCGCGCCTTGTAGCCTTCATTCATGCGCCAGGCCAGATGATCGAGCAGCACCTCGCGGCCCACCGCCTGCAGCTCGACGTCGCGGGCCTGCAGCCAGCCGTTGAGCAGCGCCAAATCACTGCGATAGGCCGACTGGGTATGGGCGGACAAGCCCTTCTCCAGCCACAATGCCTCGATGAAACGCTCGATCAATGGATGGTCGACAGCGGACATGGATCAGATCTGCACTACGCAAAGAATTCATTATCAACACAATCAAAAGCAGATACTGCACTGCTTTTGTGGGAGCGGGCCGTGCCCGCGATTTCGCGCACATGGGCTAGGCGCCCCGCCCGCTCCCACAGGTGGCTTGCGAAACGGCTGCCAGCCTACCAAACGCCAGAAACGAAAAAAGCAGCCGAGGCTGCTTTTTTCGAGGGGGAAAGCTGGATTAAACCAGTTTTTCCTTGATGCGCGCTGCCTTGCCGGACAGGTCGCGGAGATAGTACAGCTTGGCCTTGCGAACATCACCGCGACGCTTGACGGCCAGGCTGTCGACCAGCGGGCTGTAGGTCTGGAAAGTACGCTCAACGCCAACGCCGCTGGAGATCTTGCGCACGGTGAAGGCGCTGTTCAGACCACGGTTACGCTTGGCGATTACCACACCCTCGAACGCCTGCAGACGCTGGCGGTCACCTTCCTTTACTTTCACCTGAACGACTACGGTGTCGCCCGGGGCAAAGGTCGGGATCTCTTTGCTCATCTGCTCAGCTTCGAGTTGCTGAATGATTTTGTTGGTCATGCTGCGCTCCTAAGACGGGCCGTCAGGCCGGCCATCGATATTAGTTATCGTCCCGCTGGCGGATGTATTCCTCCAGCAGCTTCTTCTCTTCTCCAGAAAGCGAGCGGCTATCCAGAAGATCGACACGGCGTTCCCAGGTGCGCCCCAGGGACTGCTGCAAACGCCAGCGCCGGATGTGTTCGTGGTTGCCGCCAAGCAGCACCTGCGGAACACGTTTATCCGCATACACCTCCGGACGGGTGTAGTGCGGGCAGTCGAGCAAGCCATCCGTGAAGGAGTCTTCCTCGGCCGAATCTGCATGACCTAATGCACCAGGCAATAGGCGCGTTACCGCATCGATCAGCACCATGGCCGGCAGCTCACCGCCGGACAGGACGTAGTCGCCGATCGACCATTCCTCATCGACGTGGGTTTCGATGAAACGTTCGTCGATGCCTTCGTAGCGGCCAGCAATGAGAATCAAACGCTCCTCTTTCGCCAGCTCGCGTACCGCCGCCTGCGTCAGCTTGCGGCCCTGCGGCGAGAGATAAATCACCTTCGCCGGTACGTCGCTGGCCTGCCTGGCATCAACCAGAGCATCTTCCAGCGGCTTGATCTTCATCACCATGCCGGGACCACCACCGAAGGGGCGGTCGTCAACGGTGTGATGACGATCCGTGGTATAGCTGCGCGGATTCCAGCAGGTCAGCTGCAACAGCTCCTGCTTTACCGCACGACTGGTGATGCCGTAATCGCTGATGGCGGCGAACATTTCCGGGAACAGCGTAATCACATCGACGCGCAAGCTCGGCATGGCGTCAGAAATCCGCGTCCCACTCGACCTGCATCTCGCCAGCTTCGAGATTGATCGACAACACGCACTGCTGCGTATACGGCAGCAAACGCTCACGATCATCGAGACTGTCAGCGCAGGGCTTGACCACCATCACGTCATTGGCACCGGTCTCGAACAGATGATCGACCTTGCCGAGCAGTTGCCCCGCCTGATCGATGACCTTCAGACCTTCCAGCTGATACCAGTAGAACTCGCCGTCATCGAGCTCCGGCAGCTGGCTCCTGGGTACGCAGATCTCGAAGCCCGCGTAGGTACGCGCCACTTCACGATCCTCGAGCCCTTTGAGCCTGGCAACCAGAACCTTGCCCTGCAAGCGTCCACCAGCCAGTTCAACCTGTTTCACCTCGCCATCGCGCCGCAGCGTCCAGCGAGGGTAATCGAGCACGTTATCCAGGGGATCGGTAAAGGAATACACCTTTATCTCACCCTTGACGCCATGCACCGAGACTATCTTGCCAAGAACCAGAAGATCCTCGGCGGGGGCCGGCGTCGTGCTCATAAGAAGTGCTTAGGCAGCAGCCTTGGCAGCTTCTTTCAGCAGCTGAGCAACGCGCTCAGACGGCTGGGCGCCCTGGCTCAGCCAGTAAGTAGCGCGCTCTTGATTCACGGACAGCTTGACTTCAGCACCCGAGGCGATCGGATTGAAGAAACCGATACGCTCTACGAAGCGACCGTCGCGCGCATTGCGGCTGTTGGTCACGGTGAGGTGGTAGAAGGGGCGCTTTTTGGAGCCGCCGCGAGCGAGACGAATAGTTACCATGTGAACATCGTTCCTGTAGTCGGTGCTAACTTGAGGCACACATCAAAAATGGGCCTAGGCCCGAAAGGCCGCATATTCTAAGGATTATGCGGCTGTTTGCAAATCTCTTTTTCCACAGGCCGCCAGGCGGCCTGCCAGAGCCATCAGAACTTCGGCATGCCGCCGCCAGGCATCATGCTGCCCATGCCGCGCATCATCTTGGCCATGCCGCCTTTGGCACTGAATTTCTTCATCATCTTCTGCATCTGCTTGTGCTGCTTGATCAGCCGACCGATGTCCTGCACCTGAGTGCCAGAACCCATGGCGATGCGGCGCTTGCGCGAGCCGCTGATGATGTCGGGGTCGCGGCGCTCGGCAGGCGTCATCGAGTTGATGATCGCCTCCATCTGCTTGAACTGCTTTTCTGCCGCGCCCTGGGCATTGCCCATCTGCGCCAGGTTGACGCCACCCATCTGCGGCAGCTTGTCCATCAGGCCGCCGAGGCCGCCCATACTTTTCATCTGCACGAGCTGGTCGCGGAAGTCCTCGAGGTCGAAACCCTTGCCCTTCTTGAGCTTCTTGGTGAGCTTCTCGGCCTTCTCGCGGTCGAGGGTCTGCTCGGCCTGTTCGATCAGGCTGAGCACATCGCCCATGCCGAGGATGCGCGAGGCAATTCGCTCGGGGTGGAACGGCTCGAGCGCTTCACTCTTCTCGCCCATACCGATGAACTTGATCGGCTTGCCAGTGATGGCGCGCACCGATAGCGCGGCACCGCCACGGGCGTCACCGTCGACCTTGGTGAGCACCACGCCGGTAAGCGGCAGCGCATCGTTGAAGGCCTTGGCGGTGTTGGCGGCGTCCTGACCGGTCATGGCGTCGACCACGAACAGGGTCTCCACCGGATTGACCGCGGCATGCAGCGCCTGGATCTCGGCCATCATCTCGGCATCGACGGCCAGACGACCGGCGGTGTCGACCAGCACCACGTCGATGTACTTGAGCTTGGCCTCACGGATCGCCGCTTCGGCGATGGCCACCGGCTTCTGGGTAATGTCGGAAGGGAAGAAGGTCACGCCCAGGTCATTGGCCAGGGTTTCCAGCTGCTTGATGGCCGCCGGACGGTAGACGTCCGCCGACACCACCATCACGCTCTTCTTCTTGCGCTCCTTGAGCAGGCGCGCCAGCTTGCCCACGGTGGTGGTCTTACCAGCACCTTGCAGACCGGCCATCAGCACCACCGCCGGCGGCGTGGTGCTCAGGTCGAGGTCTTCGTTGGCGGCGCCCATGAGGCTTTCCAGCTCCAGGCGCACGATCTTCACGAACGCCTGGCCCGGAGTCAGGCTCTTGGACACCTCGGTGCCGACCGCGCGCTCCTTGACGCGAGCAACGAAATCCTTGACCACGGGCAGCGCCACGTCGGCCTCGAGCAACGCCATGCGCACTTCGCGCAGGGTGTCCTTGATGTTGTCCTCGGTCAGCTTGGCCTTGCCAGTGACGCTGCGCAGAGTCTGCGAGAGGCGATCGGTTAAATTTTCGAACATGCGCGTTCCTTTCGGGCCGTCTGGCCGGGATGGGCTGGCAGCAAACGGCGGATTATAACGAAGACCGCGACGCTTTCGAGGCTTGTTTGTCGGTGCGCCTGCGACATATGAGAGCGGATACCGCTTGCAGTCTTTTTGCGACAACGGTTGTGTGCCACACTCAGCGCCTTTCCGGCCCTGTCATCGCCTATCTATGCACCCTCTGTTACCCAGCCTCGCCGCCGCCGTTCTCTACTTTGGCGCTGCCTGCTATCAAGGCCTGCATCTGGCCCGCCGCAGCCAGCCCAGCCAACCCGTGTTGCTGCTGGTGGGCGTGATCGCCCTGCTGTTTCACGGTGGCAGCCTGTACATGCAGATGCACGATGTCGCCGGCCTGAACCTGGACTTCTTCAATTCCTCCAGTCTGATCGCCTTTACGGTGATTGCGCTGATCCTGCTGGCCTGCCAGCGCATGCCGGTGCACAACCTGCTGCTGTTCCTGTTTCCGCTCGGCGGGCTGACGGTGCTGTGCGCGCAGTTCATGCCCAGCGGCACCAGCCAGCCGATCGAGGAAGGCCCTGGCATACTCGCCCACATTCTGCTGTCCATCGTGGCCTACGGCCTGTTGACCATCGCCATGTTCCAGTCGCTATTGCTACTGGTGCAGGACCGGCAGCTCAAGAACAAGCATCCCTCCGGGCTGATCCGCAACTTCCCACCCCTGCAGACCATGGAAAGCCTGCTGTTCGGCTTCCTGTGGAGCGGCTGGGCGCTGCTGTCACTGTCGCTGCTCTCCGGCGCGGTGTTCATCGACAACCTGTTCACTCAGCACCTGGTGCACAAGACCATCCTGTCGTGCTTCGCCTGGGTAGTGTTCGCTGTACTGCTTTGGGGCCGCCACCAGCTCGGCTGGCGCGGCCACAAGGCGATCCGCTGGACGCTGGCCGGTTTCTGTCTGCTGATGCTGGCCTTCTTCGGCAGCAAGCTGGTTCGTGAATTCATCCTGCACATCTGAGCCGTGAACACACCCTCACCGCTTTTCCAGCTCGCCCTGCTGCTCACCCTGCTGGCCTGCGCGACCTTTTTCATCTGCGCACGTACCGTGCTATTCGGTCTCAACCGCTATCGGCTGCGCTACCGGGCGCGCCAGGGCCATCGCGCCGCTGCCCGGCTGATCGCCCTGCTCGACCAGCCACAACGGCTGTCGGCGACCCTGCGCATCGGCACCATTTGCAGCACCATGGCCGCCTCGGTCGCTGCCACCTTGCTGGCCTTGCGCCACGGTGCGCCCGGTAATCTGGCGCCATCGCCGTTCGTTCTGACGCTGGCCGTGCTGATGCTGGCCCATCCGTTCGGTCGCCTGCTGGCCATCCTGCCGCCGCCGCTGTTCGCCTACCCAGCAAGCTATCCGCTGACCCTGGTCAGCCTGGCGCTGTCCCCGTTCACCCACCTGCTGATGACCATCGGCCAGGGTCTGCGCCGGCGAATAGGCAAGGCAGATCAGAGCGCCGCACCCGATGATGCACCGAGCCTCACCGAGCTGCGCGACGCGCTGCAGGCCGACGACCTGCCGCTGCCCGCCGAGCGACGCGCCATGCTGCTGGGCGTGCTGGAGCTGGACAAGGTCAGCGTCGAGGACGTGATGATTCCGCGCCACGAGGTCACCGGCATCGATCTGCAGGGCAGCACGCCGCTGCTCGAGCAGATTCGCAGCGCCTCGCACACTCGTCTGCCGGTGTACCGCAACGGCCTCAACCAGACCGAAGGCATCTTGCACATGCGCCGCCTGGCCGGGTGTAGCGAGCTGGATGAAGCGGCCTTGCTGCAGGCCTGCGACGCCGCGTACTTCGTGCCCGAAGGCACCACGCTGGCGAACCAGCTGGTCAACTTCCAGCAGCACAAGTACCGCACTGCCGTAGTGGTCGACGAATACGGCGAGGCCATGGGCATCGTCACCGTCGAAGACATTCTCGAAGAGATCGTCGGCGACCTGAGTTCGGTGGAAACCGCACACCCACGCGAATTTTATCCGCTGGGCGACGGCACCTGGTCGATCCAGGGCAGCGCCTATCTGCGTGAAGTGAACCGGGCACTAGGCTGGCACCTACCGGTCGATGGACCGAAGACGGTCAACGGCCTGGTGACCGAAGTGCTGGAAAACATTCCTGACTGCGCGGTTTGTATGCAGGTGAGTCGCTACCGGCTGGAGATCGTCCAGTCCAGCGGCAGCCGCGTGCTGGAAGTGCGGGCCTGGGAGGCCCAACAGCACTGATGCATGACCAGCAGCACGACGCCGCTGGTGCCAAGAAACTGTTCACTGCCGCCCGTAACCGAGAGCTCGCATTCCTCGCAAGACGTCTGGAAGAAGGCAAAAGCGGACACTCGGCGGTTGCGTAGGAGCAGCTTTAGCCGCGAGCTCTTTACGCCTCACATGCGATGCGTGAGCTATGGTTTGCCAGCATTATCGCGTTGCTCATACGTCCGGTTCCGCTCTGACGAGCGGGTTTCTTTTGGCATCGCCCCAAAAGAAACCAAAAGGTCTAGCCCCGACATACGGCCCGAGCTTCGCTGGGGCTCCCTCGTTTCATCGTTGTTCCGAGGGCCCGCCGCGAAGGGCCATCCCTGGCCCATCGCGGCTCTCGCGGCATCCATGCCGCTCAACCCTCTCCACAACGATTCCGCTCGGCCTCCTGAAGGGGCGATTTGTGTCGCCTGCCAATTTTGTGGCATGAGGAGCACCAAAGAGCAAAGCGGCCGACCGACCGCTCCCGCCACTTTGCGGCCGTTGCGCTAGCGAAAAAGCTCGCGCGTTACAGCTCGACCTTGACCGCCTGTGCCGACCGCAGCGCCTTGGCGCGGGCTGCGTCCAGCGACTCGTCGCGCGCCAGTGCAACGCCCATGCGGCGCTGGCCGCTGACTTCCGGCTTGCCGAACAGACGCAGGGCGGTATCCGGCTCGGTGAGCGCGGCGCCGAGGCTGCCGAAGCTGACCTGCTTGGACTCGCCTTCGACCAGAATCACTGCCGAGGCGGACGGGCCGAACTGGCGGATCGCCGGGATCGGCAGGCCGAGAATGGCGCGGGCATGCAGGGCGAATTCGGACAGATCCTGAGAGATCAGGGTGACCAGGCCGGTGTCGTGCGGGCGCGGCGAGATCTCGCAGAACCACACCTGATCGCCCTTGACGAACAGCTCGACGCCAAACAGGCCGCGACCACCCAGCGAGCCAGTAACGGCCAGAGCGATACGCTCGGCCTCGGCACGGGCGGCCTCGCTCATCGCCTGAGGCTGCCAGGACTCTTGGTAATCGCCCTTTTCCTGACGATGGCCGACAGGCGCGCAGAAGGTGGTGCCGCCGACGTGGCGCACTGTCAGCAGGGTGATTTCGTAGTCGAAGTCGATGAAACCTTCGACGATCACCCGGCCCTTGCCGGCACGGCCACCGGCCTGGGCGTAGTCCCAGGCTTTCTGTACGTCATCGGCGCCCTTGAGCACCGACTGGCCCTTGCCGGACGAGCTCATGATCGGCTTGACCACGCACGGGAAGCCAATGGCGCTCACCGCTGCCTGGAACTCCTCGAAGGAGTCCGCGAACTTATAGGGCGAGGTCGGCAGGCCGAGTTCTTCGGCGGCCAGGCGACGGATGCCTTCCCGGTTCATGGTCAGCTGCGCGGCGCGGGCGCTGGGGATCACGGTGTAGCCTTCGTTTTCCAGCTCGACCAGCGTGGCGGTGGCGATCGCCTCGATCTCCGGCACGATGTAGTGCGGCTTCTCCTGCTCGATCACTGCACGCAGCGCGGCGCCGTCGAGCATGTTGATCACGTGGCTGCGATGCGCCACCTGCATGGCCGGCGCGTTGGCGTAGCGATCGACGGCGATCACTTCCACGCCTAGTCGCTGCAGTTCGATGACCACTTCCTTGCCGAGCTCGCCCGAGCCACACAGCAACACGCGGGTCGCGCTGGGCGACAGGGGGGTTCCGATACGGGGCATAACAGCATCCTTGGGTAGCAGGAGAATTCAGTCGGCGATTTTAATCACGCCCGGCCGCGACGGCGACCAAAATCGGCGAACGTGCTTTTTATCGCGGCGCAGGCTGCGCATTATTGATGCCACGAATTGCCCTGAATCAGCCCCACCACACGCACCCTCGACTACGCTGAATATGTAGGCCGCCGCACGGCAGCGGCGCAGCTCATGGCACGCGACACTTGCGAGGAGGCTTCGCCATGGACGCTTTTCACATCATGATCGTCCTGCTGATCAGCGGCTTTCTGCTGCTGGGTATCGGCTTCAATAACCGCGAACAGGAATGGGGCATCTGGCTGACCGGCCTGGGCGCGCTGTCGATGTTCGCGCCACTGTACTTCAAGGTATTCATCGAGTTCGGCTGAGCCGCTTTCAGCTTTCGGCCTGCCAACGCCGGGCGGATGCCTGGTCGCTCTCGCGGCCCTCGACCCAGCGCGGGCCGCTGGGGGTATCCTCCTTTTTCCAGAACGGGGCACAGGTTTTCAGGTAATCCATGATGAACTCGCAGGCCTGAAAGGCCGCCTGGCGGTGAGCGCTGGCCACGCCGACGAACACGATTGGCTCGCCCGGCTCCAGCCGCCCGACGCGGTGAATCACCTCGACCCCCAGCAACGGCCAGCGCTCGCGGGCCTGGGCCTCGATGCCCGACAGGGCCTTTTCGGTCATGCCCGGAAAGTGTTCGAGAAACATCCCTGCCACGTCCTGGCCATCATTGAAATCACGTACGTAGCCGACAAAGCACGCCACCGCGCCAACGCCGGTATTGGCGGCATGCACGGCGTTGGTTTCCTGCCCCGGATCGAAGACGGCCTGTTGAACGCGAATGCCCATCTCAGCCTCCGGTGACCGTCGGGAAGAACGCCACCGCATCACCATCGACCAGCGCCTCACTCAACGCGCAGAGCTCTTCGTTGCGGGCGCACATCAGGCCGCGCTCGGCGAGCACCTCCCAGGCGCCACCGCGGGCCAGCAGGTGCAGGCGCAGCTCGTCGAGGGTGGCGAAGCTGCCTGGCAGCTCCTCGGCCTCCAGACCCAGGGTTTCGCGGTAACGGGCGAAATACTGCACGCGGATCATCGCTCGCCCTCGCCTGCCAGGAAGTGGCCGCTCTTGCCGCCAAGCTTTTCCAGAAGGCGCACCTGCTCGATGGTCATGCCGCGATCCACCGCCTTGCACATGTCATAAATGGTCAGTGCCGCGACACTGGCAGCGGTCAGCGCTTCCATCTCCACGCCGGTCTGGCCCGTGAGCTTGCAGCGTGCATGGATTAGCACCGCATCGTCGCCATCGGCCTGCAGCTCGACCTTGACGCTGGTGAGCATCAGCGGATGACAAAGGGGAATCAGATCGGAGGTCTTTTTCGCCGCCTGGATGCCGGCGATGCGCGCCACAGCGAATACGTCGCCCTTGGGATGATCGCCGTCGACGATCATCTGCAACGTGGTGGGCAGCATGCGCACCCGGGCCTCAGCCACGGCTTCACGCACGGTCTGCGCCTTGTCGCTGACGTCGACCATATTGGCGCGTCCCTGGGAGTCGAGATGGGTCAGCACGGGCAATCTCCAAGTAGAAAACCTGGCGATTGTAGGCCCCGCACCGCCCCCTGCAAACCATGGGCGCCGCAATGAATGCCCGGAGCCGCCAGGCGGCTCCGGGGCGAAGGGTTACATGTGGCTTTCGGCGTACTCGGCGAGGATCGAGCGCGGCACGCCCTGCAGGGTGATGTGCACGCCGTGCTCGAAGCCCTTGAAGCGCTCGGTGAGGTAGGTCAGCCCCGAGCTGGGCGCTGAAAGGTACGGCGTATCGATCTGCGCCAGGTTGCCCAGACAGATCACCTTGGAGCCGTTGCCGGCACGGGTGATGATGGTCTTCATCTGGTGCGGGGTGAGGTTCTGGCATTCGTCGATAAGGATCAGACTCTGCTGGAAGCTGCGCCCGCGAATGTAGTTCAGGGATTTGAACTGCAGGGGCACCTTCTGCAGGATGTAGTCGACGCTGCCGTGGGTGTTTTCGTCGTCCATGTGCAGGGCTTCGAGGTTGTCGGTGATGGCGCCCAGCCAGGGTTCCATCTTCTCGGCCTCGGTGCCGGGCAGGAAGCCGATTTCCTGATCAAGACCCTGCACGCTGCGAGTGGCGATGATGCGCCGGTAGCGCTTGCTGACCATGGTCTGTTCGATGGCCGCCGCCAGCGCCAGGATGGTCTTGCCCGAGCCGGCGGCGCCGGTCAGGTTGACCAGGTGAATGTCCGGGTCGAGCAGCGCGTAGAGTGCCAGCGCCTGGTGGATGTCCCTCGGTTTGAGCCCCCAGGCTTCCTGATGCAGCAGCGGCTCCTGGTGCAGATCGAGAATCAGCAGCTCGTTGCCCTCGACCTCCTTGACCCAACCGACGAAGCCCTGCTCGTCGATAATGAATTCATTGACGTTGACCGCCGGCAAGTCTTCGCTGAGCTGCACGCGGTGCCAGGTACGACCATGGCCCTGACGGGTATCGACCTTGGCCACGCGATCCCAGAAGGCACCTTCGACGTCGTGGTAACCCTTGGACAGCAGCGAGATGTCGTCGACCAGTTGGTCGGTGTGGTAATCCTCGGAATCCAGCCCGCAGCCACGCGCCTTCAGGCGCATGTTGATGTCCTTGGTCACTAGCACCACGGACATGCCTGGGCGCCGCGACTTCAGCTCCACCAGCTGGTTGATGATCTTGTTGTCGTTGAGGTCTTCCGGCAGCCAAGTGACCGGCGCCGCACTCTTGCTCATAAGAATCGACAGAAAACCGCAGGGGCCGCTCTTGTCGCGCTGGATCGGCACCCCGTGCTCGACCTCCTCGGGGGTGGCGCCATCGAGAATCTTGTCGATCAGGCGGATGGCTTGCCGGCATTCGGCGGCGACGCCCTGTTTGCCGGTTTTCAGCTTGTCGAGTTCCTCCAGCACCGTCATCGGGATGGCGACGTGGTGTTCCTGGAAATTGAGCAGCGCGTTGGGATCGTGAATCAGGACATTGGTGTCGAGGGCGTACAAGGTTGGGGCGGTGGGCTTGATGCGTCCGTGGTCATCCATACTCGTCACCTCTTGTCGGATCCAGCGACGGAATGCCAGGACGGCGCTCCGCCACACAGGACCACCGACTCCCGATCAGGAGCGCCGCAAACGGATGAGGGCCGAGGGCCGCCACCTGTCTGCAGGGTTCGGCGGTCTTTCAAGGCGTGGTCTGCATGGGCCGGCCTTCATGCCCGGTTCGTCGCAAACCACAGTTCGTTGATACTCCAAAAAATGTGACAGGCAAATGATCTTTTCAGTTTTTTTATTTTTATTTGTCGGTTGGACGAATGACCTTGGCAGCGGCACTTATCGCCCACTAGAGTCATGAGTCCAGCCTGCTGCCTTGCTCCACGCGGGCCCTGCCGAATCGGCTAGAATCGCCGCTCCGCCGAAGGAGACGACTCATGCTGATGGTGATTTCCCCCGCCAAGACCCTGGACTACGAAAGCGCACCGGTCACTTCGCGCTTTACCCAGCCCGAATTTCTCGACCATTCTCAGGAACTGGTCACCCAGCTGCGCGACTTCACGCCGGCGCAGATCGCCGAGTTGATGCACCTCTCCGACAAACTGGCCGGCCTCAACGCAGCGCGCTTCGGCAGCTGGACGCCGGACTTCACGCCAGAGAACGCCAAGCAGGCGCTGCTGGCCTTCAAGGGCGACGTGTACACCGGGCTGGACGCGGAAAGCTTCAGCGAGGCCGACTTCGATTTCGCCCAGCAGCACTTGCGCATGCTCTCCGGCCTGTACGGGCTGCTGCGCCCGCTGGACCTGATGATGCCCTACCGCCTGGAAATGGGTACCAAGCTGGCCAACGCCCGCGGCAAGGACCTCTACGCGTTTTGGGGCGAGCCCATCAGCGAATGGCTGAATCAGGCGCTGGCCGCCCAGGGCGACGACGTGCTGCTCAACCTGGCATCCAATGAATACTTCGGGGCGGTCAAGCGCAAGGTGCTGAAAGCGCGAATCCTCGACACCGAATTCAAGGACCTGAAGAACGGTCAGTACAAGATCATCAGCTTCTACGCCAAGAAAGCCCGCGGTCTGATGGCCCGCCACGTGATCAAGGAACGCGTGACCGATCCAAAGCACCTCAAGGATTTCAACGACCAGGGCTACCGCTTCTCGGCAAAGGATTCGAGCGCCGACAAGCTGGTGTTCCTGCGCGACCACGCGCCGGAGTGAAGGCCCAGGCGCTTCAGCATGAGTTGCATGGCGGCGAGAAACAGCCCCTGGCGAAACATCCACCAACCCCTGGGCGGGTGCCGAGCCCATCGGCCTTGTGTAGGATTGGCAGACACTCGACATTCAAGGTCCAGCCATGATTTTCGGCGCGATTCTGGTTCTCAGCTGGTTCATTCTGCTGATCCGCTACCCGGCCAAGGCCCTGCCTATTTCACTGGCGGCGCTGGCCGGGCTGGGCATGGTGGCGAGCTGGGTGCTGTGGCAGGAAAACCGTGAGAATCGCAACCTGGCTCACCTGGAATTGCGCCTGAGCTACGCCCCCGAACGCTGCCCCGCTGACCGCCCACTGGAGCTGTACCTGCACAACGGCAGCGACGCCGCACTGCAGGAACTGCATTGGCAGGTCAGCGCCTACCGGCCAGGTGACAGTGTCAACCTGGCGCAGCGCCTGTACGAGACGCCGCGCTACAGCGGCCCCGGCGAGCTGCTACCCGGTGCCGACTGGCAAAGCTGCCTGCCGCTGCCTACGCTGCGCAGCGGCTACCGCGCCAGTACCCTGGAATTCCGCGCCGAGCAGTTGCAGGGCACCTTCAGTCGTTAGCCGCCCTTTCACGATCCACACAACAACAATCACAAGGATTACCCATGAGTCACCCTAGGGTTCTGATCACTGGCTGCTCCAGCGGCATTGGCCGGGCACTGGCCGACACCTTCGCGCAACAGGGGTATGAGGTCTGGGCAAGCGCCCGCAAGCGCGAAGACGTGGCGCGCCTGAGCGAAGCAGGGTTCAACGCCGTGCAGCTGGACGTCAACGATGCAGCCGCGGTCGAGCAGCTGGCCGCCACGCTCAAGGAACGCATCGGCGGGCTCGACGTGCTGATCAACAATGCCGGCTACGGCGCCATGGGCCCACTGCTCGACGGCGGCGCTGCCGCCATGCGCGCGCAGTTCGAAACCAACGTGTTCTCCCTGGTCAACGTGACCCGCGCGCTGTTTCCGCTACTGCGCCAGAACAAGGGTTTGGTGATCAATATCGGCAGTGTTTCCGCCGTACTGGTGACACCGTTCGCCGGCGCTTATTGCGCCTCAAAGGCTGCGGTGCATGCTTTGAGCGACGCACTGCGGCTGGAGCTGGCGCCATTTGGCGTCGGTGTGATGGAAGTGCAGCCGGGTGCGATCGAATCCAGCTTCGGCACCCACGCCAGTCGCCAGGCCGAACAACTGATCGGCGAGCAGTCGCCATGGTGGCCGATGCGTGACGGCATTCGCGCCCGCGCCATCGCCTCGCAAGACAATCCGACACCGGCCAGCCACGTGGCGCGCAACGTATACGCTGCCGTGGCCAGTGCCAAGCGTCCAAGGGTATTGCGCCTGGGCAATGGCAGCCGCGCCCTGCCGCTGCTCTCGGCGCTGCTGCCAGGCGCCCTGCTCGACCGCGTGCTGAGCCGCCGCTTCGGCCTGGATCGCCGCTTGTAGAACCTGAATTCACAGGCGAGACTCCAAGCATCATCGCCACCGCCGAGCCCTGTCGCCATGCCGCCTTCCCAACAGCCCGTCGCCATGCTGCGTTACGCCCTCATCGGTGTGGCGGCGGCCGTGGTGCTCAATGTGCTGCTGCGCAGCTTCGTCAAACTTGGTGGCGTGCTGGCGACCCTGGTGATCGCCGCCAGCATCGCAGCACTGATGGCACTTGTATTCGCCTGGCGCCAACGCCGCCCGCCAACCCGCGGGGAACGGCGGCGCCTGGTGTGGCTGTACGGTGGCATCCTCGCCCTGCTGTATGCCTTACTGCTGACCATGATGAGCCTACAGGACGAGCCCAGCCCCATGGGCGTACTGCTCTTCATCCTGCATTACCTGGCCTATCCGTTGCTCGCGCAAATGTTGTTCTCGGAGCGCATCTTCAAACGGACTTCCTGACCAGCTGACTCCTGTCGGCCAATCGCTGCTCTACACTCGATAACAACCATAGGGAATGGAACGTCGATGAGAAGCAGCCGGCACATCAAGACTCAGGAACGACGCATCATCGTGGTACTGCTCGTGGCGTTGCTGAGCGTGCAGGTGGTCATCTACCTGGTGAGCGCTCGCACCAACCGCAGCATCGTCGAAGAAACCATCAGCAAAAGCCTGCAGACCACCACCCAGGTGGTCGACGAGTTATTGGAACTGCGCCAGCGCCAACTGACTCAGGGCGCTGCTGTGCTGGCCGCTGACTATGGCCTCAAGGAAGCCATCGCCACCGCTGAGCGCTCGACCATCGAATCCATGCTGAGCAACCACAGCAAGCGCCTGAAGGCCGACATCGCTCTGCTCAATACGCTCGACCGCCAGCTGATTGCCAGTGTGCCCAAGGAACTGCAACAGGCCGACATTGCCCCGCTACTCAAGGCCGCTGCACAGGCGGGCAGCCCGGGCGCGCAACCGGTGAGCCTGCTGCGCAGTCAAAGCGGTGTGCTTTACCAGCTGATCCACCGCGTGGTGAACATGCCTACGCCCCAGGCTGAACTGACTCTGGGTTTCGCCATTAACACCGAGTTGGCTGAAGCGCTCAAGCAGACCACCGATACCGAGTTCGTATTCCTGTCACGCGGCCAGGACGGCGCCTGGCAACTGCACGGCAATACCCTTGAAAGCAGCTTCGAGCGCTTGCTGAGCAACCCCGCGGCGCTGGTCGACGGGGCCGAGTGGACACTGCAGGACGAGAACGACGAGTACCTGATGCGCTCGGTGGCGCTGCACAATTTCAATGCCCAGAAGGCCAGCGAAGTACTGCTGATCGCAGGCAAATCACTGAACCAGCACATGGCTGCCTACGAGCGTATCGAACGTTTCCAGCGCTATCTGCTGCTAGCCAGCCTGGCGCTGTCTGCCCTGGTAGTGGCGCTGATCGGCCGGCACCTGCTGCGGCCGCTTGACACCCTGGCCCATCAGGACCCGCTAACCGAGTTGCCGAATCGCCGGGTATTCGACCTGAGCGTCACCAATGCGTTGACCAAGGGGCGCTCGGCGTCCTTCGCGCTGATGATGATCGACCTGGATCACTTCAAGCAGATCAACGACCGCTTTGGCCACGCTGCGGGCGACGAGGTACTCAAAGTCAGCGCCCGCCGGTTACGCGGCCTGCTACGCAGCATCGACGTACCGGCACGTCTTGGCGGTGACGAGTTCGCCGTGCTGCTGCCCGGTCTGGATAGGGCAGCAGCCATTCGCCTGGGCCAGCGCATAGAAGAAGAACTGAGCGATCCCATCGTATTCAATGGCCAAAATCTACAGGTGGGTGTCAGCCTCGGTATCGCCATCGCACCGACGGACGGCACTACGGCCAGCGAACTGCTGCGCATGGCCGACGCCGAAATGTACGCTGACAAGGCACAGCGCGAGAGCAATCCGATCTGAAAGGTCGAACGTCCGCGTCCGGGCAAGGGTCGCTACTGAGTACTCTCAGTTTGCGGATGCCTTATGGAATACCTCGACTGGCTGCAATGGCCGGCCATGCTGATCACCGTCATCGCTGCCTGGCTGGTCGCCTCCAAGCAGCGCCACCGCCGTAATCTGGGCTTCTGGGTGTTCATGGCCAGCAACCTCTTGTGGATCATCTGGGGGCTCTACAGCCACGCCTACGCATTGATTGTGCTGCAGTTGTGCCTGGGCGCGATGAACATTCGTGGCGCTCTCAAGACCGAGACGCCTGCCGAACACGCCTGAGCCAGCTAGGGTCTGCCATTGCCCGACAAGCTGTGAGACCATCGGCGGCTTGCCATCGTTTTCACAGTCCCATGCCGAACCTAGTCTTGTTCCCAGAGAGCTCGTCCGATGCCTGACATCCTGCACCTGCAGCAGGCCGACTGGCGCGGCGACTTCGATGAGGGCGCGCTGCGCCGTGCCCAGGATTACGCCACACGCGGCCTGAGTCGTCTGCTCAGCCTCAAGGATCACAGCCTGCTCGCCAGCTGCCTGGGCAGCGGCGAGCGCCCCTACCAGCAGCGCATCACCCTGCACGCCTACGGCAAGGGCTGGGGTGTGACCGGCCATTGCAGCTGCCCGGTGGGCTTCAACTGCAAGCACGTGGCGGCTGCTCTGCTCACCCTGGAAGCACGGCAGCGCTCAGGCGATGATCTCGGCACCCTGATCGTCACCGAAAAGCCGGTGGATGAAACCGTGCTGGACCACGTGCAGCCGCAGCCGGTCCTGACCCTGGGTAGCCACGTGCGCGTGCATTTCGATGCGCGCAAGGGCCGCATGCTGGAGCAGACCCAGCACCGCGCCGCCCTGGCCTTCGACTACCAGGGCAACAGCGCGGTCGGTAAAACGGCCAAGGATCTGCTGGTACGCCTGGGGCCCAATCGCCAGTTGCGCATCACTCGCGACACGGCTCGGGAAACCGAGCTACGGCGCCGCCTGGAGGCTGCCGGTCTGCGTATCGCCCTGCGGCAGAGCGAAGCCCTGGCCCAGCACCCAGGCGAGCATTTCGAATTGCAGGGTGACGCCGCCTGGCTGACCTTCATGCAGCAGCAGGTACCGGCGCTACGCGCCGAAGGCTGGCGCGTCGAGATCCAGCCCGACTTCCAGTACAACCTGGCCGAGATCGACGATTGGTACGCCGATGTCGACGAGCTGCCCGAACAGGGCTGGTTCGACCTGGAGCTGGGCATCGAGGTGGAAGGCCAACGCATCAGCCTGCTGCCCGTATTGCTGCAGGCCATCCGCCGCTCGCCCTGGCTGCTTTCCGGTGACGCCCTGGCGCAGCGCCCGGACGAGGAATTACTGCTGGTCAGTCTGCCCCACAGCCAGCGCCGCGTGGCCCTGCCCTACGCGCGACTGAAACCCTTGCTGGCGGCGCTGGGTGAGCTGTTCATTGGCGACGCCGACGAAATCGGTACCCGCGTACGCCTGGCGCGGGCCGATGCCGCGCGCCTGAATACCCTGCAACAGGGGCCGGCGCTGAACTGGCAGGGGGGCATCGAACTGCGCGAGTTCGCGAGGCGCCTGCAACAAACGTCCCAACAGGACGTGAGCGCTCCCGACGACCTGGCTGCGCAGCTACGCCCCTATCAGTTGCAGGGCCTCGGCTGGATGCAGGCGCTGGGTGAGCTGGAAGTCGGTGGCGTGCTGGCCGACGACATGGGCCTGGGCAAAACCCTGCAGACCCTGGCGCACATTCTCCTGGAGAAGCAGAACGGTCGCCTCAAGCAGCCGGCGCTGATCGTCATGCCCACCAGCCTGATCCCCAACTGGCAGGACGAGGCCGCGCGTTTCGCGCCGACCCTTAAGGTGCTGGCCCTGCACGGTGCCAAGCGGCGTAGCCAGTTCAAGCTGATCGGCGAGCACGATGTGGTGCTCACTACCTATGCCCTGCTGCCCCGCGATCTCAAGACGTTGTCCGCACAGCGCTTCCACCTGCTGATTCTCGACGAAGCCCAGAGCATCAAGAACCCGCGCAGCAAGGCCGCCCTCGCTGCCGGGCAGATCAACGCCCGCCAGCGCCTGTGCCTGAGCGGCACGCCGCTGGAAAACAACCTGGGCGAGCTGTGGTCGCTGTTCAACTTCCTGATGCCGGGCTGGCTGGGTGACGCCAAGCGCTTTACCCGCGATTACCGCACGCCCATCGAAAAGCACGGCAGCGAGCAGCGTCTGGCGCACCTGCGTGGGCGGATCAAACCGTTCGTGCTACGCCGCAAGAAGGAACAGGTCGCCCGCGAACTGCCACCTAAAACCGAAATCACCCAGTGGGTGGAGCTGACGCCGGCCCAGCGTGACCGCTACGAGATCCTGCGCCTGGCCATGGACCGCAAGGTACGCGAGGAGATCACCCGCCAGGGCCTGGCGCGCAGCCAGATCGTCATACTCGAAGCGCTGTTGCGTCTGCGCCAGGTCTGTTGCGACCTGCGCCTGCTCGACGAGGCGCCAGCCGAACTGACCAGCAGCGACTCCGGCAAGCTCAGCAGCCTGCTGGACATGCTCGAAGCACTGATCGGCGAAGGCCGCCGCGTGCTGCTGTTCTCCCAGTTCACCTCGATGCTGGCGCTGATCGAAAGCGAGCTGCAGGCGCGCAACATCGGCTATGCCAAACTGACCGGCAGCACCCGGGACCGGCGCACACCCGTAGAGCAGTTCCAGGCTGGGCAATTCCCGGTCTTCCTGATCAGCCTCAAGGCCGGCGGCGCAGGCCTGAACCTGACTGCTGCCGACACCGTGATCCACTTCGATCCCTGGTGGAACCCGGCGGCCGAAGCCCAGGCCAGCGACCGCGCCTACCGCATCGGCCAGGACAAACCGGTGTTCGTCTACAAGCTGATCGCCCGCGGCAGCGTGGAAGAAAAGATCCAGCAGTTACAGCAGGCCAAGGCGAGCCTGGCCCACGGCCTGCTTGAAGAAGGCGGCAGCCAGAGCAGCTGGCAGCTCAATGAAGACGACTTGCAGGCGCTGTTCGCGCCCCTGGCCGACTGAGCGCCATCAGCGCTCGGAGTAGTTGTCGCCCACCACTTCGCCGGTCGAGTCGATGGCCTTGCTGGACGGAAACTTGTAGGACGCGAAACGCACCGCCAGCACCGACAGTGCCAGGAAGAAGATGCCGCCGCACAGGTACAGCAGGCCAATGTCCGGCGCCTTGTGATGGGATACGTCGCCGATCAGGTAACGGGTCAGCGCGGTGATGGCGATGTACAGCAGAAAGCGGATCGGCAAATGGTTGGTCTTGAAATAGATGCCGACCATCGCCCCCAGCTCCAGATAGATGAACAGCAGCAGGATGTCGTCCACGCTGGCACTGCCCTTTTCCACCATGCCTAGAAATGCGCCGACCGAGGCCCAGGCGGTCGCCGCTCCGATGGCGAACAGCCCCAGGTAATGAAAGCCCTCGACGAATAGATTACCGATCGAATTCGCGCCCTTGTGCATCCGCTTGCGGCTATCGTCGACCCACTTCATGGCATTCCCCTTTCAGATTGATACAGCCTGGCGCCGATGATGGCGCGCCCGCGTGACATTCCCATGCAGGAACAAGACCAGCGAGGCGGCTGCGCTGGCAAACAGAAGCGCCAGAACATGGGAAAGGCACATGGGATGGCGAATCTCGCGGCCAGGTTTACGCTGTTCAAACGCAGCGCAGTCGAGTAAGCTCGCCACAACTGTATGCATGAACAGTATTTTTAATTATCAGCGAAGGCGTAGAGGTGATGAATGGCCGTCGAAGTGGTGTACCGCAGCAGTCGCGACCCGGAGCGTTTGTTTATGGATAAGGCCGAAGCAGATCGTCACGACAAGATGCTGGAGCTGGCCGAGCTGCTCAGCGATGTACTGCAGAAGGCGGTGCCGTCGCTCAGCGAAGACCAAGGCGAGGAGCTGGGGATCTACATGGCCAGAAATCGCGACGTGTTCGCCAAGGCGTTCAAGAATCAGCCCGATGCCCTCGGCGAACTGGGCAGCCTGCCGGAAACAGAGTGACCGCCAGGCTGCGCCGTTAACATCTCTTCGCTTTTCCGGGCTGGACGGCCGGCGCGCGCACAGCTAAAACAGGCACATCCCCCGGGAGGTGTCCATGAGCGCGCGCGATCACTGCCTTGCCTGTCTGAACGCCGAACAGCCGGCGTTTTTCGAAGCCGCACTCTGGGTCGCTGCCGAGCACGATCCGGCGGTGGAGCCCCAGCAGCTCCTGCGCGAGCTCGAGCACCTCAAGCATCAGGTCGACTCCGGCCTGCCCAACTTCCCGCCCCAGGAACTGGCGCAGCCCTTGTTGCGCCGCCTCAGTGACCTGCATTTCTATGACGATGACGACAGCCCGGTACGCCCACAAGCCGCCTTGCTGCACAAGGTGCTGCAACGACGCCGCGGCCAGCCGCTGAGCATCGCGCTGATCGCCCTGGAACTGGCGCGTCGGCTGAATATCCCGCTGCAGGGCGTCGGGTTTCCCGGCTACTTTCTGCTGCGTGTGCCTGGCGCCGACCACCTGCTCGACCCCTGCGGCGGGCGACGACTGTACACCCGCGACTGCCGCGAGTTACTGCTGCGCTACCTCGGCCCCCATGCCCAGCTGAGCGCCGAACATATGGCGAGCTGCGACGCCCGCGGCATGATCCTGCGCCTGTCGCGCAACTTGCGCCATTTGCACGCCCAGGCAGAGGACTACATCAGTGCTTTGAAGGATGCCGAGCGGGTGCTGCAACTGGCCGCGCCAAACGTTAACGACCACCTGGCCAGGGCCGAGCTTTATCGCCACCTAGATTGCTCCCAAGCTGAACGCTTCGATGTGCAGCGGGCCCTGCTGCTGTGCGAAGACCCCGCCCAACGGCTGAAACTCGGGGATCGGCTGCGCCAATCCAGTGCGCAACCCGCGCTGCACTGAGCCCGACACATCACCGAGAGCGGCCATCGGCCAACAAGTGTATTGATTTAAATACACCGTATTCAATACGACACAGGCATAACCAACCACGACATTCCCAAGCCCGTAGCGGGCTTAAGGATATGGCGTGGCGCTTCTGTATTGAATTCAATACAAATTACCTGATCAGACAATGCAAAAATATATAAGTAATTGATTTGTAACGATTATTTTATATGGCACCGACCTTGCTAATCAGCTTCCAATCACCGCGCCCACGCAGATGGGCACAGAGTCCAACAAGGGAGTCCCCATGAGCGAATTGCGTTTCACCGTCGAGCACGAATGGCTGCGTCAGGAGGCCGATGGCCTGGTCACAGTAGGGATCACCGCCTACGCTCAAGACGCACTGGGCGACGTGGTATTCGTGCAGTTGCCCGAGCTGCAGGCCTATGCCGCCGGCGACGAGGTGGCGGTGCTGGAGTCCGTGAAGGCTGCCAGCAACATCGGCATGCCGCTGGACGGCGAAGTGGTCGAAGTGAACCCGGATCTCGAGGCCAGCCCCGAACTGGTCAATGCCGAGCCTTTGGGCCAGGGCTGGTTCTTCCGCTTCCGCCCAGCTGATGCCGGCGCCCTGGCCGGCCTGCTCGATCAGGATGCCTACGAGCGCCTGCTCAACGCCAAAGCCGACGCGTGAGATAAAGCCATGACTGATTTGACCACCCGCAACGAATTCATCGCCCGCCACATCGGTCCGCGCGATCAAGACACCGCCGCCATGCTGGAAACCCTGGGTTACAGCGACCTGGAAGCGCTGACCGCCAGCGTCATCCCGGGCAGCATCAAGGGCACCAGCGTGCTGCCGGCCGGCGACGGCCAGAGCGAAGCCGATGCCCTGGCCGCCATCAAGGCCATCGCTAGCAAGAACAAGCTGTTTCGCAACTATATCGGCCAGGGTTACTACGGCACCCATACGCCGTCGCCCATCCTGCGCAACCTGCTGGAAAACCCGGCTTGGTACACCGCCTACACCCCCTACCAGCCAGAAATTTCCCAGGGCCGCCTGGAGTCGCTGCTGAACTTCCAGACCCTGATCAGCGACCTCACCGGCCTGGCGATCGCCAACGCCTCGCTGCTTGACGAGGGCACCGCTGCCGCCGAGGCCATGACCTTCTGCAAGCGCCTGTCGAAGAACAAGGCCGCCAACGCCTTCTTCGCCTCCCGGCATTGCCACCCGCAGACCCTCGACGTGCTGCGCACCCGCGCCGAACCCCTGGGCATCGAAGTGGTGGTGGGTGACGAAGCCGCCATCAGTGACGCCAGTGCCTTCTTCGGCGCCCTGCTGCAATACCCGGCGAGCAATGGCGACATCTTCGACTACCGCGAAGTGGTCGAGCGCTTCCACGCTGCCAATGCCCTGGTCGCCGTTGCCGCCGACCTGCTGGCCCTGACCCTGCTGCAGGCGCCTGGCGAATTCGGCGCCGACGTTGCCCTGGGCAGTGCTCAACGCTTCGGCGTGCCACTGGGCTTCGGCGGCCCGCACGCGGCTTACTTCGCCACCCGTGACGCGTTCAAGCGCGACATGCCGGGGCGCCTGGTTGGCATGTCGGTAGACCGCTTCGGTAACCCGGCCCTGCGCCTGGCCATGCAGACCCGCGAACAGCACATCCGCCGCGAGAAGGCCACCAGCAACATCTGCACCGCCCAGGTGCTGCTCGCCAACATCGCCGCCATGTACGCCGTGTACCACGGCCCACAGGGGCTGACGCGAATTGCCCAGCGCGTCCACCAGTTGACCGTGATTTTCGCCCGCGGCGTGCAGAGCCTTGGCCTTGCTGTCGAGCAGCAGGCGTTCTTCGATACCGTCACTCTGCGTACCGGCGCGCAGACCGCAGCACTGCACAGCAAAGCTCGCGCCGCCAGCATCAACCTGCGTGAAGTGGATGCCGAGCGTCTCGGCCTGTCGTTCGATGAAACCACTACCCAGGCGGATATCGAGCAACTCTGGTCGCTGCTGGCAGACGGCAAGCCAACGCCGGATTTCGCTGCGCTGGCCACCCAGGGCGACAGCAGCCTGCCCGCCGGACAATTGCGCCAATCGGCGATTCTCGAACACCCGGTGTTCAATCGCTACCACTCGGAAACCGAGCTGATGCGCTACCTGCGCAAGCTCGCCGACAAGGACTTGGCGCTGGATCGCAGCATGATCCCGCTGGGCTCCTGCACCATGAAGCTCAACGCGGCCAGCGAGATGATCCCCGTCACTTGGGCCGAGTTCGGCAACCTGCATCCTTTCGCGCCTGCCGAACAGAGCGCCGGTTACCAGCAACTGACCGACGAACTGGAAGCCATGCTCTGCGCCGCCACCGGTTACGACGCCGTGTCGCTGCAACCCAACGCCGGCTCCCAGGGTGAATACGCCGGCCTGCTGGCGATTCGCGCTTATCACCACAGCCGCGGCGACGACAAACGCGACATCTGCCTGATCCCGCAATCGGCCCACGGCACCAACCCGGCCACCGCACACATGGCCGGCATGCGCGTGGTGGTGACCGCCTGCGACGCCCGCGGCAACGTCGACATCGATGACCTGCGCGCCAAGGCCGAGCAGCATCGTGACCAGCTAGCCGCAATCATGATCACCTACCCGTCGACCCACGGCGTGTTCGAGGAAGGCATTCGCGAGATCTGCGCCATCGTCCATGACAACGGCGGCCAGGTGTATATCGACGGCGCCAACATGAACGCCATGGTTGGCCTCTGCGCCCCGGGCAAGTTCGGCGGCGACGTCTCGCACCTGAACCTGCACAAGACCTTCTGCATTCCCCACGGCGGCGGCGGCCCGGGCGTCGGCCCGATTGGCGTGAAGGCCCACCTGGCGCCGTTCCTGCCCGGCCATGGCCACATGGCCCGCAAGGAAGGTGCCGTCAGTGCCGCGCCGTTCGGCAGCGCCAGCATACTGCCGATCACCTGGATGTACATCCGCATGATGGGTGGCACCGGCCTGCGCCTGGCGTCGCAGATGGCGATCCTCAACGCCAACTACATCGCCCGCCGTCTTGAGGAGCACTACCCGGTGCTGTACAGCGGTGAAGGCGGCCTGGTGGCCCACGAATGCATCCTCGACCTGCGCCCGCTGAAAGACAGCAGCGGTATTAGCGTCGACGACGTGGCCAAGCGCCTGATCGACTTCGGCTTCCACGCCCCGACCATGTCCTTCCCGGTGGCCGGCACGCTGATGATCGAGCCGACCGAGAGCGAGTCCAAAGAAGAGCTGGATCGTTTCTGCGACGCCATGATCGCCATTCGCGAAGAAATTCGCGCAGTCGAGCGCGGCCAGTTGAATGCCGACGACAACCCGCTGAAAAACGCCCCACACACCGCCGCCGAACTGGTGGGTGAATGGACGCACCCGTACAGCCGCGAACAGGCGGTCTACCCGACCCGCAGCCTGGTCGACGGCAAGTACTGGCCGCCCGTGGGCCGCGTCGACAACGTGTTCGGCGACCGCAACCTGGTCTGCGCCTGCCCGCCCATCGAGGCCTATCAGGACGCCTGATCCCGCCCCGGCTGCCGACTCGCTCGGCAGCCGCCTCCTCTTCCACGATGCCCGCGCGCTGTCGCGGGCCGCTCACAGCCTCTTACAGGAGAGCGCCATGACCACTGAAATCCTGGCGAAAACCCCACTCCATGCTCTGCACCTGGAACTCGGCGCACGCATGGTGCCGTTCGCCGGCTATGACATGCCGGTGCAGTACCCGCTCGGCGTGATGAAGGAACACCTGCATACCCGTGAAGCCGCCGGCCTGTTCGACGTTTCGCACATGGGGCAGATCATCCTGCGTGGCGCCGGTGCAGCCAAAGCGCTGGAGAGCCTGGTGCCGGTGGATATCATCGACCTGCCGGTCGGCATGCAACGCTATGCCATGTTCACGGATGAAAACGGCGGCATCCTCGACGACCTGATGGTCGCCAACCTGGGCGATGACACCTTGTTCCTGGTGGTCAACGCCGCCTGCAAGCATCAGGATCTGATGCACCTGCAACAGCGCATCGCCAACCAGTGCCAGGTCGAGTCGCGCTTCGAGCGTGCCCTGCTCGCCCTGCAAGGCCCCAAGGCAGTCGAGGTGCTGACCCGCCTGGCGCCGGAAGTCGCCAAAATGACCTTCATGCAGTTCAAGCCCGTGCGCCTGCTCGGCGTCGATTGCTATGTGAGCCGCTCCGGCTACACCGGCGAGGATGGTTTCGAGATTTCCGTACCTGCCAGTCACGCCGAAGCACTGGCGCGCAGCCTGCTGGCCGAGCCGGAGGTGCTGCCCATCGGCCTTGGCGCTCGAGACTCCCTGCGCCTGGAAGCCGGCCTGTGCCTCTACGGCCACGACATGAGCGCCGACACCACGCCCATCGAAGCCAGCCTGCTGTGGGCGATATCCAAGGCACGCCGTACCGACGGCGCGCGCCCCGGCGGCTTTCCGGGCGCGGAGCGGATCTTCGCCCAGCAGCGCGATGGCGTCGCTCGCGAGCGCGTCGGCCTGCTACCCCAGGAGCGTACGCCAGTACGCGAAGGTGCCGAGCTGGTGAATGCCGAGGGCGAAGTCATCGGCCAGGTATGCAGTGGCGGCTTCGGCCCGAGCCTGGGCGCTCCACTGGCCATGGGTTACGTGCCGAGCAGCCATGTCGCCGTGGATAGCGAGGTATGGGCACTGGTGCGCGGCAAGCGCGTCGCCATGAAGGTCGCCAAAACGCCGTTCGTGGTCCAGCGTTACTACCGCGGTTAAGGCTTCGAGGGCGGCGCGCTGCCGCCCTTTTCTCAGTCGGCCTCCAGGCAACTGCGTCGATTGCTGAACACCTCGCGGCGTATATCACGCACATCCACCGACAGGCTCTGAACATCCGGCAGACACTCCAGCAGCGCACGCACGATGGCCATCGACAGCGCTTTCTTCTGCTCGTCCGTACGACCGGCGAGCAGATAGAAGATCACGTGCAGGAAATCCTCCTCGCTGCCGCCGACCGTGAAGTGATCGTAAAGGCTTAGCCGCACCTTCACCTCGCCTTCCTTGAACAAACCGCTGCCCATGGCGGCCGCGTGAACCCTCGTTACCAGTTCTATACCGTCCACGGCTTGCAGCAGGGAGCGGGAACCTTCGATCAGGCAATGTGGCATGGCATTTCTCTTGTTTTGATATTGTCATCCGTTATCGCACAACACAGACGAGCTGGCGAGGCCACGCCCCCACTGCTCCTAAAACATTGCGAACGGGCCTTGCAGAGTACCCTGCCATAACCTGAAAGCCTCTATTCACTAGGCATTGGCTATAGGTGCAGGGTAACGAAACAGCGCACGCGGAAATATCAGGTGATCTTTTCATCAGCTTGCGTTGACAAGCAGATTGGGAGCTGTCGATAATCGCCGCCAATGTTGTATGACAACAAGCCTTATAAAAACAAAAAAGGTCGCACCATGAAGCCAGTCTTCACGTCACCTGCATACCCTCTTCCGGGCAACCGCGCCCGACCCGTCGCGTTCATCTCGTTACCTGCGCGCCACCTATTCGCCGATGGCTAGGGCCTGAGGCAGAGTCCTGCGTGATCGCGCAGGTCTGCGCCCTGTAAAGGGCATTTCCATACCGGCCTCACGGCATGCCGATCATCGATTGGCAGAGGGCGGGCAGTTTAAAAACCGGGAGCACAACAACAATGACCGCACGCAAACTCATCTCGCTGGGCCTGATCGGGGCCGGAACCATGGCCCTGGCCGTGCCGTTCGCCGCCCATGCCGAAGGCTTCGTAGACGATGCCAAGGTATCGCTGAACCTGCGCAACTACTACTTCAACCGTAACTACCTCAACGGTACCGACCCGGTCATCAATGGCGAGCGCCAAGGTCAGGCAGAGGGCTGGACGCAGAGCTTCATTCTCGATGCTCGCTCCGGCTACACCGCTGGCACCGTAGGCTTCGGCATCGATGTACTGGGCCTCTACTCGGTCAAGCTGGACGGCAATGCCAACACCAGCAACAGCGGCCTTCTGCCAGAGCACGGTCCGGCGTCCAATCGCAACGTTCCAGACGACTTCGGGCGTACCGCGGTAGCCGCAAAGGCCAAGATATCCAAAACCGAACTCAAGGTCGGAGAGTGGTTCGCAGTGCTGCCGATCCTGCGCGCCGACGATGGCCGTTCGCTGCCGCAAACCTTCCAGGGCGCGCAGATCACGTCCGCTGAAATCGACGGCCTGACCCTCTTCGGTGGCCAATTCTGGAGAAACAGCCAACGTTTCGATGCCAGCCGCGAAGACATGTCTTATAGCGGTATTTCCGGCGGCAACTTCAACTTTGGCGGCGGCGAGTTCAAGTTCAACGGTAACAATACGCTGGTCGGTCTGTGGCACGCCCGCCTGGAAGACATCTATCAGCAAAGCTACCTGCAACTGACTCACAGCCAGCCTGTTGGAGATTGGGTTCTGGGTGCCAACCTCGGCTACGTAACTGGAAAGGATGAAGGCTCGGCTAAAGCCGGCGACCTGGATAACAAGGTCTATCAGGGCGCCCTGTCGGCCAAGCGCGGCAACAACACCTTCCTCATGGGTTATCAGCGCCTCAGCGGTGACACCAAGTTCATGCGTGTAGACGGCGCCAGCGGCGGTACGCTGGTCAACGACGGCTTCACCACCAGCTTCGACAGCCCTGAAGAGCGCTCCTGGCAGGTTCGTCACGATTACAACTTCGCTGGTCTGGGCATCCCTGGCCTGGTGCTGATGAACCGTTACATGAGTGGCTCGAACATTCACACGTCTGGTCGCAGCGATGCTGAAGAGTGGGCACGCGAATCCGAACTGGCTTACACCGTGCAGGATGGCACCTTCAAGAACCTGAGCATCCGCTGGCGTAACTCCAGCGTCCGCCGCGATGTCGGCCAGGACGCCAGTGAGAACCGCCTGATCTTCAACTACCCGTTGTCGATCCTGTAACACGCATATCGCATCGCTGAACTCCAGTGGCATATCTTGCCCGTCCTAGTGACGGGTTTTTTTATGCCCCGCGAAACGCCCTTGCTCATAAGCTGCAGACGTCTTTGGTTTACACTGCCGCGCCGCGCCTGCCGATAGCTCCACGCCCATGAATGCCACCCAAATCACTCTGCTACGCCAACACCTGACTAACACTCTGATCACCCCACCAAGTGAAACACGCCGCCTGTTTCACGGTCGTGGCCGTTGCTGGGAGGGGCTCGAACACATCACGGTCGACTGGCTGCAAGGCATCGTGCTGGTGTGCCTGTTTCGCGAGCCGCCGGATGATCAGCTAAAAGCCCTGCAGGCCATGCTGCAGCAACTGATCGAGTCGGATGAGTGGCAAGGCAGCGGCGCCCACAGCCTCTTCCTGCAACAGCGCTACCTGCCCGACAGCCCGATGCAGTGTCTGGTTGGCGAGCTGCCCGAAGAGTGGATTATCGAAGAAGACGGCCTGCGCTACCTGCTCGACCTGGGCCGCAAGCAGAACACTGGCCTGTTTCTCGATATGCGCCTGGGACGGCGTTGGGTGCGGGATAACGCTAAGGACCAACGGGTGCTCAACCTGTTCGCCTACACCTGCGGCTTTTCGATCGCTGCGCTGGCTGGCGGTGCCGAGCATGTGGTCAACCTGGACATGGCCAAGGCGGCCCTGGCCCGCGGCCGTGAAAACCACCGCCTCAACGAGCATGACCTGAGCAAGGTGAGCTTTCTCGGCCACGAGCTGTTCAAGTCGTGGGGCAAGGTGAAGCGCCATGGCCCGTACGACCTGATCATCATCGACCCGCCCTCCTTCCAGAAAGGCAGCTTCGCCCTGACCCGCGACTACCAGAAGATCCTGCGCCGGCTGCCCGAACTGCTCAGCCCTGAAGGCTCGGTACTGGCCTGCGTCAACGACCCGGATATCGACAGCGACTTCCTGATCAAGGGCATGGCCAGCGAAGCGCCTGAGTTGCACTTCGAGCGCCGCCTGGACAACCCGCCGGAATTTCCCGACGTGAGCCCTGAAGGCGGGCTCAAGGTGTTGCTGTTCAGGCGCGGTTGAACCAGTCCCAAAGCCCCAGGGAGAAGTTGGAAAACAGGTTGATGCCTAGTGCGGACTTGATCAGGTAGAGGAACAGCAGGCCAATCGCCAGGGAGACCATCAGGAACAGGCTCATGCCCAGCGCCTTGGCGGTCAGCGATAGCTCCTGCTGAGCGCGCGTCAGGTCACGGCGGTTGCGACCGGCCAGAAACACGAAGTAGTAGCGCCAGCGCCATATCCTCAATGTCCCGCGCAGGTCGACGGGGTGGCTGCCCCACTGCCGTGCACCGAAGGCCACTTTGAGCGCGGCGAGCTGCTCAGCGCTGAAGGAGTCGCGCAGGTCTTCAGGCAAGCGCTCCTTGAGGCCGATGATGAAAGCGTCTTTATCATTCACGGTCATGTTTTCCACTCTCAGAATTCGGCGTACACAGATTATCAGCGCCTAACGAAAACGGGCCCCGTCACCAGTGATGACGGGGCCCGCCTGATTCGCTCGTCAAGGCTCAGCGCGAGGCAAATGCCGCACAGAAACCACTGACGTTGTCGACGCCGCAGATGTGATTGACCGAGGTCATCAGCATCTGGCTCGGCGTGGCCTGGAAGTCCACCGACATCATCACGCTCAGAGCGGTGATGGTGACGATGGAGAACACGAACAGCTTGCGTGCCCAGACCTTGTCATCGACGGCCTTGTAACCCGACACCCCCATCCACAACCAGTAGGCACCGCTGACTGCCGCTACCACGAAGTAGCTGTAGCCGGCATAACCACTGATGGTCAGCATCAGGGTGGCGACCAGGAACGCGGCGATGTACAGGACGATGCTGCGCTTGGCAGCAGGAACGCCCTTGATCACGGGCAACACCGGAATGTTGGCGGCCTGGTAGTCGTTGAAACGAAAGATGGCGATAGCGTACGAGTGGGGCATCTGCCAGAGGCTGAAGATCAGCAGCAGAATCGCTGCCCCCATGTCGAACTCGTTGCTTACAGCGCAATAGCCCACAACAGGCGGAGCGGCGCCCGACAGACTGCCAACCAGGGTTCCATAAACCGAATTGCGCTTGAGGTACAGGCTGTACAGCCCGACGTACACGACGAAGCCCATGAGGACCAAGGCGACCGCAAGCAGATTCGTGGCTTTATAGAGCAAGGCAACGCCTGCAATCCCGAGGATGCAGGCGTAAACGATGGCATGAGTCGGCGGAACCAGGCCTTTTACCAGCACCCTGTTCTTGGTCCGCTCCATCTTTTCATCGATGTCCATATCGATGTAGTTGTTGAACACGCAACCGGAAGCAATCACCAGAGCGACGCCGAATGCTGTTGCCAGGAACAGCATCAGGTCGATATCCCCCTTCGAAGCCAGGAAGAAACCACCGGCCACGGAAATCATGTTCCCGAAGACGATGCCCGGCTTGGTCAGGAGCAGGTATTGCTTGAACATCAGGCTGCTCTCTTTTAATTGGCCATCATGTAGTAGTGCATGCTCCAGATGATCCAGATGGAGAGCGCTACGACGATGATGGTGATCAGGATGGTGAACACGAAAGCAACCGTGTTCCAACGCTGAGCGGACGAAGTGTTCATGTGCAGGAAGTACACCAAGTGCACATAGATCTGCACGACCGCGAACGCGACGATGGTGAACAGCGTGGCCGCTTTCGACATGACGGGGTTCATCACGATCGCGAACGGGATCACGGTGAGGATCACCGACAGCACGAAGCCGACGACGTAATCCTTGGTGCTGCCATGGCTTGCGCCAGCGGCAGAGTGGTGATCATGAGCCATTACAGAGCCCCCATCAGGTAAACAACGGTAAACACGCAGATCCAGACCACATCGAGGAAGTGCCAGAACAGGCTCAGGCAGCTCAGGCGCGTCTGGGTGACCGGAGTCAGGCCACGGCTGGCGACCTGGTGCATCATCACGGCCATCCACAACAGGCCGGCACTGACGTGCAGACCATGGGTGCCGACCAGCGTGAAGAATGCCGACCAGTAGGCGCTGACCTGTGGCGCGGCGCCTTCATGGATCAGGTGGTGGAACTCGTACAGCTCGATCGAGATGAACACCAGGCCGAACAGGAAGGTCGCGGCGAGCCAGGACAACACTTTGCCCTTGTCGCCACGGTACATGGCCAGCATGGCCATGCCGTAGGTGATACTGGAGAACAGCAGGGCGAAGGTTTCGACCAGAACCAGCTTCAGGTCGATCAGATCCTTCGGAGTAGGCCCGCCGGCGTACGCGGTGCTGAGCACCGCGAAGCCTGCAAAGATACTCGCGAACAGGATGCAGTCGGTCATCAGGTAAATCCAGAACCCGAAGACCTTCATTTCACCCGCGTCGTGGTGATGCTCGTGCTCATGATCATCGTCATGAGCGGCGTGGTTGCTCAAAACTTCACTGGACATGGTTTACGCCTGCTTAGCCTTTGCTTGAATGTGTGCATTCTCGATGCGCTCGATCTCATCGGGCTGCACGTAGTAATCGACGTCTGTGTTGTAGCTGTTGCGAATCAGAACGGCGAAAGTACCTACGAAGCTCAATGCAGCCAGCCACCAGATATGCCAGATCAGGGCGAAGCCGAAGGCCAGCGCGCCAATGGACATGATCAAGCCAACGCCGGTGTTCTTCGGCATGTGGATCGGAGAGTACTTGCTAGGCGCAGGCTTGAGGCCGTCACGCTTCTGCTCGTGGAACTCGTCGATACGGTCAGCATGCGGAGTAACGGCGAAGTTGTAGAACGGAGGTGGCGAGGAAGTCGACCACTCCAGGGTACGGGCGTCCCACGGGTCGCCAGTCACGTCGGCCAGTTCCTTGCGCTTGATGATCGACACAGCGAACTGGATCAGGGTGCACAGGATACCGATACCGATCAGCACGGCGCCGAAAACGGCCACGTACAGCCACGGTTCCCACTCAGGGTTGGTGGTGCTGTTCAGGCGACGGGTCATGCCCATGAAGCCCAGTACGTACAGCGGCATGAAGGCGAAGTAGAAGCCGACGATCCAGAACCAGAAGGACGCCTTGCCCCAGCCTTCGTGCAGTTTGAAGCCGAACGCTTTCGGGAACCAGAAGGTGATACCGGCCATATAGCCGAATACCGCACCGCCGATGATCACGTTGTGGAAGTGGGCGATCAGGAACAGGCTGTTGTGCAGCAGGAAGTCAGCACCCGGAACGGCCAGCAGTACGCCGGTCATACCACCGATGGAGAAGGTGATGATGAAGCCCAGGGTCCAGAGGATCGGCGAAGTGAACTCCAGACGACCGCGGTACATGGTGAACAGCCAGGTGAAGATCTTCACACCGGTCGGAATGGCGATAATCATCGTCGCGATACCGAAGAAGGCGTTGACGCTGGCGCCAGAACCCATGGTGAAGAAGTGGTGCAGCCATACCACGAACGACAGTACGGTGATCGCCACGGTAGCCCAGACCATCGAGGCGTAACCGAACAGACGCTTGCGTGCGAACACTGCAGTGACTTCGGAGAACACACCGAAAGCCGGCAGGATCAGGATGTACACCTCAGGGTGGCCCCAGGCCCACAGGAGGTTGACGTACATCATCGGGTTGCCACCTGCTTCGTTGGTGAAGAAGTGGAAATCCAGGTAACGGTCCAGAGTCAGCATGCCGAGTACGGCTGTCAGGATCGGGAACGCGCCGCAGATGATCACGCTGGTGCACAGGATGGTCCAGGTGAAGATCGGCATTTTCATCAGGGTCATGCCAGGGGCACGCATCTTGATGATGGTCACGAAGAAGTTGACACCGGTGAGCAGCGTACCGATACCAGATATCTGCAGCGCCCATATGTAGTAGTCGACCCCGACCCCCGGACTGTACTCGATCCCCGACAATGGCGGATATGCGACCCAGCCGGTCATGGCGAACTCACCCACGAACAAGGAGATGTTGGTCAGCAGCACGCCAACCACGAACAGCCAGAAGCTCAGCGAGTTCAGGAACGGGAAGGCAACGTCGCGCGCACCGATCTGCAGCGGCGTGACGATGTTCATCAGACCGACCACCAGTGGCATGGCCACGAAGAAGATCATGATCGTACCGTGAGCGGTGAAGATCTGATCATAGTGGTGCGGTGGCAGATAGCCTTCGGAGCCACCCGTGGCGATCGCCAGCTGGGTACGCATCATGATTGCGTCAGCGAAGCCACGCAGCAGCATGACCAGGGCGACGAGAATGTACATCACGCCGATTTTCTTGTGGTCGACCGAGGTCAGCCACTCGTGCCACAGGTAGCCCCACTTCTTGAAGTAGGTCAGGGCACCGACCAGCCCGAGACCACCCAGAACCACCGCAATCATGGTGACTACAAGGATGGGCTCGTGCAGGGGTATTGCATCTAGTGTCAGCTTTCCGAACATCGTTTATTCCTCCGCACCTGAAGCGTGCGCGGCTTCGCTCACAGGGTTGCTCTTGTAATCGATGTACTGGCCGAGGATCTGCCGGAACAGACCTGGCTGAGCATTGAAGTACTCGACTGGGTTGTTTTCACTCGGTTTGGCGAGCATCTGATAGCTGCCGTTGAAGTCCAGAGTGTTGGGCGACTGCTTGGCCTTGGCGACCCACTGGTCGAACTCTTCCTGGCTGGTCGCATGGGTCTGGAACTTCATGCCGGAGAAACCGTGACCGCTGTAGTTACCGGACAGGCCGAAGAACTCACCCTCTTCGTTGGCGATCAGGTGCAGTTGGGTGCGCATACCGCCCATGGCGTAGACCATGCCGCCGAGCTGCGGGATGAAGAAGGTGTTCATCACGGTCTGCGAAGTGATCTGGAAGCTGATCGGCGTGTTGGCCGGGATGTACAGCTCATTGACCGAAGCGACACCTTGCTCCGGGTAGATGAATAGCCATTTCCAGTCCAGCGAAACCACTTCAACGGTCAGCGGCTTGTTCTCGTGCTCAAGGGGCTTGTAGGGGTCGAGCGAGTGGGTGGTCTTCCAGGTGATCACCGCCAGCACGATGATGATCACGCAAGGGACGCCCCAGACGATGGCCTCGATCTTGTGCGAGTGAGCCCACTCAGGCGCGTAGGTCGCGTCCTTGTTCGAGGAGCGATAGCGCCAGGCGAACAGAATGGTCATGAAAATGACGGGTACCACCACGATCAGCATCAGCAGAGTGGCGGTAATGATCAGGTTGCGCTGCTCAATGCCGATTTGGCCTTTCGAATCGAAAAGAACCCAGTCGCAGCCACTCAGGGAGACGGCCACGACAATCGTCAGAAGCGTGCGGAACAAGCGGTGGTACTTCTCTTCTCTCATTTCACGACCTTCAGCAAAGTGATATCCCACATAGCGTTCTGTTCAGCCTGACGACGCCCAATACAGCAGGGCATGCCAGGAAAACGATGCGCCGAGGCACCGAAATCGTTTCAGCTTCGAAACTACTAAACGGAGGGGGCGACATTTTCGGTTACGCGGCCGAAAAAACCAACCGCATAACGACGATGGGCCTACAAATAGTCGGGGTGTACTAGCCGCCCCGCCCTGCCCCGACCCTGCCAAACCAGCCGCAATCCAGCAGCTGGCAACAGCTCGCTCAACTCGCAAAGCCCCACATGATCACCGCTACAGCCAGAGAGCGAGAGATCGCCTAGAGGCCGAGCGCGAATTACCGGAAGCGTTGCGATATATAATAGTGGCTCATATCGGCGCATTTGCGCGTCAATATGTCGCACAGCAGTAACCCCAAAAAAACTATGGATTACTGCGATGAATCAAGAATCCTCTTTCGCCTGCCAGTCGCAGTAGCACCCCACCGCCATGGTGTTGGCCGCCGAGACGCTGCGGTTGGCCGACAGCGCGTCGAGAATCGGCTCGACGAAACTGTTCGATGAGTTGCACACCAGCCCCTCGCTGTACGGGCCGGCATAGGCCAGGTTGCCCTTCTGATCCCAGATGGCGATGGCCGGGCTGGCCGGAATCGATTCCATGCCTTCGATGGATTCCAGAGGCGTCAGCTTGCCGCGCAGAAACGGCAGCATCTCGCCTTTGCTGCCCGGCTTCTGCACGCTGTAGAACTCGACGCCGGAAAACCGGTACAGGCCGATCAGGTAATTGAGGTGAGCGTCGGTTTCCTTGTGGCAGGGGCATTGCGGGTCCCAGAAGTGCACCACACGAATCTTGCCCGGCCCAGCCAGCTCAGCGGGCAGCTTGAGGCCGCCGCCCTGGAAGAACACCGCCTGCTGCTCCTGATCACCAAAAGGCCGCAGGTACGATACCCCGAAGCGGCTCCACGCCCAGGCCGCCATGGCTACGACGATGACCAGCGCCACCAGACACAGGCTCAACAAGAAGCGCTTGGACGGTGCGGCCTGCTCCTGACTCATCGCTCGGAATCCTGCCCGTACTTGATGCGGAACTGCTTTTCCATTTCCTTGCAGCTGTCGGTGGCAAAAGCACGGGAGGTGGGCGTGGCCGACGGGTCGTTGGCCTTGACCCAGCAGGCCTGAATGGCGCGCTGTTCGTTGGCCTGCACGTCAGCCGTCTGCTCACGGGTGATGGCATAGATGATGATGCCGAACACCAGCACGATAAAACCCAGGCCCAGCAGGGTCAGCCACAGACAACCACCGCGCTTGCCGCTGTCAAACTGCTCGGGGGATCGATTAAGTGCCTTGTCGTCGCTCATGTTCTAGCCCTGCCTGAGAGGGTGCGCAACATAGCATTTTTGCCCATCCCGAGGCAGAGGCCAAAAAGCACATATAAAAAATACGGGAATAGCCCTCCCCTGCCTTTTCAGCCCGCCAGACCGGCGGATGCAGGTTTTCTGGCGCTAGTGGCAGGCCGGCTTTAGTCGAGTCTCGACATACCCCGTTACGAGGCGTTGCCGCTTGTCCGTGAGCACCGCTGTGCGCCTCCAGCCGGGGCATGGGACCGCAACATGGCGTTCCATGAACAGGCGGCATACATGGAGGCGGCGAATTTCTGGTCAAACCTATTGCGGTGATCTTCACTCATACCTGTGAGGGCTGAATTGAATGGCAATTGCCGCACAATCCAGGCTGATCAGCTCTCGGATATCTCATGCCGGCGCGATGCTGGAGCCAGAGGAGAAGAGTCATGATCAATCACATTTGGGGGTTGCTGTCCAATCCGGGCCGCGAGTGGCGCAACATCGACCGGGAAAGGGAAAGCATCACCAACCTTTATGCACGACACGTTCTGCTGATGGCACTCATCCCCGTCGTCAGCGCTTTCATCGGTACCACCCAGATCGGCTGGCAACTGGGCGGTGATGCGTACCAGGTGGCGGTACCGACCGCGGCAGTGCTGGGCATCGTGTTCTACATCCTGATGCTGATCGGCGTGGCGATCATGGGTAACGTCATCCACTGGATGTCCGACTCCTTCGCCAGCCGCCCGAGCCGCAGCCGCTGCATCATCTTCGCCGGCTATGTGGCCACGCCACTGTTCATCGCCGGCATCGCGCTGCTCTATCCGAAAGCCTGGCTACTGCTGATTGTTGGCATCATCGCCCTGGCGTACAGCGCACGCCTGCTCTACGTGGGCATGCCGGCGTTCCTGCGCATCCCGGTCAACGAGGGGCTGACCATCTCCGGCGGCACCCTGGCCATCGGCGTGCTGGTACTGGAACTGTTGCTGGCCCTGACCGTGGCGCTGTGGGGCCTGGGCTTCAATGACTATGCGGTGAGCTGGTCACTGTTCCGCTAACCCACTGCTCCATAGAAAAACCCGCCATTGGCGGGTTTTTCTATTTATGCACGTACATCATAGGAACCAGCGGTACTCGCGGGCATTGATATGCTCCATGAACGCCAGATGATCCTGGCGCTTGTTCTCGCAGTAGACCATCACGAACTCCTCGCCCAGCCCGGCATTTACTGCTGGGTGATGACGCATCTGCGCCACCGCGCCAAGCATGTCCATGGGAAAGTCGATACCGCTCTGACGATTCTTGTTCAGCGGCTCGATGGGCTCGGCGCGCTGTTCCAGGCCATGCTCCATGGCCGAAAGGATGGCCGCCAGCACCAGGTATGGGTTGGCATCGGCTCCGGCCAGGCGATGCTCGATGCGCAGGTTGCGGGCGTCGGAGTCGGGAATTCGCACGCAGGCATCGCGATCCTCGTAACCCCAGCTGGCACGGCTGGCGGCGTTCACCCGCGAGCCGTAGCGGCGATAGGCGTTGTGGTGCGGCGCGAAAATCGGCATGCAGTGCGGCAGCCAGTCCAGGCAACCGGCCACGGCGTGGCGCAGCGGCTGGCCATCATCCGGCGCCAGCAGGTTATCGCCTTGCCCGTCATATAGACTCACGTGCACGTGCATGCCGCTACCCGGCGCATCCAGGTAAGGCTTACTCATGAAGCTCGCCCGATGACCATGCTTGAGCGCCACGCCGCGGGTCAGACGGGTGAACAATGCCGCCCAGTCGGCCGCCTGCAGGCCATCCTCGCAATGGCCGAAATTGATCTCGAACTGCCCGGGGCCGATCTCTGCGGTGATTACGTTGGCGTCGATGCCCTGCTCATTGGCCACCTCGACGATCTCGTGCAGCACCGGGGAGAACCGCGACAGACGCTCGATATGCAGGTTGGGCTGGTCGTCCTCGTCGCCGCACAACGGGTCGCGGGGGAATTGCGGCAAACCGTCCTTCAGCGCCCGGTCGAACAGATAGAACTCCAGCTCGAAAGCCACCACCGGATGAATGCCCTTGGCCGCCAGGCGCGCCAGCACGCGGGCCAGCACTTCCCGGGGCTCGAACTCGATGGGCGATTCGGTGCCGTCCGAGCTGATCAGCATCTGCCCCAGAGGCTGCTGCTCCCACCGCACGGGTTTCAGCGTGCCGGGAATCAGCCGCCGCGTGGCATCCGGGTCACCGTCATTGAAGCAATAGTCGCCGATCTCGTGCAGGCCGCCCTGGGCACCCAGCAGTACGCAGTTCTGCGGCAGCTTGAGCAGGCTGCCAGCGGCGACCTTCTCGAGCATGTCGATGGGGTAGCGCTTGCCGTAGAAATGCCCGGGGATGTCCAGACAGATCAGATCGACATAACGCACGTCGGGGTATGCGGCGCGAAAGGCGCGGACTTCGTCGGACAGGCTGGTGAAGGTCATGTGTGATTTCCCGTGTCCGCCTAGCGGAACACCCAGAGTACCCGTGCGGGCTGGTCGGTAAGGTTGGCGTAGCGAAACTGGCTGTGCGGCGGTAGCTGAAAGCTATCATTGGGGCCGAGGGTCACCGGCTCAGGCTGATCGTCCAGCCAGATGCTCAGCTGGCCTTCGAGCACGAAGCCGCCCTGCTCCGAGCTGTCGGTCAGGTGACCCTCGCCGCTGGTGGCGCCAGGCGCCAGGTGGCTTTCCAGCATGGAGAAGCCGGCTGACATGTTTGGCGAGGCCAGCACGTCGGTGATGCCGCCGGCGTAATAAAGGGTGCGACGCTCGCCCGGGCGGGTAACCCAGGGCAACTCACGCGGTTTTTCCAGGCTGTAGAAATAGGTGGTCGACACGCCCAGGGTTTCGCTGATGGCGGTCAGGTCCGCCACGGTCGGCTTGGACAGGCCGCGCTCGACCTGGGACAGGAAGCCCACCGAGCGCCCGATGCGCGCGGCCAGCTCGCCGAGCGTGAGGTTCTTGTGCTTGCGCAGGTCGCGGATCAGGATCGCGAGGCCTTCGATTTCTTCCTGCATGTCCATGCCGGTCGAGCCCTTCATAAAAAGTCACGCAGCCGATACCAGGCCTTGCCTGCGGCCTCCAGCGGCGCCGCCAGCCAGGTGCCGCCGGGAAAACGCGGGTTGCCGATGCGCTGGTAGAGCGCCAGCAACTGGTCATCGCCGGCAATCGAATCGGTCACCGCCCGTGCCGCAGCCAGGGTCGGCAGCACGCCGTGGCCGGAGAACCCCTGCAGCCAGTAGCGCTGGCCGCTGCGCCCGACATCCGGGGTGCGCTTCATGGTGACGTCGATATGCCCGCCCCAGCCGTATTCGATGGCCACGCCCTTGAGCTGGGGAAATACGCGCTCCAGATACGGGCGGGTCGCCGCGGGCACGTCTTTCGGCAAGCCGCCGAGATAGGTGCAGCCACCGCCGAACAACAGGCGGTTGTCCGGGGTCAGGCGCAAGTAATCGGGAACGAACTGGTTGTCGATCACGCAGCTGTTCTGCGGCAGCAGCGAACGCGCCAATTGTGGGTCGAGCGCTTGGGTGGCCACCTGATAGGAGCCGACCGGCAGCACGCGCCGGGATAGCGACTCGTCCAGCGTGTCGAGGTAGGCATTGCAGGCCAGAACCAATACATCAGCGCGCACCTCGCCATGCGCGGTGCGCACGCGGTAGCCTCCCGGCAGCGATTCGTAGGCCAGGGCTCTGGTCTGCTCGTAGATACGGCTGCCGGCCTTCTCGATAGCCGCCGCCAACCCCTGGGCCAGCTTGAGCGGGTCGAGGTGGGCGCCCCTGGCGTCATGCAGCGCCGCCACGTAACGCGGGCTGTCGATCCATTCGCGCAGCTCCGCGCCTTCGATCAGCCGCAGGTCGTGGTAGCCCCATTTGTGCAGCGCCTCATGCTGCGCCTCACGAAGCTGCCCGACCCGGCGCGGCAGTACCGCCGTCCACAGGCTGCCAACACGGTAATCCACCTCGAAACCATGGCGCGCTGGCAACTCGCGAAGCTCATCGGCGGCCCAGCACATGCTGTCCCACAGCTGGCGGGCAGCGTCGAGGCCAAGGGCCTTTTCCAACGGCGGCATATCGCACGACCAACCCAGCAGCGCCTGCCCACCGTTGCGCCCCGAGGCCGCCCAGGCGACGCGGCTGGCCTCCAGCACGATCACCCGTTTGCCGGCCTCCGCCAGGCGCAGGGCACAATGCAAACCGCTGAAGCCGCCTCCGACGACCACCACGTCGCAGTCCAGGTCCTCTTCGAGGCGAGCACGCTCGGGGATAGGGCCGGGATAACAGCCTGCATAGTAGGTGGCGAGATGGCGAGGGGACTGCCGGAACATGGAGTGAAATTATCGAGCGATTATTTCATGAAAAAATACACGATTAATTTCACACAACCAAGCAGCATCGTTCACCGGCAGGCGAACGGTTTGCCGACCAGCAGGTCGAACCTCGACAATAATCGCAGCACCGACGGCTCTCGACATGAGACGCAAGCCGTCCTTCCCGGAGCCCAAGCATGACCCGACTGTCCGTATTCACCACGCCGTTGCTGCTCGCCAGCGTTCTCGCCCTGCTCGCCGGTTGCGTCAACCGCCACCAGCCCCAGGCGCCTGCGCACCAGAACCCAACAGGCGCGGCGTCCCCCGAGCAGCAGGCCGCCGATGGTGACTTCCAGCGCCTGACCGCCCTGGCACAACGTGGCGACCTGGACAGCCAGTTCAAACTGGGCAGTTTCTATTTCGTCGGCAAGCCGCAGAAGGATCTCAAGCAGGCCGAGTACTGGTGGAAACAGGCAGCCGACCGCGGCCACGCCGAGGCCGCCGTCAGCCTGGCTTACCTCTACACTGGCCGGGACAACCCGGAATTTCGCAACCCGCCCGCCATGCTCAAGTACCTGAACCAGTCCGCCAGCAGCGGCAACCCCATGGCGCAGCATATTCTCGGCAACCTTTACATGCGTGGCATCGACGGCGTTCAGCGCGACCCAGATCAGGCCCGCCGCCTGTTCCAGAGCGCCTGCAAACAGAACTATGCGGCCAGCTGCAAGGCGCTGGACAGCAAACCGGGCGCCTGAGCCCCGTTACATGACATGGATGTGATTGAAAGATGAGCCGCGACGAAACCAGCAAATTCCTCAGCTACGTACTGCGCCATGAACCGCAGGCCATTGGCCTGCAGTTGGACAGCGACGGCTGGGCCAATCTCGACGCGCTGATCGAGGGTGCCGCCCGCAGCGGTCGCCAACTCGACCTCGCAACCATCCATGACGTGGTCGCCAGCAGTGACAAGAAGCGTTTCAGCCTATCGGCCGATGGCCGCAGGATCCGCGCTGCGCAAGGTCACTCGACCGCTCAGGTGCAGCTCCAGCACGTGCGGAAACAGCCACCCGAGCGTCTCTACCACGGCACCGCCAGCCGCTTCCTGGAATCCATCGAACGCCAGGGCCTGATCGCCGGAGCGCGCCATCATGTGCACCTGTCTCGGGATATGGAAACTGCCTTGCAGGTCGGTCAGCGTTACGGCAGCCCGGTGATCCTCGAGATCGATGCGCTACGCATGCACCAGCAGGGCTTCGCGTTCTTCGAGGCCGACAACGGCGTCTGGCTGACCGAGGCGGTGCCCGCCGAATTCCTTCGGCGGGTCTGAGCGGCTCACACCAAGGCCTCATCCAATGCATCGATCAACAGATCCGCATGCGCCTGCTCGAACGCCAGCAAGGGCCGAATCTTCAGGATGTTCTCCAGCGGCCCGGCTGCGCTGATCAGCACGCCGCGCTCGCGCATGCCGTTGACCACCCGCTTGGCCTGCTCGGCCGCCGGCGCCTTACTGGCCCGATCACTGACCAGCTCGACGCCGATGAACATCCCCGCCCCGCGCACATCGCCAATCAGTTCGTGGCGCCCGGCCAGGCGGCGTATACCGGTCAGCAGGTAGTCGCCGATCCGTGCCGAGCGCTGCAGCAGGCCCTCGTCATGGATCACGTCGAGCACGGCCTGGCCGGCGGCGCAGGACACCGGGTTGCCGCCGAAGGTATTGAAGTAGCGCATGCTGCGACCAAAGGGTTCGAGCACCTCGGGGCGCACGACCACGCCGGCGATGGGCTGGCCGTTGCCCATGGGTTTGCCGAGGCTGACCAGATCCGGCTGCACGCCATGGCGCTGGAAACCCCACATGTGCGAACCGGTGCGAGCGAAGCCGCACTGCACTTCATCGGCGATGTACAGCAGCCCTTCGGCCCGGGCGACCGCGACCGCTTCGGCGATACAGCCTTCGGGCCCTGCGAAGATGCCATCGCTGGCGAAGATGCCGTCGATCAGCAGCGCAGCCGGCTTGATGCCGTGGGCGCGCAGATCGGCGATGGCGGCACGCACGTCTTCCGCGAACAGCCTGCCCGCCTCGGGCCCGAGGCGATAGACATCCGGGGCGCGCACGGTACGGGCATGGGCAGGAAGCTGGATACTGGCGCCGAGCGATGGCGACAGCGCGGAAATATCGCCGGTCACCCCGTGGTAGGCGAAACGGGTGATGATCACTCCGGTGCCGCCGGTGTAATGGCGGGCGATGCGCAACGCCAGGTCATTGGCCTCGCTGCCGGTGCAGGTGAACATCACCTGCTCGAGCCCGACCGGGAAGGTCGCCAGCAGTCGCTCGGCATAATCGAGAATGCCTTCCTGCAGGTATCGGGTGTGGGTATTGAGCACCGCCGCCTGCTCGGCAATCGCCTGCACCACGCGCGGGTGGCAATGGCCGATGGATGCCACGTTGTTGTAGGCATCCAGGTAACGCCGCCCCGCGGCATCGTAAAGCCATACGCCCTCGCCGCGCACGGTATGCAGCGGGCGCTCGTAGAACAGCCGGTAGGCCGGACCGAGCAGCCGTTCGCGGCGCTCGATGAGGCTGCGCTCCCGTTCACTCAGCCGTTCGGCATCCGCCGCGCTGAACCCGTTGATCATGCTCATGGCTGCAAGGCTCCCCGGCAGGCTTGATGGATTCGTTGGCGCACCCGCGCCGGCTCGATGGCCGCCAGACCGCGCAGGCTGGCGCTGGCCTGGGGCACGTTGCGCAGGATGTAGTCGCGATTTTCCGGGTGCAGGCTGGCGCGCCAGGCGGTGATGGCAATGGTCATCACCAGCCGCGTGGCGATCAGCTCGCCGAGAATATCCAGTTCCTCGTCATGCAACGGGTTGCGGCGATGATAGGCAGCCACGAAATCCAGGGCCGGCGCCAGCACGTCGCCCCCGTGGCCCAGCTGGTAGGCCGCCGCGACGCCGACCTCGTTGATCAGCGGCGCCTCGACCATATCGCCGAAATCGAGGATGTTCAGCACGCACTCGGGCCGCTCGGGGTCGACGATGACGTTATGCGGGTTGAGATCGTTGTGGATCACCTGACGACGCAGGGTCGGGTAACGTGGCAGCGCCTGCGCCTCGAAGGCGTCCAGCGCCTCGCCCACCAGCGCGCGCAATGGCTGGTCATCGATATGCGCCAGCAGTGGCCGCAGCCGGGCGGCTTGCTGCATGTCCCAGAGCAGCTCGTGCCCCGCTGCCGGATGTCGGAAGTCGGCCAGCGCCCTGTCGAGCCGCGCCATGGCGTCGCCCAGGTTCTGGCGCAACCCGGCGCTGCGCACGCTGACCTGATGCAAAGGCAGGCCTTCGACGAACGACAGCAGACGCGCCAGCATGGTCTGGCCATCGATATCGACGGCGGCCTGATAGCGACCGTCACGCGCGGCATACACACGCTGCACCGGCAGCTCGGGATCGGCGCGCTGGATCTGCAGCAGCGCCTGGTTCTGGAAATCCACCACCTGCGGATTTTCCAGCGGATGGGAAATCTTCAGCAGATAGGACGTACCGTCCGCACAGGCGAGCTGGAAATTCAGGTCGCGTTCACCGGCCAACGGGCGAACGCTGCCCAGCACGCCGAAGCTTTCGCTGGCGATGATACCGGCGCGCACCGCGCTGACCTGCGCCGGCTGCGCCTGCAGTAAGGGGTCATGCACAACCTGGGTATTCAGCGACACATCGATACACTCCGCCAGGATCTGGCCATCGTTAAATTCATGTACTGCCTGTTGTCACAAGGGCAGCCCCAGGGAGCGATCCGGCCATGCCCTTAATCAGCGGCCATGGCCCGCTGTCACTCCTGGGGCCTGTTACCTTTTTTATTTGCTGGCCCATGCGTTGAAACGCTGCTCCAGGTCTTCGCCATGGTCGATCCAGAACTCGATATCCATGGCGCGGGCGTTCTTGAGATTCTGCGGCGCCGTCGGCAGGCTGCCCTGTATGGCCGGGTCGATCAGCGCCATGGTGTGGGTGTTGGTCGGACCGTAGGGAATACCTTCGGCATAGACCTTCTGCAACTGCGGCGTACTGGCCATGGCGATGAATTTCTCGGCCAGCTCTTTGTTCTTGCTGCCCTTGACGATGGCCCAGTGATCGAGGTCGTAAAGGCTGCCATTCCATTGCATGACGAAGTCGCGGCCTTCCTTCTGCGCGGTGGTCACGCGGCCGTTGTAGGCCGAGGTCATCACCACGTCACCGGCGGCCAGCCATTGCAGCGGCTGCGCGCCGGCTTCCCACCACTGGATGTTGGGCTTGAGCTGATCGAGCTTGCGGAACGCCCGCTCGACGCCTTCTTCGGTGCCCAGCACCTTGTAAAGATCGGCTTGCGCCACGCCGTCGGCAAGCAGGGCGAACTCCAGGGTGAACTTGGCGCCGCGGCGCAGGCCGCGCTTGCCCGGGAATTTCTGCACATCCCAGAAATCCGCCCAGCCCGCCGGGGCGCCCTGGAGCTTGCTGCTGTCGTAGGTCAGTACCGTCGACCAGATGAAGATACCGGCGCCGCAATCGCTCACCGCTTCGGGAATGAAATCCTCACGCTTGCCGATCTTCGCCCAGTCCAGCGGCTCGAACAGCCCTTCACTGCAACCGCGGATCAGTTCCGGGGTCTCCACTTCAACGACGTCCCAGGAAACCTGCCCGGTGTCGGCCATGACCTTGATCTTGGCCATCTCGCCGTTGTACGCGGACGCTTCGATGCGCACCTTCTCGCGCGCCTCGAAGGGTTTGTAGAACGCGGTTTCCTGAACCACCTTGTTGTCACCGCCAAAGGAAACCACGGCGAGTTTTTCAGCCGCTTGCAACGTGGCGGCGCTGCAGGTGAAGGCGATCAGTAGTGCGGTTTTCTTGAACATTGAGGGTTGCTCCTGGCAGAGCCGGGGCTCTGGTTGGGTAAGGGCAGCTTCAAGGAAGAAACACCGGTGCTTTACCGACAAGAACCACTGGCACGGCGCTGAGGAGCTGAGCAGGTCCACCAGGCCATCTATTTGTTGTTATTGGCGTGCACGGCAGCGTCATTAAAGCACCCAGAAATTTATGATGCATCATATTTTTCATTGAGCGATGATCTGCCCAGCTACAGTGCTTGCGCAAGTCCAATCCTGCGGAGATATGCCATGAGCGATCAGAAAACCCTGCTGCTGACCGGCGCCAGCCGCGGCATCGGCCATGCGACGGTCAAACACTTCAACGCGGCGGGCTGGCGCATCTTCACCGCTTCGCGTCATGACTGGGTCAGCGAATGCCCCTGGGCCGAGGGCAAGCTCAACCATATTCACCTGGACCTCGAGGACATCGAGCACTTGCAGGAGAGCCTGCCGCTGATCCGCGAGAAGCTCGGCGGGCGGCTGGATGCACTGGTCAACAACGCCGGCGTGTCGCCCAAAGGCAGCGAGGGCGAGCGCCTGGGCGTGCTGGGCAGTGACTACGCCATCTGGACCCAGGTTTTCAACGTCAACCTGTTCTCCACCGCCCTGCTCGCCCGCGGGCTGTTCGAGGAACTGAAGGCGGCCCAGGGCAGCATCATCAACGTCACCTCCATCGCCGGGTCACGGGTGCATCCTTTCGCCGGTTCCGCCTACGCCGCCTCCAAGGCGGGGCTGGCGGCACTGACCCGCGAGATGGCCCACGAATTCGGCTGCCACGGGGTGCGCGTCAACGCCATCGCGCCGGGCGAAATCGATACCTCGATCCTTTCGTCAGGTACCGAGCAGATCGTCGAGCGCGACATTCCCATGCATCGCCTGGGCAAACCCGAGGAAGTCGCCTCGCTGGTGTATTTTCTCTGCACGTCCGGGGCGACTTACGTCAATGGCGCAGAAATTCACGTCAACGGTGGCCAGCACGTGTGAGGCGCCGCACGGTAGAATCACCTGGCCTGCGCCCTGGAAGTCACCACCATGAAATACCCCATCGACGGTCTCAGCCACACCTACCTGGGTAGTGGCGTTTATGCCTTGCTGCGCGAGGCCTTGATCACCGGCCGTTTCCAGCCGGACGACCGCCTACGCATCCGCGACCTGGCCGAGCAGTTGGGTACCAGCGTCACGCCGGTACGCGATGCGATCCTGCAACTGGCAAAGGAAAAGGCGCTGATCCTGAAGACCCCGCGCGACATCCGCGTGCCGGTACTGAGCCAGGCGCAATACGCAGAAATCCGCAACATCCGCCTGGCGCTCGAAGGCCTGGCCGCCGAAACCGCAGCCGCCAAGGTGAGCGCTGAACAGTTGCAGATGCTCGAGCGCAATATCCGCGACAACCTGAAAGCCGTGCACGACGGCGACCTGATCGCGGCACTGAAGCTCAATCAGGCGTTCCACTTCGCCCTGGCCGAAATCGCCGATATGCCACTGCTGCGCGATGTGCTCGACAGCCTGTGGATGCGCACCGGCCCGTTGATCGCCCTGGCCTATGGCGACTTCAACGAACGCATGGCGATCGAGCATCACTGGGAGGTTTTCCATGCCCTGCAGAAGGGTGATGGCGAGGCGGCACGCCAGGCTATCTGCACCGACATTCTCGATGGCAATCAGCTGATGACGGCGTTCATTGCAAAGCGTGAGGCCACGGTGGCTTAGAGAACCGGTGCGCTTGTGGCGCACCGGGTGTTGCTCGAGGGTGGAAACCGCGTTCGGGCTTGTGGCCCGGCGCGTATAAGCGAAAGTCGCCTGCGCGGCTCGCCTATTCGGTCAGAGCGGGGTGATTAGCTCACCGCGCTCAATAAAGGCATCGAGATTATCGAATACCAGGTTCTCCATGGCCAGACGGGTTTCCTCGGTGGCGCTGCCCACGTGGGGCAACAGCACCACATTAGGCATGGCGAACAGCGCCTCGGGCACCCGCGGCTCGTCCTCGAAGACGTCCAGCCCTGCGCCGCCGAGCGTGCCGGCCTGCAGTGCGGCGACCAGCGCCTGCTCGTCCACCACACTACCGCGGGAGATGTTGACCAGAATGCCTTCAGCACCCAGGGCGGCGAGCACCTCGGCGTCGATCAGGTGATGGGTGGACGCACCGCCCGGGCAGGCCAGCACCAGAAAGTCGGCCCAGCTTGCCAGTGCCTTGAGGTCGGCCTCGTAACCGTAATCGGTGCTCGGGTCAGGCCGGCGGTTGTGGTAGCGGATGTCCAGGTCGAACCCCGCGGCGCGCTTGGCGATTTCCTTGCCGATCCGCCCGAAGCCGACGATGCCCAGCTTCTTGCCACTGACCTTGCGGGTCAGCGGGTACTGGCCCTTGAGCCATTTACCCTGGCGCACGTGCTGGTCGGAGGCGGCGAACTGCCGAGCGGTGTCGATCACCAGGCCAATGGCCGTGTCGGCGACGCATTCGTTTAGCACGTCCGGAGTGGTGCTGATGACGATGCCACGGGCCTTGGCCTCATCAACGGCAATCGAATCATGGCCAACGCCGAAACTGCAGATGGCCTTGAGGTTGGGCATCTGCGCCAGTTGCTCGGCCGAGCAGCCGTAGCGCGCCGAGGTCACGACGATATCGATCTCGGCGCCGCGTTCGGCGATGAAATCCTTCTGCTCCCACAGGCGGATCAGTTGATAGTCGCGCTGCAGGCGCTCGTTGAAACGTGGCGGAAAACGACCGACCTGAAGCACGGTGGGACGACTCATGCAGCTCTCCTGTCGTGGATATCGAAATGCGGATGATACCTGCCGCGGCACGGGCGAAAGCGACGCGGCTCGGGATCTCCTCAGAAAAGAACCCGCTTCAAGTCTTGCGAGCTAGAGCCCTGCAAGGCAAAAACAGGCGAGGAAGCGGAGTGTACTGGTGTACATGAGCATTCCGAGCCTGTTTTTAACGCCGCAGGGCCGACGCGCAGCTGACTTGGGGCGGGTTCTCAGGTGACTGGGGCGGGATTGAACAGCACCAAGTCATTATGCAGGCGATGCTTCTCGGCCCAGGTCTGCTGCTTGCCGCTGGCGATGTCCAGGTAGAGCTGGAAGATGTGCCAGCCCATTTCCTCGAGGCTCATGCGCCCCGAGGTGATCTGCCCGGCGTCGACGTCGATCAGGTCCGGCCAGCGTTCGGCCAGCTGGGTGCGGGTAGCCACCTTGATCACCGGCACCATGGACAAGCCGTAGGGCGTGCCGCGGCCGGTGGTGAAGATATGCAGGTTCATGCCGGCGGCCAGTTGCAGGGTGCCGCAGATGAAATCGCTGGCCGGGGTGGCGCAGAACCAAAGGCCCTTGCCGCGAATCCGCTCGCCGGGCGAGACCACGCCGACGATCGGGCTGTTGCCGGACTTGGCGATTGAGCCCATGGCCTTCTCGACGATGTTGTTGAGGCCGCCCTTCTTGTTGCCCGGCGTGGTGTTGGCGCTGCGATCGGCCATGCCACGCTCCAGATAACGGTCGTACCAGTCCATCTCGCGGATCAGCGCATCGGCGACTTCGACGCTGGCGGCGCGCGGGGTCAGCAGATGAATGCCGTCACGCACCTCGGTGTTCTCGGAGAACATCACGGTGGCGCCGGCCCGTACCAGCAGGTCGGCCGCCACGCCCAGCGCCGGGTTGGCGGTAATGCCGGAGAAGGCGTCGCTGCCACCGCACTGCATGCCGACCACCAGCTCGGACGCCGGCACGGTTTCACGGCGACGCTGGTCGAGCACTTTCAAGCGGTCCTCGATCATGCCCATGATCTGTTCGATCATGCCGGCGAAACCGGTGCCCGAATCCTGCAGACGGAACAGCCATTCTTCCTCGTCCTGACCACAGGTCAGGGCGTCGCCGTCCATCAACTGGTTAGCTTGCAGCTTCTCGCAACCGAGGCTGATCACCAGCGCCTGGCCACCCAGGTTGGGGTTGCGGCTGATGTTGTAGAGGGTGCGGATCGGCACCACGGCGTCCGGTGCGTTGATCGCCACGCCGCAGCCGTAGCTGTGCGACAGCGGCACCACGTCGTCGACGTTCGGGTACTTGGGCAGGATTTCCTTGCGCACGCGCTCGACGCAATGGTCGAGCACACCGACCACGCACTGCACCGTGGTGGTCACGCCAAGGATGTTGCGCGTGCCGACGGTGCCGTCGGCATTGCGGAAACCTTCGAAGGTGTAGCCCTCTAGCGGCTCAGGCGCTGGTGCCTTGATGGTCGCCTTGGGCAGGTTGTCCAGCACCGGTGGCTCGGGCATGCGCAGCACCTGCTCGGTCACCCAGCTACCAGCGTCGATGGGCTTGAGCGCATAGCCGATCACCTCGCCATAACGCATCACGGTACCGCCTTCGGGGATCGCCACCAGCGATACCTTATGGCTCTGCGGAATGCCTTCCAGCGCCTGCAGGCCATCGGCAAACTGACCGCCCGCGGCGACGCCCTGCTCGTTGACTACCACCCCGACGTTGTCGTCGGGGTGCAGGCGGATATAACGCGGAGAGTTCTGATGTTGAATGAGGTCCATGGAGGCTAATCCTTTTTATAGTTCTCTAGCTGATGCAGCCGGCCTGCCGGGCAGGCACGGCTGCACCAGATTCAGGTGGCCGCGACCGGCGCAGGTTGCTCACCAATCGCCTGACCGTGTTCGTCCTTGAGCACCACGCGCTGGATGCGCCCGACGATGAACACGTAACTGAACACCGCGACCAGGGCGTTGGCGCCAACGTAAACCAGTGCCCACTTGAACGAGCCGGTGGCGCTGATGATGTAGCCGATGACGATGGGCGTGGTGATCGAGGCGATGTTGCCGAAGGTGTTGAACAGGCCGCCGGACAGGCCCGCGATCTGCTTGGGCGAGGTGTCCGAGACAACCGCCCAGCCGAGGGCGCCAAGACCTTTGCCGAAGAAGGCCAGGGTCATGAAACCGACCACCATCCATTCGGCCGATACGTAGTTGCACAGCACCATGCTGGTCGACAGCATCAGGCCGCAGACGATGGGCAGCTTGCGCGCCAGAGTCAGGCTATTGCCACGGCGCAGCAGCCAGTCGGAGATCACCCCGCCGAGCACACCGCCGACGAAACCCATGATCGCCGGCAAGGAGGCGATGAAGCCGGCCTTGAGGATGGTCATGCCACGCTCCTGCACCAGGTAAACCGGGAACCAGGTGAGGAAGAAGTAGGTGATGGCGTTGATGCAGTACTGGCCCAGGTACACGCCGACCATCATGCGGTTGGTGAGCAATTGGGTGATGTAGTGCCACTTCGGCCCGCCGCTGCCCTTGGTCTGATCCATGTCGACCAGGCCGCCATTGCTGGCGATGTGTTCGACCTCTGCAGCGCTGATGCGCGGGTGTTCCTTGGGGTTGTAGATGGTCTTCATCCAGATACCGGCAAAGACAATGCCCAGCACGCCCATGACCACGAACACGTGCTCCCAGCCGAACGAATAGACGATCCAGCCCATCAGCGGCGCGAACAGCGCGGTGGCGAAGTACTGCGCCGAGTTGAAGATCGCCGATGCGGTACCGCGCTCGGCCGTCGGGAACCAGGCCGCGACGATACGGGCGTTACCCGGGAACGACGGCGCTTCGGCGAAGCCGACCATGAAACGCAGCACGAACAGGGTCACCACTGCCCAGGCCACCGGCATCATGCCGACGAAGCCCTGCAGCAGGGTGAACAGCGACCAGATGAAGATGCCAGCGGCATATACGCGCTTGGAGCCGAAGCGGTCGAGCAGCCAGCCACCCGGAATCTGCCCGATCACGTAGGCCCAACCGAAGGCGGAGAAGATGTAACCGAGGGTCACCGCATCGATACCCAGATCCTTCTGCATGCTGGAGCCGGCGATAGAAATGGTGGCGCGGTCGGCGTAGTTGATGGTGGTGACCAGAAACAGCATCAGCAGTATCAGGTAACGGACGTGGGTTTTCTTTGTGTCTCCCATGGAGATCTCACCTCAATGTTATTTTTATTGCTGACAGGCGCGTGCGAACACGCCAGCCGCCCAAGGGCGGGGTCATGAAGTTTGAAAACGGAGTTGTATCTGGCCGGCTAGCCCGTGGCAGGAGCCGTCGCGACACCTGGGTAAGGTCTCGGGACATTGGTTGCGGGCAAGGACAGGCTGCCCTGGTAAGGGCATGGAAGGGACGTGCGGATACTGTTGTTCACGCTTTATTATCCTTATCGCTGAAGGTGCCCTACCCGCCGGACCGCAATCGATGATTGCGCAATCAATCCAGCAAAGAGCGAGGCACGAACCAGTTCGCTACAAGCGATGACTTTACTATGATTGCGCAATCATTCAAGCCATTTTACGACCAGTCGTCAGTTGTCCGATAAGAATCAGGTGGTTTGCCGCTCGACCAGGGTGAAACCCGTATCCAGACGCACAGGTGTCGATTCACCTTCGTCACGAAACCGCTGTAGCAGGGCCTTGGCCACTTCCTTGCCCATGCGCCCACCATCGACGCTGACGGTCGACAGAGCCGGGTGGAGATGCGCCGCGCTGGACAGATCCCCGAACCCCATCACTGCCAGTTGCCCTGGCACCTCGATACCGCGACTCGCCGCCTCGGCGAGGATGCCTTGAGCCACGGTGTCGGAACTGCAGACGATCACCTGCGGCGCATGCCCCTCGGCGAGCAACTGGCTCAGCCCTTGACGGCCGCTGTGCAAGGTGGCCGGTGCGGCAAGCACCGCCATGGGCACCTCGTAGATGCCCAGGGATTTGAGCTGATCGACCACGCTGGCGCTGCGCTTGAGCGCCCGGGAATCGTCGACCGAAACGATGGCGAAACGGCGGTAGCCCTTGCCGTGCAGGTGATCGGCAATCGCCTGGCCGACCTGGGTGTGAGAAAAGCCCACCTGCATGTCGATGGGCGATGCGCCCAGGTCCCACGCCTCGACCACCGGAATGCCCGCTGCCTGCAGACGCAGCCGGCTCTCTTCGGTGTGCAGGGTGCCGGTCAGCACGATACCGTCCGGTCGCCGGCCGAGCACGGCACCGAGCAGGCGCTCCTCCTGCTCGGCGGAATAGCCGGTGAGGCCGATCATGGTCTGGTAGCCGGCGGCTGTCAGATGATCCATCAGCGACTGCACCGTTTCGGCGAAGATCGAGTGGGCGATGGTCGGCACGAAGATCGCCACCAGCCGGCTCTTGTTCGAGGCCAGGCCGCCGGCCAGCATGTTCGGCACGTAACCGGTGACCCGCACAGCTTCGAGGACTTTCTTGCGGGCATCCTCGCTGACCACCTCGGGGCGGTTCAGCGCACGCGACACGGTGATCGGCGACACGCCGGCCACCTTGGCTACGTCGACCAGCGTCACGCTCGAACCCTTGCTCAGTGGCGTGGAAGATGAAACGCGAGAGGATTTCTTTGCCATGACGGGCCGCAGCTGCGTGGATGATCCCCCATCTTAACCAGCCGCTCAGACGGCAACCAGAGAGCGGCGGTAATAGGGTGTGTAGGGTGCGTCCCATCAGCCCATCGCGGGTATGGCCCGCTCCCACAAGCGCTCAGCTTTTCGCCCCGGGTGATAAACCAGAGTCCGCCCTACCCCACAATGCAAAAAGGCCACCGTAAACAGTGGCCTTTTGGGCAACGAGCGCCGGAGCTTACTGAGCGCCCTGGGCGTCGATCAGTGCCGCCAGTTTCTCGTACTCCTCCGGCAGCAGCTCGGTCAGCGGTGCGCGAACCGGGCCGGCGTCGTAACCGGCGATCTTGGCGCCGGCCTTGACGATGCTCACCGCGTAACCGGATTTGCGGTTACGGATGTCCAAGTACGGCAGGAAGAAGTCGTCGATGATCTTGCCGACGGTGGCGTGATCTTCGCGGGCGATGGCATGGTAGAAGTCCATCGCGGTTTTCGGGATGAAGTTGAACACCGCCGAGGAATAAACCGGCACGCCCAGGGCCTTGTAAGCCGCAGCGTAGACTTCGGCGGTCGGCAGGCCGCCCAGGTAGGTCAGACGCTCGCCCAGACGGCGACGGATGGAAACCATCAGCTCGATATCGCCCAGGCCGTCCTTGTAGCCAATCAGGTTCGGGCAACGCTCGGCCAGTTGCTCGAGCAGATCGGCGTTCAAACGGCAGACGTTACGGTTGTAGACCACCACACCGATCTTCACCGATTTGCATACCTGCTCGACGTGAGCCGCGACGCCTTCCTGGGACGCTTCGGTCAGATAGTGCGGCAGCAGCAGCAGCCCCTTGGCGCCCAGGCGCTCGGCTTCCTGAGCGTACTGGATGGCCTGGCGGGTCGAGCCACCAACGCCGGCGAGGATAGGCACACTCTTGGCGCAGGTGTCGACGGCAGTCTTGATGACGGACGAATACTCATCAGCCGCCAAGGAGAAGAACTCACCAGTACCGCCGGCAGCGAACAGCGCGGAAGCACCATAGGGCGCCAGCCACTCCAGACGACGGACATAGCCGGCCGGATTGAATTCGCCGGCGGCGTCGAAGTCGGTCAGCGGGAACGACAGCAGGCCGGAGGAGAGGACGGTTTTTAGTTCTTGTGGAGTCATTCTTCTTACACCCTTGGAGAAAACGTTGGGGGTCGTTAGCGACCAGATGAAGTCATACGTTATCGTACAACTATAAAAAAGCCAAGACTATCGATACCGGTTTTTACAATTGCACGGATTATTGGAATGCGCTGAAGGATTGGTAGGCCGCAGAATTCCAAGTTCTTATGGGAGCGCGTCGTGCGCGCTCGCTCTCAAGCAAACCTGCTGCTGCCAATCATGGAAATCAAGTTGTGCCAAGGAATGTAACCACCCATCGAATCGCGTCGCAGGCATGACCAACTCCCACAACTGTGAACAGCCTATCGGTTGGTAGGTGGGGCGAGTCGTGGAATGAGGCGTCTCGTCTTTTATGAGCTGGCTGTCCCATTCGCAGCTCCCCTACCCCACAATGCAAAAAGGCCGCTGTAAAAGCGGCCTTTTCGAGAGACTGGGTCAGACGCTTATTGCGCGCCTTGCTTCTTGATCAGTGCAGCCAGCTTCTCGTACTCGTCCGGCAGCAGGTCGGTCAGCGGGGCACGAACCGGGCCGGCGTCGTAACCGGAGATTTTGGCGCCGGCCTTGACGATGCTCACTGCATAGCCAGCCTTGCGATTACGGATGTCCAGGTACGGCAGGAAGAAGTCATCGATGATTTTGGCGACGGTGGCGTGATCGTCCTTGGCGATGGCGTGGTAGAAATCCATCGCGGTTTTCGGGATGAAGTTGAACACCGCCGACGAATACACCGGCACGCCCAGGGCCTTGTAGGCCGCAGCGTAGACTTCAGCGGTCGGCAGGCCGCCCAGGTAGCTGAAGCGGTCGCCCAGGCGACGACGAATCGACACCATCAGCTCGATATCGCCCAGACCATCCTTGTAACCGATCAGGTTCGGGCAACGCTCGGCCAACTGCTCGAGCAGAGTGGCGTTGAGGCGGCAGACGTTGCGGTTGTAGACAACCACACCGATCTTTACCGACTTACAGACTTGCTCGACGTGAGCGGCAACACCTTCCTGGGACGCCTCGGTCAGGTAGTGCGGCAGCAGCAGCAGGCCCTTGGCGCCCAGGCGCTCGGCTTCCTGCGCATACTGGATAGCCTGGCGGGTCGAACCGCCGACGCCGGCGAGGATTGGTACGCTGGTCGCGCAGGTATCGACGGCCGTCTTGATGATCGACGAGTACTCGTCAGCGGCCAGGGAGAAGAACTCGCCAGTGCCGCCAGCAGCAAAAAGCGCGGTGGCGCCGTACGGAGCCAGCCACTCAAGGCGGCGCACGTAGCCTTGCGGATTGAATTCGCCTTGGGCATCGAAATCGGTCAGTGGGAAAGACAGCAGACCGGAGGAGAGGACGGATTTTAATTCTTGTGGGGTCATTTCTTCGAATACCTGTAGCGCATGGAGAAAAAGAGGCAGCCGCTGGCTGTGGAGATACGTTATCGTACGACAAATACTAAAACCATCCCCTTTTTGATCTTTTGCGCGTGGTTGTCGCCTGAATGAAAGCAACTGGCAACAGAGGTGCGGCCTCAATGCAGCATGACCCGGCAGTCAAAAACTGGCTACAGCCTGCTCGGCAAACCAATCACAACCGCGCAACAGATGGCGCCTTTGCACTGCCGGACGGATTGCAGAGGTTTTTTGAGGTGTCGCGTTGACAGCACAATCGGAGGCTGTTGATAATCCTCTCACGTCATACGACAACCGATAACAAGCTCTCCATAAAAACAAACTCGAGACCGCTTTGATGACTACCACCTCCAACGCGCAACCGCCCTTCCATCGCCTGCTGCTCACCGGTGCAGCAGGCGGACTGGGCAAGGTACTGCGCGAGCGCCTGCAGCCCCTGACTAAGATTTTGCGCCTTTCCGACATCGCCGAAATGGCGCCGGCAGAAGGCCCGCACATCGAAGTACAGGTCTGCGACCTGGCCGACAAGCAGGCCGTCCACCAGTTGGTCGAAGGCGTTGACGCCATCCTGCACTTCGGTGGCGTATCGGTAGAGCGTCCGTTCGAGGAAATTCTCGGCCCGAACATCGCCGGCGTATTCCATATCTACGAAGCTGCGCGTCGCCACGGCGTCAAACGCGTCATCTTCGCCAGTTCCAACCATGTCATCGGCTTCCACAAGCAGACCGAGACCTTGGACGCCAACTGCCCTCGCCGCCCGGATGGCTACTACGGCCTATCCAAGTCCTACGGCGAAGACATGGCCAGCTTCTACTTCGATCGCTACGGCATCGAGACTGTCAGCATCCGCATCGGCTCCTCGTTCACCGAGCCGCTGAACCGCCGCATGATGAGTACCTGGCTCAGCTACGACGACCTGGTCCAGCTGATCGAGCGTAGCCTCATCACCCCGAACGTCGGCCATACCGTGGTCTACGGCGCCTCCGCGAACAAGAATGTGTGGTGGGACAACCGCTATGCCGCACACCTGGGTTTCGAGCCCAAGGACACTTCCGAAGTGTTTCGCGACAAGGTCGAGGCCCAGCCGCCGATGGCCGCCAATGATCCGAACGCCATTTACCAAGGTGGTGCCTTCACCGCAGCAGGCCCATTCGGCGACGACTAAGCCAAAAGGCTTACGTCGATAACAATAACAAGAGGTCGGACATGCCCATGCAAGCCGAACTGATTCTCGATGCACGCAACTCCGTGGGCGAAAGCCCGGTATGGAGTGTGCGTGACCAGGCCCTTTACTGGGCCGACATCCCCAACAAACGCCTGTATCGCTGGAATCTGGCAGACGCCGCCACGCAAAGCTGGGAAGCCGACGAGATGCTCGCCTGCATCGCCCAGCGCGCCGATGGCAAGTGGGTGGCCGGAATGGAAAGCGGCATCTTCCAGCTCAGCGCCGATGACGACGGCCGCCTGCGTGGCGAACGCCTGATCGGTGTCGGCCATGCCCGCGACAACATGCGCTTCAACGACGGTCGCTGCGACCGCCAGGGGCGCTTCTGGACCGGCACCATGTTGATGGATATGGCTGCAGGCGCCCGCGTCGGCGCCCTGTATCGCTACGACGGCGCCGGGCAAAGCACCCTGCCCGTACTGCTCGACGACCTGATCGTGCCCAACGGGCTGGGCTTCAGCCCGGACGGGCGCACCATGTACCTCTCCGACTCGCACCCTTCAGTGCAGACTATCTGGGCCTTCGATTACGACATCGACAGCGGCACGCCACATAACCGCCGCCTGTTCGTCGACATGAACGACTACCCCGGCCGCCCCGACGGCGCCGCGGTGGATGCCGATGGCTGCTACTGGATCTGCGGCAACGATGCCGGCCTGATTCACCGCTTCACCCCGGCCGGTCGCCTCGACCGTTCGCTGGAAGTACCGGTGAAGAAGCCGACCATGTGCGCCTTTGGCGGCGCCAACCTGGATACCCTGTTCGTCACCTCGATCCGCCCCGGCGGCGACTTGGACGATCAGCCACTGGCCGGCGGCGTATTCGCCCTGCAACCCGGCGTACGCGGCCTGGCGGAGACCCCATTCGGCAACTGAATACCCCGCGCTCGTGTCACTGACGTGCGCGCAAACGCGACACAACGCTGCACACCAACAACAACAACACGGAGCTTCACATGAACTTCAAGCGCAAGTTACTGATCGCCGCACTCCCTCTGGCCATGGGTCTGTCCACCCTGGTTCAGGCCGACATGACCCTGAAGATCGCCGAAATCCACCCAGCCGGTTACCCGACCGTGGTGGCCATGGAAAACCTCGGCAAGAAACTCGATACCGCCACCAATGGCGAGATCAAGTCGCGCATGTTCGCCGGCGGCGTACTGGGTTCCGAGAAGGAAGTGATCGAACAGACCCAGATCGGCGCCGTACAGCTGACCCGCGTCAGCCTGGGCTCGGTCGGCTCGGTGGTTCCGGCCACCAACGTCTTCAACATGCCGTTCGTGTTCCGCGACATCGACCACATGCGCAAAGTCGTGGACGGTGAAATCGGCCAGGAAATCCTCGACTCCATCACCAACTCCGACTTCAACATGGTCGGCCTGGCGTGGATGGAAGCCGGCAGCCGCAGCCTCTACACCAAGAAGCCGGTGCGCAAGATCGAAGACCTCAAGGGCATGAAGATCCGTGTGATCGGCAACCCGCTGTTCATCGACACCCTCAACGCCATGGGCGGCAACGGCATCGCCATGGACACCGGTGAAATCTTCAGCGCCCTGCAGAGCGGTGTGATCGACGGCGCCGAGAACAACTCGCCGACCCTGCTCGAGCACAACCACTTCCGCGTGGCCAAGTACTACACCCAGACCCACCACCTGATCCTGCCTGAGCCGCTGCTGATGTCCAAGACCACCTGGGAAAAGCTGACCCCCGAGCAGCAGACCTTGGTCAAGAAACTGGCCAAGGAAGCCCAGCTGGAAGAGCGTGATCTGTGGGTCGCCAAGGAAAACGCCTCCAACGAGAAGCTCAAGGCCGAAGGCGTCGAGTTCATCGAAGTCGACACCAAGCCTTTCTACGACGCGACCGCTCCGGTACGTGAGAAGTACGGTGCTCAGTTCGCCGACCTGATCAAGCGCATCGAAGCCGTCAAGTAATCCCTCGCGCACGCGTAAGGAGTCGACGTTCTGCCGGCTCCACACCTTCCGGTGAAGTCACATGAAAAATCTGGTTCTGGGCGTCAATGACGCCATTTATCGTGCCTGCATCATCGTCACCAGCCTGGCGATCGTGATCATGGCCACGATCATCCCCTGGGGCGTCTTCAGCCGTTACGTGCTGGGGCAAGGATTGGGCTGGCCCGAGCCCATCTCCGTCATGCTGATGGTGGTGTTCACTTTTATCGGTGCCGCTGCCAGCTACCGCGCCGGGGCTCACATGGCTGTGACCTCACTGACCGATCGCCTGCCGACCCTCGTGCAGCCGCTGATCACTCTTTTCGTGCGCCTGGCCATGGGGGCCATCGCACTGTTCATGCTGATCTGGGGCTACAAGCTGTGCATGGCCACCTGGAACCAATTCCTCAGCACCCTGCCTTCGGTGCGCGTCGGCATCAGCTACATGCCGATTCCCGTAGGCGGTTTCATCACCCTGCTGTTCGTGATCGAGCAGTTGCTCTATGGCGACCAGCACAAACGCCGCGTCGTCAACTTCGAAGCCGCTGAAGAAGCCAAGGAGGCCGTGTAATGGACGCCGCCATTCTCGTAGGCAGTTTCCTTGCCCTGATCCTTTTGCGCGTTCCGGTCGCCTATGCGCTCGGCATGTCCGCCCTGATCGGTGCCTGGTACATCGACATCCCGCTCCAGGCGATCATGATCCAGATCGCTGGTGGGGTGAACAAGTTCTCCCTGCTGGCCATTCCGTTCTTCGTGCTGGCCGGTGCGATCATGGCCGAAGGCGGCATGGCGCGTCGCCTGGTGGCGTTCGCTGGCGTGCTGGTCGGTTTCGTGCGCGGCGGCCTGTCGCTGGTGAACATCACCGCTTCGACCTTCTTCGGCGCCATTTCCGGCTCCTCCCTGGCCGACACCGCCTCGGTAGGTTCGGTGCTGATCCCGGAAATGGAAAAGAAAGGCTACCCGCGTGAATTCGCCACCGCCGTGACCGTTTCCGGTTCGGTGCAGGCGCTGCTCACCCCGCCCAGCCACAACTCGGTGATCTACTCCCTGGCCGCTGGCGGCACGGTGTCCATCGCCGCGCTGTTCATGGCCGGTATAGGCCCGGGCCTGCTGATGAGCGCCACCATGGCCGCCCTGTGCCTGTGGTTCGCCAAGAAGCGTAACTACCCGAAAGGCGAAGTGATCCCGCTGCGTCAGGCGATCAAGATCTGCGTCGAAGCCCTGTGGGGCATGATGACCATGTTCATCATCCTGGGCGGCATCCTCTCCGGCGTGTTTACTGCCACCGAATCGGCTGCCGTGGCGGTGATCTGGGCATTCTTCGTGACCATGTTCATCTACCGCGACTACAAGTGGCGTGAACTGCCGAAGATGCTGCACCGCACCGTACGCACGCTGTCGATCGTGATGATCCTCATCTCCTTCGCGGCCGCGTTCGGCTACATCATGACCCTGATGCAGATCCCGACCAAGATCACCACCGCGTTCCTGACCCTGTCGGATAACCGCTACGTGATCCTGATGTGCGTGAACATCATGCTGCTGGCCCTGGGCACGCTGATGGACATGGCGCCGCTGATCCTGATCCTGACCCCGATCCTGCTGCCGGTGGTCACCTCCTTCGGCGTCGATCCGGTGCACTTCGGCATGATCATGCTGGTCAACCTGGGTATCGGCCTGATCACCCCGCCGGTTGGCGCGGTGCTGTTCGTCGGCGCGGCCATTGGCAAGGTGACCATCGAGAACACCGTGAAGGCGTTGCTGCCATTCTACCTGGCCCTGTTCATGGTGCTGATGGCAGTGACCTACGTGCCGGCCATCTCGCTGTGGCTGCCTAGCGTCGTACTCTGATACCGCTCCACCCGCGGCGGGTCGCGTGCACAACGCGATCCGCCGTTTTTTTTAGCGCAGCGAGAACGGTACAAACCGTCAGGCGCTCAAGGCTTAACTGGATACGGAAATTGTATTTATGACTGCCCCTGCCCTGTTTCCCCGCCACATCGCCGTGATGATCCTGGCGTTGCTGGCCTGCTCCTTCGCCGGCAACCACATTGCCGCGCGTATCGCCTTCGACAACCAGACCGGCCTGCTGTTGGCGATTCTCTGCCGCTCCGGCGTGACCATGCTGGTGCTGCTCGGCATCGTGCTGTGGCAACGCCAGGCCCTGCAGATGCCGCCTGGTGCCTGGCGCTGGCAGCTGCTGCTGGGCCTGTTGATCGCCACCCAGAGTATCTGCCTGTATACCGCCGTGGCACGTATTCCGGTGGCCCTGGCGCTGCTGATCGGCAACACCTTCCCGATCCTGCTCGCCCTGCTCACCTGGGCACTGGGCGGCTCGGCGCCCACCCGCCGCACGGTGATGCTGATGGGACTGATCCTCACCGGTCTGGTCTTCGCCCTGGACCTACCGGCGCGCCTGAACGCCAGCGAGCAGGCAGGCCCAGAGTGGCTCCTCGGCGTGAGCGCTTCGTTCCTGGCCGCCTGCGTGTTCGCCTGCGCGCTGTGGATCACCGATCACAAGCTCTCCAGCCTGCGCGGCTCGGTGCGCAGCATGCTCACCCTGATGATCGTATTCAGCAGCATGGTGGTGGCCGGCAGCGCCGATCTGATCCCCGGCGGCATGAACCTGCCCACCAACGGCACCGGCTGGACTGCCCTCGGCGCCCTGGTGCTGCTTTACGGCATCGCCTTCTGCATGCTGTTCGTCACCGTGCCGCGCCTGAACATGGCCAAGAACGCCCCGGTGATGAACATGGAGCCGATCGCCACGCTGCTGTTCGGCTGGCTGCTGCTGGATCAGGTATTGAGCGGTATGCAGATGATCGGCGGCGCAATCGTGCTGACGGGCATCGTGCTGCTGACTTATCGCAAGGATGCTTAAGCAGTCTCTCACGACAGGCTGCGCGTCGATCCTGCAGAAATGAAAAAGGGCCTGGGTGCTGCTCTACGGAAGTAGACTCAGCGCCCAGGCCCTTTGCCGGCCTCGCGGTTTCAGGCCTGCTTCGCGGCCACTTCGGCCGACTCGTGGGCCTGACGCAGGCGCTCTCGGCTGTTGGTCAGGTGCAGGCGCATGGCTGCACGGGCGGCATCGGAATCCTGGCGGGCGATGGCTTCGAAGATCTGCTCGTGCTCACGCTCCAGGCGCGCCATGTAGTGGGCATGGTCGTCGTGGGCGATACCGGCGGAATTGAGGCGCGTGCGCGGAATGATGCTGGTGCCCAGGTGGCTCATGATATCGGTGAAGTAGCGATTGCCCGTGGCATGGGCGATCTGCAGGTGAAACTGGAAATCCGAAGACACCGCATCGCTTTCATGGGCCGCGCCCTCGTTCAGCGCATCCAGCGCCTGGCGCATGGCGGCCAGTTGCTCGGGAGTACGGCGTTGTGCAGCCAGGCCCGCCGACTCGACTTCCAGGCTGATACGTAGTTCGAGCACGGCCAGCACTTCGCGCAGGGTGACGATGGTCGCCGGATCGATGCGGAAAACGCCGGGGCTGGGCGTGTCCAGCACGAAGGTGCCGATACCGTGGCGGGTTTCCACCAGGCCGGACGCCTGCAGACGCGACAGCGCTTCACGCACCACGGTGCGGCTCACGCCCTGCTCTTCCATGATCGCCGACTCGGTCGGCAACTTTTCACCACGCTTGATCACCCCGTCGCGAATGCGCTGGGACAGCTCTGCGACCAGCTCCTGTGCCAGGCTTCGATGCTTGCGCCGCGCACGTGGCTGCGTGTTCTGAGTTTCCATAAGGATGTCGTTATCGTCTGGGTGGCCAGAGCGCATCATATATCAGAGAGTTGTATGATGACACGTTCTTCGTTTATCTCCGCCTAACGGCGCGTTAACTGCACAGGTACTGCCCATGTCGCTCGACACTCTGCACCTGCAAGACGGTATCACCCAGCTGACCCTGACGCCTAGCATCGGTGGCGCAATTGCCAACTGGTCGGTCATCGCCACCGCCCAGCCGCTGCTGCGCCACGCCGACGAACAGGCGCTCGCCGCCGGCACTCCACGTCTGCTCGGCTGCTACCCGCTCGCGCCCTGGTCCAACCGCATCACCGAAGGCGGTTTCGACAACCCCGAAGGCTGGCTGGCCCTCGCTGCCAATGCCGACAACTCGCCCCTGCCGATCCATGGCAGCGCCTGGCAGCAGCCCTGGCAAGTCATCGAGCACAGTGAGCGTGCAGCGCTGCTGCGCCTGGACAGCCAGACTCCATTTGCCTTTACCGCCGAGCAGCGCTTCGAGCTCAACGATGGTCGTCTGACGATTCACCTGCAGGTTACCCATCGCGGCGAAGCACCAATCTGGCACGGTCTGGGCCTGCACCCGTACTTCCCGCGTACGCCCCACACGCGCCTGCAGGCCGCGACCGCGCAAGTCTGGCACTGCGACGCCAACAGTCTGCCCACAGGTCTGGACGATCTGCCGCATCACTGGGATTTCACCGCGGAGCGCGAATTGCCGGCCGTGCATACCGACAATGCCTTTATCGGCTGGAACGGCCAGGCGCGGATCATCGAACCGCAAGCCGGCTACAGCCTGGAGATCGGCAGCGATCAGGGCATCTATCTGCTTTTCTGCCCGGAAGGTAAACCCTTTTTCTGCTTCGAACCGGTCAGCCACCCTGTCAACGCCCATCACCTGCCCGGCAAACCGGGCCTGGTGCTGCTGAACCAGAATCAGCGCATTGGCCTGACCTTTACCTTGCAGTACCGGCCCCTGAACTGAGCCGGGCAGTTCACGTCGTTGGGCCGCCGTGCTGGACTTTCCGCGCGGGTTGATGATAATCACCCACCTGCCCTGGGTTCGGTCGCATCTGCGAATAACCTGAACTATCGAAAGGGTATAGGCTTCATAAAGATGTGGCGACCGTACCAGTGAGACCGCTCGGTCTTACGTTGTTGCCCATCTCTCTATTGGAAACCATGGGTACTATCGTGACGAAAGACGAACTGCGCGCCGAACTCGAGCGCCAGGCGCAGCGTTACAAGGATGTATACGGCGGTGAAGTGATCACCTACGCCGCCCAACCGGATCCGGAACGCAAGCCGTGGCGCAAGAAGGCCAGCCTGCTCGACCAGGCCTTCGACAAAGAAATCGAAAAGATCGAAAAAGATCTGTCCAGCAAAGCCGAGGCCAGAGCCGAAAGCGCCTGAGACTGAAGAGCGCCGGCGACTGTGCACAAGCGCACGCCGGCGTGGCACTTTCTAACGCCGCTTGGACTTGCCGCCAAGCAATGACCCCATCAAGCCCCTGACCAGTTGCCGCCCGAGCTGAGTGGCTGCCTGACGCATGGCGCTCTTCAACGCCTGGCTCGCCAGACCGCCCAGGTATTCGCCAGCGCTGCCGACCGTGGATGAATCCTGTTTGGCCGGCGGTGCAGCGCTCTGGCTGGCCTGGGCTGCACGCGTGGTCAGAATCTCGTAGGCCGACTCCCGATCAAAAGGTTTGTCATAACGCCCGGCCAATGGCGATTGGCGAATCAACGCAGCGCGTTCACCTTCGGACAGCGGGCCGATACGTGACTGCGGCGGCGCGATGGCCACACGCTGCACCATGGCTGGCGTGCCCTTGTCTTCCAGGGTACCCACCAGCGCTTCGCCGATACCCAGCTCGGTGAGCACAGACAGGCAATCGAACGCCGGGTTGGCTCGGAAACCATCGGCCACGGCGCGCAGCGCCTTCTGCTCACGGGTGGTGAACGCCCGCAGCCCATGCTGGATGCGCAGACCGAGCTGCGCCAGCACATCGTCGGGCAGATCGCCCGGCGACTGGGTGACGAAGTACACGCCCACGCCTTTAGAGCGAATCAGCCGCACCACCTGCTCCAGCCGTGACTGCAGCGCCTTCGGGGTATCGGCGAACAGCAGATGCGCCTCATCGAAGAACAGCGCCAGCACCGGCTTGTCGGCATCGCCCCGCTCGGGCAGTTGCTCGAATAATTCGGCCAGCAACCAGAGCAGGAAAGTCGCGTAGACCTTGGGCGCCTCGTGCACCAGGCGACTGGCGTCGAGCAGATGGATGCGCCCGCGACCCTCACGATCCGGCTGCAGAATGTCTTCGAGCTGCAGGGCCGGCTCACCGAACAGCGCCTCGCCGCCCTGCTGCTCAAGGCTGGCCAGGCGGCGCAACAGCGCCTGGGCCGAGCCGCTGGTGAACAACGCGCTGTCGGCGCCCAGCACCTCGGGCTGCTCCTTGAGATGATTGAGCAGCGCCTTTAGATCCTTCAGGTCGAGTAGCAGCAGGCCTTCGCGATCCGCCACCTTGAACGCCGCATACAGCGCCGCCTGCTGGCTGTCGGTCAGTTCCAGCAATGCGCCAAGCAGCAGCGGCCCCATTTCGCTCAGGGTGGTGCGCAGCGGGTGACCGCTCTGCCCGTGCACATCCCAGAGGCTGACCGGATAGGCCGTCGGGCTGTGCGCCAGCCACGGCATGCTGGCGATGCGTTCGGTCACCTTACCCTGGGGCGCACCGGCGGCGCCCAGGCCACACAGATCACCTTTCACGTCTGCCGCGAACACCGCCACGCCGGCATCGCTGAAATTCTCGATCAACCGTTGCAGAGTCACGGTCTTGCCGGTGCCCGTGGCGCCGGCGATCAAGCCGTGCCGGTTGGTCAGGCGCAGTGACTGGCCTACCGCTTCGCAATCAATGCCCGCGCCCAGAACGAATTGCTGATTCAAAGCCATACCACCGTCCTCTGGATTAAAGCTTTAGCGACCTGCTGCCGACATAACCGCCAGGCCATGACCGATTCAGCCCAACTTCGGCCGCCTGCCCACTCGCCACTTGGCGACGCCCTACCAGACTGGTTCCAGTGATCACCGGACGCAAGATGCCATGACGAGAAACCTGCAGTTCAGCCACAAGATCCTGCTGGCCGCCACCCTGGTGGTCACGGTCGCCTTCGCTCTGTTCAGCCTCTATAACGACAGCCGCCAGCGTAGCAGCATCCAGGCCTCGCTCCAGAGCAACCTCAGCCAGGCCAGTAACGCCGCGGCCGGCAATATCGAAAGCTGGCTGTCCGGGCGCATCCTTTTGGTCGAGAGCCTGGCCCAGAATCTGGAGCTGGCCATCGCCGCGGGCAACCTGCAGGAGGTGATTTCCCGCCCGGTCTACAAGGAGGCTTTCCTGTCCACTTATGTCGGTGTGCAGAGCGACGGCCGCTTCCTGTCCAGCCCACCGACCGAGATGCCGGCCGGCTACGATCCACGCACCCGCCCCTGGTACAAGGACACCGCTCAGGCCAACCGCACCCTGCTCACCGCGCCCTATGTCGACCAGATCACCAACACCCTGGTGATCTCACCCATCGCCCCGGTACATGGTGCGGACGGCAAGCCATTCGGCATGGCCGGCGGCGACGTCAGCCTGGATACCCTGGTGAAGATCATCAACTCCATTGACCTGGGCGACCTGGGTTATGCGTTTCTGGTCAGCAAGGATGGCACCGTGCTGGTTCACCCTCAGGGCGACCTGGTGATGAAGAACCTGCGCGACCTCTACCCCAACGCCACCATCGGCCTGGACAGCAAGCTCACCGAAGTCACCCAGGACGGCCAACAGCGCCTGCTGACCTTCTCGCCGGTAAAAGGCCTGCCGGACGTGCAGTGGTACGTGGGCCTGTCCATCGACAAGAACCTGGCCTACGCGGCGCTGGATGAATTCCGCCTGTCGGCCGCCATCGCCACGCTGATCGCCGTGGCGCTGATCATCGCCTTGCTCGGTGTGCTGATCCGCGTGCTGATGCAACCGCTGACCACCATGGGCAAGGCCATGGAAGATATCGCCCGCGGTGAAGGCGACCTGACCAAGCGCCTGGCCATCCAGTCCCACGACGAATTCGGCGCGCTGGCCAGCTCGTTCAACCGCTTTGTCGAGCGCATCCACGCCTCGATCCGCGAAGTGTCCTCGGCCACCGCCCAGGTCAACGAAGTCGCCAAGCTGGTGGTCAACGCTTCCAACTCCTCGATCGCCAACTCCGACGAACAGGCCAGCCGTACCAACAGCGTGGCCGCGGCGATCAACGAACTGGGCGCCGCCGCCCAGGAAATCGCCCGTAACGCCGCAGACGCTTCCAATCAGGCCTCCGACGCCCGCCATCAGGCCGAAGACGGTGGCAAGGTTGTGCAGCAGGCGATCAATGCCATGACCGACCTTTCCGCCAAGGTGGTCGATGCGCGCAGCAAGATCGAGATGCTCGCTGGCAAGACCACGGACATCGGGCAGATTCTCGAGGTGATCAAGAGCATCTCCCAGCAGACCAACCTGCTGGCCCTCAACGCCGCCATCGAAGCCGCCCGCGCTGGCGAGGCGGGCCGCGGTTTCGCGGTGGTCGCCGATGAAGTGCGCAACCTGGCTCATCGCACCCAGGAATCGGCCCAGGAAATCGATAAGATGATCGAGGAGCTGCAGGTCGGCTCCCGCGAGTCGGTCACCACCATGACCGAGAGCCAGCACTACAGCGAGCAGAGCGTGGAGGTTGCCAACCAGGCCGGCGAGCGCCTGGGCAGCGTGACCCTGCGCATCGGCGAGATCGACGGCATGAACCAGTCCGTGGCCACAGCCACCGAGGAGCAGACCTCGGTGATCGAGGCACTGAACATGGACATTACCGAGATCAACACCCTCAATCAGGAAGGTGTGGAAAACCTGCAGGCCACCCTGCGAGCCTGCGCCGACCTGGAGCAGCAGGCCGCGCGCCTGAAGCATCTGGTCGACAGCTTCCGGATTTGAAGCCGGAGCAATGAAAAAGGGCGCCAGTGGCGCCCTTTTTTATTTATCGCAGCTCTGCTGCTCGCGCTGCATGCGTTGCCACAAGGCTTCGGCCCCTTCGAACTCGGTGCCGTCCTCATCGCTCAGCGCCTCGGGGTCGAAGCGCTGCACGCAGCCCTGGCCGACTACCGGTGGCGGCGTCGCTGTGCCCGGCACATCGGGTTTGTCGTCAGCCATGGCGATCAGCCCCTCGCACGGCCTTGTTCATGCTGGGCGAACTCCTTTACCGCCAGTAGCACGTCGTGACGGCTGATCTGGCCGACCAGTTTGCCGCCCTCGACCACCGGAAAGCGGCGGCGGCGACCTTTGAGAAAGCGCTCGGCCACCTCGATGATGTCCGCCTCAGGCGAGGTGGTTTCCACAGTGCTGGTCATGTACGAGGCGATGGTGCCGCCGGTGGCCTCGTAATAGGCGCCCTGCAGAATACCCCGCAGGCAATCGCCCTCGGACAGCAGACCCATCAGACGCCCCTGGCCGTCGACCACGGGCGCACCGGAAATACGATGCTCGAGCAAGCGGTTGATGGCGGTGAACAGATCGGTATCGGCATGAAAGGTCACCAGGTGACGAGTCATGTAATCACGCACTTTGACGGACTTGAGCATGAACGCGAACTCCTTGTTCGAGCATCGGGCCAGACGGCTTAGTCGAATACCACCGTCTTGTTGTTGTGCACCAGCACTCGGTCTTCCAAGTGATAGCGCAGACCGCGGGAAAGCACCATTTTTTCCACGTCCTTGCCCAGGCGCACCATCTCCTCAATGGTCTCGCGATGGCTGACGCGCACCACGTCCTGCTCGATGATCGGGCCGGCGTCCAGCTCCTCGGTCACATAGTGAGAGGTAGCGCCGATCAGCTTCACACCGCGCAGCGAGGCCTGGTGGTAGGGCTTGGCACCGACAAAGGACGGCAGGAAGCTGTGGTGGATGTTGATCACGCGCTGCGCATAGTCCTGACACAATTTGGGCGGCAGGATCTGCATGTAGCGCGCCAGCACGATCACATCAGCGCGGTGTTCTTCGACCAGGCGCGCGACCTCATCGAATGCTGGCTGCTTATTCTGCGGGTCCACCGGCACATGGATGAACGGGATGCCATGCCACTCGACCATGCTGCGCAGGTCGTCATGGTTGGAAATCACGCAGGGAATGTCGCAATCCAGCTCGTTGCTGTGCCAGCGGTGCAGCAGGTCGGCCAGACAGTGAGACTCGCGGCTGGCCATCAGCACCACACGCTTCTTTTGCGCCGAGTCGGTGATGCGCCATTCCATCGAAAACTCACGGGCGATGGGCGCGAACGCCTGATTGAAGCCGTCCAGGTCGAAGGGCAGCGAATCGGCACGGATTTCGTGGCGCATGAAAAACCAGCCGCTCTGCGTGTCCGAATGGTGGCTCGCTTCGGTGATCCAGCCGTTGTAGGTCGCCAGGAAGTTACTGACCTTGGCCACGATGCCGGTACGATCAGGGCAGGCGATTACCAGCCGAAAAGTGCGCATGAACAACTCCAGAGAATTAGCGAAGGCGCGCATTTTAGCCACACCCACAAAAAACTGCAGTAGCTGTACCAGGCGCCTGTCGTGCCGGGCATGGACGATGCGGCCAGGTCCGCAAGAAGTCACCGACACTTGCAGTTATACCTTCACTGTTTAGCGGTGCCGGCGATTAGTGTTGAAGCTAATTTAAGCGCTAATTAAATAGTCATCCAGCCGTGCAACTTCTTTTCCTGGCGCACGTCTGTTTAATACAAAGCGGTTTACTTAAAACCGGCCCCTGTCTACTATAAGCAACACTTAGCCCCTCCCTTGCATTGCATTAAAGGTACGCACATGTCGCTGATCACTGAATACCGCAGCCTCGAAGAAAACATCAAAGAACTGCAAGAGCGTCTGAAAAGCCTGTCGCAAGACGACAAGCTGAAAAAGGAACTGGAGTTCGAAGGCAAGCTGCGCACCCTGATGGGTGAATATCAGAAATCGCTGCGCGACATCATTGCGCTGCTCGATCCAGAAGCGAAAGTTGGCAAAGCGCCGCGCGCAGCAGGTAAAGCAGCCGCCACCGGCAGCAAGCGTGCTCGCAAAGTTAAGCAGTACAAAAACCCGAACACCGGCGAAGTCATCGAAACCAAAGGTGGCAACCACAAGACCCTGAAAGAGTGGAAAGCCAAGTGGGGCGCCGACGTCGTCGAAGGCTGGGCCACCCTGCTGGGCTGATGCCAGACCGGGGCGGTGAGTCCATGAAGAACGCCAGCATTGCTGGCGTTTTTTATGGGCGTCTATTCAATCAACTCAATAGAAAGATTCGATTGACCACCTGATGATTTAACACTGGCAACCAGTTTTATTTCCCTTCGTTTTGTAGACCATATCGCTGACGCAATTGTTGCGCGTGCGCAAGCCAGGTGTGCAGTGCTGCCTGCTGACTTTCGTTTGCCTCAGTCAGATAGCGCGCCATCTCGGTCTCGAAACTCACCAGCGTATTGGGCGCACCAAACTCGGGCTGGCTAAGACGCTGCCGGCAGAACGCATGCCAGCGCAATTGTTCTTCACTGCTCAGGGTCGTCGCGAAGTTACGGGCCCGGTAGCGAAACAGTAACTCGGGCAACCGTGCATCATCGAATGGCCAGGACTGCGCAGCCAATTGGGACGGATCACAATTACGCACCTGCTCGCAAAGTCGGCGGTCGCGGTCACCAATAAAACCATCGTACAACTGCTGCTCGGGATCCATCACCGAAGCGAAACTTTCTTCCGTATACACCTGCGGCAATTTGTCTCGCCATTGTTCCTGGGTATCAGCCAATCGCTTGGCGCGCGCTTGCAACTCGGTCTTGTCCAACTGCAGGCGCTGGCAATCTTCGTCGCGCAATACGCCTAGGGGTGCGATCACCGGGCAGCGATTAATATGTATGAGCTTGAGCGGTACCGGCAGTTCGCCGCCCAAGTCATCGCGCCGCGTATAAAGGCGCTGCCTTAGGGTGTCGGCGCTTTCACTCAGCAACGGCGCCGCATCCAGGTGCAGGTCGCAAACGATCAGCGCATTGCGGTTGCGCGGATGCCAGGCCAGCGGCAGCACGACTGCCAGGTAATGCCGCGCCCCGGAAAAGCGCCCGGACACATGCACCAGGGGTTGCAGCAGGCGAATCTGATCGAGCACTTGGTGCTTGCTGCGCAGCCCGTATAGGTAGTCATAGAGCTTGGGCTGGCGCTCGCGGATCAGCCGCGCCAGGGCGATGGTAGCGCGCACGTCCGACAGCGCATCGTGAGCCTGACCGTGATCGATACCGTTGGCGGCGGTCAGGCGCTCGAGCTTGAGGCTAACGCCGTGCTCGTCCTGTGGCCATTCGATGCCTTCGGGGCGCAGCGCATAGGCGGTGCGCACCATGTCGATCAGATCCCAACGGCTGTTGCCGCCCTGCCACTCGCGGGCATAGGGGTCGAAGAAGTTGCGGTACAGGCTGTAACGCGTCACCTCATCATCGAAACGCAGGCTGTTGTAGCCCACGCCACAGGTGCCGGGGCGCGCCAGCTCGGCATGTACGCGGGTCATGAATTCGGCTTCACTCAAACCTTCACGCGCCAGCCGGTCCGGGCCGATGCCGGTAATCATGCAGGCCGCGGGGTGCGGCAGGATATCGTCGCTTGGCTGGCAGTACAGATTGATCGGCGCGTCGATTTCGTTGAGCTGCTCGTCGGTGCGGATGCCGGCGACCTGCAGCGGTCGATCACGGCGCGGGTCGATACCGGTGGTTTCGTAGTCGTACCAGAACAGACTGGAAGGCACGGCGGACTCCTGTGACGAATGAGCGTCGCAGTCTAGGTTTGTTGCCGCTCGTTCACAAACCACGACAGCCTGGCAAAAACTTGATGGCCTTCACGACCTTGGCAACGAGGCAGCGAGTGCCCCCTTGTTAGCGATCTAATCCACCATTAACATCAGGAAACAATCTCATTGCCGCTCGCCAAGGATGAATCATGAGTGACACCACGACCAATCCGTATGCCGTTCCCACCAGCCAGCTGCAGGACGCGCCCACCGGCGCCCAAGCACTGAGCGTCGAACAAGCCCTGAGCCGGGGCTACGACTTCACCATTGGCGGCCTGCTCAGCGAAGCCTGGCAGCTGACCAAAGGCACCAAAGGCATCATCATCGGCGGCTTCCTGATCTTCTACGTGGCGATTCTGGTCGCCTCGTTCGTGGTCGGTGGCGTGCTGGGCATATTCAGCATGTTCAGCGACAGCCTGGCGCTGATCATCATCGGTCAGCTGCTGACCACCATCATCGCCTCGGCGGTGAGCTACCCGTTCTTCGCCGGCCTGACCATGGTCGGCATTCGCCGCGCAGCGGGCCAGCCGATCAGCTTCAACGAAATTTTCGGCCACTTCGGCAGCCTCGTACCGCTGCTGATCGCTGCCGTGCTGATGATGCTGCTGATCTACCTGGGCATGATCCTGCTGCTGATCCCCGGCATCTACCTGGCCGTGGCCTACATGCTGGCCATCCCGCTGATCGTCGAGCGTGGCCTGTCGCCGTGGCAGGCCATGGAAGCCTCGCGCAAGGCCATCACCCAGCACTGGTTCAAGGTCTTCGGCCTGTTCCTGCTGCTCGGCCTGATCGTGTCTATCAGCGCCATCCCGCTGGGCATCGGCCTGATCTGGACCATCCCGCTGTTCGTCATGGTCATGGGCGTGCTGTACCGCACCATCTTCGGCGTCCTGCCCGTCGCACGTTAAGCATGTGCAGCCCAGGCCGCGTTCGCGCGGCCTGGTTGCTTCCCGCTCCGCTGCTGGCTAGCATCGGGCTTTGCTCCCTACGACGTGACGATGCCACCTTCCTCAGCCATCCCTTCTTCTCGACCCCAGCAGGCCATGCTGGACACGCGCTATCAGGTGGAAACCCCGGAAGGGATTGACCTCGCGCAGCGTCCTGCCGGGCTGGTGCCGCGTGCCCTGGCCTTTACCATCGACCTGCTGATCCGCGGTGCCATCCTCGCCGTCGTCTATCTGGTACTGGGCCTGTTCGGCCAGTTGGGCATGGGCCTGGCGACCATCGTTCTGTTTCTGGTGACCTGGTGGTACATGGTGCTGTTCGAGGTACTCAACCAGGGCCGATCGCCAGGCAAACAGTTGCTCGGCCTGCGCGTAGTGCATGACGATGGCACGCCGATCAGCTGGCCGGCCTCGCTGACCCGCAACCTGCTGCGTTTCGTCGACCTGCTGCCGTTCGCCTACACCCTGGGCATCATCAGTTGCCTGAGCACCCGCGCCTTCAAACGCCTCGGCGATATCGCCGCCGGCACCCTGGTGGTTTACCGCGAGCAGGCCATCGAGCGGCCGAATCTGCCCGAGGCCGAGGCGCTGCCGGCGCCTTTCGCGCTGGATTTTGCCGAGCAACGCGCCATGCTGGCTTTCGCAGAACGGGGTGAAGGCCTGTCGACCGCGCGCCGCGCCGAGCTGGCAGGCATTCTAGCCGAGCCGCTGCAGGTCGATGCCAACCAGGCCGAAGGCCGCATCAACGGCATCGCGCGCGGCTTGTTGGGGCCGATATGAAGCAGAGCCTTTTCGAAACCCGTCACCAGCCCCAGTGGCAGGCCTTCGCCGAACAGCTCACGCGTCTGGAAAGCGGCGACCGCGATGCGGACAAGAGCCGCACCTTCGCCGCCGAGTACCGCCGCCTCTGCCAGCACCTGGCATTGGCTCGGGCCCGCGGCTACAGCAACCATCTGATCGAGGAACTGCAGCACCTGGCCCTGCGTGGCCACCAGCAGTTCTACCGCCATCGCAGCGCCATCGGCCCGCAGCTGATCGGCTTCGTGCTGGCTGGCTTTCCGCGTCTGGTGCGCGAGGAGTGGCGCCTGGTGAGCATCGCCAGCCTGCTGTTCTTCGGTAGCCTGGCGCTGATGGGCACTCTCGTTTACCTGTTTCCAGATCTGGTCTACAGCGTCATGGATCCAGCCCGCGTCAGCGAGATGGAGGGCATGTACGACCCGGACACCACGCGCCTGGGCCGCTTCGGCGAGCGTGATGCGGGCGATGACTGGATGATGTTCGGCTTCTACATCATGAACAACACCGGCATCGCCTTCCAAACCTTCGCCAGTGGTCTGCTGTTCGGCGTCGGCAGCCTGTTCTTCCTGCTGTTCAATGGCCTGATGATCGGCGCGGTGGCCGGCTACCTGACGCAGTTGGGCTACAGCGAAACCTTCTGGTCGTTCGTGATCGGCCACGGTGCCTTCGAACTGACCGCCATCGCCCTGGCCGGCGCTGCCGGTCTCAAGCTCGGCTGGGCGCTGCTGGCACCCGGTCGCCTGCCCCGTGGCGAAGCACTGCGCCTGGCGGCGATCCGCGCCATCCGACTGCTCGGCGGCGCTGCGCTGTTTCTGCTGATCGCCGCCTTTATCGAGGCTTACTGGTCGTCCATGACCTTCTCCACACCCACGGTGAAATACTGGGTGGGCGCAGGCCTGTGGGCGCTGGTGCTGGCTTATCTGGGCCTGGCAGGCCGGCGGCAGCATGCGCCTGACTGATGCCAGCGTGGCGATCCGCCCGCGCACGCCCTGGGAAGCCATCGACCTCGGCGTACTGATGGCCCGTCAGCATCGCCGTCTGCTGATGGCCAGCTGGGCTGCAGTGACCCTGCCGATCTTCGCCGTGCTCTGCGCGCTACTGTGGCAGTACCCGTCCTGGGCGATGTTCGTGTTCTGGTGGCTGAAGCCGGCTTACGAGCGGCTGCCGCTGTACATCCTCTCGCGCTCGCTGTTCGGCGAGACGCCGACACTCAAGCAGGCACTCAAGGCCTTCCCTACCCTGCTGAAACCACAGCTGCTGGCCAGCCTGACCTGGCGCCGCTTTAGCCCGACGCGCAGCTTCGACCTGCCGGTGCTGCAGCTCGAAGGCCTCAAGGGCAAGGCGCGTACCCAACGCCTCAACGTACTGGCGCAGCGCAACTCAGGCGCGGCTACCTGGCTGACCCTGGTCGGCGTGCACCTGGAAACCGCCCTGTGGATCGGCCTCGGCAGTCTGGTCTACCTGCTGATCCCCACCCAGGTTTCTACCGAATGGGACTGGCAGAGCCTGATCAACGGCGACACCAGCGAGTGGCTGTGGCTGGAGCACCTGTCCAACCTGGCCTATGCGCTGCTGCTGGTTCTCTGGGGGCCGATCTATGTCGCTGGCGGTTTCAGCCTGTACCTCAACCGCCGCACGGCCCTGGAAGGCTGGGATATCGAGCTGACCTTCCGCCGCCTGCGCCAGCGCCTGACCGGCGTGGCCTACGCCTTGCTGCTCGGCATCGGCGCGCTGGCATTGCAGGCGCCGACACCTGCATTCGCTGCAGACACGCTTGCCAGCTGCCCGCTGCCGAGCGAAGACCCGAACGGCCCGGAAGCGCCACGTATGCTCGCCCAGCCGCTGACCAGCCAGGCCTCCCGGGAAGCGGCGTTGCAGATTCTCGACTCGCCGCCCTTCGAGAACCGTGAAACCGTGACCCGCTGGCGCTTCGGCGACGAGGCCAAAGAGGACAAGGCAGAGCCCGGGTCCAGCGAGAAGCTGGAGAAGTTCTTCGACATGCTCGAAGGCTGGGAAGCGCTGAAAGGTCTGGCCCGGTTCTTCGAGGCCGCCCTGTGGGCGCTGGTGATCGGCCTGATCGCCCTGGTGCTGTGGCGCTACCGCGAGTGGCTCGGCACCTTCGTAGGCCGAACGCGGGTAAAACGTACGAAGAAAGTCGAATCGCCGGACCAGCTATTCGGCCTGGACGTAGTGCCGGAAAGCCTGCCGGACGATGTGGCCAGCAGCGCCGAGCGGCTCTGGGCTGAAGACCCGCGCGCCGCTCTGGGCCTGCTTTACCGTGCCCTGCTCAGCTGTCTGATCCACGATCACAAGCTGCCGCTCAAGAGTTCCCACACCGAAGCCGAAGTGCTGCCGCTGGTCGATGGTCTCGACGACCCGGAACTGAGCAACTTCAGCCACACCCTGACGCGCCACTGGCAAAACCTCGCTTACGGCCATCGCCTGCCGCCAACCGCGCTGTGCCCGGTGCTGTGCAATGACTGGCGCCGCCTGGTCGAACAGCGAGGTCGCCCATGAGCCGCTCTCTGCGTATCGGCCTGCTCGTTCTGCTGGTGCTGATTCTTGGCCTGCTCGGCAATTTCCTGCTGCAACGCGCCGAATCCTACGAGGAAGTGGTCACCCACGGCCCGTCACCCGAGGCCCGCGCCAATCCCTATCTGGCCGCCGAACAGTTCCTGCGCAAGCAGGGCATCGAGGTTGCCCGCGCCGACAACCTGGCCGGCCTCGACACCTTGCCGAGTCGCGGCCACACCCTGCTGCTGCTCGCCAACCGCAGCAACCTGACGCCACGCCAGAACGAGCGCCTGCTGGAATGGACGGCCCGCGGCGGCCACTTGCTGTTCGTTGCCGAACGCATGTGGGACGAGGAACAGGGCAAGAGTGGCGACGGGCTGCTCGACAAACTGAACGTGCAGCAGTACCCGGTCGAGCAGCTCGACGAGGAAGACGCCGAGCAGGAAGGCGGCTCTGCTGCCGACGAACAGCCAAGCGAGTCGGCCAGCGAAGAGGATCAGCAAGAGCCGACGGACGCCTACCCGAACCTGACCAAGCTGTACCTGGAAAACGAGCAGGCACCGGCCTACATCGACTTCGATACCGACTTTCACCTCTACGATGCCAATAACCTGGCCCACGTCTGGGCCAACAGCGGCGAAGCCACACATCTGCTTCAGATCTATCACGGCGACGGGCTGATCAGCATCGTCAGCGATGCCTGGGTCTGGCAGAACGAAAACCTGGGCAACTACGACAACGCCTGGCTGCTCTGGTACCTCAGCCAGGACAGCGCCGTGACCCTGGTCTACAACGCCGACCGCGACAGCCTGCTGACCCTGCTGCAACGCCATTTCGCCCCAGCCCTGCTGGCCCTGGCCCTGCTGCTGGTGCTGACCCTGTGGCACGTCGGCCAGCGCCGCGGGCCGCTGCTGCAACCGCAACCGGTCAGCCGCCGGCAGCTGCAGGAACACCTGCGCGCCGCCGCCGATTTCCTGCTGCGCCAGAGCGGCCAGCAACGTCTGCTCGGCAACCTGCAGCAGGACATCCTGCGTCGCGCTCGCCGTCGCCACCCCGGTTTCGAGCGCCTGGCCGTGGCCGACCAGTGGCAGATTCTTGGCCGCCTCAGCCGTCAGCCTTCCACCATCATCAGCCAGGCCATGCGCCCCCTGGGCGAGAAACGCCTGTCCGCCAGCGACTTCACCCGCCAGGTCGCCCACCTGCAAACACTCAGGAATGCCCTATGAGCGAAAATACGCCTGACCAGCCGAGCAGCCCGATCGGCGAATCCACCGCGGCGCCGGCCGCCGCGCCCTCGGCCGGCAACATCGCCCAGCAGCGCCAGCGCGCCAGCCAACTGGCTCAGGGCCTGCGCCAGGAACTGCAGAAGGCGGTGATCGGCCAGACGGCGGTGATCGACGACGTGCTCACCGCGCTGATCGCTGGCGGCCACGTGCTGCTCGAAGGTGTGCCCGGCCTCGGCAAGACTCTACTGGTGCGCGCCCTGGCGCGCTGCTTCGGCGGCGAGTTCGCGCGCATCCAGTTCACCCCGGACCTGATGCCCAGCGACATCACCGGCCACGCGGTGTACGACCTGCAGAGCGAGCAGTTCAAGCTGCGCAAGGGGCCGATCTTCACCAACCTGCTGCTCGCCGACGAGATCAACCGCGCGCCGGCCAAGACCCAGGCCGCGCTGCTGGAAGTCATGCAGGAGCGCCAGGTGACCCTGGAAGGTCGCCCGCTGGCGGTGCCGCTGCCGTTCATGGTGCTGGCCACCCAGAACCCCATCGAGCAGGAAGGCACCTACCCGCTGCCCGAAGCCGAGCTCGACCGTTTCATGCTCAAGCTGCACATGGATTACCCCGAGCAGGACGAAGAGCTGAACATGGTGCGCCAGGTCACCCGCTCGGCGAAGGCCGACATGCTCGAGGTCACGCCGCTGCGCACCCTGTTGCAGGCCAAGGACGTGCTGATCATGCAGAAGATCGCCAGCGACCTGCCCCTCGACGACCATGTGCTCGACTATGCCGTGCGCCTGGCCCGCGCCACGCGCAGCTGGCCGGGCCTGGCCATCGGCGCCGGCCCGCGGGCATCCATCGCCCTGGTGCGCGGCGCCCGTGCCCGCGCCCTCCTGCGCGGCGGCGATTTCGTGCTGCCCGACGACATCAAGGGCTGCGCCCTGGCGGTGCTGCGCCACCGTGTGCGCCTATCGCCGGAGCTGGGCATCGAAGGGCTGTCGGTCGATCAGGTTCTGCTGCAGCTGCTCGACCAGGTGCCTGCGCCCCGTCTATGACAGACTCGAACCGGGATAAAGCGGCATGAAGCCCTCCTCCACCCTGCTGCGCCTGCTGGCCGGGCTGCTCGTGGTCGCCATCGTGCTCGGCGCCCTGGACGCGCTGTCGGTGGCCGTGCCCGAGCGACTCACCACCCTGTGGTGGGGCGCATTGCTGCTGCTCGCCGGCGTGGCGCTGGTCGACGCCCTGCGTCTGTCCCGCCTGCCCTCGCCGCGCCTGTCCCGCCAGTTGCCGGGCAATCTGCCGTTGGGCCGCTGGAGCGACGTGCGCCTGAGCGCCGAGCACAGTTACAAGAACGACTTGCACATCGAGGTATTCGATCACACGCCCCAGGACATGGCCGTCGAGCACATGCCCCAGCAGGTCGAGCTGCGCCCTGGCGAACACACCAGCTTCAGCTACCGCGTGCGCCCGCTGGTGCGCGGCCACTTCGTGCTGCCGCGTTGCGAAGTCAGCCTGCCGAGCCCACTGCGCCTTTGGCAGTCGCGTCGCCACCTGGAGACGCGCGACGAAACCCGTGTCTATCCGGATTTCGCCCGCCTGTACGGCGCCCAGTTGATGGCCGTGGACGACTGGATCAGCCAGTTGGGCGTGCGCCAGCGCCAGCGTCGCGGCCTGGGTCAGGAATTTCACCAGCTGCGGGAATTCCGTGAAGGCGACACGCTGCGGCAGATCGACTGGAAGGCCACCGCCCGCAAGCGCACGCCGATCGCCCGCGAATACCAGGACGAGCGCGACCAGCAGATTGTTTTCCTGCTCGACTGCGGCCGGCGGATGCGCAGCCAGGACGACGAGCTATCGCACTTCGACCACGCCCTTAACGCCAGCCTGCTGCTCAGCTACGTGGCCCTTCGCCAGGGCGACGCCGTAGGGCTGATGACCTTCGCCAGCGAGCAACGCCGCTACCTGCCGCCGGTCAAGGGCCAGGCCCAGGTCAATGTACTGCTCAACGCCGTGTACGACCTGCAGAGCACCCAGCGCCCAGCCGACTACAGCGACGCGGTGGACGCCCTGCTCAAACGCCAGAGCCGCCGCGCCCTTGTGGTGCTGATCACCAACCTGCGCGACGAGGACGACGAGGATCTGCTGGCCGCGGTCAAACGCCTGGAACGCCGCCACCGCGTGCTGATCGCCAGCCTGCGTGAAGACGTGCTCGACACCCTGCGCCACACCCAGGTGCAGGACTACGAGTCGGCGCTGAACTACTGCGGCGCGGTGGATTACCTCAACGCCCGCAACACGCTGCATGAGCGCCTGGCAGCCCATAACGTGCCAGTGCTCGACGCGCGTCCTGGCGAGCTGGGGCCGGAGCTGGTCAACCGTTATTTGGCCTGGAAAAAGGCGGGCATTCTCTAGAGCCTGTTCACGGTCTTTTTAGGCGACATAAAGCGGCTGCAAAAAGCAAAAGCGTACGGTAGGCACGGATCTTTGTGGGAGAGGCTTTAGCCTCGAGTCTTTTATCAGGGTAAACAAAGAGCTCGGGGCTAAAGCCCTTCCCACAAGTTCGTGAAATGCCGCTCTCGCCACATTGCAGTCAACATCCCGAAGTCGAGCCGAAGGATCGTGAACAGGTCTTTGGGCCGAGCGCGCCGTTCGTCCCGCTGCCGCTACTTTGTTACCGACGGCTGCCCAGGCAGACGCCATTCCTTATACTGCGCCCCAACGTTTTCGCCTGTGGAGCCTGCCCGTGAACTTTTCGTCCTGGACACCCAAGGAGCGCCTGATTTCTGCGGCCTTTTTCGCCGTGGCCATTGGTTGCCTGCTGTACGGTTTCGCCTCGGGCGTGCCGCCGATGAGCAGCGAGTTCTTTTCGATGTTCGCCGTGGTCTCGCTGGTGATCGGCCTGGCCCTGACCCCGAGTTTCATGCTCAAGCCACTTCGCGACAGCCTCGGCGCCAACCTGTCCACCCCGCTGCGCATCGCCTTGGGCTTCTTCTGCGCCTTCCAGCTGGTCGCCGTGCTCCGCGTGATCGCGGCCTGAACCCCGCCCTACAGCGGCGTGACCGTGACCTGAACGACTGGATCATGATGGCCACCGCCGAGAATCACCCCGCGCAGGGGTGATACATCGCCGAAATCGCGGCCCCAGGCCAGGGTGATGTGCTCCAGCGCCGGCAACAGGTTGTTGGTGGGGTCGAAGTCCACCCAACCGTTGTGCGGGCAATACACCGATACCCAGGCGTGGGACGCATCGGCGCCGATCAGCCGCGCCTGCCCGGGTGGCGGCTGGGTCAGCAGGTAGCCGCTGACGTAGCGGGCGGCAAGCCCACGCGAGCGCAGGCAGGCGAGCATCAGGTGAGCGAAGTCCTGACAGACCCCGCGCCGCTGCTCGAGTACCGCCAGCAGCGGCGTCGCCACCAAGGTGGCGCTGGCGTCGAAGGCGAACTCGCCATGGATCTTGTGCATTAGCGCCTGTACGGCTTCGAGCAGCGGGCGCTCGGGCGCGAAGCAGTCGGCCGCGAAGGCGTTGAAGGCCACATCCAGCCCCACATAGGGCGAGGCGAATCGATAGCGCACCGCGTCCAGCATCTCGGTGGACAGGGCGTGGCGCTGGTAGCGCAGCGCCTGGCGCACAGCGCTCCAGGACGGCGAACCCTGCAGGTCGACCGGGCTGCGCGGCAGCACCTCGACGCTCAGTTGTGCGCGCACGTGCAACGCATCGTGGGGCCGCTCGAAGGCCAGACGGGTCAGCGGATTGCCGAATACGTCGACGCCATCGCGGCGCTGGCAGGGCTCGGGGCTGACCAGCAGCTGCCGCGCATCGCAGCGCTGCCAGGCGCATTCCCGCGGCCAAAGATGCGCGAGTTGCTGGGCCAGAGAAACCGGCGCCGCGTAGCGGTAATGGGTGTCGTGCAGCACCTGGTAACGGCGGCTCATGAAGACTGGGTTCCCTGGCTGGCCGCCACGTGGGCAAAAAACCGCAGGCTCAGTTGCTCGGAGACCGCGCCAGCGCCCTGACCGATATCCGCGAGCAACCCGGCCAGGCCGTCGAGCACCGCGCGAACGCCGCCGGCGCCGAACAGCGGATCTTCCAGGCTGTGCAGGTCGAAGGCGCTCAAACGGCGTTCGAGCTGTGCCAGATCAGGATTGGCTTCCATCTCGAAGCGCTCGGCCAGGCGTTTTAGGGCACGCAGCAGCAGGCGCAGCTGATACAGAACGGCATGGGGGTTGCGCTCATCGAGCAGCAGCAGGTCGAGCACCGGAATCAGCTGGGCGCTGGCCATATAGCGAGTGCGATAGGTGATCGAGCTGTTGCCCAGCTCCAGCAGCCAGTCCAGCGCCGCAGCGTCGTCACTGGTACCGATGCGCAGGAAGCCGCCGATGCTGTCGCAGAGAAACTGTAGGCGCTCGATACAGCGGCCGATCATCAGAAAGCGCCAGCCCTCATCGCGAGTCATGTCGTCAAGGGCGAAACCGGATAACGCAGCCAGGGAAATCATCAGCCGGTTGAGCACATCCAGCAGCTGGCCAAGGTCGCCATCACGGCCTTCCAGCTGCTGCAGATCGCGCTGCAGCTCGACCATGGCCTGCCAGTTGGCCTGGGACAGCTTGCCGCGCACGCTGCCGGCCGTCCATTGCAGGCGCTGCAGGTTGACGCGCACGCTGCCCGGCCACTCGCTACCGAGCAGTGCTTCGCGCAAACGCGCCTCCAGGCTGCCATGGGCCTCATCGGGCAAGGTGCCGAGCGTCTCGGCGAGTGCGAACATGGCCTGCAGTGCCCGCGGGTCATCATCGTCTTCGACGTAACGCGCCAACATGATGCGCAACAGCCGCGCATTGTCCTCGCAGCGCTCGCTGTAGCGCCCGAACCAGAACAGGTTTTCCACCACCCGAGAGGGCAGGTAGGGGTCGCTGCGCACCAGATCGGCAGCGCCCAGAGCACGCGTGCCCTGCCATTGCTCACCCGGCGCCTGGCGCTCGCCCAGCACCCAGGTGTCCTTGCTGACGCCGCCACTTTGCATGGACATCACGTCGGTTGCGCCTGCCACGGCCGCACGGGTCAGGCCGCCTGGCATCACCCGGTAGCCGTCGCCACTGGCCACGGCGAACACGCGCATGCCGATGACACGTGGCTGCACACCGGCCTCACCGAACCACACCGGTGCCCGGGACAGCTGCACGGAAGCCTGGGCAACGTAGGCCTCCGGTTGCTGGCGCAGGTGCTCGGCATCGGGATTGCGGCCCTGCGCCAAGCGCTGGGCTGCTGAACAGGGCCGGATCAACCAATTCGGCAAGTCTTCCAGCACCTTGGCCAGCACCGGCGGCTCGCCGCACCAGGCACTGTCGATACCAGGCAACAGCAGCGGCTCGCCGAGCAAACGCTCGCTGACCGCCGGCAGAAAGCCGCTCAACCCGGGCGACTCCAGCAGGCCGGAGCCCAGGGCATTGGCCACCAGCACGCGCCCCTGGCGTACCACTTCCAGCAGCCCGGGCACGCCGAGCGCCGAATCGCTGCGCAGCTCCAGGGGATCGCAGAAATCATCATCCAGCCGGCGCAACACCGCATGCACGCGTTGCAAGCCGGCAAGGGTCTTGAGGTAGAGCGTGGCGTCGCGCACGGTCAGGTCGCTGCCTTCCACCAGTGGGTAGCCGAGCTGGCGCGCCAGGTACAGGTGCTCGAAGTAGCTTTCGTTGAAACGCCCGGCGGTCAGCACCACCACCAGCGGCGTGTCGTTACCGGCCGGCGCCTGGCTGGTCAGAGTATCCTGCAGAGTGCGGAAGAAACCGGCCAGGTGCTGCACGCCAAGATCGCGGTACAGCTCGGGAAAGGCCCGCGAAATGATCTGCCGGTTCTCCAAGGCGAAGCCGGCACCGGCCGGCGCCTGGGTGCGATCGGCGACCACCTGCCAGCGACCGTCTGCCGAACGGGCCAGGTCCACCGCATACAGATGCAGAAAAGTGCTGCCGGGCGGCTGCACGCCCTGGCACGGCCACAGAAAACTCTCGTGCCCGAACACCAGTTCCGGCGGCAGCAGCCCTTCAGCCAGCAAATGCTGGGGGCCGTAGAGATCAGCCAGCACCTTGTTGAGTAGGCCCGCGCGCTGTGCCACGCCGGCGGCGATGGTCTGCCATTCGGCCGCCGGTATCAGGTTTGGCAACAGGTCCAGTTCCCAGGGGCGGTCGGCGCCATCGGGATCGGCATAAACGTTGTAGGTAACACCGTTGGCCTGGATCTGCCGGGTCACCATTGCCTGGCGCTGCTGCAACTGCGCGGGCGTGTTGCGGCGCAGCTGGCTCAGCACCGGCCGCCAGTGCGGGCGCACCTGCCCCTGGCGGTCGAGCAGTTCGTCGTAGGCCGCCCCGTCAGGCAGGTATCCGGCAAGCAGATCAGGCATGAAGATTCCAATGCAGTGCGTAGATGGCGCGGCAACGCCACGCGCGGTAAAAGCGTAGCCGCTATGGGCATTGATCAGCCAGCAAGATATGCGCCAGCGCTGCGCCACGCGCCAGCCGAACGATGCCCCTTCGCCAGCGCCCCGCGCTTCCGTTACCATCGCCACACTCAGTAGCGAGACGCGGCATGTATATCTATCGATTGGTTCTGATTCTGGTAGTCGGCATCTACCTGTTCTCGCCTGCCATCATGGACTGGTGGATCGACCCCAACGGTGCCTGGTACCGCCCCTACATGCTGTGGCTGATCCTCATCGTGGTGACCTTCGTCCTGCAGAGCCAGCGCGATGCTGACGAGCTCTGAGCCCATGCGCCAACCCGCCGCCTCCCCTGACGCGCCAAGCCGAGAATGCCGATGAGCTTTAGCCTCAGCGGGCTGATGCTGATCAGCGCCGCCTACCTGCTGGTCCTCTTCGCGGTCGCCTGGTGCGCCGACCGTGGGCTGATCCCACGTCGTTTCATCCGTCACCCGCTGACCTACACCCTGTCGCTGGGCGTGTACGCCAGCGCCTGGGCCTTCTATGGCAGCGTCGGTCTGGCCTATCAGTACGGTTATGGCTTTCTGGCCAGCTACCTGGGCGTGACCGGCGCCTTTCTGCTCGCCCCGGTCCTGCTCTACCCGATCCTGCGCATTACCCGCACCTATCAGCTGTCGTCGCTGGCCGACCTGTTCGCCTTCCGCTTTCGCAGCACCTGGGCCGGTGCGCTGAGCACCCTGTGCATGCTGGTCGCCGTGCTGCCGCTGCTGGCCCTGCAAATCCAGGCGGTGACCGACGCCATCGGCATCCTCACGCGTGAGACGGTGCAGCCACAGATCGCCCTGGCGTTCTGCGGGCTGTTCATCCTGGTGACCATTCTGTTCGGCGCGCGCCATCTGGCCACTCGGGAGAAGCACGAAGGCCTAGTGTTCGCCATCGCCTTCGAGTCGGTGGTCAAGCTGGTGGCTATGGGCGCCATCGGCCTGTACGCGCTGTATGCCGTGTTCGACGGCCCGCGCGATCTGGAGCAATGGCTGGTGCTCAACCAGACCGCGCTCTCCAGCCTGCATACGCCGCTGCAGGAAGGCCCGTGGCGCACCCTGCTGCTGGTGTTCTTCGCTTCGGCCATCGTCATGCCGCACATGTACCACATGACCTTTACCGAGAACCTCAACCCGCGCGCGCTGGTCAGCGCCAGCTGGGGCCTGCCACTGTTCCTGCTGCTGATGAGCCTGGCCGTGCCGCTGGTGCTGTGGGCCGGACTGCGCCTGGGCTCGACCACCAGCCCGGAGTATTTCACCCTGGGCCTGGGCTTGGCAGTGGAGAGCCCGGCGCTGGTGCTGATCGCCTACATCGGCGGTCTGTCGGCCTCCAGCGGGCTGATCATCGTCACCACCCTGGCGCTGTCCGGCATGCTGCTCAACCACGTGGTGCTGCCGCTCTACCAGCCGCCGGCCGAAGGCAACATCTACCGTTGGCTGAAGTGGACGCGCCGCGCGCTGATCGTCGCCATCATCCTGGCCAGCTACGCCTTCTACACCCTGCTCGACGCCCAGCAGGACATGGCCAACCTGGGCATAGTCTCCTTCGTCGCCACCCTGCAGTTCCTGCCCGGCGTGCTCTCGGTGCTGTACTGGCCGACCGCCAACCGCCGCGGTTTTATCGCCGGCTTGCTGGCTGGCATCGCGGTGTGGTCGGTGAGCATGCTGCTGCCGCTGATCGGCACCCTGCCCGGCCTGTACGTGCCGGTGCTGGATCTGGTCTACGTGCTCGACGACAGCAGCTGGCACATGGCAGCCATCGCCTCGCTGGCCATCAACGTGCTGGTGTTCACTCTGGTTTCGGTGTTCACCGACTCCAGCCCCGAGGAAGACAGCGCCGCCGAAGCCTGCGCGGTAGACAACGTGCGCCGCCCGCAACGCCGCGAGCTGCTGGCCCTGTCGCCCCAGGAATTCGCCGCCCAGCTGGCCAAGCCGCTCGGCGCCAAGACCGCCCAGCGCGAGGTCGAACAGGCCCTGCGCGACCTGCACCTGCCCTTCGACGAAAGCCGCCCCTACGCCCTACGCCGTCTGCGCGACCGCCTGGAGGCCAACCTGTCCGGGCTGATGGGCCCCAGCGTCGCCCAGGACATCATCGAATCCTTCCTGCCCTACAAGTCCGGCAGCGAAGGCTACGTGACCGAGGACATCCACTTCATCGAGAGCCGCCTGGAGGATTACCAGTCGCGCCTCACAGGCCTGGCCGCCGAGCTCGATGCCCTGCGCCGCTACCACCGCCAGACCCTGCAGGAACTGCCCATGGGCGTCTGCTCGCTGGCCAAGGATCACGAAATCCTGATGTGGAACAAGGCCATGGAGGAACTCACCGAGATTCCCGCCCAGCGCATCGTCGGCTCGCGGCTGTCAACCCTCGCCGAGCCCTGGCGCGAACTGCTGCAAAGCTTCATCGAAAATCCAGACGAACACCTGCACAAACAGCGCCTGGCCCTCGATGGCCAGACCCGCTGGCTGAACCTGCACAAGGCGGCCATCGACGAGCCCCTGGCACCCGGTAACAGCGGCCTGGTGCTGCTGGTCGAGGACCTGACCGACACGCAGATGCTCGAAGACAAGCTGGTGCATTCAGAGCGCCTGGCCAGCATCGGCCGCCTGGCCGCCGGGGTGGCCCACGAGATAGGCAACCCGATCACCGGCATCGCCTGCCTGGCGCAGAACCTGCGCGAGGAACGGGAAAGCGATCCGGAACTGACCGAAATCAGCGGGCAGATTCTCGAGCAGACCAAGCGGGTCACACGTATCGTTCACTCGCTGATGAACTTCGCCCACTCCGGCAACCACCAGCAGGCGGACGAACCGGTATGCCTGGCCGAAGTCGCTCAGGAAGCCATCGGTCTTCTGGCGCTCAATCGGCGCAGCGTCGACGTGCAGTTCTTCAACCTGTGCGACCCCGCGCACCGCGCCGGAGGCGACCCACAGCGCCTGGCCCAGGTGCTGATCAACCTGCTCAGCAACGCTCGCGACGCCTCGCCTGCTGGCGGCGCGATCCGCGTGCGCAGCGAGGCTTCGGAACACACTGTCGACCTGATCGTCGAGGACGAAGGCAGCGGAATTCCAAAGGGCGTGATGGACCGGCTGTTCGAGCCATTCTTCACTACCAAGGACCCCGGAAAAGGAACCGGACTCGGCCTCGCGCTGGTCTATTCCATCGTGGAAGAGCATTATGGCCAGATAACAATCGACAGCCCGATCGACCCCGAGCAGCAACGTGGCACCCGCATCCGGGTGACGCTGCCGCGGCACATCGAGGCCATGCCACTGGCGAACTAAATTCCGAAGAACCGCATTCCTGGGATGCGCGCGGCCCAGTTTGGCTGTAGCCCCAGGAAGCAGGTTCGGAGACCGTCGAGAGAATTCGTTTACATGCCTCATATCCTGATCGTCGAAGACGAAACCATTATCCGCTCCGCCCTGCGTCGACTGCTCGAACGCAACCAGTACCAGGTCAGCGAGGCCGGTTCGGTACAGGAAGCCCAGGAACGTTTCGACATTCCCGGCTTCGATCTGGTGGTCAGCGATCTGCGTCTACCAGGCGCTCCCGGCACCGAGCTGATCAAGCTGGCCCAGGGTGCCCCGGTGCTGATCATGACCAGCTATGCGAGTCTGCGCTCGGCGGTCGACTCGATGAAAATGGGCGCCGTCGACTACATCGCCAAACCCTTCGACCACGACGAAATGCTCCAGGCCGTGGCGCGCATCCTGCGTGACCGCGAGGCGCGCAATCAGGCTGCCGGCACGCCGGCCACGGCACGCAGCGCCGAGAAAGCCGATAAGGCCGCCACCGGCGAGATCGGCATCATCGGCTCCAGCCCGGCCATGCTGGAGCTGTACAGCAAGATCCGCAAAGTCGCGCCCACCGACTCCAACGTGCTGGTGCAGGGCGAGTCCGGCACCGGCAAGGAACTGGTCGCCCGTGCCCTGCACAACCTCTCCAAGCGCGCCAAGGCGCCGCTGATTTCGGTCAACTGCGCAGCGATTCCGGAAACCCTGATCGAGTCCGAGCTGTTCGGCCACGAGAAAGGCGCATTCACCGGGGCCAGCGCCAGCCGCGCCGGCCTGGTGGAAGCGGCCGACGGCGGCACGCTGTTTCTCGACGAGATCGGCGAACTGCCCCTGGAAGCCCAGGCGCGCCTGCTGCGCGTGTTGCAGGAGGGCGAGATCCGCCGGGTCGGCTCGGTGCAATCGCAAAAGGTCGATGTGCGCCTGATCGCCGCGACCCACCGCGACCTGAAAACCCTGTCGAAAACCGGCCAGTTCCGGGAAGACCTTTATTACCGCCTGCACGTCATCGCCCTGAAGCTGCCGCCGTTGCGCGAACGCGGCGCCGACGTACTGGAAATCGCCCGCGCCTTCCTGGCGCGCCAGTCGGCGCGCATGGGCCGCAGCGACCTGCACTTCGGCCCGGATGCCGAGCAGGCCATCCACCATTACAGCTGGCCGGGCAACGTGCGTGAGCTGGAGAACGCCATCGAGCGTTCGGTGATCCTCTGCGACAGCAGCACAATCAACGCCGACCTGCTGGGCATCGACATCGAGCTGGAGGATCTGGACGAGGACGTGTTCATGGGCCTGGCGACGCAAAGCGCCGCGGTCAACGCGACCAGCCAGGATCCCAGCGAAGACCTGTCACTGGAAGACTACTTCCAGCACTTCGTCCTCGAGCATCAGGACCACATGACCGAGACCGAACTGGCCCGCAAACTGGGCATCAGCCGCAAGTGCCTGTGGGAACGCCGTCAGCGCCTGGGCATCCCACGTCGCAAGTCGGGCGCGGCCAGCGAGTAGAGTGCCGCGCACGCTCTAGGGCGGGTGTTACCGCCGATCATGACAACACGTAACAAAGCCGGGGTTTACGGTAACGGAATCCCGGCTTTTTTTTGCCCGGCAAACAGTCGAAAATCTCAAGCCATTGTTTTTAAAGGAAAAATAAAAACTGGCACGCCGAATGCTTTATCTCTGGCACAACAACAATAACAAGTATGACCCACGATAATAAAAATAAGACGTAACGGCTTCAGCACAATAAGAACAAGATCGCAGAAGGCGCAGCTAACTGATTATTTTGGAGAGGATCGCCTCTCGGCACCACAGCCAGACAGACAACAACAATAAATGTCGACGGTCAGCACCCACGGGTGAAGATCAGGGCCTGAGGTAGCGTCAGCATCCAAAATAATCCGTTCGCTCTTGCTCCCACTCGGGAGGTACTCCGGACCTGATCCGGAACAGGCACCCCAACAAGAACAACAGCCTGCATAACAAGAACGACGTAACGCACTACTTAAGGGGAGCTTCGGCTCCCCTTGTCGTTTCCCGCCCCGGCCTGCCCGCCACCCCGCTTACGCCCCTAAGTCACCTGATGCTAGAATCCGCGCTATTTCTGCGCCTTTACATTATTCTGGCCGCTCAATTCGCCATACAGTGCCCTCCATGCTGAAAAAGCTGTTCAAGTCCTTCCGCTCGCCGCTGCGCCGTGCGCACCAGCCTCACAGCACGCCGCACGTGCTGAACAACAACCAGCACCCGATCCAGCGCGGGCAGATCAGCCGCCACGCCATCAGCGTGGTCGAGCGTCTGCAGAACGCCGGCTACGAGGCTTATCTGGTTGGTGGCTGCGTGCGCGACCTGCTGCTGGGCATCGAGCCCAAGGATTTCGACGTCGCCACTAGCGCCACGCCGGAGCAGGTGCGGGCCGAGTTCCGCAATGCGCGGGTAATCGGTCGCCGCTTCAAGCTGGTGCACGTGCACTTCGGCCGCGAGATCATCGAAACCGCGACCTTCCGTGCCAACCACCCGGAAGGCGACGAGGAAGAGAACAGCAACCAGTCTTCGCGCAACGAGAGCGGCCGAATCCTGCGCGACAACGTGTACGGCACCCTGGAAGACGACGCCCAGCGCCGCGACTTCACCATCAACGCGCTGTACTACGATCCGGTTTCCGAGCGGATTCTCGACTACGCCAACGGCATGCACGACATCCGCAACAACCTGGTACGGCTGATCGGCAACCCAACCCAGCGCTATCAGGAAGACCCGGTGCGCATGCTGCGCGCCGTGCGTTTCGCCGCCAAACTGGACTTCGACATCGAGAAGCACAGCGCCGACCCGATCCACGACCTGGCGCACCTGCTGGGCGGTATCCCGGCCGCGCGCCTGTTCGATGAAGTGCTCAAGCTGTTCCTCAGCGGCTACGCCATCTACACCTACGATCTGCTAGTCGACTATGGCCTGTTCGGCCAGCTGTTCCCGGCCAGCGCCGCGGCGCTGCGGCAGAACCCCGAATACACCGACACCCTGATCCGCAACGCGCTGGACAACACCGACCTGCGCATCCATCAGGGCAAACCAGTCACCCCTGCCTTCCTGTTCGCCGCTCTGCTCTGGCCCGCTTTGCCGGCCCGGGTGATTCGCCTGCAGGAGCGCGGCATGCCGGCCATTCCTGCCATGCAGGAAGCCGCCCACGAACTGATCGCCGAGCAGTGCCAGCGCATCGCCGTTCCCAAGCGCTTCACCATGCCGATCCGCGAAATCTGGGACATGCAGGAACGTCTGCCCCGCCGCAGCGGCAAGCGCGCCGATCTGTTGCTGGAGAACCCCCGCTTCCGCGCCGGTTACGACTTCCTGCTGCTGCGCGAGAGCGCCGGCGAGGAAACCGGCGGCCTGGGCGACTGGTGGACCGAGTATCAGGACGCCAGCGACAGTGATCGCCGGGTGATGATCCGCAATCTGTCCAGCAAGGACGAGCCTGGCAGCGCGCCGCGCAAGCGTCGCCGCAGCGGTGGCGGCAAGCGCAAGCGCGCGCCGCAGAACGGCGGCGCCGGCGAGTAAGTGATGGAACGCGTCTGTATCGGCCTGGGTAGCAACCTGGCCGAGCCCGCCGAACAGCTGCGCCAGGCCCTGGTGGCCCTGGAGCAATTGCCAGACACTCGTCTGGCTGCGGTGTCCTCCTTCTATGTCAGCGATTCGCTGCTGCCTGGCCAGCCCCGCTATACCAACGCCGTCGCTGCACTAGAGACAGGGCTAGAGCCACTGCAGCTGCTCGACGCCCTGCAGGCCATCGAGCTGGACCAGGGCCGCGAACGCCATGAGCGCTGGGGACCACGCACCCTGGATCTGGACATCCTGCTGTTCGGCCAACGGCTGATCGACGAGCCGCGCCTGCGCGTGCCGCACTATCACATGCACGCCCGCGCATTCGTGCTCTACCCGCTGGCGGAACTTGCCGACGGGCTGCAACTGCCCGACGGCCGCCATCTCAGCGAACTGCTGGCGGCCTGCCCGTTCGAAGGTCTGGAGCGTTTACAGCCCTGATACGCTGGGCACACGCCTGCGGTAACGGCGTAACAGCGCGGTAACACATTCGATTGACTTGCGCCCCTGCCATCGGGACTATAGCCACCCATTGCCCCCACCGGGGCCACATTGAAGCAGCATTGCTGCCCCTTCGATGCCAACGTGAACCTGCGCCACGAGAGCCTGCCCAACAGGCCCGCACAGGTTCCGAGTGAGGATACCTTCATGCCTGATGTAACCCTGACCACCCTGCGAGCGCTCAAGCAGAAGGGTGAGAAAATCACCATGCTGACCTGTTACGACGCCACCTTCGCCGACGCCTGCAGCAAGGCCGGCGTCGAAGTGCTGCTGATCGGCGACTCGCTAGGCATGGTGCTGCAGGGGCACGACAGCACCCTGCCGGTGAGCATGGCCGATACCGTCTACCACACCGCCAGCGTCAAACGCGGCAATGCCGGCGCGCTGATCGTCGCCGACCTGCCGTTCATGGCCAACGCCACCGTCGAGCAGACCCTGCACAACGCCGGGCTGCTGATGCAGGCCGGCGCCCACGTGATCAAGGTAGAAGGCGCCGCCTGGCTGGCCGAGTCCATCACCAAACTTGCCGAACGCGGCGTGCCGGTGTGCGCGCACATGGGCCTGACGCCCCAGGCGGTGAATATCCTCGGCGGTTACAAGGTGCAGGGCCGCGAACACAACCAGGCGCGCCAGATGGTCGCCGACGCCATCGCTCTGGAGCAGGCCGGCGCGGCCATGCTGCTGCTCGAATGCGTGCCGAGCCACCTCGCTGGCGAGATCAGCCGCGCAGTGAAAGTCCCGGTGATCGGCATCGGCGCAGGCCCGGATACCGACGGCCAGGTACTGGTGCTGCACGACATGCTCGGCCTGTCGCTGAGCGGCCGGGTGGCCAAGTTCGTGAAGAACTTCATGCACGGTCAGCCGAGCATCCAGGATGCCCTCGCCGCCTACGTGAAAGAAGTGAAAGCAGTCAGCTTCCCTGCCGCAGAGCACGGATTCTCCGCATGAACACCGTCAAGACCGTGGGCGAGCTGCGCGCCGCCGTCGCTGAGGCTCGCAAGCAAGGCAAACAAATCGCCCTGGTACCGACCATGGGCAACCTGCACGCCGGCCACGCCGCGCTGGTGGAAAAAGCCGCGCAGTGCGCCGACTTGGTGGTCGCCAGCATCTTCGTCAACCCGATGCAGTTCGGCCCCGCCGAAGATCTCGACAAATACCCACGCACCCTGCAGGCCGACCAGCAGCGCCTGACCGAAGCGGGCTGCCATCTGCTGTTCCACCCGGATGTCGAGGAAATGTACCCCGGCGGCATGGGCGAGCAGACGCGCGTCAGCGTGCCCGGTGTGTCCGAGGGCCTGTGTGGCGCCAGCCGCCCGGGGCACTTCGAAGGTGTGGCCACGGTGGTTACCAAGCTGTTCAACATGGTGCAGCCGGATATCGCCGTGTTCGGCCAGAAGGACTTCCAGCAACTGGCGGTGATCCGCACGATGGTGCGCGACCTGAACATGCCGATCCAGATCATCGGCGAGCCGACGGTACGCGCTGAGAGTGGCCTGGCGCTGTCCTCGCGTAATGGCTACCTGAGCGATGCGCAGCGCGAGACCGCCGCCGTGCTCTACCGCTCGCTGCAGCAGATCGCCCAAGCCATCCAGAGCGGTGAACGCGACCTGCCCAAGCTGATCGCTGCGGCACAGCAGGAGCACGTCGCTGCTGGTCTGCGCGCCGATTACCTGGAAGTGCGCGAAGCCCAGAGCCTGCGTGCGGTCAGCCCTGGTGACCGCGAGCTGGTGGTGCTGGTGGCGGCCTACCTGGGTAACACCCGGCTGATCGACAACCTGAGTTTTAGCCTGGATCAGAGCTACTGACCCACCGCATCACCTACACTGAAAGCCCGGAGACTCATCCGGGCTTTTTAGTATGCACAATCACCACTGAAGCCTGCCCCAACCCAAGCCCCAACAAGGAAGCCCCATGGCGTATCACCGTCAGCCGCTCGATGTTCTTGCCCTTCCCACCTGGCAGGCGCTGCAACAGCACCGCCAGGCCATGCAGCGCTTCAGCATGCGCGATGCCTTCGCCGCCAACCCACGGCGCTTCGAGCAGCTTTCCCTGAGCGCTTGCGGGCTGTTTCTCGACTATTCGAAGAACCTGGCCAGCGACGAGACCATCGCTCTGCTGATGGCCCTGGCCCGTGAAGTCGGCCTGGAGCAATCGATCCGCGCCATGTTCGACGGCGAGAAACTCAACGCCTCGGAAGGCCGCCCGGCGCTGCACACCGCCCTGCGCCGGCCGCTGGGCGACAAGGTGCTGGTCGACGGCGTGGACGTGATGCCCCAGGTGCAGCGCGTGCTGCAGCAGATGACCGAACTGGTCGGGCGCATCCACAGCGGCCTTTGGCGCGGCTACACCGAGAAGCCGATCACCGATGTGGTGAACATCGGCATCGGCGGCTCCTTCCTCGGCCCGCAGCTGGTGTCCGAGGCGCTGCTGCCGTTCGCCCAGCGCGGCGTGCGCTGCCATTACCTGGCCAATATCGACGGCAGCGAATTCCACGAGCTGTCGGCCAAGTTGCAGGCGGAAACCACCCTGTTCATTGTTTCGTCGAAATCCTTCGGCACCCTGGAAACCCTGAAGAACGCCCAGGCCGCGCGCGGCTGGTACCTGGCCCAGGGCGGCTCGGAAGCCGAGCTATACCGCCACTTCATCGCCGTATCGAGCAACCGCGAGGCGGCGGTGAGCTTCGGCATCCGTGAGGAAAACATCTTCCCGATGTGGGACTGGGTGGGCGGCCGTTACTCGCTGTGGTCGGCCATCGGCCTTCCGATTGCTTTGTCCATCGGTATGTCCAACTTCAAGGAGCTGCTGGCCGGCGCCTACAGCATGGACATGCACTTCAAGACCGCGCCCTTCGAGCAGAACATGCCGGTGCTGATGGCCCTGCTGGGCATCTGGTACGGCAATTTCTGGGATGCCCAAAGCCAGGCGATCCTGCCGTACGACCACTACCTGCGCAACATCACCAAGCACCTGCAGCAATTGGACATGGAGTCCAACGGCAAGAGCGTGCGCCAGGACGGTAGCCCGGTCAGCGGCGCCACCGGCCCGGTGATCTGGGGCGGCGTGGGCTGTAACGGCCAGCACGCCTATCATCAATTGTTGCACCAAGGCACCCAGCTGATTCCCGCGGACTTCATCGTTCCGGTGGTGAGCTTCAACCCGGTCGCCGATCACCATCAGTGGCTGTACGCCAACTGTCTGTCGCAGAGCCAGGCACTGATGCTCGGCAAATCCCGCGAGGAAGCCGAGGCCGAACTTCGTGCCAAGGGCATGAACGAAGACGACGTGCAGCGCCTGGCGCCGCACAAGGTCATCCCCGGCAACCGGCCGAGCAACACCCTGGTGCTGGAGCGCATCAGCCCTCGCCGCCTCGGCGCACTGGTGGCGCTGTACGAGCACAAGGTGTTTGCCCAGAGCGCCATCTGGGGCATCAACGCTTTCGACCAGTGGGGTGTGGAGCTCGGCAAGGAGCTGGGCAAGGGCGTCTACTCGCGCATGGTCGGTAGCGAGCCGAGCGCCGCGGAAGACGGCTCGACCCAGGGGCTGATCAACTATTTCCGCGGTCGTCATCGCGGGTGATGCCTGTTGCGGGCGCCCATTGCCGGGCGCCCGCAACACTTTGCGTCACTCGGCAACAGCGCCTCAAAACTTGGCTGCTACCCTTGATGTCTATCGCGGACATAACAACAAAGGTACCCGCCATGTCTCTCCCGCATATTTATCCCGTCAGCGACGCCGCTCGCCAGCACACCCACCTCGACGACGCCGCCTACCAACGCCTCTATCGCCAGTCGGTCGACGACCCGCAGGCCTTCTGGGGCGAGCAGGCCAAGGCTTTTCTCGACTGGTTCAAACCCTGGGACGAAGTCTGCAGTGGCAGCCTGAGCAAAGGCGATATCCGCTGGTTTTCCGGCGGCCAGCTGAACATCAGCCACAACTGCATCGACCGCCACCTGGCCAAGCGTGGCGACCAGGTGGCGCTGATCTGGGAAGGCGACGATCCTAAGGATTCGGCCTCCATCACCTACAAGCAGTTGCACGAGCAGGTCTGCCGTCTGGCCAATGTGCTCAAGAAACGCGGCGTGAAGAAAGGCGACCGAGTCTGTATTTACATGCCAATGGTGCCCGAGGCGGCCTACGCCATGCTCGCCTGCACGCGCATCGGCGCCGTGCATTCGGTGGTATTCGGCGGCTTCTCGCCGGACGCGCTGCGCGACCGCATTCTCGACGCCGACTGCCGCACGGTGATCACTGCCGATGAAGCGGTACGCGGCGGCAAGCTGATACCACTCAAGAGCAACGTCGACAAGGCCATGGCGAGCTGCCCCAACGTCTCCACCGTGCTGGTGGTGAAACGCACCGGCAACGCGGTCGGCTGGGATGAGAAGCGCGACCTCTGGTACGCCGAGGCCATACAGCAGGTAGGCGCCGACTGCCCCGCCGAGCCGATGGACGCCGAAGACCCGCTGTTCATCCTCTATACCTCCGGCAGCACCGGCAAACCCAAGGGCGTGCTGCACAGCACCGCCGGCTACCTGCTGCAGGCAGTGATGACCCACAAGTACGTGTTCGACTACCACGACGGTGACATTTACTGGTGCACTGCCGATGTCGGCTGGGTCACCGGGCACAGCTACATCGTCTATGGTCCGCTGGCCAACGGCGCCACCAGCCTGATCTTCGAGGGCGTGCCCAACTACCCGGATACCTCGCGTTTCTGGCAGGTGATCGACAAACATCAGGTGAACATCTTCTACACCGCGCCGACCGCCCTGCGCGCACTGATGCGTGAAGGCGAAGCACCGGTGAAGAAAACCTCGCGCAGCAGCTTGCGCCTGCTCGGCAGCGTCGGCGAGCCGATCAACCCGGAAGCCTGGGAATGGTACTTCAAGGTAGTCGGCGAGCAGCGCTGCCCCATCGTCGACACCTGGTGGCAGACCGAGACCGGCGCCATCATGATCACCCCGCTGCCCGGCGCCACCGACCTCAAGCCGGGCTCGGCGACGCGGCCGTTCTTCGGCGTGCAGCCGGTATTGCTCGACGAACAGGGCAAGGAGATCGACGGCCCGGGCGCCGGCGTACTGGCGATCAAGGCCAGCTGGCCGAGCCAGATCCGCAGCGTGTACGGCGACCACCAGCGCATGCTGGACACCTACTTCACCGCCTACCCCGGCTACTACTTCAGCGGTGACGGCGCGCGCCGCGACGAGGATGGCTACTGGTGGATCACCGGGCGCATCGATGACGTGATCAACGTCTCCGGCCACCGCATCGGTACCGCCGAGGTGGAAAGCGCCCTGGTGCTGCACGACGCCGTGGCCGAGGCCGCCGTGGTCGGTTACCCCCATGACGTCAAAGGCCAGGGCATCTACGCCTTCGTCACCACCATGAACGGCGTGGAGCCGAGCGATGAACTGAAGAAGGAGCTGCTAAGCCTGGTCGGCAAGGAAATCGGCAGCTTCGCCAAGCCGGAGCTGATCCAGTGGGCGCCGGGCCTGCCAAAGACCCGCTCGGGCAAGATCATGCGCCGCATCTTGCGCAAGATCGCCTGTAACGAGCTGGATAGCCTCGGCGATACCTCGACCCTGGCCGACCCGAGCGTGGTCGACAGTCTGATCGAACAGCGTCTCAACAGCTGACGCCCGCTCCATGGCCTGACATTTGTGAGGCCATGGAGTCTCTTGCCTTGGATCGGGCAAGCGCTGAAACTGCGCGTCATGGAAAGCCTACGTCGTCAGATCGAAAAGCAGGTGCACAGCCTTACCGGCGCGTCCTTGGGCGTGCTCGACCTTGATCAGCCGCGCTTCGACGCCGGTTTGTTCGGCCCCGAATCGATGGTCTGGAAGGTCCACGCCGACTTCACCTCAATGATGGTCGGCGGCATCTCCGCCCTGCTGCTACAGATGCTCCACCCGCTGGCCCTGGCCGGCGTGTGGGACCACTCCACCTTCCGCCAGGACATGATCGGCCGCCTGCGGCGCACCAGCCTGTTCGTCGCCGGTACCACCTATGGCGGCCGGCACGACGCCGAGCAGCTGATCGACAAGGTGCGGCGCATCCACCTGCAGGTGGTTGGCCAGGCGCCGGATGGCCGCCCCTATGCCGCGTACGATCCCGAGTTGCTGACCTGGGTGCACGTCTCCGAAGTCAGCCAGTTTCTGGCCGGCTACCTGCGCTATGTGGACCCAGAACTGCCGGTCGCCGAGCAGGATCGCTATTACCGCGAGGTGGCGCTGATCGCCGAACGCCTGGGCGCCCAGAACGTGCCCAAATCCAGCCAGGCCATCGGCGATTATCTGCAGCGCATGCGCCCGCAGCTGCTATGCGATGACCGCACCCGCGAAGTGGTTCGGCTGCTGTATGCCGCGCCGGTGCCCAACATTCTAGCCAAGCCCTTTGGCAGCCTGATGATGCAGGCCGGCGTCGACCTGCTGCCGGACTGGGCCAGCGAGCTGCTCGGCGAACATCAGGCCGCCTGGCGCCGCCCGGTGATCCGCGCCGGCGTCAGACGCACCGCCAAGCTGCTGCGCTGGGCGGTGGTCAACAGCGCAGCGCAGCGAGCCGCGCGGCGCGTGGCACCCTGACCTGAGAACCTGTTCAAAGTCTGCTGCGCGTCGGCACTGCGGCGTTAAAAACAGGCTGGATTGCCAGCCCAGTCGAACTGCTCATTTACAGCTCGTAAAGTCGAGCGCGACTCCGACCGGTCCTCGCCTGTTTTTGCGGGGCCGCCTAGGCCTTGCATTGCTCTAGCTCGTGAGACTTTGAACAGGCTCTGAGACATCGGCCGTGAACCGGCAGCCGGCGCTTTTTTGCTAAACTGCCGGCCCTCCCTTTTCCGAGACGCCGCGCGTGCCTTCTCTTGACCAGGCGCTGCGCGCCGCCCTCGCCGCCCGCGAAAACCTTTTAAATGACCTGCACGCCCAGGGCACCGACTGCTATCGCCTGTTCCATGGCAGCCAGGAGGGCGCCGGCGGCCTGACCGTCGACCGCTACGGCCCGCAGCTGATGGTGCAGAGCTTTCACCAGACACTCGGCCGCGACGAGCTGCTTGCCCTGCACGGCCAGATCAACGAAAGCCTCGGACTGACCACCCTGCTGGTCTACAACGACCGCTCCAAGGGCAACTCGCGCATTGATCGCAGCGACGCGGTGTACGTCGCCGATGACAGCGCATTGGTCGATCTGGTGGGCCGGGAATGGGGGCTCAACTACAGGGTGCGTGGCCGCCATGCCGGGCAGGACCCGCTGCTGTTTCTCGACCTGCGCAACGCCCGCGGCTGGGTGCAGCGCCACAGCGCCGGCAAAAGCGTGCTCAATCTGTTCGCCTACACCTGCGGCGTGGGCCTGAATGCTGCCGCCGGCGGCGCGAGTGAGGTGGTCAACCTCGACTTCGCCGAAGGCAACCTGGCGGTGGGCCGCGAGAATGGCGCGCTCAACCCGGCTCTGCCGGCCATGCAGTTCGTGCAATCGGACTACTTCCCGGCGATCCGGCAATGGGCCGGGCTGCCCATCGCCGCGCGCCGTGGCCAGAAGCTGCCGAGCTACCCGCGCCTGGAACAACGCCAGTTCGACCTGGTGTTTCTCGACCCGCCGGCCTGGGCCAAGAGCGCCTTCGGCACCGTCGACCTGCTGCGCGATTACCAGAGCCTGCTCAAGCCGGCGATTCTCGCCACGGCCGAGGACGGCACCCTGGTGTGCTGCAACAACCTGGCGAAAGTGCCCATGGACGAATGGCGCGAGCAGGTGCTGCGTTGCGCCAGCAAGCTCGGCCGCCCGGTACGCGAATACGAACAGCTGCCACCGGCGGCAGACTTTCCCTCGGCCGATGGCAACCCACCGCTGAAAACCCTGGTGCTGCATTTCTGAACGGGCCACCCTTCCCTCGGAACCTAGGCCCCGTGCCATAATCCAAGGCACTCCCGCCAGGAAGATGAAGCGAAACCATGCCCAAAGGATTGCGCCGCGCCGCCACTGCTCTGTTGATTGCTCTGGGCCTGTACAGCCTGATCGGCTTCCTGATCCTGCCGGGCGTTGCCCTGCGTATCGCCAATCAGCAGTTGGAGAACTACGCGACCGAGCCGGCGCGATTGGATCGCCTGCAGCTCAACCCCTTCACCCTGGAATTGAAACTATGGGGCCTGCACCTGGGTGAGCCCGGCAAGGAACAGGTGGCTTTCGAGCACCTGGCGGTGAACCTGGAACTGGACAGCCTGTGGAGCGGCGCTCTGCACCTGGCGGACGTCACCCTGGTCAAGCCGCACACCGAAGTGCGCTTCGGCAAGGACGGCACCCTCAACCTGGCGCAGCTGTTCAAGCTGCCGCCCAGCGAGCCCAAAACTGATGAGCCTGGCGAGCCGTTTCCGCTGCGCATCGACCGTATCGAACTGGCAGGCGGTAACCTGCGTTTTCAGGACCTGCGCCCGCAGGAGCCGATCGACATCCACTACGACGACCTGAACCTCGAGCTGCACAACCTCAGCACCCTGCCCGACGACAACGCCGACATGACCCTGGTGGCCACCGGCCCGGCGGGCGGACGTATCGACTGGAGCGGCGAGCTGAGCCTGAGCCCGTTCAGCTCCAGCGGCACCCTGAAGATCACCGACGAACCCATGCAGGCGTTCTGGCCCTACGTGCGCGACGCTGTGCCGCTGGTGCTCGAACAGGGCGTGGTCAACCTCAGCACCGACTACCGCCTGGACTTGCGCAAGGGCACCGAGCTGAGCCTCAGCAACACGCGCCTCAAGGCGGCGCCGTTCGCCATGAAGGCGCCGGACGGCAAGCCGCTGATCAAGCTGCAATCGCTGGAGGTCAGCGAAGGCTCGCTGGATCTGGCCAAGCAGCAGGTGGTCATCGGCAAGGTTCGCGGGCAAGCGCTGGAAGCCTGGGCGAGCCGAGAAAAGGATGGCGAGCTGGACTGGCAGAAGCTGTTCGCCGGCGAGCCACGGCCAGCGCCAGCGCAGGCACCAACGGACGACGGCAAACGACCGAGTGCCAGCGAGAGCGACAGCCAAGCCCAGCCGGCCACCAAGCAGCCGGCCAAGCCCTGGCAGGTGCAGGTCAAGGACGTGCAACTGCGCGACTACCACGCTCACCTGGTGGACCGCGTGCCGGACGAGGACGTGGCCGTCGAACTTGGCCCGCTCGATCTGGACATGCAGAACTTCGACAGCCTGGGCACCTCGCCCTTCACGCTCAAACTGGATACCGGGGTCGGCAAACAGGGCAAGCTGCAGGCCGAGGGCCAGGTGCAATTGAGCCCGACCACCGCCAGCCTGAAGGTCGCCACCCGCAACGTCGATATGCGTGTGGCCCAGGCCTATATCAGCCCCTTCGTACATCTGGAGCTGCGCAGCGGCCTGCTCAATAGCGATCTGGATGTCGCCCTGACCGGCACCGAACCGCTGGCGCTGCGCGTGCAGGGCATGGCGCAGGTGACCCAGCTGCACACCCTGGACACCATCAAGGACCGTGACCTGCTGCGCTGGAAGCAGCTCGACCTGGGCGGCATCGACTACCGCCACGGTGAGCGCCTGGACATCGAGCGGGTGGACCTGGAGCAGCCCTATGCGCGCTTCATCATCAACGAAGACCTGACCACCAACGTCAACGAGCTGATCATCAAGCAACCGGCCGGCAACGCCTCGCAGGCGAAGGCGTCCGCCGATGCCTCTGCGGACAAGCCGCTGGCGATCCGCATTGGCGAGGTCAGCCTGAAAGATGGCTCGGCCAACTTCGCCGACTTCAGCCTCAGGCCCAACTTCGCCACCGCCGTGCAGCAGCTCAATGGCCGCATCGGCACCCTGGACAGCACCAGCAGCAAACCGGCGCCGGTCAACGTCACCGGCAAGGTGGACCGCTACGCGCCGGTCAGCATCAAGGGCAGCCTGACGCCGTTCGATCCGCTACAGAGCCTGGATATCGCCACCCAGTTCAAGCAGGTCGAGCTGACTACCCTGACGCCCTACTCCGGCAAGTTCGCCGGCTACCGCATCCGCAAGGGCCGCCTGAATCTGGACCTGCACTACCGCATCAACGACGGCAAGCTCAACGCCGAGAACAAGGTGCTGGTTGAGCAATTGCAACTGGGCGAGAAGGTCGACAGCCCGGACGCCGTCGACCTGCCGATTCGCCTGGCCGTGGCCCTGCTCAAAGACACCCAGGGGCGCATCTCCCTGGAACTGCCGCTGCAGGGCAACCTCAACGACCCGCAATTCAGCGTCATGCCCATCGTCTGGCAGACCTTGCGCAACCTGGTGCTGCGCACCGCCCAGGCACCGTTCAAGTTCATCGGTGGGCTCGTCAGGGGCGGCAGCGACATGGACCTGAGCACCGTGGCCTTCGCCCCTGGCAGCGCCGAGCTCGACGAGCAGGCGCAAAAGACTCTGGACACCCTGGCTGACGCCCTGCAGGAACGCCCCGCCCTGCGCCTGGAAATCGAAGGCGCAGCTGCCCAGAGTGCCGACGGCCCGCTGCTCGCAGAGCGACGCCTGCAACGCGAATATCAGGATTACCTGTACCGCATCATGCAGCGCCGTGGCGATAAGGTGCCGGGCAGTGCCGAGGAGCTGGTGGTGCCCGAGGACGAGAAAGCCCCACTACTCGAAGGCATCTACCGCGCGCGCCTCAAGCAGCAGCCGCCGGCCGAATGGGCCAAACTGAGCGATGACGAACGCACCGCCAAACTGCATGCGGCCGTGCTGGCATCCTGGAGTGACAGCCGCGGTCTGCAGCGCCAGCTCGCGCAGCAGCGCGCGGCGGCGGTCAAGGATTACCTGGTGGACCGCGACAAACTGGCGGACGAGCGCATCTATCTGCTCGACGTCAACCTCGGCCAGGCAGAACCCGATGGCCGTGTGGCCATTCCCCTTCATCTGGGCAGCGAGTGACAAGCATGAAACGACTAGGTCTGCTGCTGGTGTTATGCGCCAGCCCACTGCTGAGTCACGCCGACACGCTACGCTGTGGCAGCAAGCTGGTGAACCTTGGTGATCGTACCTTCGAGGTGATGCAGAAATGCGGTGAGCCCGCGTTCCGTGACCCGGTCGGCTACACGGTCGGCCCCTACAACCGGCGCGAAACCAATATCGAGGAATGGGCCTACGAGCCCAGCAACGGCATGTTTACCATCCTGACCTTCGAGGGCAATCGGCTAACGCGCATCGAGCGCAAACGCCGGCAATGACCATGATCAAGACACTATTTCCCTGCGCCCTGCTGGTGCTGCTGGCCGGCACCGCCAATGCCTCGACCTGGCGCTGCGACAGAGCGATCGCCAGCACCGGCGACACCACGGCCGAAGTACAGGCCAAATGCGGCGAACCGAACAACCGTTCGTTCATCGGCTACAAAGATCAGACCGACCGCTACGGTTTCACCCATGAGGTGCAGATCGAGGAATGGAGCTATGGGCCGCGCAACGGCATGAACTACTTTCTGCGTTTCGAAGGCAATCGCCTGGAACGGATCGACAGCAAGCGCGGCGATTAGCTTGCTGCGCTGATCAGATAGGCGACGACTGGATGTCGCCGCCGGTGAACGCGAGGCTTTAGTAGGAGGGGCTCTAGCCCCGAGCTCTTTGTTTGCGTTAATAAAAACTCGCGGCTAAAGCCGCTCCTACGCAATCGCTGAGCTTCTGTTTCTACCTTGTAGCAGCCTCTTTTACGTCGCCTAAAAACTCGTGGACAGGTTCTTAACTGCGAGCAGCTTTGACTGCCGCGATGTAGGCCTCAGCATTGCGCTGATCCTGGATCAAGGCAACGAAGTCATTACCGTCAGCGTCCTTGGCATCCAGGTCGTAACCGGCCTCGACGAAGAAGCCCAGGAAACGTTCGAAGTCGTGGTCACGCAGGCCGCGGTAGGCTTTAACCAGTTTGTGCAGCGAAGGCGGCGTGGCATCGGCCGGTTCCACGGCGAGGAACAGCTTGATCTGCTCATCGCTGATGTCGTCACCAATGACCTGCTTCTTGTCTTTACGCATCGCTCACTCCAGCCAACCAGAACACGGGGCCGGCAGTGTACCCCTGGCGTGACGAGCGCTCAACGCACCGCGCATCCGGCGCTCCTATCACCGCCACAGGCAAGGCGGTACGCGACCTAAGTCAACACCCGGGCGTCCGGCGCCGTTCTATACTGCCGGCATTCCTTTCAGGAAGCGCCGCCATGCCTACCCTGTTCGCCGCCTGCCGCCAGAGCCTGCGTAGTGGCTACTCTTGGGCCAGCCTGCGCGGCGACCTGGCTGCCGGCCTCACGGTGGGCATCATCGCCATTCCACTGGCCATGGCTTTGGCGATCGCCGTCGGTGTAGCGCCGCAACACGGCCTCTACACGGTGCTGGTCGCCGCACCGCTGATTGCCCTGTGTGGCGGTTCGCGCTTCAACATCTCCGGCCCTACGGCGGCCTTCGTGGTGATCCTGTTGCCGATTACCCAGCAGTTCGGCATTGGCGGCCTGCTGCTGTGCACGGTGATGGCCGGGCTTATCCTGATCGCCCTGGGCCTGCTCAAGGCCGGGCGGCTGATCGAGTTCGTGCCCTACCCGGTCACCCTTGGCTTCACCGCCGGCATCGGCATCGTCATCGCCACCCTGCAGCTCAAGGATCTGCTTGGCCTGCAACTGGCCGGGCAGCCGAGCCACTACGTGCAGCAGATACAGATGCTCTGGCAGGCGCTGCCAGGCATCCAGCCCGGGGACACGATGGTTGCGCTGGCGTGCCTCGGCGTATTGTTGGTCTGGCCGCGGCTGGTGCCGCGGGTACCCGGGCACTTGGTAGCGCTGACGGTCGGTGCGCTCTTGGGCCTGGCACTGGAACACGGTGGCTTGCCGGTAGCGACCCTCGGTGAGCGTTTCAGTTACAGCGTCGACGGCGTCAGCTACCCAGGCATTCCACCTTTCCTGCCGAGCTTCGCCTGGCCCTGGCAACTGCCGGGCGCCGATGGTCAGCCGCTGGTGCTGTCGTTCGAACTGATCCGCCAGTTACTGGCGCCGGCCTTCGCCATCGCCATGCTCGGCGCTATCGAGTCGCTGCTCTGCGCGGTGGTGGCCGACGGCATGACCGGCAGCAAGCACGACCCCAATGCCGAACTGCTCGGCCAAGGCATCGGCAATCTGGTCGCACCGCTGTTCGGTGGTATCACCGCCACCGCAGCCATTGCCCGCAGCGCCACTAACGTGCGGGCCGGCGCGCGCTCGCCGCTCGCCGCAATCATTCATGCTGGCGTGGTACTGGCGGCCATCCTGTTTCTCGCCCCGCTGTTCAGCTACCTGCCGATGGCCGCGCTGGCCGCTCTGCTGCTGATCGTGGCGTGGAACATGAGCGAGGCCCATCACGTAGCTCATACCCTGCGCATCGCGCCGCGCAGCGATGTGCTGGTGCTGCTCACCTGCCTCTCGCTGACGGTGCTGTTCGATATGGTATTGGCGGTGGGCGTCGGCCTGCTGCTGGCCGCCGGGCTGTTCATCAAACGGATGAGCGAGCTGACCGATGCCCAGCGCCTGCCGCGCAACGGCCATCAGGCCCTGAGCGACCTGCCCGAACACGTGCTGGCCCTGGCCATCCGCGGGCCGCTGTTCTTCGGCGCGGCGCAGCGCACACTGGAAGCGCTGCGCCGGCTCGATCCGCATATCCGCGTGGTGATTCTGGATGTCAGCGCCGTGCCGATGCTCGACATGACCGCCCTCGCCGCCCTGCACAGCACCGTGCTGGAATACCGCCAGCAGGGCATCGCCCTGATCATCAGCGGCGCGTCGCCATCACTGCGCCTGAAGCTGCGTAGGGCTGGCCTGCAGCGGGCCCACGGGCGCCTCAGTTACGCCCGCGATCTGCCCCAGGCGCGAGCGATCTGCGAGAGCTGGCCAAGCGACGCCTGAATCGCGTGCCAGCCAGCCGAGGGGCTTGGAAGCCATTCACGATCTTCGGGGGTGATTTCAGCGCTTTGCCTGCAAAGTGGCGTTAGCAGCCGGTGAACGGAGTACTTGTAGGAGGGGCTTCAGCCCCGAGCTCTTTGTTTGCCTTGATAAAAAGCTCGGGGCTGAAGCCCCTCCTACGGGTTACGCGAACGGCTGCTATTGCCTTGTAGCCGTCTCTTTCATGTCGCCCAAAAAATCGGGAACAGGCTCTCAGAGCCCCTTCACCGCATAGATGCCCGGCGCATTGCGCCAGTAGCCCTTGTAGTCCATGCCGTAACCGAAGATGTAGCGGTCGATGCACGGCAGGCCCACGTAATCGGCCTTCAGGTCCGGGCGTGCCTTGCGGTCGTGATCCTTGTCGATCAGCACCGCGGTGTGCACGTTGGCGGCACCGGCGTGGTGGCAGAAATCGATGATCGCGCCCAGGGTGTGCCCTTCGTCGAGGATGTCATCGATGATCAGCACGTCGCGGTCGATGAACGACACTTCCGGCTTGGCCTTCCAGAACAGCTCGCCGCCGCTGGTCTGGTTGCGGTAGCGGCTGGCGTGCAGGTAGCTGGCTTCCAGGGGGAAGTCGAGCTGGGTGAGCAGCTTGCCGGAGAAGATCAGCCCGCCGTTCATCACACAGAACACCACCGGGTTGCGCTCGGCCAGATCAGCGTTGATGGCGGCGGCGACGCGGGTGATGGCGGCTTCCACGTCGGCTTCGCTGTACAGGCAGTCGGCTTCGGCCATGACCTGGCGGATGTGGGCGAGATCGGCAGACATAGGGTGTCCTCGTTGGCGGGCGCAGGCGGCTCCGCATGGGTGGCCCCGGCGCGGGATTTTTCACCGGGTCAGAAAAAAGTCGGCCACGTTACGCATCCGCCTGACAAGGCGCAAGCGCCGGCAGCGACACACGACAAATGGCACAGCCGTTGCTCGACGAATGCAAAAAGTTCCATATCGGCAGCGCCAAGTTGCAATGCAATGCTTTAATCTAGCGTGTTTTTTGCCCATTTTTGCCGGAGACCCGCAATGCCCGTCCTCGAGATCCGCCACCCGCTGATTCGCCACAAGATCGGCCTCATGCGCCGCGCGGATATCAGTACCAAGAACTTCCGTGAGCTGGCCCAGGAAGTGGGCGCCCTGCTCACTTATGAGGCGACCAAGGATCTGCGCCTGGAAATCTATGAAATCGAAGGCTGGGCGGGTCCCGTGCAGGTCGAGAAGATCTCCGGCAAGAAGATCACCGTGGTGCCGATTTTGCGCGCAGGCATCGGCATGCTCGACGGCGTGCTCAGCCTGATTCCGGGCGCCAAGGTCAGCGCCGTCGGCGTGGCCCGCAACGAGGAAACCCTGCAGGCGCACACCTACCTGGAAAAGCTGGTGCCGGAAATCAACGAGCGCCTGGCGATGATCATCGACCCGATGCTCGCCACCGGCAGTTCCATGGTCGCCACTATCGACTTGCTGAAAAAGGCTGGCTGCAAGGAAATCCGCGCCATGGTGCTCGTCGCTGCCCCCGAAGGTATCAAGGCGGTGAATGAAGCGCACCCGGATGTGCAGATCTACACCGCCTCCATCGACCAGCGCCTCAACGAACACGGCTACATCATCCCGGGCCTCGGTGATGCCGGCGACAAGATCTTCGGCACCAAGCAGAAGGACGCCTGATCGATGCGCGACGAATTCAACGATCCGCTGTGGCGCCAGGTGCTGTCCGGCGCCCAGATGTTGTTCGTGGCCTTTGGCGCGCTGGTGCTGATGCCGTTGATCACTGGCCTGGATCCCAACGTGGCGCTGTTCACGGCGGGCCTGGGCACCATCCTGTTCCAGATCGTCACCGGTCGCCAGGTACCGGTGTTCCTGGCCTCGAGCTTCGCCTTCATCACCCCGATCATTCTCGCCAAGGGCCAGTTCGGCCTGGCGGAAACCATGGGCGGCGTAGTCGCGGCGGGCTTCGTTTACACCTTTCTCGGCCTGGCCGTGAAGATCAAGGGTACCGGTTTCATCGACCGCCTGCTGCCGCCGGTGGTGATCGGCCCGGTGATCATTTCCATCGGCCTGGCCATGGCGCCGATCGCCGCCAACATGGCCATGGGCAAGGCCGGTGACGGCAGCGTGCTGCTGCCTTACAGCACGGCGATGTGGATCTCCATGCCGACCCTGCTGACCACCCTGATCGTCGCCGTGTTCGGCCGTGGCATCTTCCGCCTGGTCCCGATCATCTCCGGCATCCTGGTGGGCTTCGCCCTGTCGATCTATTTCGGCGCCCTGGACCTGAGCCACGTGGCCGACGCGCCCTGGCTGGCGGTACCGGCGTTCACCGCGCCGGCGTTCAACTGGCAGGCGATCCTGTTCATCGTGCCGGTCGCCCTGGCACCGGCCATCGAGCATATCGGCGGCGTCATCGCGGTGGGCGGCGTAACCGGCAAGAACTACCTGAAGAAGCCAGGCCTGCACCGCACACTGCTCGGCGACGGCCTGGCCACCTCGGCCGCCGGCCTGTTCGGCGGCCCGCCCAACACCACCTACGCCGAAGTCACTGGCGCGGTGATGCTGACCAAGGCCTACAACCCGAAGATCATGACCTGGGCAGCGATCTTCGCCATCGCCCTGGCCTTCATTGGCAAGTTCGGCGCCATCCTGCAGAGCATTCCGGTACCGGTGATGGGCGGCATCCTGTGTCTGCTGTTCGGCTCAATCGCCGCGGTGGGCATGAACACCCTGATCCGCCATAACATCGATCTCAGTGAGGCGCGCAACCTGGTGATCGTCTCGGTCACCCTGGTGTTCGGCATCGGTGGCGTGCTGATCGGCACCGGCGACGGCCCGGACGACTTCGGCCTCAAGGGCATCGCCCTGTGCGCCATCGTCGCGATCCTGCTGAATCTGATTCTGCCCGGCAACGATGGGTGGAAACGCAAGGCTGCCGACGAGGCGCCTGACATCTGAGAAGCAAAGAAAAATGCCCGGCACTAGCCGGGCATTTTTTTACACGCTCTGCGGGGCTCGCTCGCACAGCCGCTTGAGCGCCTCCACCCAGCTCGGGTGGTCGTTCAGGCAGGGCACCAGCTCCAGGCTTTCACCGCCGGCCTCGACGAACTGCTCGCGGCCCCGGTCGCCGATCTCTTCCAGGGTCTCGATGCAGTCGGCGACGAAGGCCGGGCACATCACCAAAAGTTTCTTCACACCTTGCGCGGCCAGCTCGTCGAGGCGCGCCTCGGTGTAAGGCTCGATCCACTTGTCCCTGCCCAGGCGCGACTGGAACGACACCGACCACTGCTCCGGGCGCAGCCCCATGCGCGTGGCAAAGGCTTCGGCGCTGCGCATGCACTGGGCCCGGTAGCAGGTGGCAAGCACCTGGGGCGATGCCGTGCGGCAGCAGTCCGGCCCGCGCAGACAGTGATTGGTCGCATCGAGCTTGCGCAGGTGGCGCTCCGGCAAACCGTGGAAGCTCAGCAGCAGGTGATCGAAGTCTTTCTCCAGGTACGGACGAGCACTGTCGGCCAAGGCCTCGATGTAATCGGGATCCTGGAAGAACGGCGGCAGGATCGAGAAACGGATCGGCAGCTTGCGCTCGCGCACCACACGCTTGGCTTCCTCGATCACCGTGGTAGTGGTGCTGTCGGCGAACTGCGGGTAAAGCGGCGCCAGGGTGACCTGGGTGATGCCCTGCCCGGCCAGGCGTGCCAGCACGGTTTCCAGCGACGGCTCGCCGTAGCGCATGGCCAGTTCCACCGGGCCGTGGGTCCACTGGTTTTTCATCGCTTCCTGCAGGCGCTTGCTGAGCACCACCAGCGGCGAGCCTTCCGGCCACCAGATCGACGCATAGGCGTGGGCCGACTGGGCCGGGCGGCGGATCAGGATCAGCGAAACCAGCAGCCGGCGCAGCGGCCAGGGCAGGTCGACCACGTAGGGGTCCATCAGGAACTGATTGAGATAACTGCGCACATCGGCGACCTCGGTGGACGCCGGCGAGCCGAGGTTGACCAGCAGTAAGGCGTGATCGGTCATGCAATATCCCTTGAAGGTGTCGCGATCAGGACCCAGCCGGATCGCGAACAGGTGTTAGTGAAGGCTCAGCAGGTCGACCAGCGCCACGTCCAGGCGGGTGAAGCGAAACTCGAAGCCTGCCTCCTGCGCCCTGGCCGGCAACGCGTGCTGGCCGCCAAGCAACAACAGCGACATCTCGCCAAGGGCCGCGCGCAAGGCGAAGCCCGGCAGCAGCATCAGCGTGGGCCGGTGCACCGCATGACCAAGCTCCTTGACGAACTCGGCATTGCGCACCGGATGTGGCGCGCACGCATTATAGGGACCGCGCGCCTGCTCATGCTGCAAGAGAAAATCAATCAGGGCGATTTGGTCGGCGATATGAATCCAAGGCATCCACTGGCGTCCGTTGCCGATGCGCCCACCGAGACCGAAACGGAACGGCGTGGCCATGCGCTTGAGCATTCCGCCCTCCTTGGCCAGCACCAGACCGGTACGCAGCAGCACTACGCGAATGCCCAGCGCCTCGGCCTGCTGGGCGGTCTCCTCCCAGGCGATGCACAGCTGCGCGGCGAAATCAGCGCCTGGCTTGGCCTGCTCGTCGATGATGTGCTCGCCGGCATCGCCATACCAGCCGACCGCCGAGCCGGACAGCAGCACCGCCGGCTTCTGCTCGCGCCCCTGCAGCCAACTCACCAGGCGTTCGGTAAGCCCGATACGGCTTTCCCACAACAGTTGCTTGCGCGCCTTGCTCCAAGGGCGGTCCGCAATCGGCGCGCCAGCCAGATTGACCACCGCATCGAGGGGCTCGTCGCCGATGTCCTCGAGGCGTGCGACGCCCCGCACGTCCGTGCCACACAGCACCGGCACCTGCTCGGGGCGCCGGCTCCACACGGTCAGCTGGTGGCCCTGAGCGGCCCACTGATGGCAGAGCGCCTGGCCAATCAGGCCGGTACCGCCGGTGATCAGGATATGCATGACAGACTCCTCGTTATGCTGTGTCTCAGCGTTCGACACGACGCGTGTAAGCTTGCTCAAGAACAATCCGCGCCCCCGCCTGCCGCCGACGGAAACGGGGGAAACTATTGTCGGGCGCACCTATTCTGAAGAGTAGATGCCCTGGCTGCAGATACTGCCCGACACGAACGTGCTCGTGCATGTCCTGCACGTTGTACGAGCGATGTTCGAGGCGTAGCCTGAGGCCCAGCGAGTCGACGACAGGCAGTCGCGGCGACTCGACAGTAGGTGAGGTAACCATGACCAACGCAGCTCCAATCGCCATCATCGGCACCGGCATCGCCGGCCTGTCCGCCGCCGAGGCGCTCCACGCCGCCGGCTACACCGTGCAATTGTTCGACAAGAGTCGCGGCAGCGGCGGCCGTATGGCCAGCAAGCGCAGCGACGCTGGCGCCTTAGACCTCGGCGCCCAGTATTTCACCGCCCGTGATCGCCGCTTCGCCACCACTGTGGCCCAATGGCAGGCCCGCGGCTGGGTCGAACCCTGGACGCCCAACCTCTACCAATTTGCAAACGGCTTGCTCAGCCCCTCGGCCGACGAGCAGATGCGCTGGGTCGGCAAACCGCGTATGAGCGCCATTACCCGGGCCATGCTCGGTGCGCTGCCTGTGAAGTTTTCCTGCCGCATCACCGAGGTGTTTCGCGGCGAACAGCACTGGCACTTGCTCGATGCCGACGGCGAGAGTCACGGCCCGTTCGCCCAGGTGATCATTGCCACTCCCGCACCACAGGCCAGCGCCCTGCTGGCGGCCGCACCAAAGCTGGCCAGCACCGTAGCCGGGGTAACAATGGAACCGACCTGGGCGGTAGCCCTGGCCTTTGCCGAGCCGCTACAGACACCGCTGGAGGGCTGCTTCGTGCAGGACGAGGTGCTCGACTGGACCGCACGCAACCGCAGCAAACCGGGGCGCGATGCCATCCCTGACACCTGGGTGCTGCACGCCAGTAGCACCTGGAGCCGCCAACATCTGGATCTGGCTAAAGATCAGGTGATCGAACAGCTGCACGGCGCCTTCGCGGAAATGATCGGCTGCGCCGTGCCCGCGCCGGTGTTCAGCCTGGCCCATCGCTGGCTGTATGCGCGCCCCTCCGGCGCTCATCAGCTTGGCGCCCTGGCCGATGCCGACCTGGGCCTTTACGTATGCGGCGACTGGTGCCTGTCCGGCCGTGTCGAGGGCGCCTGGCTGAGCGGCCAGGAAGCAGCCCGCAAACTGATCGCCCATAACCAATGAACGCCGCCAAACACCGGCTGACGCCACGCAAACTGCTGCTGTCGAAGTGGACGGCAGCAAGGCCGCAAAACCGCGAAAAGCATTTTCTGGTCACCGAACTGTTTTGCGACGAAGAAGGCACCGTGCTCGAAGTGGAGCTGCAGGCGGTGCTCAGCAAGCGCGTTCAGCGCCTGGACTGGCGTGACTTGCAGGACGCCGAACGCTGGCTGACGGGATGGCGTTGAACCTGGCTGAATTGACCGGCTCTATGCCTATAACCCTGTACACGAAATTTGACTTGTACAAGATCAGGCTTAAGATGAAATAACCCTGTACAGAAACAAAGCCTTGTACAAGGTCATTTTTGAAGGTGCGCCATGTCCGTCAGCCCGCAGTACCGCAGAAAACCCACACTCGGCGTCAGCGCCTGCCTGCTGGGAGCCGAAGTTCGCTACAACGGCGGCCACAAGGCGTCGAGGCTGTGCTTGGAACAGCTCAGCGAGTACTTCGATTTCATACCCTACTGCCCCGAAGTGGCCATCGGTCTGGGCACGCCCCGCGAGCCCATTCGTCTGGTTGGCGACCCGGCCGCGCCGCGCGTGGTAGGCACCGTGCATCCAGATCAGGATCACACCGATGCGCTAGCCGCCTACGGTGAACAGGTTGCAGCCGAACTGCCGGCGATCAGCGGCTATATCGTCATGCAGCAGTCGCCGTCCTGCGGCCTGGAGCGGGTCAAGGTCTACCAAGATAATGGCCATCCTAGCGAACCCAAAGGCCGCGGCATATTCACCCGCGTGCTCTGCGAGCGACACCCGAACCTGCCCATCGAGGAAGAAGGCCGCCTCAACGACCCGGTGTTGCGCGAGAACTTCCTGACCCGCGTGTTCACCTACTCGCAGTGGCAGACACTCTGTGAATCAGGCTTGACCCGCAGCAAGCTGATTGAATTCCACGCCCGCCACAAGTACCTGCTGATGGCCACGGACCCGTTGCGCTACAAGCGCCTGGGCCAGATGCTGAGCGACCTCTCCGCGCAGGATCTGGACGAACTGGCCGGCCGTTACATCGCCGAGCTGATGACCGCCCTCAAGCGCTGCGCCACTCGCGGCACCCACAGCAACGTGTTGCAGCACCTGAGCGGTTACCTCAAGGGCGCCCTCAGCGCCGAGGAAAAGCAGGAAATGCAGCAGCTGATCACCCAGTACCGCAAGGGCATCATCCCGCTGGTGGTGCCGCTGACCCTGCTCAAGCACCATTTCCGTCAGCACCCGGATCGCTACATCGCCCAGCAGGTCTACCTGCAGCCGCACCCGGAGAACCTCAGCCTGCGAAACGCCATATGAGCCGGCCAATTTCCAATCAGCCAGGCACTGCGCAGGACCTGGTCGCCGCCGGTTATCTGCCGATTCGCGACGTGGCCGGCATCACTGGCGTCAACCCGGTGACCCTGCGCGCCTGGGAGCGCCGCTACGGCCTGATCGTCCCGCACCGCACCGCCAAGGGCCACCGCCTGTATTCACCTGAGCAGGTGCAGACCATCCAGACCGTACTCGGCTGGCTTAATCGAGGCGTTTCCGTCGGCCAAGTGAAAAGCCTGCTGCGCGCCGACCAGCCGCTGCCTGCCGAGCAGGCTTCGCAGTGGCAGGAGAAACGTGACCGCCTGTGCGATGCCATCCACGCACTGGACGAGCGCCAGCTGGATGAACGCTTCAACGCCGAGCTCGCGCTCTATCCGGTGCAGATCCTCTGCCAGCATCTGCTGCTGCCATTGCTGGTGACCCTCGAAGCACGCTGGCCACAACTGCCCGGAGCGGCCACCGAACGGCTGTTCCTGCATAGTTGGCTGCGCAGCAAGCTGGGCGCACGGGTGTATCACGACAATCGTCAGCACCAAGGCCAGCCACTGATGCTGATCAACCTTTGCCAGTCGCCGATGTCGCCACAGCTGTGGCTGTGCGCCTGGCTGATCGGCACCGCGGGCTGCCCGGTGGACGCCTTCGATGGGCCGATGCCCCTTGATGAGCTTCCGCTGGCCATCAGCCGCCGTCGCCCTCGCGCACTGCTGCTGTTCTGCGAAGCCGACTCCAACACCGACGCCCAGTCGACCCTGCAGCAGTGGCTGGGCGACCACGGCATACCCTGTCTGCTGATCGGTATCGAAAATCAGCAGGAAGCCGAGCAACTGGTCGCCCGCGCTCCCGACTCAGCGGACGTCACCGTGGTCGCCGATCCGCTGGCGGCGCTGCAAAACCTCGCAGATCGCCATCTGCTCGAATAGGACGCCCCATGCTGCAACTGATGTGGTTTCGAACCGACCTGCGTATCACCGACAACAGCGCCCTTACCGCCGCCATGCAGGCCGGGCCCACGGTCGCGGTATTTCTGCTCAGCCCGGGCCAGTGGCAGCAGCATGATGATGCGCCGTGCAAGGTGGATTTTTGGCTGCGCAACCTGACCGAGCTGAGCCGCGAGCTGCAACGCCTCAACGTGCCGCTGCTGATTCGCACAGCAGATGACTGGGGCACCGCGCCAAAGGTGCTTGGCACCCTCGCCCAGGAACTGCAGGCCAATGCCGTACACGTCAATGAGGAATACGGCGTCAACGAAGGCCGCCGTGATGAAGCCGTGAGCGCGGCGCTAGACGAGCTGGGCGTGAATTTCCACAGCCACCTCGATCGCGTGCTGTTCAAGCCAGGCAGCGTGCTGACCCGTACCGGCACCTACTTCAAGGTTTACAGCCAGTTCCGCGGCGTCTGCTATCAGCGCCTGCATACGGCCCTGCCGAAACTGGTAGCGCTGCCCAAGGCACAAGAAAAATTGAAGATAGCTGGCGACCCGATCCCCGAGCAGGTGTCCGGTTTCGATACACCCAACAAAGCGCTGCGCGATGCCTGGCCCGCCGGTGAAGAAGCGGCCCGTGAACGCCTGCAGCGCTTCGCTGACGAGTGGATCGAGGACTATCACGACAACCGCGATTTCCCGATTCGCCCCGGCACCAGCCAGCTGTCAGCGTATCTGGCGGCCGGCGTGCTGTCGCCGCGCCAGTGCCTGCACGCGGCGCTGAATGCCAACGGCGGTGAGTTCGAAAGCGGCAACCAGGGCGCCGTCACCTGGATCAACGAGCTGATCTGGCGCGAGTTCTACGCCCATATTCTGGTCGGTTACCCGCACGTGTCCATGGCCCGTGCCTTCCGCCCGGAAACCGAAGCGCTGCCCTGGCGTAACGCAGCCAAAGACCTGAAGGCCTGGCAAGAAGGCCGCACCGGCATCCCGATCATCGACGCGGCCATGCGCCAGCTGCTGGAAACCGGCTGGATGCATAACCGTCTGCGCATGGTGGTGGCGATGTTCCTGACCAAGAACCTGCTGATCGACTGGCGCGAGGGCGAGCGCTTCTTCATGCGCCACCTGATCGACGGCGATCTGGCCGCCAACAACGGTGGCTGGCAGTGGAGCGCCTCCACCGGTACCGACTCGGTACCCTACTTCCGTATTTTCAACCCGATCAGCCAATCCCAACGCTTCGATCCTGACGGCCGCTTCATCCGCCAGTGGCTGCCCGAGTTGGCCTCACTCAGCGACAAGGCGATTCACGATCCGCACGCCGGCAGCAAGGGCCAGGCCAGCCTGTTCGGCGTTGGCGTGGACTATCCCAAGCCCATCGTCGACCTGCGCGCCAGCCGCCAACGCGCGCTGGACGCTTTCAAGAACCTGCCTTCGGCCAGCGAGGCGTCATGAGCGCGTTCAGCCGGCGCATCTGGCTGACCGGTGCCAGCAGTGGCATCGGTCATGCGTTAGCCGAGCGCCTGCTGAAAGAAGGCCATCTGCTGGCCCTGAGCGCGCGACGCGAAGAGCCACTGCAGGTGCTGGCAGAGCGCTTTCCTGGTCGGGTGCTGGTGCTGCCAGGCGATCTGGGCGAGCCCGCCGATGTGGACGCCATCGCCGCCAGGCTCGCCGAACAGTGGGGCGCGCTGGACTGCGCGATTCTAAATGCCGGCGTCTATGAACATGTGGACGCCAGCAACTTCGAGGCGGACGCCTTGGCCCGGGTGATGCGCGGCAACCTGTTCTCGGCCAGCCACTGCATCGTCGCTGCCCTACCGCTGCTGCGTCGTGGTCAAGCGCCGCACCTGGTCGGTGTTGCCAGTGCGGTCACCTACCTGCCGCTGCCGGGCGCCGGCGCCTTCGGGGCCGCCAAGGCCGCTGTGCGTTACCTGCTCGAATCCCTGCGCGTGGATCTGGCCCGGGAAGGGATCGCCGTTACCGTGGTCACCCCGGGTTTCGTCGACACGGCGCACTCGGAAAACAGCGGCTACTCCACACCAATGCGCTGGTCAGCCGACAAGGCCGCCCGGCATATCGCCAAGCGCCTACACGCGCGCCCGCTGGAAATCGCCTTTCCCGGCCCGTTCATTGCTGCGCTCGGCCTGCTCGGTCGGCTGCCTGCGCGCCTGCGTTTGGCCCTAAGCCGCCGCCTGCTGCATAGCGAGCGGGACATCTCCTGACACGCCCGAAGCTTGCACCAACATTGCTGGCACAGGCACCATCGGCGCCCTTTATGTTCAGCAACCGGATAGCATCGAGTGTCTAGAAACCTGCTCAACGCCCTGCTGTTTTTAATCGGCTGGCTCGCCTGCCTACTCGGCGGCGGCGACTGGCTATGGGTGGTTGCGGTGGTACTGCTGGTACACCTGATGCGTATCGGCAGTTGGCAACGCGAGGGCAAGTTGCTGGTCAGCGCCTTCCTGTTCGGTAGCGCCGTGGACAGCTTTCTGCTGCAGCTGGGCCTGTTCGATTTCGGTGAGGCGCGCCAGTTGATTCCGCTCTGGCAGGCATTTGTCTGGCTTCTGGTGGGCACCACGCTCTATCACTGCATGGAGTGGACGGCCGCGCCCTGGTGGCGCGCCAGCCTCGTTGGCGCCTGCTTCGCGCTACTCTCCTACGGCGCCAGCACCTGGCTCGGTCTGCTGCGCCTGCCCTTCGGCGAGGCCACTACTCTGGCACTGGTGGCGCTGCTCTGGGCCATCATGCTGCCACTGCTGCATGGTTTCGCCCGGCTCTACGCTGCCCGCCCGATGTAAGGTTTGCGTGGCGCCGTGCAGCCTCGCGTAGACTAGGCCGATGAGCGACGCCCTACAGATTCCCCATACCCAGATCGACGAACAGGTCAGCTGCAGCACCTGCGCGGCCTGCTGCTGCCAACTGGAAGTGATGCTGATCACCGATACCGGTGTGCCTGAGCGTTTCATCGACAGCGACGAATGGGGCGGCGAAGTGATGCGCCGCCTGGACGATGGCTGGTGCGCGGCACTGGATCGCGACACCATGCGCTGCACCATCTACGAAGTGCGCCCGCTGATCTGCCGCGAGTTCGAAATGGGCGCGCCAGAGTGCCTGGAAGAACGCCGCGGTATCGGCAGCATCTATCGCTGACCTGGCGCCTAACCGCGCAAAAAAACCGGGCCTTGGCCCGGTTTTTTTGCATCAGCTACAGATTAGAGCCTGTTCAAAGTCTCGCGAGCTAGAGCAATGCAAGGCGAAAACAGGCGAGGACGCGGAGTTTACGAGCTGTAAATGAGCAGTCCGAGCCTGTTTTTAACGCAGCAGTGCCGACGCGCAGCAGACATTGAACAGGTTCTTAGTAGTTGAAGCGATAGTGCAGCGAATACGCCTCTACACCATCGTTCGGCTGCTTGATGCCGGCGTTGGAATAGTGCATCGCACGGATGCCCACTTCGTGACCACCGGCGAAACGCAGGCCCGCACCGATGCGGTCTTCGAACTGGAACGACGACCCCAGGTCGTTGGACTCCAGACGCGTGCTGGAGAATGCTGCCACCCCGATACCGGCTTCCAGGTAGGGTTTGACGGTCTGCCCGGCGAACTCGTAAACGAATACCGGTGCGAACGAAATGCTGTGGTTGGTGGCGGTATCGTCCCCCTGCCAGTAGGTGTAACCGGCATCCCAGTAACCACCCAGATGACCGACGCTGCTTTCGAACCAGCGGCTGTTGAAATCGAACTGCGCACCCAGGCGGTAAACCATGGTGGAGTCGCCCGTCTGGCCGACGGAAACGCTCAGGCCTGCGGCCTGAACTGCTGTAACGGACCCAAGAGACAACGCAACTGCAGCGGCCAAGCCAACCAGCTTCTTCATTGGAGCATCCTTGTATAGGGACTTTTTTAGTCTTTTAAGTGAGGCAGGGTGAAAACTACAGTTACAGACTTTAGACAAGTTCCCTTCGTTCTAAAAATATTTACTGTCCTAACGGCCAATTAATTTCCAGGCAGCACGGCCACCGGCTCGGCGCTCCCCCAAAGCAGTGGCAACACCCGTTGCATGGCCGCCGGCTCGCCGCTGCACCAGAAGCGATCGACGCCACGCGGCCCGTTGGCCAGTAGGTTGCGACTGGCCAGCAACCGTTGTAGTTGCCGGGCCACCGCCGCGCCCGTGTCGATCAGGCTGATCGACGGGTCAAGCCACTGCTCGAGCAGCGGCCGCAGGAAGGGATAGTGGGTACAGCCGAGGATCAGGGTGTCGCAGCCCTCGGCCAGCAGAGGCTCGACGTAACCGCGCAGCAAAGCAAGCAAAGCAGGGTCGTGCAGATCCCCCGCCTCGATCAACTCGACCAAACCCGGACAGGGCTGGGTGACCACCCGCACATCACTGGCGAACTGGTCGAGCAAGGCAGCGAAGCGCGCACTCTTCAGCGTCCCGGTGGTGGCCAGCACGCCAACCACCCCAGAGCGCGTCGCGGCTGCCGCAGGCTTTACCGCTGGCTCCATGGCCACAATCGGCAGCTGCGGATAAAGAGTGCGCAGCTCACCCACACCAGCAACAGTCGCGGTATTGCAGGCCAGCACCAAGGCCTTGGCGCCGCGTTCGAGCAGGAACGAGGCGATAAACCGGCAGCGTTCACGAATGTACTCGGGGCTTTTTTCCCCGTAGGGCACGTGGCCGCTATCGGACACGTAGAACAAGGTTTCCTGCGGCACCAGCGTGCGGATTTCCCGCAATACCGTAAGACCGCCAATGCCGGAATCGAATACCCCGATCGGCGCGTCACGCATCGGCGCCATTCCCGCATACGGCGCAACCCGGGTCGCGCTTTACCCGCAGTTCGCGGAAGCGCGAACCAAAGGCATCGATCAGCAACAGGCGGCCGACCAGCGGCTCGCCGAAGCCGGCGAGCAGCTTCAGCGCTTCCAGCGCCTGCAGGCTACCGACCAGACCGACCAGCGGCCCGACCACGCCGGCTTCGCTACAGGTCAGCTCTGCCTCGCTGCCATGACCGTACAGGCAGTGGTAACAAGGGCTGTCTTCGCGGCGCGGATCGAACACGGACAACTGCCCTTCCAGGCGGATCGCCGCACCACTGACCAGCGGCCGGCGCGCCGCCACGCAAGCGGCATTGACGGCTTCGCGAGTGGTGAAGTTGTCCGAGCAGTCGAGTACTAGGTCTACTGCCGCAACGGCTGCGGCCAGGGAGTCCGCATCCAGGGCCTGGCGATGGGGGCGCAGCGTTACCTGGGGATTGAGCGCGCCGAGCCGCGCCAGTGCCGAGTCGACCTTGCTCCGGCCGATGCTCTTCGTGTCGTGGGCGATCTGCCGTTGCAGGTTGCTCATGTCGACGCTGTCGAAGTCCGCCAGGTGCAGCTCGCCCACACCAGCCGCCGCCAGGTACAGGGCCACGGGCGAGCCGAGGCCGCCAAGGCCGACGATCAGCACGCGGCTGCCCTTGAGACGCAGTTGCCCGTCTACATCGATCTGCGAGAGTAGAATCTGCCGGCTGTAGCGCAGCAGTTCCTCGTCTCTCAGGTGTTCATTCATGTGGCCACCGCCCCAGGCTGATGCGCTCATGATCGGCGAGATCACGGCGGCTGTGAACCTCGACGAAGCCGCGCTGGCTGAATAACTCGCGCACCATCTCTGCCTGATCGAAACCATGTTCGAGCAACAGCCAGCCAGGCGCTGCCAGGTAGGCAGGCGCCTGCTCGATAATCAGGCGGATATCGTCCAGCCCGTCGACGCCCGACACCAGCGCGCTGCTCGGCTCGAAACGCACGTCGCCTTCGCCCAGGTGATGATCATCGCTGGCTATATAGGGCGGGTTGCTGACGATCAGCCCATAGCGCTCGCCTGCCAATGCCGAGAACCAGTGGCTCGCACGAAACGACGCATTAGCAAGGCCCAGCCGGGCGCGATTGCCCTCGGCCAGCGCCACGGCCTCGTCCACCCGGTCGACGCCGATGACCTGCCAGGCCGGCCGTTCGCTGGCCAATGCCAGGGCGATGGCGCCGGTGCCGGTGCCTAGATCGAGCACCCTGGCCGGGCCACCGGGCAGCAGCACCAGCGAGGTTTCCACCAGCAGCTCGGTGTCCGGGCGCGGGATCAGGGTGTGGGGCGCGACGTCCAGGTCCAGGCTCCAGAACCCCTGACGACCGAGGATATAGGCGACCGGCTCACCGTTACGCCGACGCGTCAGGCTGGCGGCGAAGGCTTCGGCGACAGCTGGCTCGACTTCACGGTCAGCCCAGGTCCGCAGGTAACTGCGCGGCTTGCCCAATGTATGGGCCAGCAGCAGCTCGGCGTCCAGGCGCGGCGTCGGTGAGTCGGGCAGCGCATTGCTGTTGAGCAGAAATTCGATAGTGGCCATGGCGGGCTTCCTGGGCGGATCGGGGCGCTGGCATTCTGGGTGAATAAAGAAGTCCCCGCTCCACCCTGCTTTCGGTTCAGTCGCTCAACGCGGCCAACTGATCGGCCTGATACTCGGCGAGCAGCGGCTCGATGACCGCATCGACGCCGCCGGCGATCACTTCGCCCAGGGAATACAGGGTCAGGTTGATGCGGTGGTCGGTCACCCGCCCTTGCGGGAAGTTGTAGGTGCGAATGCGCTCGGAGCGGTCGCCCGAGCCGACCAGCAGCTTGCGGGTGTCGGAGATTTCCTTGTGGGCGGCGGCGTCCTGCTGGTCCTTGAGCTTTGCCGCCAGCCAGGCCATGGCCTTGGCGCGGTTCTTGTGCTGGGAGCGCTCTTCCTGGCACTCGACCACGGTGCCGGTGGGAATGTGGGTGATGCGAATCGCCGAGTCGGTGGTGTTGACGTGCTGACCGCCGGCACCGGAGCTGCGGTAGGTGTCGACGCGCAGATCCGCCGGGTTGATCTCGATGGCCATCTGCTCGTCGGGCTCGGGCAGCACGGCGACGGTGCACGCCGAAGTGTGGATGCGGCCCTGGGACTCGGTTTCCGGCACGCGCTGCACGCGGTGCGCACCGGATTCGAACTTGAGCTTGCCGAACACGTTGCCGCCCTCGACCCGAGCGATCACTTCCTTGAAGCCGCCGTGCTCGCCTTCGTTGGCCGACAGCACTTCCACCCGCCAGCCCTGCTTCTCGGCGTAACGCGAGTACATGCGGAATAGATCGCCGGCAAAGATCGCCGCCTCGTCGCCGCCGGTGCCGGCGCGCACTTCGAGGAACACGTTACGACCGTCGTTGGGGTCCTTGGGCAGCAGCATGCGCTGCAGGCTGTCTTCCAGCTCGGTAAGGCGCGCGCGGGCGGTGTCGACTTCTTCCTCGGCCATTTCGCGCATATCCGGGTCGCTGTCCTTGAGCAGCGCCAGGGCGCCCTCGAGGTCGGCCTGCACCTTGCGAAACTCGCGAAACGCGGCGATCACGGGCTCGATCTCGGCGTATTCCTTGGAATAGGCGCGAAACTGGGTCTGGTTGGTGATCACCTCGGCGTCGCCGAGCAGTGCCGTGACCTCTTCGAAGCGGTCGTGCAGCAGGTCGAGTTTGTTGATCAGCGAAGCTTTCATTGCATGCCTTTTATTTATTGACCAAGCCGGACGACGTGACTTCTTCCAGAGCGAACAGCTCCTGAGCCACGCCCAGCGCATCGATGCGCCCGGTGGCGGAGAATTTCTTCAGTTGCACGCTGGGCGCGTGCAGCAACTTGTTGGTCAGGCCTCGGGCCAGCTGGGCCAGCACGTCTTCGGCGGCAGCGCCATTGGCGAGCATGCGCTGGGCCCGGGCCAGTTCGTCGTCGCGCAAGCGCTCGGCCTGCTGGCGATAAGCGCGGAGCACATCGACGGCGGCCAGCTCGCGCAGGCGCGCCATGAAATCGTCGGTGCCGGCGGCGACCAGCTCCTCGGCGGCCTGGGCCGCGCCCTGGCGACTTTTTAGGTTTTCGGCGATGACTTCGTGCAGGTCATCGACGGTATAGAGGTACACGTCATCCAGCTCGCCGACCTGGGGCTCGATGTCCCGCGGCACGGCGATGTCGACCATGAAGATCGGCTTGTGCTTGCGCTGCTTTAGGGCGCTTTCCACCGCGCCCTTGCCGAGGATCGGCAGCTGGCTGGCGGTGGAGCTGATGACGATGTCGCTGTGCACCAGCTCCTGGGGAATGTCGGAGAGCAACACGGCGTGGGCGCCGAACTGCTCGGCCAGGCTGCTGGCGCGCTCCAGGGTGCGATTGGCGACCACAATACGCTTGATGCCTTGGTCGTGCAGATGGCGGGCCACCAGGCTGATGGTCTCGCCGGCACCGATCAGCAGCGCCTGGCTGCGATGCAAGTCGGCGAAGATCTGCTTGGCCAGGCTTACGGCGGCAAAGGCCACCGACACCGGGTTCTCGCCGATGGCGGTATCGGTGCGCACGGTCTTGGCGGTACTGAAGGTGGCCTGGAACAGGCGCCCCAGCAGCGGGCCCAGGGTGCCGGCCTCGCGGGCCACGGCAAAGGCGGATTTCATCTGGCCGAGAATCTGCGGCTCACCGAGCACCATGGAATCGAGGCCGGAGGCCACGCGCATCATGTGACGAACAGCCGCATCATCTTCGTGAATATAAGCGCAGGCGCGCAGCTCTTCGACGCTCACATGGTGGTAATCGGCGAGCCAACGCAGCACCGCATCGACGCCCGGGCCGTCCTGTTCGAGGTACAGCTCGCTGCGGTTGCAGGTCGACAGGATCGCCGCCTCACGGCTCGGCGTGTCGCGGCAAAGCAGCTGCAACGCCTCTACGAGCTGCTCGGGAGTAAAAGCCACGCGCTCGCGAACATCCACCGAAGCGGTCTTGTGGTTGATACCGAGGGCGATAAAGGCCATGCACGTCGCTGACAGGGGGTTGGAAGCCGGTAATTGTCCTACTTCGGCCGGTGCAGGACAACCATTGCACCATGCATGGCGCCGATAGCCAGGGCTGATCGACGGCAATGAGAATGACTTCGCCAGCACCACAAGGGTGCACCCGGATTGAATGCAACCCGCCCGGGCTTCGGCAGTCCAACCTCACATCGCCAGGACACGCGGGCTGCCCCATGGGCTTGCCCAACGGCTTGTGTCATGATGGCCAAAACCGCAGGTTAGTCGCATCCCCTCTTATGAATAGACCCATCGCGTTGTTCACCGCCCTGGCCTTGCTGGGTGGCTGTCAGACTTTTGCGCCGTCCGCGCCGGACGGCAACGTACCCGTGGAAGATCCAGGCACCGAGGCCACCGCCAAGGCGCCGGAGAACTACGGCTCGTTCAGCCAGGAAACCCTGCTGGCGCTGCTGACCGCCGAACTGGCCGGTCAGCGCAACCGCTTCGACATTGCTCTGAGCAACTATGTGCAGCAGGCCAACGCGACCCAGGATGCCGGCGTCGCCGAGCGCGGCTTCCGCATCGCCGAATACCTGGGCGCCGACCAGGAAGCGCTGGATACTGCACTGGTCTGGGCCAAAAACGCGCCCGACGATATGGACGCCCAGCGCGCCGCCGCCGTGCAACTGGCCCGCGCCGGCCGCTACGACGAAGCCATGGACTACATGGAGCGCGTACGCCAGCGCCAGGGCAACACGCATTTCGACTTCCTCGCCCTGGCCGCCGCGGAAACCGACCCGGACACCCGCGCAGGTCTTTTGCAGAGCTTCGACCGCCTGCTCAAGAAATACCCGAACGACGGCCAGCTGCTGTTCGGCAAAGCCCTGCTCCTGCAGCAGGACGGCCGTGCCGAAGAAGCCCTGAAGCTGCTGGAAACCAGCGAAGCCAAACAGGATCAGTCCGCCCCCCTGCTGCTGCGCGCACGCCTGCTGCAGAGCCTGGGTCGTGGCGAGGAAGCGCTGCCGCTGCTCAAGAAAGGCATGGAGCGCAACCCGAGCGACAAACGCCTGCGCCTGACCTATGCCCGCCAGTTGGTCGAGCTGGGCCGCATGGATGAAGCCCGTGGCGAATTCTCTTCGCTGCTGCAGCAATTCCCGGAAGACGACGACCTGCGCTTCTCCCTGGCCCTGGTCTGCATGGAGGCCGAAGCCTGGCGCGAGGCCATCGTCTATCTGGAAGAGCTGATCCAGCGCGACGCCCACGTCGACGCGGCGCAATACAACCTGGGCCGTGCCCACGAAGCCCTCGGCGAAGTGGATGAAGCTTTGCTCGCCTACTCGATGGTCGGCACTGGCACCGATTACCTGCCCGCCCAGGCGCGCATGACCGATCTGCTGGTCGCCAACGGCCGCGGCGCCGAAGCGTCCAGGCACTTGGCCGAAGCCCGCGACAGCGATCCGGAGTACGCCCTGCAGTTGTACCTGATCGAAGCCGAGTCGCTGTCCAAGCAGAACAAGCCCGACCAGGCCTGGGACCTGATCCAGAAGGCGCTCAAGCAATACCCGGGCGACATCAACCTGCTCTATACCCGCGCCATGCTCGCCGAGCCGCGTGGCGATCTGAAGCAGCTGGAGCGCGACCTGCGCCTGATCCTGGAGCGCGAACCGGACAACGCCATGGCCCTCAACGCCCTGGGTTACACCCTGGTCGACCGCACCGATCGTCATCAGGAAGGCCTGGATCTGATCCAGAAAGCCCATGACCTCAACCCGGAAGATCCGGCCATTCTCGACAGTCTCGGCTGGGCCAATTACCGCCTCGGCAACCTGGCCGACGCGGAGAAATGGCTGCGCCAGGCGTTCGAACGCTTCCCGGACCACGAAGTCGCCGCCCACCTGGGTGAAGCCTTGTGGGCCCAGGGCAAGCAGCGCGAAGCCCGGAAGATCTGGCGCGACGCCCTGAAGGAACAACCCGAGAGTGAAATTCTGCGCAGCACCGTGCAGCGCCTGACCGGATCGGAGACCCCCTGATGTCGCTTCGCCCCCTACTCGTACTCGCCCTGATCACCCTGCTGGCCGGCTGTTCCGGCCTGTCCACGCGCGAGTCAGTGGAACAGGGCCTGGGCGACCCCGCCCGCTGGCAGGCGCACAAACAACAGATCGGCACCCTCGATGGCTGGCAGATCAACGGTAAGGTCGGCATCCGTGCCCCACGCGACTCGGGCAGCGGCACGCTGTTCTGGCTGCAACGCCAGGACTACGCCGACATCCGCCTGTCCGGCCCGCTGGGCCGCGGCGCGGCGCGTCTGACCGGGCGCCCCGGCAAGATTGAGCTGGAAGTCGCCAACCAGGGCCGCTACCAGGCCGAGTCACCGGAAGAACTGCTGCAACAGCAACTGGGCCTCAACCTGCCCGTCTCGCACCTGCTGTGGTGGATTCGCGGCCTCCCCGCACCGGACAGCAAGAGCCGCATCACCCTGGACGCCGACAGCCGCCTGGCGCAGCTCAGCCAGGATGGCTGGGAAGTGAGCTACACCCGCTACGCCGAACAGGATGGCTACTGGCTGCCCGAGCGCCTGCGCCTCGAAGGCCACGATATTCAGGTGACCCTGGTGATCAAGGACTGGCAACCGCGCCACCTCGGCCAGTAATCGCCCCAGTCCTGCGCGCGATGCCCCTCCGCATCGCGCGTTTTTTATGCTCGTAATTCCCGCGTCGTAGCCCGCGGTTGAGCGCAGCGATACCCAGGATCATCATCCCGGTCGTCGCTGCGCTCGACCCGGGCTACCGGCTGCGCTAGCCTGCGCGACTCACTCATCCCCTCTTACCAGCCATTGCCCAATGACGACCCACGCCATTTCCGCTGACGCCGAACTGATCCTGCCGGCACCGGCCAAGCTCAACCTGATGCTGCACATTCTCGGGCGCCGCGACGACGGCTATCACGAGCTGCAGACCCTGTTTCAGTTTCTCGATCACGGTGACGAACTGGGCTTCAGGAGTCGCGAGGACGGCGTGATCCGCCTGCATACCGAAATCGACGGCGTGCCCCACGACAGCAACCTGATCGTGCGCGCCGCCAGGCAATTGCAACGGCAGAGCGGCACCCGCCTGGGCGCGGACATCTGGCTGAACAAGCGCCTGCCCATGGGCGGCGGCATCGGCGGTGGCAGCTCGGATGCGGCGACCACCCTGCTCGGCCTCGATCACCTATGGCAACTGGCCTGGGGCGAGGATCGCCTGGCGGCCCTGGGCCTCGGCCTGGGCGCCGACGTACCGGTCTTCGTGCGCGGCCGCGCGGCCTTCGCCGAGGGTGTCGGCGAAAAACTCACACCGGTCGAGCTGCCCGAGCCGTGGTTTCTCGTCGCCATACCGCAAGTGCTTGTCAGCACAGCAGAAGTTTTCTCCGACCCTGAGTTGACACGCGATACGCCGCCCATTAAAGTTCGCAGCCTTCTTGAGGGGGGTGGTCGTAACGACTGCCAGCCGGTCGTCGAGAAGCGTTACTCAGCTGTTCGTAACGCGCTGATCTTGCTGAACAAATTTGTTCCGACAAGATTGACCGGCACTGGAGCTTGTGTGTTTGGGAGCTTCCCAAACCGGGACGATGCTGATAAAGTCGCCCGCCAACTTCCAGCCACACTGCCAAGTTTTGTTGCGCAGGGTGCCAACGTTTCGATGTTGCACCGCAAGCTGCAAGAACTGGCCAGGAAGTGAATGCGTAGCATCGGTTATACGTTACAGGGGCGTCGCCAAGCGGTAAGGCACCAGGTTTTGATCCTGGCATGCGTTGGTTCGAATCCAGCCGCCCCTGCCATAACCACCCAAGGGTGGCTCGTACTACCGAATTGAGCAGCATTGCGTCACACACGATACAGGGGCGTCGCCAAGCGGTAAGGCACCAGGTTTTGATCCTGGCATGCGTTGGTTCGAATCCAGCCGCCCCTGCCATTTTTATACTCATCCAGGTTACCCTCAGCCGGCAGGTACTGCGCGTGTCCAAGATGATGGTCTTTACGGGGAACGCTAACCCCGATCTGGCGCGACGTATCGTTCGTCAGCTGCACATTCCCCTCGGTGATGCCTCGGTCGGTAAATTCTCCGACGGCGAAATCATGATCGAAATCAACGAGAACGTTCGCGGCAAGGATGTTTTCCTGATTCAGCCGACGTGCGCGCCAACCAATGACAACCTGATGGAACTGGTGGTGATGGCAGATGCCTTCCGCCGCTCCTCAGCGACTCGAATCACAGCAGTCATCCCCTACTTCGGCTATGCCCGCCAGGATCGCCGCCCGCGCTCCGCTCGCGTGGCAATCAGCGCCAAGGTCGTGGCCGACATGCTCACCGTGGTAGGCATCGACCGGGTTCTCACCGTCGACCTGCACGCGGATCAGATTCAAGGCTTCTTCGATATCCCGGTCGACAACATCTACGGCTCGCCCGTACTGGTCGACGACATCGAAGATCAACGCTTCGACAATCTCATGATCGTATCCCCGGACATCGGCGGCGTAGTGCGTGCTCGCGCCGTAGCCAAGAGCCTGGGCGTCGATCTGGCGATCATCGACAAGCGTCGTGAAAAGGCCAACCACTCCGAGGTGATGCACATCATCGGTGACGTGGAAGGTCGTACCTGCATCCTGGTCGACGACATGGTCGACACCGCCGGCACCCTGTGCCACGCGGCCAAGGCTCTGAAGGAACACGGCGCTGCCAAGGTGTACGCCTATGCCACGCACCCGGTGCTGTCGGGTCGTGCCATCGAGAACATCGAGAACTCGGTACTGGACGAACTGGTGGTGACCAACACCATCCCTCTGTCCGCCGCCGCGCAATCCTGTTCGCGTATTCGTCAACTGGACATCGCGCCGGTTGTCGCTGAAGCGGTACGCCGCATCAGCAATGAAGAATCGATCAGTGCGATGTTCCGCTAACCCGGAACGCCCCTGACGAAACATGCCTGGCCACCTGGCCAGGCCTTTCACCGAACCGCCCCGCCGCTGGTCGCAAGCGTAACGGGCGGTTTGGTTATTCTGGAGAAGTGAAATGACTGCTGAATTTACCCTGAATGCCGAAGCGCGTTCCGACCTGGGGAAAGGTGCGAGCCGCCGCCTGCGTCGTAACGCCAGCCTGGTTCCTGCCGTGATCTACGGTGGCGACAAGGCTCCCCTGTCCATCAGCCTGGTTGCCAAGGATTTCGCCAAGCTGCTGGAAAACGAAGCGGCGTTCAGCCACGTGCTGAACCTGACCGTTGACGGCAAGAAAGAAAACGTTCTGATCAAAGCCCTGCAGCGCCACCCGGCCAAAGGCTTCGTTCTGCACGCTGACTTCATCCGCGTGGTGGCCGGCCAGAAACTGACCGCACACGTTCCGCTGCACTTCATCAACGAAGCTACCTCCGTTGGCGTGAAGCAGAAAGGCGGTGAAGTTCTGCACTCGCTGAACGAAGTTGAAGTCTCCTGCCTGCCGAAAGACCTGCCGGAGTTCATCGAAGTCGACTTCGCCAACGTTGATCTGGACCAGACCGTTCACCTGTCCGACATCAAACTGCCGAAAGGCGTTGAGCTGGTTGCTCTGGCCCACGGTAGCGATCTGCCGGTTGCCAGCGTTCACCTGCCGCGCGTTCGTGCAGAAGACGCAGCCGAAGGCGAAGGCGAAAGCACCGCCGAGTAATTCCGGCTCGCTACGCCTGCTTCAAGAAAGGGCTCCTGTATGACTGCCGTACAACTGATCGTTGGCCTGGGTAACCCGGGCCCCGAATACGACCAGACCCGGCACAATGCAGGAGCCCTTTTCGTTGAGCGCCTGGCAGACAGCCAGCGCGTCAATCTCAGCGTTGATCGCAAGTATTTTGGCCTGGTGGGCAAGTTCAATCACCAGGGCCGCGAAGTTCGTCTGCTCATCCCCACCACCTTCATGAACCGCAGCGGCCAATCCGTGGCGGCGTTGGCGAATTTCTTCAAGCTCAAACCCGAAGAAATCTTGGTGGCCCACGACGAACTCGACATGCCTCCCGGCGTCGCCAAACTCAAACAGGGTGGCGGGCACGGCGGGCATAACGGGCTGCGCGACATCATTGCCCAGCTCGGCAACCAGAACAATTTCCACCGCCTGCGGCTTGGCATCGGCCACCCCGGGCACGCCAGCATGGTCTCCAACTTCGTACTCGGCCGCGCGCCGCGTGGCGAGCAGGAGCTACTGGATACCAGCATCGGCTTCGCCTTGGGCGTCCTCCCGGAAATACTCGCCGGTGACTGGACGGTAGCGATGCGCAAGCTGCACAGCCAGAAAGCCACTCTCTAATTTCATCTACCGCCATTGGCGCGAGGGATACACCATGGGATTCAACTGCGGCATCGTCGGCCTGCCCAACGTCGGCAAGTCCACCCTGTTCAATGCCCTCACCAAATCCGGCATCGCCGCTGAGAACTTCCCGTTCTGCACCATCGAGCCGAACAGCGGCATCGTGCCAATGCCCGACCCACGCCTCGACGCACTGGCCGAGATCGTCAAGCCCGAGCGCGTGATCCCCACCACCATGGAGTTCGTCGACATCGCCGGCCTGGTCGCCGGCGCCTCGAAAGGTGAAGGCCTGGGCAACAAGTTCCTCGCCAACATCCGCGAGACCGACGCCATCGCCCATGTGGTGCGTTGCTTCGAAGACGAGAACGTCATCCACGTCGCCAACAGCGTCGACCCCAAGCGCGACATCGAGATCATCGACCTCGAGCTGATCATGGCCGACCTCGACAGCTGCGAGAAGCAGCTGCAACGCGTCGCCCGTACCGCCAAGGGCGGCGACAAGGAAGCCGTGGCGCAGAAGGCGCTGCTGGAAAAGCTCATCCCGCACTTCACCGAAGGCAAGCCGGCGCGCAGCCTGCTCAAGAATCTGGGTGACGACGAGAAGCGCCTGGCCAAGACCTTCCACCTGCTGACCACCAAGCCGGTGATGTACATCGCCAACGTTGCCGAAGACGGCTTCGAGAACAACCCGCACCTGGACGTGGTGAAAGCCATCGCCGAGGAAGAAGGCGCCATCGTCGTGCCGGTGTGCAACAAGATCGAAGCCGAGATCGCCGAGCTGGACGATCTGGAAGAGATGCAGATGTTCCTGGAAACCATGGGCATGACCGAGCCCGGCCTGAACCGCGTGATCCGCGCCGGTTACTCGCTGCTCAACCTGCAGACCTACTTCACCGCCGGCGTGAAGGAAGTGCGCGCCTGGACCGTCAAGGTCGGCGCCACCGCCCCGCAGTCCGCTGCCGCCATTCACACCGACTTCGAGAAAGGCTTCATCCGCGCCGAAGTCATCGCCTACGACGACTTCATCCAGTACAAGGGCGAAGCCGGTGCCAAGGAAGCCGGCAAATGGCGGCTGGAAGGCAAAGAATACATCGTCAAGGACGGTGACGTGATGCACTTCCGCTTCAACGTCTAAGCCCTCGCCGTGACCGACAAAGCCGCGTGAAAGACGCGGCTTTGTTGTTTCTGCAGCTCGATAGTTGTACAAGGCGACCTGCGATACGGCTTTTTGCCAGTATTGGCCTATGCTTTGTGCGGCGCAGCAGTATACTGGCCCTGCCCTCCCCTGCAGGCGCTGAACCGTGAAACCCGACCGTGAGTGTTCTGCCCCTGGATTGTCGCCCGCCAGCACTGCGCCAGCGCGCCTAGATGCGCTGTTGCGCCTTGCCAAGCGTTGTTCCGGCTTTAGTCTCTGTGGCGTTGTTACCATCGGCAGCGGTAATGAGCCAATAAAGCTCGACTCCCCGCAGTCCGGCAGTATTCAGGATGCCCTGTCACTGCTGATCGCACGCACTCGACTTGGCCAGTCCGCCCTGCTGATTCAGGAAACGACGGCCTGCCCGGAGCCCCTGAGCTGCTTTGCTGGGTATCCGTTGCACACTAATACGGGCGAGTGCCTGGGCGTGCTTTACGCGGCCGACACAACGCCACGAAGCATTGATACCGACCTGCACCTGTCACTGCAGGACATCGCAGACAGCGCCGCCCAGATACTCACCCTGGCTCATGCCAAGGCCGAGGAAACGCTGCTGGCATTGGCCATCCAGGGCAGCGGCACAGGGGTATGGGATCGCGATCTGAGCACTGGCAGGATCCACTACTCTGCCGCCTGGAAATCCATGCTTGGCTATACAGCCAGTGAAGTGAGCAACCGTATCGAGGATGCCTACACGCGCGTTCACCCCGACGAACTCGAACAGGTGAAGCAGACGATACAGTCCCACATCAGCGGCCAGACCGAGCAATATCAGGTTGAGCATCGCCTGCGCTGCCGAGATGGCAGTTACAAATGGGTATGCAGCCGCGGCAAGGTGGTCAGCCGGGACGCAAGCGGCAACCCCCTGCGCATGCTTGGTATCACCACCGATATCAGCACACTGCGTTCACTGTCCGAGCGTCTGCAACAAAACGTCGAGCTGATCACCCAACTGACCGACCAAGTGCCAGGTGTGGTCTTTCAGTTCTGTAGCCAGGTGGATGGTAGTGGCCACTTCACTTACCTCAGCGCTGGCGTTCGCGACCTGTTCGAAGTGACCCAGGAACAGATGCTGCAGAACCCGACACTGCTCGATAGCTGCCTGCACCCGGACGACCTGGAGATATTCAATCAATCTCGCGCACAAGCCCTGCGCGAGGTCTGCATCTGGCACATCGAATACCGCGTGCAACTACCTGTGCAAGGCCTGCGCTGGCACCTGGGCGAAGCACGACCACAGCGTAGAGCGGATGGCAGCGTCGTTTGGCATGGCATGGTCACCGACATCACCGAGCGCAAACGCTTCGAGCGCGAACTGCACGAATTCGCCTCCATGGACGCCCTCACCCAGCTCGCCAACCGCCGCGTGTTCATGAACTATCTGGAAACCGAACAAGCACGCATTCAACGCCGCGACATCAGCACCTCGAGCCTGCTGATGTGCGACCTGGACCACTTCAAACTGATCAACGACCGCTGGGGGCACGGCATCGGCGACCGCGCCCTGCGCCATTTCAGCGACATCCTGCGTGCGCAGCTACGAACCAGTGACCTCGCCGGGCGCATCGGCGGTGAGGAGTTCGCCGTACTGCTCAGCGGCGCCGACAGTTTTCCGGCACGCGACTTCGCCTGTCGCGTACAGCACGCCATGGCCTGCCAGCCGCTGCGCGTCGACGGTGAGGAAATTCACCTGACCCTCAGCATCGGCCTCACCCAACTGAGCACTCAGGATGCTACCCCGGATAACGCCCTCGGCCGCGCCGACAAGGCGCTCTACCGCGCCAAGCAGAACGGACGCAATCGCGTGGAGATCAATTGAGTGAGCCGCGGCAGGAGAAAAACTAGGCCAGACGCCTAAGCAGTTGAAAGTTCGTAAATTTATTCTACACCAGGGCTTGACACCCCCCCGACAGATAAGGAAAATGCGCGCCACTCGGCTACGTAGCTCAGCTGGTTAGAGCATAGCATTCATAATGCTGGGGTCCGGGGTTCAAGTCCCTGCGTAGCCACCAAACAAAACAAGGGTTTACCGAAAGGTAAGCCCTTTTTTGTTTGCGCTCGAAAAATGTGCAGTGACTAGAAGTGCTCCCCCCACCCCGCCCCACTCGCAGCCCCTAAGTCGACGCAGCGATCACATTGTTCCCTACTTCGATGACAGGGTTGCCGAGTACGGCGCATCGGCGCCGATATTGGTAATCACCGGGGTGGTGGGTGGTTTTAGGTAGAAGTGCCAGAAGGCAAAGCCCGATTCCGCTATCACGATCAGTTTTTCACCGCTACATTCCATTGCCGGCATGTGCCGTGTAGCAAACCGTGCAGCCACCTGGTTGGATGCGCGCTATCAGCGCCCACAACGCAAAAAGGCTTATCACCTGATAAGCCTTTTCGTCGTGTATGCGTTGCCGCTAAACCACCAGAAACCCCGCCACGATCAGCGCCGCCAAGGTTACCACGCCGAGGATTAGCAGTATCCGGCGGACGCCTGAGTTTTCAGGGCTATCGAGCAGCGGCTGGCTGGGTAATGGCAGGTAGGCCGGTGTGGTGCTGAGTTTGAGGGGACGCTGGATGCGTAGGACGTTGTTGCCCTTGGGATCGGGCTTGGCGCTGAAGTTGTCCCATGAGGCGTTGTGCCCCTGCTGTCGGCGGCCTTCGCGCCACCACTCTCGGTCTTCCGGTCCCATGCTGCGCCCTCCTGGCTGGTGTGATCTGATCCATCAGAGCTGCATCGGCAGCTGCAAGTTCAGTGTACGCCTGTAAACCGCTTCGCGTGGGGCGATATTGGCACCGTCAATCGGTTGGTATTCGGCGGTGGCGCTGGCACGCCCGCGGGCACGGTTGCACAATCCGCTTTTCCCTATGCGCCCGACTTCTGCCGTGACTGCCCTCGCCTCCCCTTACCTTCGCCGCCAGCCCTTGTGGGTAAGAGGCTGTTGCGCCTGGCTGCTGGCAGGTGTGCTAGGCATGCCGGTACAAGCCGAACCGCTGGCGCAGCGCGAACACCATCGCTGGACCATGGCCGACGATGACGGCCCCAATCAGGTCGGCGCTCTGGCGCAAACCCGCGACGGCTATCTGTGGCTGGGCGCCGACAGCGGCCTGCTGCGCTTCGATGGTTTCGACTTCACGGCTTACCAGCCCAGCGACGGGCAGCCGCTGGGCACGGTCGCCAGCCTGCTGGCAGTGGACGATGGCCTGTGGGTTGGCCTGCGCGCCGGCGGTGCCCGGCTGATTCAGGGGCGCAGCACGCGCAGCTTCGCTCCTGGCCAGGGCATGCCGGGTGGCGCGCTGTATGGGTTGGCGCGGGATCACGACGGCACTATCTGGGCGGCGGCCCATGAAGGGCTGACCCGCTTCGACGGCGAACGCTGGACCACCGTCAGCGCTGAGCAGGGCTTCAACGCCAGAAGTGCGCGGGCAGTCTTCCTCGACCGCGACGGCACCCTGTGGGCCGCCAGCAACCATCACCTCTATCAGCGCCCTGCCGGCGCCTCGCAATTCAGCGAAGTGGACGGCGGCCTCGACTGGCCCAGCCAGATCGTCCAGGCGCCAGATGGCTCGATCTGGATCGCCGAACGCTACCTCAACCGCCTGCACCGCGTGATGCCTGGCGACCAGTCGCACCTGCAGAGCCAGCCGGTGGATGCGCCAATCAATGGCCTGCTGTTCGATGACGCCGGCGGGCTGTGGACCAGCACGCCGGGCAACGGGTTGCGCCGTTACCAGAAGGCGCAGTTGCCGCTGGACATTGCCCACGCCGAGCGGGTGACCCGCCGCGAAGGCCTGAGCGCCGATTACCTCTGGCCGCTGCTGGAGGATCGCGACGGCACGGTATGGGCCGGTAGCAATGCCGGGCTCGACCGTTTTCGGCTGCGCGAACTGAGCCCCGCGCCGCTGCCGGCCGGCACCCTGAACGCGGCACTGGCGGTGGCCAGCGATGGCGCGCTGTGGGCAGCCAGCGGCAACCGCGGCTTGCTGCGCCTGCACAACGGGGAGCTGCAGCGCTGGCCCATCGCCGAGCCGGTGACCGCCCTGCTCACCGGCACCGACAGCGACGTGTGGGCCGGGGGGCCCCATGGCATCTGGCACGCCACATCAGCCGGTGCCGAGTTGCAGGCCCGGCTGCCCGAGCAGGCACCGGAGGAAGCCTCGGTACGGGCAATGGTCCATGCCGACGACGGCAGCCTGTGGGTGTCGATCAACGGGCTCGGTCTGTTCGTGCTGCGCGGCGAGCAATGGCAGGCGGTGGCTGGCGTCAGCGAACAGCAGAGCCAGACGATGCCGGTCAGCGCCGGGCGCGACGAACAGGGGCGACTGTGGTTCGGCTACCGCGACAACCTGCTGGTCAGCCGCCAGGGCGAAGGGCTGCGCCAGTGGGGCGAAGCGGATGGGCTGCGGATCGGCCACGTGACCGCGCAGCTGCACCATCACGGGGTTTCCTGGTTTGGCGGCCAACACGGCCTGGCGCGCTTCGACGGTAAGCGCTTGCAGATGCTGCCACTGCCGGCCAACGGCCAGTTCGACAATATCTATGCGCTGCTGCCCGGCCGCGACGGCGACCTGTGGGTACATGGCAAGGGCGGCATCCTGCAGTTGCCGGCGGCCGAGATAGTACGAGCTCTGGCCGAGCCGGGCTATCGCCTGCGCTACCGCTCGGTGAGCCTGGATGGCAGCCTGGCCAACGACCCCTACCGCGTACTGCCGCTGCCTACCGGTGTGGTAGGCGCCGATGGCCGGCTGTGGTTCTCCACCAGCGCTGGCGTGAGCCTGCTCGACCCGGCGCGCCAGCCGGCGGTCGCTGCACTGCCGCCAGTGATGATCGAGAGCGTGCAGGTCGATGGCGTTCCGCAGCCGCTGCCCGCCCCGCTGCAGCTGCCAGCGGGCAGCCAGCGCCTGGTCATCGACTACGCAGCGCTGAACCTGCGCGCTCCGCAAAGCCTGGCCTTCCGCTATCGGCTGCAGGGCTTTGACAGCGAGTGGATCGAGGCCGGGCGCCAGCGACGCGCCACCTACACCGGGCTGCCGGCGGGCGATTACCGCTTTGAGGTGCAGGTGTTCGACCAGAGCGGTGGCGAGCCGGCGGCCCCGACCGTGCTGACCTTCAGCGTGGCGCCGGCATTCTACCTGCGCCCGCTGTTCTATGTGCCGACGGGCGCGGCGCTGCTGCTGATGCTCTGGTGGCTGCATCACCGTGCACTGCGCCTTGAGCGCCGGCGCCTGCGCCTGCAACTGCACGCCCAGCAGAGTGAGCGTGAACGCGTCGCCCGCGAACTGCACGATACCCTGCTGCAAAGCGTGCAGGGTCTGATGCTGCGCTTCCAGGCAGCTGCCGATACGCTGGCAACCGATCACACGGCCCACACGCGGCTGGAGCGTGCCTTGGACCGCGCCGACGAGGTGATGCAGGAAGGCCGCGAGCGGGTGCAGCACCTGCGCCAAGCCGGCACCGGCGGTCTGGGGCTGGCGGCCGAGCTGAGCCGATTCGTGCAGAGCCTGGACGAACCCGGCATCGAGCTCGCCCTGCACGTCAACGGCGACCAGTGCCAGCTGCATGCCGCCGTGCAGGACGCCGCCTATCGCATCGCTGTCGAAGCGATCAGTAACGCAATGCGCCACGCCAAAGCGCGGCAGATCACCGTGATGCTGAATTACGGTGCGCGCGGTTTGCGTCTGCGCATCGAGGACGACGGCCAGGGCATCGCCGCCGACTACGCCACAGCCAATGGCAGGCCTGAGCGCTGGGGCGTGCGCGGCATGCATGAGCGTGCGGCGCAGGTCGGTGGCACGCTCGACGTGCAGGCGCTGGCCAGCGGCGGCACCCGGGTGGAACTGCGGATCAAGGCGGCGCTGTCCTATGCCGACCAGACCCGGCAAACGTGGCGCCGCTGGTTCTCGCGCCAGGGCCGCCCACCACAGAGAGAAACGCCCCATGAGTGACACGCCCATTCGCCTGCTGGTGGTCGACGACCATCCGCTGCTTCGCGAAGGCATCGCCGCGGTGCTCGAAGCCCACCCGGAAATCGAGCTGGTCGGTGAAGCCGATAACGGCGAACAGGCCGTGGCGCTGTTCGCCGAACTGCGCCCGGACGTGACGCTGATGGACCTGCAGATGCCCGGCCTCAATGGCACCGAAGCGATCCGCGCGATTCGCGCGCAGTTCGCCGATGCCTGCATCGCCGTGCTCACCACCTACAGCGGCGACGCCCGCGCCTTGCAGGCAGTGCAGGCCGGCGCCCGTGGCTATCTGCTCAAGAGCATGCTGCGCAAGGAGCTGGTCAGCGCCATTCACTGCCTGGCCGCCGGCAAGCGCCACTTCCCGGAGCCGATCGCCAGCGAGCTGCTCGCCACCATCGCCGAGGATGGCCTTACCCCTCGGGAAACCGAGGTGCTCCAGCACACCGCCCAAGGCCTGGGCAACGGCGATATCGCCACGCAGCTGGCGATTTCCGAGGACACGGTAAAAGGCCATATGCGCAGCATCATGACCAAGCTCAAGGCACGTAACCGCACCCACGCGGTGAGCATCGCCCTGCAGCGCGGGATCATCGATAACTGGGACTAAATGCACCGCGTACCAAGGTTAAGCCTGCCCTTAACCTTAATTAACATTACGCAACTCGCCCGCCACACCCCGCTCTTCAACAATCCCCTCCGCCCCGCGACACGAGGTCGCACGGCGCCGCCAAACCGCGGCGCTGCCAGGCGCCAGTTGGGATATCAGCATGAAGGCCATCCAGGGTTCCGCACCGTCACAGGCATCGGCCGGCAAACTCGCCGCCTGGCAGGAAGCGATCGCCAAACAGTTGATGCTGGCCAACCTGGATGCCGGCATTTCGGTCGCCGAAATCGCCGAGGCCTGCGCCCTGTCGCGCAGCCACTTCACCCGCAAGTTCAAGGAGAGCACCCTGCTGTCGCCCCACGTGTGGTTGCGCCAGCAGCGGGTCGACAAGGCCATGGAGTTGCTACGTGACTCGCCGTTGTCGCTGACGCAAATCGCCATGGAATGCGGCTTCTTCGACCAGGCGCATTTCTGCCGGGTGTTCGCCAAAAGCCAGGGCATGAGCCCGCTGGCCTGGAGGCGCCAGCAAGCCATGCTTGTCGAGGCTCTACGGAAGCAGGCCTGCTGAGCGCTCAGCCCAGGGCGGGAATCTGCCAGGCGCTGGCGAGCGCTGCCTCCTCGGCCTTGTGCCGGGCAAAGGCGCGGGTGCAGCCGAGCATGTGGTAGTAGACCGCCTCGCCGTCACGGCGCAGGCCGATCAGCGACAGCGCCACCAGGCGTGCCACGGCAGCGCAGCGCGCGGTGGCGCTGACCGGTACCTCGGCCAGGGCCTGTTGTGCATCCGCCACCGTGAAGTACGTATCGCAGCGCGCCAGCCCTTGCAGGCAGAGGCGCTCCTCGGCGCTGAGCAGCCCGTAGCTCCACTCCATCGACGCCTGCAGGCTGGCATGCCGCGCCGGTGTGCTGCGCCGCCCGAGCAGGCTCAGGTAGCTGTGATTGTCGAGCTGGGCGAGGATGCCGTCCAGGCTCTGGGCGTCTAGCTGCGCGGCGGCCAGCTCGATGGCCAGTGGCAAGCCGTCGAGCCGCCAGCACAGTTCGGCCACCCGCGGTACATCGCTTTCCAGCAGCCGAAAATCCGCCTGACGCGCCCGTGCTCGGCGCACGAACAGCTTCACCGCTGGGTAATGCAGCGCTGCGGCCAGGCGCAGGTGGCTGCCGAGCGGTGGCGACTCCAACGGTGCCAGCGGCTGCACGTATTCCTCGGTGGTGCGCAGCGCCTCGCGGCTGGTGGCGAGAATGCGCAGGCCTGGCGCGGCCTGCAGCAACGCTTCGCTGAGCGCGGCGCAGGCATCGACCAGGTGCTCGCAGTTATCCATCAGCACCAGCATGTGCCGGTCGGCCAGGGTCGCTAGCAGGTGGGCCTGAGCGTCGATGCCCTCGGGCACCGCGATGCCCATTTCCGAGGCCAGGGTGGCAGCCAGTTGCGCCGGGGCGGTAAGCGTCGCCAGGTCGGCGAAGCGCACGCCATCGGCGAACTGGCCGAGCTGCTGCTGGGCGACACGCAGGGCCACGGTGGTCTTGCCCACCCCGCCGGGGCCGATCAGGGTGATATGCCGGCGCGTGTGCAAACGCCGCGAGAGGTCTTCGATCAGCCGGTCGCGGCCTTCGATGCGCACCGGCCGGCTGGGCAGGTCGCAGGCCGCCCCAAGCGCGTCACTCTGGGACTGGCCGACCTGCTCGACATGGGCGACGAAGCTGTAGCCGCGCTGGCGCACGTTGGTGATGTAGTCGCGTGATTGCGGGCACACCCCGAGCACCCGGCGCAGGGCGGAAATGTGCACGCGCAGGTTGATCTCTTCGACGAAGGTCTTCGGCCACACCCGGGCGATGATCGCCTCCTTGCTGACGATCTTGCCGGCGCTTTCCACCAGCACCAGCAGGATGTCCAGGGCACGGGCGCCGATGGGCAGCGGGCGATCGCCATCGAGCAGCAAGCGGCGCTGGGGGTGCAACTCGAAGCGGCCGAAACGCAGGACGGTGTCGCTGCCAATGGGTTCGAGATCACGCATGACCTGTTCAGCATCCCGCCATGCCGGACGTCACCCATCGGGTCTCGGCTGATCGGCGCTTTGCCGCTCCTGTTCTGATAAGAGAATCATTCTCTACCGTTCGTCGCCCCGGCAACATCGCCACGGGGGGACGGATTCGGCCATCACGGTGCGCAATTCGGACAACCAACCAAAGCCTCTAGCGCGGGCATCGTGGCCCTTCGCCAGCGGGTCAGCCGAACTGGTGACGGTACTGCACCGGGGTCAGCCCCAGGCGCTTGTCGAACATCTGGCGCATATGCCGGGTACTGCCGAAGCCGCTGCGAAAGGCCACGGTTTTCAGCGGCAGATCGGTGCTTTCCAAGAGCGAACGGGCGTGGTCGACCCGGGCGTTGAGCACGAATTCCATGGGCGTCATCTGCAGCTCGCGGGTGAACACGCGGGCGAAGTTGCGCACGCTCATCGCCGCGAACTCGGCCAACAGCTCGACGGTGAACGGCTCCTGAATGTTCTCCAGCACGTACTGCTGCACACGGTCCAGCGGCGTGGCACCCTGGGTGCTCGGTGGCAGCAGCGGGCTGAACTGAGCCTGGCCGCCCTGGCGCTTGATCACCACCAGCAGCACCTTGGCAACGTCCAGCGCGAGCTTCTTGCCGTGGTCGTCGGCGAGCATCGACAGCGCCAGGTCGATACCTGCCGTCACGCCGCCGGAGCTGAGCAGCTTGCCGTCCTTGGTGAACAGCTGATCGCTCTCCAGCTGGGCTTTGGGAAAGCGCTTGGCGAAGCGGTCCAGGTAGTGCCAGTGGGTGGTCACCTGGTGGCCGTCGAGCAGCCCGGCCTCGCCAAGAATGAAGGCGCCGGTGCATATCGCACCATGCCGGCGCGAGGCCTGGGCGGCGTCACGCAGCCAGCCGTACAGGTGCGGGTGCCTGTCGTTGTAGGCGCCGGGGCCACCGGGCACCAGGAGGGTGTCGTAGGCCACCGGCGCTTCGACGGCCAGTTGATCGGCCTGCAGGACGATGCCGTTGGAGGCGCGCACGCTCAGCGAATCCGCGCCCAGGGTGACGATGCGGTAGTGCTCGCTCTCGGGCAGGTAGCGGTTGGCCACCGAGAACACCTCGATCGGCCCTGCCACGTCAAGCATCAGAACATCGGCGAAGAGCACGATCGCCACGGTTTTGCTGGTCATGCACAGTCTCGAACACAAGGGAAAGCAGCCGCCCTGGCGTGGGGCGGCTGTCAGTTTTGTAAATCCTGGCGTCGATTATCTAGGCATGGCCGCCGGTTAAACAGCCCCTCCGGGGGTGCTTTCAGGCAGCACTAAAGTGTTGCTGGTCACTGGCTCAGGCGGCCATGAACCTGAGGATCTGCTCGCGCAACCAGCGCTCGGCCGGGTCCTGATCCTGGACGGCGCGCCAGACCATGGTCAGCTGCGCCGGCACGATCTCGAACGGCGGCTCTTCCATCACCAGGCCGCCGCCCTGCACCAATGCCTCGGCGGCGTAGTCGGGAATGGTGGCGATCATGTCGGAGTTGCGCAGCAGCGCGCCCAGGCCGTTGAAGTGCGGCACGGCCAGGGCGATCTTGCGGCTGCGCTGCAGGCGCGCCAGGTCCTGGTCGATGTTGCCGCACAGATCGCCTGACATCGACACCAGCGCGTGGGGCCGCGTGCAGTAATCGTCCAGGGTCAGTGGCGGCGTGCCGTCGGCGGCGCGAATCACCATGGCGCGGATGTCACGCAAGCTGCGGCACTTGGCGTTGGCCGGCAGCTGAGTGGTGTAGCTGATGCCGATGGACACCTCGCCGGTGGCGAGCAACCCGGGCAGCAGCAGGAAATTCGCGTTGCGCACAACCAATACGCATTCGGGCGCCTGTTGGCGCAGGTGGGCGAGCAACTGGGGCAGCAGGCCGCACTCGACGTCATCGGACATGCCGATGCGAAACACCGCGGTGCTGCTGCTGGGATCGAAGTCACGCACTTCGCTGATCGCCTGGGAAATGCCGTCCAGCGCTGCCGGCAGACGGCGGAAGATCTCCAGCGCGCGGGGCGTGGGCTCCATCTCACGTCCGTTGCGTACCAGCAGCGGGTCGTTGAAGTAGTCACGCAGGCGGGTCAGCGAAGCGCTGATCGCCGGCTGGCCGAGGTAGAGCTTTTCCGCCGTACGCGTGAGGTTGCGCTCGTGCATCAGGCTTTCGAACACGACCAGCAGCTGCAGGTCGACTTTGCGCAGGTCGTTGCGGTTCACGATGGGCTCCCGGAAAAGGCTGCACCGTAGAAATGGATGGGGCCGCGACGGGAAATCCGCCGCGGCCCGCTGAATGGGTGGACGGCTGAGACGCCAGCCACCCTCACCTGTTACTTGCCTTCGGTGAGCGCCGAGTAGCTGGTCATCAGGTTGCGGTAGTCCGGGATGTGGTCCGAGCAGATCTTCGCCAGCCCTTCCACATCGTTGCGCCAGTCGCGGTGCAGCTCGCAGGCCACGGCGAACCAGTTCATCAGCTGCGCGCCGGCGGCGGTCATGCGCTGCCAGGCCGAGTCGCGGCTGATCTGGTTGAAGGTGCCCGAAGCATCGGTCACCACGAACACGTCGAAGCCCTCTTCGATGGCGGCCAGGGCCGGGAATGCCACGCACACTTCGGTCACCACGCCAGCGATGATCAGCTGCTTCTTGCCGGTGGCCTTGATCGCCTTAACGAAGTCTTCGTTGTCCCAGGCGTTGATCTGGCCAGGGCGGGCGATGTACGGCGCGTCCGGGAACAGCTCCTTCAGCTCGGGCACGAGCGGGCCATTGGGGCCGGTTTCGAAGCTGGTAGTGAGGATGGTCGGCAGCTTGAAGAACTTGGCGAGGTCGGCCAGGGCCAGCACGTTGTTCTTGAACTTGTCCGGGTCGATGTCACGCACCAGGGACAGCAGACCGGCCTGATGATCGACCAGCAGAACGGCGGCGTTGTTTTTGTCCAGGCGATTGTAGGGCTTGCTCATGATGAAACTCCGGTTGGGTTGGGAGAACGTGGATCGGGGTTGCGTGGCTCGGGTACGCCGAGCAGGTGACGGATGCGCACGGGTACGCCTTCGCGCTGGTACTGGCGCGCGGCGGCCTCGATGCGCTGTTCGGCCACGGTGACGCGGCCGTGGTGACGCAGGTGTTCGAGCCAGGAGGCATCGAAGAAGAATTCCTGCCAGAGGTGCGGGTTCTCGCTGTCCTGCAGCAAGCCCCAGGACAGCGCGCCGTTGCGCCGGCGCATGGCGCGCACGGCGAGCATCGCGTGGCTGAACGCCTCGGCGTGTTCACGGGGAATGTCGTATTCCAGGGTGACCATCACCGGGCCGCGCTCGCGGTCCAGGTCAGCGCTGAGCACAGGCGCCGGCCAGTGCACGGAAGGCGCCAGATCCTCGGCATCGGTGACCGGCAAACGGAAGCGCCAGGACAGCAGCACGCCGAGCACCAGCATCGCCCCGCCGCCGGCCAGGGCCATGCTCAGCGAGTACTCGCTGGCCAGCGAGCCCCAGACGATGCCGCCCAGGGCGCTGCAACCAAAGAACACCAGGATGTAGACGGCCAGGGCGCGGGCGCGCACCCAACTCGGCACGGATGTTTGCGCGGCGACCTGCAGGCTCGACAGCACGGCGATCCAGGCGGCGCCGCTGACCAGCATCACCGGAATCAGCAGGGTGAAATCGCGAATGAAGGCCAGGCCGAACAGCACCGCGGCATAGGCGAGGCTGGCACCGGCGACGATCAGGTCACTGCGCAGCCGCTCACGCAATTTGGGCAGGAACATCGCCCCGCCGATGGCGCCAGCGCCTACGCAGGCCAGCAGGATGCCGAAGTCCGCCGCCGTACCGTGCAGCTCGCGGCGCACCAAGAGCGGCAGCAGCGACATGCCGGCACTTGCGCCGACGAAGAACGCGAAGGTGCGCACCAGCACGGCCTGCAGCGGTTTGGCACTGCGTGCGTAACGCACGCCGAGGCGCACCGCCCCGAACAGCCGCTCGGCCGGCAGGATGCTCACTGTGGGCGTGCGCTCCCAGGTATACAGCGCAGCGATCACCGCGAAGAACGACACGGCATTGAGGGCGAAGGTCAGCCAGGGGCCGCTGAGGCTGACCAGCACACCGGCCACCGCCGGGCCGATGGCGCGCGCCACGTTCATGCCCAGGCTGGACAGCGCCACGGCAGCCGGCAGCTCGCTCTTGCCGACCAGCTCGGGCGTCAGCGCCGACCAGGCCGGCATCATCAGCGCAGTGCCGATGCCCATGGCCAGGGTCAGCAACAGGAGCAGCGGCACGTTCATCAGCCCGAGCAGCGTCAGGCCGGCGAGCAGCACCGCCACGCTCGCCATCCACAGCTGCACGCTGAGCAGGTAGCGGCGCTTGTCGACGATATCGGCCAGGGCGCCCGCCGGCAGCGCCAGAAAGAACATTGGCAGCGCCGCCGCCACCTGCACCAGCGCCACGGCCAGCGGGCTGGCCGACAGCGAGGTCATCAACCAACCGGCGCCGACCTCGTGCATCCAGGTGCCGATGTTCGAGGCGATGCTGGCCAGCCAAAGCCAGCGGAACACCGATGTGCGCAGTGGGCTCCAGGGGCCGGAGGTGGTTTCTTGGGTGACGCGGGTCATGGGTTATCTCGTTAAAAAGCAGTCGGTGTCGGTAAAAAATGGGCACAGCGGTGCCCGAGGCGGCGGAGAGTCGCCGATAAAAAATGATTCTTCGTTGATGATCGTTCCCACGCTCCGCGTGGTAATGCCGCTCTGGGCGCTCCGCGCCCGCTATAACCTGGGCAGCCCGGACGCGGAGCGTCCTAGCGTGGTGCTCCCACGCAGAGCATGGGAGCGATCAGACGATCACCTGCGGGTTCAGAACGCGAAACACGAACACCCGAACGCGCCCCAGAAGCCGGCGTAGTCGCTCACCGGCACCTTGCTCTGCCGCGCTCGCTCATGGCTGTGGGCGTGTACCGCGCAGGAGCCGACGCACTGGTGCACGGCGGCCTGCAGCGGCGCAGCGGGCTTCCAGTGCCCCGGTACCTTGGCCACCGGCGACCAGTCCGGCAGTACCGGGAGCGATGGGTTGCCGTGCTTGTCGAACTCGTCGGCGCCGTAGACCACCTTGCCACCCACCACCGTGAGCACCGATTCCAGGTACTTGATGGCCTCTTCGGACACGCTGAAATAGTCCTGGGAAAGCACCGCCACGTCGGCCAGCTGACCTACGCGAATCTGCCCCTTCTTGCCCTGCTCGTTGGAGAACCAGGCGCTGCCCTGGGTGAACAGTTGCAGCGCGACTTCCCGCGACAGCCCTTCGGGGTACAACGCGGTGCCGCCCACGGTCTTGCCGCTGACCAGCCAGTACAGCGAGGTCCAGGGGTTGTAGCTGGCCACACGGGTGGCGTCGGTGCCGGCGCCGACCGGTATACCCTCGGCGAGCATGCGTTTGATCGGCGGGGTACTTTCCGCCGCCTGCTTGCCGTAGCGGTCGACGAAGTATTCCCCCTGGAAGGCCATGCGGTGCTGAATGGCGATACCACCGCCCAGCGCCCTCACCCGCTCGATGTTCTTCGGGGTGATGGTTTCGGCGTGGTCGAAGAACCACGGCAGGCCGTTGAACGGGATGTCGCGGTTGACCTTCTCGAACACGTCGAGCATGCGCGAGATCGATTCGTCGTAGGTGGCGTGCAGGCGGAACGGCCAGCGGTGCTCGACCAGGTGGCGCACCACTGGCTCCAGGTCGGCCTCCATGTTCGGCGGCAGGTCCGGGCGTGGCTCGAGGAAGTCCTCGAAGTCGGCGGCGGAGAACGCCAGCATCTCGCCGGCGCCGTTGTGGCGGAAGTAGTCGGTGCCCTGGCCGTAGGTGACGGTCTTGGTCCATTGCTGGAAGTCGGCCAGTTCTTCCTTGGGCTTCTGGGTGAACAGGTTGTAGGCGATGCGCACGGTCAATTGGTCGTTGTCGGCCAGCTCCTGGATCACCTGGTAGTCGTCCGGATAGTTCTGGTAACCGCCGCCGGCATCGATGGCGCTGGTCAGGCCCAGGCGATTGAGCTCGCGCATGAACTGACGGGTCGAGTTGACCTGGTATTCGAGGGGCAGCTTCGGCCCTTTGGACAGGGTCGAGTAGAGGATCATGGCGTTGGGGCGGGCGATCAACATGCCGGTGGGTTCGCCATTGGCGTCGCGCTGGATTTCGCCACCGGGCGGGTTGGGCGTGTCCTTGGTGTAGCCGACCACCCGCAGGGCGGCGCGGTTGAGCAAGGCGCGGTCATAGAGGTGCAGCAGGAACACCGGGGTATCCGGCGCCGCCTGGTTGATCTCGGCCAGGGTCGGCATACGCTTTTCGGCGAACTGGAATTCGTTCCAACCCCCGACCACGCGCACCCATTGCGGGGTGGGCGTGCGGTCGGCCTGGTCCTTGAGCATGCGCAGGGCATCGGCCAGCGACGGCACGCCTTCCCAGCGCAGCTCGAGGTTGTAGTTCAGGCCGCCGCGGATCAGGTGCAGGTGCGAGTCGTTGAGGCCGGGAATGGCGGTACGCTTGTTGAGGTCGATGACCTTGGTGGCGGCGCCCTTGGTGGCCATGGCCTCGGCGTCGCTACCGACCGCGATGAAGCGGCCATCCTTGATCGCCACGGCGCTCGCATGCGGGCGCTCGGGGTCCACGGTGTGGAATTTGCCGTTGAGCAGGATCAGGTCGGCGTCGTTCATGTTGGCTCCGAATGCATAGCCGGCACCGCCGGCAAAGGGTAAGGCGGACCACAGCGCGCCAGCCGCGCCGAGCAGGCCACCGGCAGCAACGACCTGGCGGCGTTTCGGGTCTTTGGGATCATCGGTCATGGCTGGGCGCTCCGGTCGATCAGCGGGACACGAAGGCCAGCAGGTCTTCGTTCAGACACTGCTGATGGGTCACGGCGAAGCCATGGGGCGCGCCTTCGTACACCTTTAGTTCGGCGCCCTCGATCATCTGCGCGGCGAGGCGGCCGGTGGTTTCGAACGGCACGATGGCGTCGGCGTCGCCGTGGATCACCAGAGTGGGCACGTCCACCTTGGCCATGTCGGCGCGGAAATCGGTTTCCGAGAAGGCGGTCACGCAGTCGACGGTGCCCTTGAGCGACGCCAGCAGCGCGATGTTGAAGGTCTGGGTGAGCACGCCATCGGAGATCGCGTGGCCCTTGTCGATGCCATAGAACGGCGTGGCGAAATCGCTGATGAACTGCGCGCGGTCCTTGAGCAGGCCGTCCTTGATACCGGCGAATACCGAGGCGTCGACGCCCTCGGGGAAATCCGCGGCCTTGCCGAAGATCGGCGTGACCGCGCCGAGCAGCGCCAACTTGCTCACCCGCGAGGTGCCGTGGCGGCCGATATAGCGGCTGACGTCGCCGCCGCCCATGGAAAAGCCCACCAGGGTCACGTCATGCAGGTCGAGGTGCTCGATCAGCTGGGCGATGTCGTCGGCGAACGTGTCGTAGTCGTAGCCCGTCCACGGCTGGCTGGACCGCCCGAAACCGCGACGGTCGAAGGCGATGGTGCGGTAGCCGCGGCTGCTCAGGTACTGCATCTGGTATTCCCACATGTCAGCATCCAGCGGCCAACCATGGCTGAACAGCACGGGCTTGCCGCTGCCCCAGTCCTTGAAATAGATCTCGGTGCCGTCACGGGTGGTGAATGTGCTCATGGCGATAACCTCTCGGATAGGAATGTGGGGAAAGTCAGCGGGCGCTCAGCCAGCCCGCACAACAGCGGGTGACCACCGGCATGATCCAGAACACCACCGGTACGACGATGCACAGGGTGATCAGCAGGTTGCTCGGCACCACGCCGCCCAGCGCCGGGTACTGCTGGAACAGCGGTAGCCACAGTTGCGGGATGAGCATGGTTAGCGGGCAGATGACCAGGTAGGTAAGCACCGCCTGCTTCCACTTCGGCGGCTGCGGCGCCTGGGCATGTTCGGGGGTGAACCAGAATTCGTGGTCGCGGCTGACCTGGATCTGGTCGCCGCCTTCGAGCAGCGGCAGCACTTCGTCGATCAGCAGACGCCGGCGATCCGAGGCGATCCACTCGTCCAGTTGCCAGCCTTCGGCGAAGCGCAGCACGGTGGTGAAGGCATCACCCTGCCCTGGGACGCGGATCACGTTGACGCCCAGGTGGCCCGGCTGCTGTTCGGCGGCGGCCAGGGCGCGCTTGAGCCAGGCTTCATAGGCAGGCAGGCAACCGGGGCGCACCTGGTGCTGGATGACCAGGGTCACCACATCGCTCGGCACAGTGGTTGGCATGGTGGAACGTCCCTGGCAGCGAAATCGACCCGCGAGGCCAACGCCTGCGGCATGACGATCAGCAAGCCTGCGGCTGCACCCCGACCGTGCAGCCACTATGCCGCTGCGTCGAGCGGCGTTATTGGACGTATGTGCTCAGCTGGCAATCGACCAGCGACTGCGGTCAGCAAGCGGGCTCAGTTGAGCAGCAGCTCGACCAGCAGGAAGGCGACAGCGATGGCGCACAGCAGCACGCCCAGCCAGAAGAACGAGGCGCCGCGCTGCACCGGGGTGTCGATCACCGCGCGCTTGGGAAACGCCGGATCGTAGCGCACCGCCACCGGATCGCCTTTGCGGTAGTGGCGCCAGCTACTCATGCTGCTTTCGTGCATGTGCAGGTTGCCGTGCTCGTCGCGCCATTCAAAACGCGGGTAGCGGCTCGGCGTACTCAGCCCCCATTCACTGGCGATGATGCGCCCCTGCGCGCACAGCCAGTCGCGGCTGGCGCGCCGGCGGGAAAGGCCGATGCCCATGAGCACAGCGCCGACGCAGCCGAACACCAGGGCGAGAAAAACGGGAACAGGCATGACTCACTCGATTACTGGGACCTGAATAGATAGTGCCGGGCCAAAGCCTGAAGGTTCATGGAAAAAACCTGCCGTTCGGCGGCGTGTGCATAAGTGTCATCTGCAAAGGCGTATAAGAGGACGACAGGCCGGTTGGGTGGTGAAAATTTAGGTTGAGTGTTCGGCAACCTGCCGTGTCCATCTCTATGGACACGGATTAAGGAGAGTCACATGAAAACCACGCCTACCCTCAGCATCTTGTTCGGCGCCCTGCTGGCCAGCGGCATGGCCCATGCGGCCGACCCAGCCCAACAGGAACCGGCCCGCGAGGCCTACCAAGGTCAGGTGCTCAAGCAGCAGCCCGACCAGGAAGACCCGCAAGCCAAGGACCCGATGCACATCGGTGATCTCAAGGAAGGCACCCCGGCACCGCACAAGTACTGGCGTGACGACTATGCGATCAAGGACCTGAAAAAGCACAACCTGCCGGAGCCCGAAGACAAGGAGCACGAGCATTGGGTGAAGATCGGTACCGATTACGTGTTGCTGAACAACAACACCGGCACCATCCAGCGCATCATCAAGGGTAAGTAACCGCTCTGGCACGCTGTACCGACACGTAAATAAAGCTCAACGGCGCCGCGCAAGTGGCTATCATTCACGCAGGTTCCGCCATGCCTCGTGTCGGTTCTTTCTCTTCTAGGGATGGATGATGAAAGCTTCAGCAAGCAAGCCCAAAAGCCCGCGCAGCGATTTCGCCCGCAGCGCCATCGCCGTGGCGGTCGGCGCCGCGCTGGCTTATGGGGGTATGCAGCTGTTCGCGCGCCTGTATCCGGCGCCGGAGCAGCCCACCACCATAAAGCTGGCGCCTGCGCCGGTATCGGCTCCAGCCTCGGCGAGCTCTCCCGCAACGCCTGCAGCAGCACCCATCGAGCCTGTGGCACCTGGGGAAGATCCCTGGTGGCGTGGTGATGCCGCGTTCTGGCAGGAGCAGGCACGTTTGAACAGCGCCGCCGTGGCGCCACAATACCGCGAACTGCAATTCGCTTGGTCCGAACGTATGGCGGCACTCGCCAAGCAGCGCGCCGCACAGGACATCGGCAAACGCGACCCGGCCACGATGCAGGCCAAGGATGCGCAAACCACCGAACTGCACGTCCAACCACGCAGCAAACCCTGACTTCGGCCGAATCGGCCACCCTGCCCGCCTACATTGATCGTCATCACGTTGCCTAACGGAACGCTTGTCACGACGTAGGCTCAAAACCCTGCTCTGGCCTCGCGCCTTTGTACACCGATGCGAGCATAATGCTGCCCCCGCGCAACCCGCCCCGATCCATGGCGGGCTGCCCAATCGTTGGAGCCTTAGATGGAATTCATTCACCTGGTTATCGATTTCATTCTGCATATCGACCAGCACCTGGCGGCCCTGACCGCCCAGTACGGCACCTGGATCTATGCGATCCTGTTCCTGATCGTGTTCTGCGAAACCGGCCTGGTGGTTACGCCGTTCCTGCCCGGTGATTCGTTGTTGTTCGTGGCCGGCGCCATCGCCGTGCACGGCGAGATGAACGTACACCTGCTGGTGCTGCTGTTGATCACCGCGGCGATTCTGGGCGATGCGGTGAATTACACCATCGGCCGCTTCCTGGGCGAGCGCCTGTTCCGCAACCCGGACTCGAAGATCTTCCGCCGCCGTCACCTGGAAATCACCCAGCAGTTCTACGCCCGCCATGGTGGCAAGACCATCATCCTGGCGCGCTTCGTGCCGATCGTGCGCACCTTCGCGCCCTTCGTCGCCGGCATGGGCCGCATGAGCTACGCACATTTCGCCGCCTACAACGTGGTCGGCGCGATCCTCTGGGTCACCCTGTTCACCTACGGCGGCTATTTCTTCGGCAATCTGCCGGCGGTGCAGAGCAACCTGCACTACCTGATCGTCGGCATCATCATCGTGTCGATCCTGCCGGGCGTGATCCAGCTGATCCGCCACAAAATGGGCAGTTCCAGCCGCGTGCAGACGCCGCAATAACCGAACGGCAGACATGAAAAAGCCCGCGTTTTTACGCGGGCTTTTTGTTGGTCGCTTGCTACGGTCAGGATTGCGGTGCCGGCTCGCTGGCCGGCGCAGCCTGGTTACGCTCGTTCCAGCCACCACCGAGCGCCTTGTACAGGTTGATCTCGCTGGTCAGCTGCGACAGGCGCACGCCGATCAGTTGCTGCTCGGCGCTGAACAGCTGGCGCTGGGCATCAAGCAGGGTCAGGTAGCTGTCCACACCGGTACGGAAGCGGCGGTCGGCCAGGTCGTAGTAGTTCTCCGAGGTTTCCACCAGGTTGCGCTGCGCCTGCAGCTGCTCCTCGTAGGTGCCGCGGGCTGCAAGGCCATCGGCGACTTCCTGAAAGGCGGTCTGCACTGCCTTCTCGTAGTTCGCCACCTGAATGTTCTTCTGGATCTCGGCGTAGTCAAGGTTGGCGCGCAGGCGACCGGCCGTGAAGATCGGCAGGTTGATCTGCGGCTGGAACAGCCAGGTGCCCGAACCGCCGTCGAACAGACCCGACAGCTGACGGCTGGCGGTGCCGGCGTTGGCGGTCAGGCTGATGCTCGGGAAGAACGCTGCACGCGCGGCGCCGATGCTGGCGTTGGCGGCGAGCAGTTCACGCTCGGCCTGCAGCACGTCGGGGCGACGCTGCAGCAGGTCGGACGGCAGGCCCGCCGGCACGCCGGCCAGCAGCTGCTTGTCCAGGCCATCGCCTTGCGGCAGGTCGGCCGGCACTGGGCCGCCGAGCAGCACGCCCAGGGCGTTACGATCCTGGGCGACCTGGCGGGTGTACTGCGCCAGGTTGGCCTGGGCGGTCTGCACCGCAGTGCGCGCCTGGCTCAGGGACAGCGCGTCGGTCACGCCGACGTCGAAGCTGCGCTGGGTCAGCTCCAGGCTACGCTGATAGGTGCCTAGGGTATCGCGGGTCAGCTTGAGCAGCGCCTCGTCAGCCTGCAGCGTCAGGTAGGCGTTGGCCACACTGGCGATCAGGCTGATCTGGGTGCTGCGCCGGGCTTCTTCGGTGGCGAAGTACTGCTGCAGGGTCTGCTCGTTGAGGCTACGCAGACGCCCGAAGAAGTCCACCTCCCAGGCATTAACACCAACGGTAGCGCTGTACTGACCGCCAACCGTGGAACGGCCGGTCTGCGACAGGTCGGCCGGCGTGCGCTGGCGAGTACCACTGCCACCGGCCGAAATGTTGGGGAACAGCTCGGAACGCTGGATGCGGTACTGGGCCTGGAAGGCTTCGACATTCAACGCCGCAACGCGCAGGTCGCGGTTGTTGTTCAGCGCGGTTTCCACCAGGCGCTGCAGCGCCGGGTCACGCAGGAACTCGCGCCAGCCCAGATCGGCGGCAGCCACCGAACCCTGCACGTTACTGCCCTCGTAGGCTTTGCCCTGAGGCCAGGCGTTGTCGACGGGCGACTGCGGGCGCTGGTAGTCAGGGATCATGGTGCAGCCGCTGAGCACGATGCCCGCGACTGCCAGAGACAACAGGGACTGCCTCACTGGACGGCCTCCTCATCATTGGATTGTTTGACGCTCTTGTCCTTGAACATCGAGCTGACCACCACATAGAACAGCGGAATCCAGAAGATCGCCAGGACCGCGGCAGTAAGCATACCGCCGATCACACCGGTACCGATGGCGTGTTTGCTGCCTGAACCCGCGCCACTGGCGATGGCCAGCGGCACAACGCCGAGGATGAATGCCAGGGAGGTCATGATGATCGGGCGCAGACGCATACGACACGCCTCGACGGCGGCCTCGAGATGGCTCTTGCCCTGTTCGTGCAGCGCCTTGGCGAACTCGACGATGAGGATCGCGTTACGCGCCGACAGACCGATGGTGGTGATCAGACCCACTTGGAAGAACACGTCGTTGGACAGCCCGCGGCCCAGGGTGAACAGCAGCGCACCGAGAATACCCAGCGGCACTACCAGGATCACCGAGAACGGAATCGACCAGCTCTCGTACAGCGCCGCCAGGCAGAGGAACACCACCAGCAGCGACAGCGCGTAGAGGGCCAGGGTTTGCGAACCGGCCAAGCGCTCCTCGTAGGATTGCCCCGTCCAGTCGTATCCGATGCCCTGCGGCAGTTCGGCGGCAATGCGCTCCACTTCGGCCATGGCCTCACCAGAACTGTGGCCAGGCGCCGGCGCACCGAGAATCTCGATGGCGCTCACACCGTTGTAGCGCGACAGCTTGGGCGAACCGTAGACCCACTCGCCGGTCGCGAAGGCACTGAACGGCACCATCTGACCCTGATCGTTACGCACGTGCCACTTGCTCAGGTCCTCGGGGTTCATGCGCGAGTCGCTCTGACCCTGCAGGTAAACCTTCTTGACCCGGCCCTTGTCGATAAAGTCGTTGACGTAGCTGCCACCCCAGCCGATCTGCAGGGTGGTGTTGACGTCCGACAGCGACACACCGAGGGTACGCACCTTCTCGTCGTCGACAATCAGCTTGTACTGCGGCTCGTCGAGCAGGCCGTTGGCGCGCACACTGCTGAGCACCGGGCTCTGGTTGGCCAGCTGCAGGAACTTGTCACGGGCCTGGTTCAGGGTCGCCTGGCCAACACCTGCACGATCCTGCAGGAACAGGTTGAAGCCAGTGGCGTTACCCAGCTCCATGACCGCTGGCGGCGCGAAGGCGAACACCATGGCATCGCGGAACTCGCCACCGAAGAAGCGACCCTGAGCACGCTGCGCCAGCTCCGCAACGCTGGTGCCTGCCGCGGTACGCTCGGACCACGGCTTGAGCATGATGAACGCCATACCCGAGCTCTGGCCGCGACCTGCGAAGTTGAAGCCGGTCACGGTAAACACCGAGTTGACCACGTCCTTCTCGTCTTCGAGCAGGTACTTGCGCATGTCGTCAACGACCGCCTGGGTACGCGCGGCACTGGAGCCCGAAGGCGTCTGCACCTGAGCGAACAGCACGCCCTGGTCTTCCTCAGGCAGGAACGCAGAAGGAATCAGGGTGAACAACCAGCCGGCGATGGCGACGATCACCGCATAAAGGATCAGGAACGGTACCCGGTGCTTGACCACGCCACGCACACCACGCTCGTAACCGTTGACGCTGCGCTCAAAGGTACGGTTGAACCAGCCGAAGAAGCCGCGTTTCTCGTGGTGATCACCTTTGGCAATGGGCTTGAGCAAGGTGGCGCACAGCGCCGGGGTGAAGATCAGCGCCAGGATCACCGAGAGGACCATGGCCGACACGATGGTGATCGAGAACTGCCGGTAGATCACCCCCACCGAACCGCCGAAGAAGGCCATCGGCAGCAGCACCGCCGAGAGCACAACGCCGATACCCACCAGAGCACCCTGGATCTGGCCCATGGATTTGCGCGTCGCCTCACGTGGCGACAAGCCCTCCTCGCGCATCACCCGTTCGACGTTTTCCACCACCACAATGGCGTCGTCCACCAGCAGGCCGATGGCCAGAATCATGGCGAACATGGTCAGGGTGTTGATGCTGTAGCCGAATACCGCCAGCACGCCAAAGGTACCAAGCAATACCACCGGCACCGCCAGAGTGGGGATCAGCGTGGCGCGGAAGTTCTGCAGGAACAGGTACATGACCAGGAAGACCAGCACGAAGGCTTCGGCCAGGGTCTTGACCACGCCGTGGATCGATTCCTGCACCACCGGAGTGGAGTCATACGGCATCACCACTTCCATGCCGGCCGGGAAGAACGGCTTGAGCTGGTCGATGGTGGCACGGATCGCCTTGGCGGTATCCAGGGCGTTGGCACCGGTGGCCAGCTTGATCGCCAGACCGGATGCGGCGTTACCGTTGAACTGTGCACGGATGTTGTAGTTCTCGCCGCCCAGCTCGACCTTGGCGACATCGCCCAGGCGTACCTGAGAGCCGTCGCGATTGACCTTGAGCAGGATGTTGCGGAACTGCTCCGGCGTCTGCAGGCGAGTCTTGCCAATGATGGTAGCGTTGAGCTGCTGGCCAGGGCCGGCGGGCAGGCCACCGAACTGGCCGGAGGAGATCTGCACGTTCTGCGCCTGAACGGCGGTGCGCACGTCGACGGGGGTCAGCTGGAAGTTGTTGAGCTTGGCCGGATCGAGCCAGATACGCATGGCGTACTGGGCACCGAACACCTGAAAGTCACCGACGCCCGGCGTCCGAGAAATCGGGTCCTGCATGTTGGCGACGATGTAGTTGGATAGATCCTGGTTGGTCATGCTGCCGTCGGTGGATACCACACCGATCACCAGCAGGAAGTTCTTCACCGCCTTGGTGACGCGCAGACCCTGCTGCTGGACTTCCTGAGGCAGCAAGGGAGTGGCCAGCTGCAGCTTGTTCTGTACCTGAACCTGGGCGATGTCCGGGTTGGTGCCCTGGTTGAAGGTAACGATGATCTCCATGCTGCCATCGGAGTTGCTCGCCGAGCTGATGTAACGCAGCCCATCGATGCCGTTCATCTGCTGCTCGATCACCTGCACCACGGTGTCCTGCACGGTCTGCGCGGAAGCCCCCGGGTAGTTGACCTGGATGCTCACCGCCGGCGCGGCGATGCTCGGGTACTGATTGACGGGCAATTTGAGGATGGACAGGCCGCCGGCCAGCATGATCACCAAGGCGATCACCCAGGCGAAAATCGGCCTGTCGATGAAGAAATTCGACATCGTGTAATCGCTCCTTAGCGGCTTTCGGCCTGTTCAGGTTCAGCCTGGTCAGCAGCGGCCTGTTCTGGCGCAGCCACGTTCTTGGCCTCGGTGGTCTTCACCTCGGCACCTGGCTGCACGAACTGCAGGCCTTCGGTGATCAGCTTGTCGCCGGACTTCAGGCCATCGAGCACCACCCAGCGGTTGCCGTCGGTACGCTCGGCCTTGACCTGGCGCAGCTCGACCTTGTTCTCGGCGTTGACCACAAGCGCGGTCGGGTCACCCTTGGCGTTGCGGGTGATGCCCTGCTGGGGTGCGAGAATCGCTTCCTTGTTCACACCAGCCGGCAGACGCGCGTGCACGAACATGCCCGGCAGCAGAGTGTGATCCGGGTTGGGGAATACGGCGCGCAGGGTCACCGAACCAGTGCCTTCGTCCACCGACACCTCAGAGAACTCCAGAGTGCCTTCGTGTTTATAGGTGCTGCCGTCTTCGAGGCGCAGCTGCACCTTGGCGGCGGTGTCGCTGGCCTTCTGCAGTTGACCGCTTTCCAGCTCGCGGCGCAGACGCAGCAAGTCTTTGGTTGGCTGGGTCACGTCGACGTAGATCGGGTCGAGCTGCTGGATGGTCGCCATGGCGGTGCTCTGGCCGCTGCTGACCAGCGCACCTTCGGTCACCGCAGAGCGGCCAACGCGACCGGCGATGGGCGCCAACACCTTGGTGTAACGCACGTTGATGCGTGCCTGTTCCAGAGCAGCCTCAGCCTGCAGGCGGGAAGCCTGGGCTTCGTCATAGGCCTGACGGCTCACCGCCTGATCGGATACCAGGCTCTTGTAGCGCTCGGACAGCGACTTGGCCGAGGCCAAGGTCGCTTCGGCACTCTTGGCAGCGGCTTCATAGACAGCGGCATCGATCTGATACAGCTGCTGACCGGCCTTGACCTCGGAGCCTTCCTTGAACAGACGCTTCTGGATGATGCCGTTGACCTGCGGACGCACCTCGGCGATACGGAACGCCGCCGTGCGGCCCGGCAGCTCGGTGGTCAGCGTGTAGGGCTCGGTCTTAAGGGTGACGATACCGACAGTCGGTGCCTGTTTCGGCGGTGGCGCCGCCTCGTCTTTGCAGCCGGCGAGCGTCAGCGTAGCCAGAGCGATAGCGGAAACCATAGCGGCGAAGGCTGGCTTCTTCTGCATCTGAAAGGACCTCATGTCTAAGTGATTCGAGCCGCAGGGCGCGGGTACCTGGCAGATAGCCGAGGTGGATACTGGGAAATAGAGCGCAAATATACTTACGTTCGAGAATGTTTGTAAACGGATCTTTTTGTGTGACACTGAGCCCGCATGTGACTCCCCAGAAGAGTTTTCATCCATTTTTTAACCGTGGAAGCTGTACCCATGGCACGACGCACCAAAGAGGAAGCCGAAGAAACCCGCGCGCACATTCTCGATGCAGCCGAACGGGTGTTCTACGCCAATGGCGTGTCCGGCACCTCGTTGGCCGATATCGCCAGTGCAGCCGGCGTGACCCGCGGCGCCATCTACTGGCACTTTCAGAACAAGGTCGATGTATTCCAGGCCATGCTCGACCGCCGCATGTTGCCCCAGGAAGAGCTAGCCCGCGCCTGCGAGAGCGAGGACGAACCCGATCCACTGGGCAACATGCGCCAGCTTCTGGTGCAGCTTCTGGCGCGCATGCAAGCCGACAGCGAATGCCGCCGCGTGGGTGAAATTCTGCAATACAAATGCGAGTACAACGCCGAACTAGGCGACCTGCGCAAGCGCATGCAGGCTTTCCAGCAAGAATGCGACCAACGCATTGCCAGAACATTACGCAACGCCGTCAAACGTGGGCAACTGCCGGCCAATCTCGACTGCCGGCGCGCAGCGATCTGCCTGCACGCTTACATGGATGGCCTGCAAGCGCACTGGCTTATGAACCCCGATGCCTATGACCTACAGGCGCACGCCCACGCGATGGTCGATGCCTTGACCGACATGCTCCAGCACAGCAAGGCGCTACGTAACCCTAGCCCGGCTTAGACCTTGGGCCCATGGCCGGCCACCGCCGGACATGCTTAGATCTGCTGCACCTCGCGGACCACACTCCGCTGCCAGACCTGCGCACGAGGATGGCCATGTCAGTACGTACCCTGCTTCTCACCGCCTGCGCCATGCTGGCGTTAGCCGGCAACTCGCTGCTCTGTCGCCTGGCCCTGAAAACCTCCCAGATCGATCCCGCCACCTTCACCAGCCTGCGCCTGCTCGCTGGTGCAATGATGCTGACGTTGCTTCTACACCTGCGCCATGACACGCCCCCCATGGCCGGCAGCTGGCGTGGCGCGGTCGCCTTGTTCACCTATGCCGCGACGTTCTCCTTCGCCTATGTAAGCCTGGATGCCGGCGCGGGCGCCCTGCTGCTGTTCGGTGCGGTGCAGATCAGCATGCTGCTGTGGGGCTGGCACCAGGGCGAGCGGCCCGGGCCGCTGAGCCTGGCCGGCCTGCTGCTGGCCTTCGCCGGCCTGCTGATCCTGCTGCTGCCCGGAGCCAGCGCGCCACCGCTGACCGGTGCACTGTTGATGCTGATCGCCGGCATCGCCTGGGGCGTCTATTCACTGCTGGGGCGCAGCGCCGGCGATGCCCTGGCGGCGACCACCGGCAACTTCGTGCGCAGCGCACCCATGGCCGTACTGCTCAGCTTGGCGCTGCTGCACAGCACGAGTTGGGATATGCACGGCGTGCTCTACGCCCTGACGTCCGGCGCGCTGACTTCGGGGCTGGGTTATGCCATCTGGTACACGGCCATCACCCGGCTGAAGGCCATTCAGGCCGCCACCGTGCAGTTGAGCGTGCCGATCATCACCGCACTGGCCGGCGCCCTGCTACTGGGAGAGGCGCTGAGCCTGCGCCTTGGTTTGAGTTCACTGGCGGTATTGGGTGGCATCGCCCTGGTGCTGATGGCCAAGCAGCGCGCCAAGGCTTGAGCCGAACAGGCACGGGCGCGGTCACAACTGCAGGATTCAGCTACCGGAGAATTGCCATGCGCCTGCGTCACCTATGCACCCTGCTGCTGATCGCCACCCTGGCCGGCTGCGCGTCCTGGGCTTCACGTGACCCGCTGCATATCGATCTAGTGGGTCTGGAACCGCTGCCGTCTGAGGGGCTCGAAGCGCGCTTCGCGGTGAAGCTGCGGGTACAGAACCCGAACGAAAGCGCCATCGACTTCAACGGTATTTCACTTGCCTTGGATATCAACGATCAGCCGCTGGCTCGCGGCGTCAGCAACCAGCGCGGCCAGGTGCCGCGCTTTGGCGAGACGGTCATCAGCGTACCGGTGACCATTTCCGCCTACTCGGTGCTGCGCCAGGCGTGGGGCGCCAGCAACTACCAGCCCGGGCAGAGCCTGCCCTATCAGTTGCGCGGCAAGCTCGCCGACGGCCTGTTCGGCACCCAGCGTTTCAGCGACAGCGGCCTGCTGAACTGGCCGCCGGAGCAATCCGCGGTCAGGTAGAGGGTTCGTTTTCCGGGAGAATTTCCTTGTCGCCGGGCTCCTTGCCTTCTTGAGAGAAATGCTCGATCACCGCATTGAGCTCGGCGCCAAACAGCAATACAGCGCAGGAAATGTGCAGGTAAAGCAGAAAGATGATGATCGCGCCGATGCTGCCGTAGGTGGCGTTGTAGTTGGCGAAGTTCTGCGCGTAGTAGGCGAAGGCCACTGAGGCGGCGATCCACACCACCACTGCCAGTACCGAGCCGGGGGTGATGAAGCGAAAACGCTGCTCCACATCAGGCGCCACGTAATACACCACCGCCACCACGATCATCAGCAGAAACACCGCTACAGGCAGGCGCAACAAATTCCACAGGGTGACCACGACCTGCTCGATACCGAGCTGATGCGCCAGCCAGTTCATCACCTGCGGCCCGAGCACCATCAGCGCCGCAGCGGTCAGCAGCGCCGCGGCGATACCGATGGTGTATAGCAGCGACAGCGGGATGCGCTTCCAGGGCTTGCGCCCTTCCTTGACGCCGTAGGCCTTGTTCATCGCATCCATGGTCGAGCGCACCGCCGAGGACGCTGTCCACAGCGCCACCACGATACCGATGGAGAACAGCCCGGCCTTCTGCGTCTGCAACTGATCAATGACCGGGTTGACCAGCTCCACCGTGGAGAGCGGCAGCAGCAGCTCGGCCTGCTGGCGCAGCCAGTCGAAGAACGGCTGCAGATCTAGGAGGCTGATCAGCGCTACCAGAAACAGCAGGAAGGGAAACAACGAGAAGAACATCTGAAATGCCAGGGCCGAGGCATAGGTGGGCAGCTCGTCGTCGATGAAGTCGGTGACGGTTTTCTTCAGCACTGTAAACAGGCTGACACCCGGCAACTGGGGGAAAAACATGGCGCCTCCACTGGCTATGGCGGGCCAAACAGCATGACCCGTTAATCATCGGCAGGTGCAGCGCCCGGCCCGGACCGAGTCACCACAGTCTTTTGGAGGCAGCGAAGCCGCCATGAGTTCGGGTTATCCGCACCACAACGCACAAACGGTGCAACAGTCTCGACCTGCCGCCCTGCGGCTGCAACGCTAGACTGCCGGGCCGTTACCGATCAAGGACGCATCGATGCACAGGCACACCCTCAACCCTGATTCGGTCTTCAACACCCTGCAGTATGGTTTCAGCCAGGCGGTGATAAGCCAGGGCGGACAGCGAATTCATCTGTCCGGGCGGTCGGCGTGGACGAGCACGAACGGCTTGTCGGCACCGATCTGGCCAGCCAGACCCACGCGGCGCTGCACAACGTACGCAGGATTCTCGAGGCCGCCGGCGGCAGCCTGCAGCACGTGCTGATGCTGCGCATCTACATCGTCGCCCAGGCCCGTGACGAGCAGGCATATATCGTCGATGCGCTGCGCAGCTTCTTTCCCGAACAGCCGCCCGCTACCTCCTGGGTGGTGGTCGCCGGCTTGTCGGAGCCCGAATGGCTGATCGAGATCGAGGCCGAAGCCGTTTTACCGGACGCCTGACAGCAATCCCCGGCGGCGTGTAAAACCCTATATAATCTGCGGCCTTTTTCTCCACGGCCTCAGAAGGATTTCCCGTGAGCACGCTGCCACCCTGCCCCGCCTGCAACTCCGAATACACCTACGAAGACGGCACCAATCTGGTCTGCCCGGAATGCGCCCACGAGTGGTCGGCCACCGACAACGAGGCGGCGGGTGATGACACCAAGGTGATCAAGGACTCGGTCGGCAATGTACTGCAGGATGGCGACACCATCACCGTGATCAAGGACCTGAAGGTCAAGGGCTCCTCGCTGGTGGTCAAGGTCGGCACCAAGGTCAAGGGCATCCGCCTGGTCGACGGCGATCACGATATCGACTGCAAGATCGACGGCATCGGCGCGATGAAGCTCAAGTCCGAGTTCGTACGCAAGGTGTAAGAGCCTGTTCACGATCTTTTTGGCCAGCATGAAGAGGCTGTGACAAGGCAGAAGCGGACATCCAGCGATCTCGTAGGAGGGGCTTCAGCCCCGAGCTTTTTATCAAGGCCGACAAAGAGCTCGCGGCTAAAGCGGATCGCCGCCCGGCCCCTCCTACAACATCAGCAGAGATCTACGTCGGCTCTCGCCTTTCTGCATTCAAAGCGCTGTAGTCGAGCCGAAGGCTCGTGAATAGATTCCAAGACGATGGCGCTCGCCAGGGGCGCCTATTGCACCGGTAGGAAATTCAGGAACAGCAGGCTGTGGGCGTAGTTGACGCCGATACGCCGATAGCGCTCGTCGAGCACATCGCTCAGGTAATCCAGACGGGCGACTATCTTGCCGAACTCCACGGCGAAGCTCAGGTTGCGGCCGTTCTCGGACAACTCGTTGGATAACAGCAGCGGGTTACCCTGGACATCACGCCGGGTGCCCAGCAGCCAGGTAGCCTTTTCGATGTTACGTGCCGCGTTGTGCACGAACTGCGCGTCGATGGTGTCGGTGATATAGAACTCGGTGCGCCCGCCGTGGGCGGTGACTACCATGCTGCCGATGGCGTAGATGAAGGCGCCGACTCTATCCCCCTCGAATTCCGGGCCCAGCGCATAGCTGAGGGCGGCGATGTCCTGTCGGCCGGCCAATGCTGGTGGCGGTCTGCCCTGCTCGATGGATTGCCGCACTGCCAGTACCGCCGCTTGGCGGCTAGCCAGACCGGTCTTTTGCCACTCCCGTGGGTTGCGCTGGTAGAGCTTGTCCATCAGCCGGTACAAGCTGTTGAGGTTGTTGCGCATGCCGATGGTGGCCATGCGGTCGGAGTGGGTCTGGAACAACTCGCCTGGGCTGGCCGCGATGCTGTTGCTGGAAAAGGGACCATTGGCCTGATTATGCATGCAGCCGCTGAGCCCGAGCACCAGCGTGGCCAGCACGATGGCGCGCCAGCAGACACCACAAAGCAACGGATAACGGGCCGTCAGCCTGTGCACGGAGGCAGTTTTTCGGTGGAGAGCGACATGCGAGTAATCCATTAACTCACAATTCATCCTTCTGCAGACGGCATAACACTAGCAACTGAATCGCCTTCATGCCCGTTACGGCATCAGCACAAGTCGCCAACGCCAGCCATCGGCATAGACCCCTGTGGCTGCGCGAAAGTTTTCCGCTCAGGCAAATTAGCCCTATAGCGCCCGTGGTAATTGCTGCCAGCCTACTGCAACACGTGGGATGGCAGCCGCCAATCGGCTCAGGCCGTCGCCCGTTGCAAGCGCTTCGGCAAGGTGGCCAGCAGCAGCCCGGCGAAGATCATCGCCCCGCCGAACCAGTGGAACAGCTGCAGTGCTTCGCCCAGAAGGATCCAGCCGAGAATCGCGGTGAACACCGGCATCAGGTAGTTACCCATCGCCGCGGTCGAGGCGCCCAACACCTTCACACCATTGTTCCAGCCGAGATAAGCGACCAGCGAGGCGAACACTGCCGTGTAGGCGATGGCCGAGAGATTGGCTGGCGTGGCCAGCAGCTGGGCGCCGGTGGACAGCTCGTACAGATACAACGGCAGGATCATCGGCACGCCCAGGAGCATGAAGATGCCCAGCAGCGCCAGCGGCGGAATCGGGGCCAGGTATTTGGACCAGCGCCTGAGCAGCACGGTATAAAGCGCCCAGTCGAGCACCGCCAGCAGCATGATCAGGTCGCCATGATTGAAGGCCATGCCTGCCAGCGTCTGCCAGTCGCCGCGACAGATCAGCACCAGCAGCCCGCATACCGCCAGCGCCATGCCCCACCAGGCGCGTCGCGCCGGCCAGTCGCCGAGCAGCAGCCCGGCGAAGATGAAGGTCATCAGCGGAATGCAGGTGTTGACCAGGGTGATGTTGATCGCCGCGGTGGTCTGCGCCGCGCTGTACAGAAAGGTGTTGTAACCAGCGATGCCGAAGGCGGCGATCACAATCAGGCGCCAGCCGGCATGGCGCAGCGCCGTGCGCTGACGCCACAGCGGTAATGCCACGAACGGCAGGATCAGAACCAGCGCCAGACTCCAGCGCCAGAAGGCCAGGGCGAAGGGTGGAATCTCGCCAGCGAAAGCGCGGGCTACCAGGGCATTGCCCGCCCAGCACAGCACCGCCATCAGCACACCGGCAATCGCCAGCTGACGCGAAGGTTTACCCACACTCATGTCTGCGGTGGGCGCAGGCGATACTGCTCTGGCAATTGATCGGCAGCGCTGACGGTGACGTCGAGATCCTTCCAGCGGCCATCCTTGAGGCCGTAGATGCAACCGTGTACCGACAATTGCTGGCCGCGGTGCCAGGCGTTCTGGACGATGCTGGTACGGCTGACGTTGCCGACCTGCTTCATCACGTTCAGCTCGCATAGGCGGTCGACTCGCGCTTCCTCGTCGGATAACGCGGCCAGGTGCGCATGCTGCTCGTAATAGAGGTCGCGGATATTGCGCAACCAGCCATCGATCAGGCCGAACTGCGCATCGTGCATGGCTGCGCGCACGCCGCCGCAACCGTAGTGGCCGGTGACCAGAATATGTTTGACCTTGAGTACATCGACCGCGTACTGGATCACCGACAGACAATTAAGATCGGTGTGCAGCACCACGTTGGCTACATTACGGTGCACGAACAACTCGCCGGGTAGCAGGCCGACGATGTCGTTGGCCGGCACGCGGGCATCCGAACAGCCGATCCACAGGTACTCCGGGGTTTGCTGGCGGGCCAGGCGGGGAAAGAAGTCCGGGTCATTCTGGGTGATGTTTTCGGCCCAGCGCTCATTGTTGTCGAACAGGTGCTTGAGATCGCTCACGGCGGCGGCTCCCGAGAAAGGTCGATGCGCACCATACGGATGCATCGGCCTTTTTGACAAGGCGATTCGCGCGCCGAACAAGCTCACGCAATAGCGGGTTAATGACCGAAACGCTGAATCTTCCTGGCCTGCGGTCGTCCATTGGCTAGAGCCAATGACTGATCCGGAGTTCGTCATGACCGACAAGCAACCACCTGTCAGCCGCCCAGCGGCCACCGAGCAACCGGCCGAGCCGCCGATTCTGCGCGATGTGGTGGAGCCGTTGGTGCCACGCAAACCGGGCCAGGCCGCTGCGCCAAAAACCGCTCGGCCGGCCGATGAGACGAAACAGGCGGGTCAGCCTGAAGGGGAAGAGCAATCTCAGGAATTCCTGGATAAGTACGATCTGAGCCAGGTTGAGGAAGAGCGTCGGGAACGGCGCTGGGCGCGCCGCTAGCTCACTCCACCAGCGTGCAAGCCATCACCAGCGCGTCTTCACGACCGCCCGGCGCCGGGTAGTAATCGCGCCGACGGCCAATCTCGTTGAAACCGTAACGCTCGTACAAACGGTACGCCGCCTGGTTGCTGGAGCGTACTTCCAGAAAGCACTCCCCTGCCTTGAGCTCGGCGGCACGGGCCATCAGGTGTTCGAGCAGGCGCAGGCCCAGGCCGCGGCCCTGGCTTTCCGGTTTGACGGTAATGTTCAGCAGATGCGCCTCGTCGATGATCACGTTGATCACCCCGTGGCCGACCTGCTGGCTGCCCTCGAACATCAGCCAGACTTCGTAGGATTTCAGGCTGTCGAGAAAGATGCCGCGCGTCCATGGATGGCTGAAAGCGGCGTATTCGATCTTCAGCACCGCATCGATATCCGCCTCGGTGGCCCGGCGGAAGCTGATCGCGTCACTCATACCGAGGCCTCCAGCCAGCGCCGCCGGACGCGCTGCATGGCGTGCCACAAATCGCGTTTGCGCTCAGGCTCGTCCATCAGCAGCTCCAGGCCCGGCAGTGCCCAGGCGGCGCCCAGTTCCTCGACCTGCAGTTCGCGGTTGTAGGCTTCCGCATCGGCATCGCCAGCGAAGCGAATTGCGGGCAGGCCGATCAGCCACAGGCAGGCGCAGGGCTCCTGCTCTTCCAACCGCGCACCGATAAAGCTCTGCACGAAATCCAGCGCGGCCTGCGGCCCCTGATCCATGTTGCCTCGCACCAGTAGCGGCCAGCGCACCGGCTCGCCGATGATCTGCGGGGCATCCGGCAGGCCAGCGGCGCGCAGCAGGTCCTTGAGCAGCAGGTAAGCCGGATCGCGGCTCTGGAACGGCTCGCCGGTGGGCAGCTCGACCAGCAGCGCGCAGCTGCCGGCGCGCAGCAACTGCAGGGCGAAACGCGGTGGCGGGGCTGGCCGCTCGCGCGGTGCCGGTGCGGCGCTGGTTTGTTCAGCGGCTGGCTCGTCGGTTTTGCTCCCCGAGCCCGGCTTGGGCATTTCGATGCGCGGGCGTTCGCGGGTGACGACTTCGCCGGCGGCAGGTTGCGCGGCCGGCGCAGTTACCTCGACCTGCACCGCCGGTTTCTCGACGACGATCTCGACTTCCGGCTCGAAGGCGACCAGCAGCTCGGGCCGCGACGGCGCCGCGAATGGCAGTTCGACGCGCGGCAGCCAACTGGCCACTTGCATGGCATCCAGATAGGCGCGGCGGCGCAGCTCGGTGTTCAAACGTCAGGTACCCGGCACATCGATTTTCGAGGGCGCTGATTGTCGCGTGAATCGCCTGCCACGGGTAGCCCCAAACGTCAGCCGTAGCTACAGGCCAATGGCTTCGGCCTGCTGCTTGAGCAGGCTGACGAAAGCCTGGGCCGGCGGGCTCAGGTAGCAGGGTTTGCGTTGCAGCACGCCAATGCCACGGGCCGGCGCCATCGGCAACGGATGTACGGACAGGCTGCCATCGCCATTGAAGGTGTCCGCCACGCTGGCCGGCAGCAACGCATAACCCAGCCCCGCCCGCGCCAGCGCAGCGGCACTGCTCATGTAGGCGACCTCGAATGCCGGCTCGCGCAGCAAGCCCATGCGTGCCAGGGTCTCATCGGCCATAGTGCGCAGGCTGGTGTCGCGGGTGGTGGCAACGTAGTCGAGCGATTGCAGTGCTGACAGCAGCTTCTTGCCGCGCAAGCGGCTCAGGCCATGCACCAGCAGCACCAGGCTGTCGTCGTAGAGCGGCTGGAAATCCAGTACGCCCGGCTCATCGGCCACCGAAGTGATGGCGAAGTCCACTTCGGCGTTGCTCACCCACTGGCGGATCTCTCCGGCGCGGCCATCGCGCAGGCTGATCTCGATGCCCGGATAACGCTGTCGGTAGTCGACCAGCACCCGCGGCAACGGCTCGATGGCCACCGACGGCAGCACGCCGATGCGCAGCGAACCACTTTGCAGATGCAACTGCTCATGGGCGTCGTGCACCGCGTGGTGCATGTCGCGCAGCAGGCGCCGGGCCTGCTCGAGAAAGCGCACGCCGGCTTCGGTCAGCTCCACACTACGGGTGTTGCGGGCGAACAGCGAGAGGCCCAAGGCCTCTTCCAGCTTGCGCAGGCTGTAGCTCAGCGCCGGCTGGGACAGATGGATCTGTTCGGCGGCGCGGCTGAAGCTGCGCTGCTCGGCGATAAGCACGAAGGCCTGAAGCTGGCGGAAGCTGATATCCATGGCGGGCGCTTTTATAGAATTATTTTATCAATTGATATCACATTTCGAATTCACAACTAAATCAGGAAGTCGCACCCTGCCGGCAGACCTCGACCTGGATCATAACGATGACAACAGTCCATATCGGTTGCGGGGCAGGCTTCGCCAATGATCGGCCCGATGCCGCTCTGGCCCTGGCCAATGACCTCGCCGCACGCGACGGCCGGCGCTTCCTGTTCTTCGAACTGCTTGCCGAGCGCACCCTGGCCGAAGCGCAATTGCGCCGCCTAGGCAACCCCGACAGCGGCTATGCCAGCCGGCTGTTCGACTTTCTCGAGCCGGTGCTGGAAACCTGCCTGGCCGCCGGCATCCCGATCATCACCAATGGCGGCGCCGCCAATCCCAGTGCGGCCGCCCGCCGTCTGCGCCAGCAGCTGCAGGGCGGGCGCTTCGCCTCCGCGCGCATCGCCTGCGTGCTGGGCGACGACCTGCTCGATTCCCGCGACGCCGTGCAGCGCTGGCTGCCCGAGTCGCTCGACGGCGAGGTAGTGTCGGTCAACGTCTACACCGGCGCCGACGGCATCGTGCAGGCGCTGGATGGAGGTGCCGATATCGTGCTCTGCGGCCGCGTCGCTGACCCAAGCCTGGCGGTCGGCCCCTTGCGCCACGCCTTCGGCTGGCAGGCCGACGACTGGGATCGCATCGCCCTGGCCACCGCTGTTGGTCATTTGCTCGAATGCTGCACCCAGGTCAGCGGCGGCTACTTTGCCCACCCGGGCCTCAAGGATGTGCCGGACCTGGCCAATGTCGGCTGCCCGATCGCCAGCATCGAGGCCGATGGCCGGGTGACCATCGGCAAGGCCGCCGGCACCGGCGGCTGCGTCACCGAGCGCACGGTCAAGGAGCAGTTGCTCTATGAAGTTCACGATCCGGCTGCCTACCTGACCCCGGACGTGACCCTGGACCTTAGCCAGGCCCGCGTACGCCAGGTTGGCCCTGATTTGGTCGAGGTCGAGGGCATACAGGGTCATGCGCGCCCGGCCGAACTCAAGGGGCTGATCGGCCTGCGCGGTAACTGGTTCGCCGAAGCGGAGATTTCCTACGCCGGCCCCGGCGCCCTGGCTCGCGCAGCACTGGCCCGCGACGTGCTGCTGCAGCGCTGCGCGCGCCTGGCGCCGCAGCTGACGCCGTGGATCGACCTGATCGGCGTCGCCAGCCTGTTCAACGACGCCCGCGGCCATTGGCTTGAACAGCGTCTGGCCAGCGCCCAGGACCCGCAGGACGTGCGCCTGCGCATCAGCTTCGTCGACCGTGACAAGGCGCTGCTGGAAAACCTGCTGTTCGACGCCGAATCGCTCTACACCAACGGCCCCGCCGGCGGTGGCGGCGTGCGCCAGCATCTGACCGAATCCATCGGCACGGCGAGTTTCCTGATCCCCCGCACCGCGGTGCGGCAACAGGTGGAGTGGTTCTGATGAACGAAGTTCTGCTGTGCGACTACGCCCACGCCCGCGCGGGCGACAAGGGCAACATTCTCAGTGTGGCCGTGTTCGCTTACGACCCCGAGCATTACGCCTGGCTGGCCCGTGAAGTGACCGTCGAGCGGGTGGCCGGCTGCCTGGCCCACCGCCGCATCGGCACGGTGCGCCGTTTCGAGCTGCCGAACCTGGGCGGCCTCAACTTCGTGGTGGAAAACGCTCTGGAAGGCGGCGTGAATGCCAGCCCCGGCATCGACCGCCACGGCAAGAGCCTGAGCTACGCGCTGCTCGACCTGAGGCTGCCGGCTCCGTCCTAGCGCCCACGCTGCCAGCCCTGCGACTCCAGACAATAATAAAACCGGAGAGATCGTCATGATCACCGCCCTCGGCTTCACCCTGATGTTCGCCATCGTCATCCTGATTCTGATGCGCCGCATCACCCCGCTGGTCGCCTTCGTCACCCTGCCGGTCATCGCCTGCCTGATGGCCGGCTTCGGCCTTGGCGAAATCGGCAAATTCATCACCGAAGGCCTGAAGACCGTGGCGCCGACCGCCACGCTGTTCATCTTCGCCATTCTGTATTTCGGCATCATGCGTGACCGCGGGCTGTTCGATCCGCTGGTGCGCTTTCTGCTGAAAAGCACCAAGGGCCGCCCGCTTTCCGTGGCCATCGTCACCGTGGCAGTGACCTCGGTCACCCACCTGGACGGCATCGGTGCCGCGACCTTTCTGCTGGTGATACCCGCCCTGTTGCCGCTGTACCTGCGCCTGGGCATGAACCGGCAGATGCTGCTGTGCCTGGTGGTGCTCAGCGCCGGGGTGATGAACATGGTGCCCTGGGGCGGTACCACCGCACGCGCTTCGGCGGTGACCGGTATCGACGCCTCGCAACTGTGGATCTCGCTGATTCCCATCCAGGCGGTCGGCCTGGTGCTGGTCATGAGCCTGGCGGTGTTTCTCGGCCTGCGCGCGCAACGCAGCTTCGCGGCCAACGGCGCTGCAGCCATCGACAGCGCTCCGGCCGACGCGCCGCAGGTCGACACCTCGCAAATGCTACCCACCAGCAACTGGCGCTATTGGGCCAACCTGGCGTTGACCGCCAGCATTCTGGTCTGCCTGTTCACCGGCGCCTTCCCGCTGTTCGCCTGTTTCATGGTCGGCCTGGGCATCGCCCTGCTGCTCAACTACCCCAGCCTTGACGACCAGAACAAGGCACTGCGCGCTCACGCCACGGACGCCATGCAGATGGCCCTGGTGATGCTCGCCGCCGGCATCCTACTCGGCGTGCTGGCCGGCGCCGGCATGTCCGACGGCATGGCACACTGGATGATCAACATCCTGCCCGAGGGCTCGGCCAACTGGATTCATGTGATCATCGGCGCCTTCGGCGTACCGCTGGGCATGCTGTTCTCGCCGGACGCCTACTACTTCGCCCTGCTGCCGGTAATCCGCGATGTGGCGGTAGCCGCCGGTGTCGATCCGGCCGCCGTGGCCAACGCCATGCTGATCGGCGAGAACACCGGCTTCGGCGTCAGCCCGGTAGTGCCCAGCGTGTACCTGGCCATCGGCCTGGCCGGCGTCGAGCTGTACAAGCACATCCGCTACACCGTGCTGTGGGCCTGGGGCATCAGCCTGATCATGCTGGCAGCCGCGGTGCTGCTCGGCGTGGTGACGGTCTGACAGCACAGGCGGCCTGAAACGAAAAAAGGATCGCCTCGGCGATCCTTTTTTCATGCAGCGACTGCGTAGGCCAGTCTTACAACGACTGATCCCACGGGCGATCACCGTGCTCGTCTTTAATTCGAGTCGGCAGGCCCATCACGTCCAACGCCTTGAGGAACGGCTCGGCCGGCAGCTCTTCGACGTTGACCATGCGCCCTGCATCCCACTCGCCACGGGCGACCAGCAGCGCGGCGGCGACTGGCGGCACGCCGGCGGTGTAGGAAATGCCCTGGCTGTCGGTCTCGGCGAAGGCTTCTTCGTGGTCGGCCACGTTGTAGATGAACACTTCGCGGGCCTTGCCATCCTTGGTGCCCTTGACCAGGTCACCGATGCAGGTCTTGCCGGTGTAGCCCGGTGCCAGGGAAGCCGGATCCGGCAGCACGGCCTTGACCACTTTCAGCGGCACAACTTCCAGGCCTTCAGCGGTCTTCACTGGCTGCTCGCTGAGCAGGCCAAGGTTGTTCAGCACGGTGAACACGTTGATGTAGTGCTCGCCGAAGCTCATCCAGAAGCGCACGTTGGGCACGTCCAGGTTCTTGGAGATCGAGTGCACTTCATCGTGGCCGGTCAGATACAGGTTCTGGGAACCTACAACCGGCAGGTCATCGGTACGCTTGACCTCGAACATGCGGTTGCTCGTCCACTGGCTGTTCTGCCAGCTGTAGACGGTGCCGGTGAACTCGCGGAAATTGATTTCCGGGTCGAAATTGGTCGCGAAATACTTGCCGTGGCTGCCGGCATTGACGTCGAGGATGTCGATCGACTCGATCTTGTCGAAATGCTGTTGCTGAGCCAGGGCCGCATAGGCGTTGACCACACCCGGGTCGAAACCGACGCCGAGAATGGCCGTGATGTTCTTCTGCTGGCATTCCTCGAGGTGTTTCCACTCGTAGTTGCCATACCAGGGCGGGGTTTCGCAGATCTTGCCCGGTTCTTCGTGAATGGCGGTGTCCAGGTAGGCCACGCCGGTATCGATGCAGGCACGCAGCACCGACATGTTGAGAAAGGCGGAACCGACGTTGATGACGATCTGCGATTCGGTCTCGCGGATCAGCGCCTTGGTCGCCTCGATATCCAGTGCATTGAGCGAGAAGGCCTGGATGTCGGCGGGTACCTTGAGGCTACCCTTGGCCTTTACGCTGTCGATGATGGCCTGGCATTTGGAGATGTTCCGTGACGCGATGGCAATACGACCGAGTTCGTCGTTGTGCTGCGCGCACTTGTGGGCCACCACCTTGGCGACACCTCCTGCACCAATGATAAGGACGTTCTTCTTCAATTGTTTCACCTCCAGGGTACTGCGCTCGTTGAGAAAGGTGCTGCGGTATTACGACAGGCTCGACAGGTAATCGTCGAAGCCGAATTCACGAACCACCTCGACGCTGCCGTCGAGCTGCTTGACCACGATGGCGGGCATCTTCAGGCCGTTGAACCAGTTCTTCTTGACCATGGTGTAACCAGCCGCGTCGACGAACGACAGGCGGTCGCCGATCTGCAGCGGTTTCTCGAACTGGTATTCGCCGAAGATATCGCCGGCCAGACAGGATTTGCCGCACACCATGTAGGTGTGCTCACCCTCGCTGGGCGCCAGCTTGGCGTTGAGGCGGTAGATCAGCAGGTCGAGCATGTGCGCTTCGATGGAGCTGTCCACCACGGCCAGGTGCTTGCCGTTGTAGAGGGTGTCGAGCACGGTGACTTCCAGCGAGGCGCTGCCGGTGATGGCCGCTTCACCCGGCTCCAGATAGACCTGCACGCCGTACTTCTCGGAGAAGGCTTTCAGGCGCGCGCAGAAGGCGTCCAGCGCATAGCCTTCGCCGGTGAAGTGAATGCCGCCACCGAGGCTGACCCACTCGACCTTGTGCAGCAGGTGGCCGAAGCGCTCTTCGATGTGGCTCAACATCTTGTCGAACAGGCCGAAGTCGCCGTTCTCGCAGTTGTTGTGGAACATGAAACCGGAGATCTGATCGATCACCGCTTCGATCTTTTCCGGGTCCCACTCGCCCAGGCGGCTGAACGGGCGCGCCGGGTCGGCCAGCAGGTAATCGGAGCTGCTGACCTGCGGGTTGACGCGCAAACCGCGCACCTTGCCTTCGGACGCCTCAGTGAAACGCTCGAGCTGGCCGATGGAGTTGAAGATGATCTTGTCGCAGTTGGCGAGCATCTCCTCGATCTCGTCATCGGCCCAGGCCACGCTGTAGGCATGGGTTTCGCCAGCGAACTTCTGGCGGCCGAGCTTGAGCTCGTACAGCGAGCTGGAGGTGGTGCCGTCCATGTATTGCTGCATCAGGTCGAAGACCGACCAGGTGGCGAAGCATTTGAGGGCCAGCAGCGCCTTGGCACCGGAGTGTTCGCGCACGTAGGCGATCTTCTCCATGTTGCCCAACAGCTTCTGTTTGTCGATGAGGTAGTACGGCGTTTTGATCATTGCGCAGTCCGTAATAAAGGTCGGCCAACAGGAGCCCGCCAGCCTCCTGAAAAAAGCGGACGCGAATTGTGCCGACAACGGCCACAGATCGAAAGGCCGTTGAGCATATTTTGTCCATATCGGGGTATTTCGACGCGTTGCCCGGCCCGACTGCCGCCGAGCATGCCCGCCCGGCGTGACCGGTACATGACAATGTGTCGCTGCCCTTAAAGGTCAGGCTCCGTTTCCCGTACAATCGGCGTTTTTTCGCAAGCGAGCGACCGTCCCGCGATGATCGACCCCAAACGCGTATTGCGCGCCCTCGCCGAGCACTGGGCCCTGCTCGAACCGCTCGGTGAACGCTTCGATGCCGGCACCCTGAGCCTGGTGGAGCTGCGCAACCAGCTGACTGCCCAGTTACCACCGCAAAGCACGGCGGTGGATGTCACCGCCCTGCTCGACCAGTGGATCCGCCTGGACATCCTGGTGCCGGTGGCCAAGAGCCCCAACCGCTTCGAGCTCAACGCGCAGATCCACGACTTCCTGTCGTACCTGCGCCGTGAGCACCGCCTTGGCCTGTGCCTGGAGATCGAAGCCTACCTGCGTCACCTCGAGCGCCTGGCCGGCTACATCCAGGACGCCTTCGAAGTGCGCGACGGCAACGACCTGGCCCGCCAGCTGCGCCTGCTCGACATGCGCGTGCGCGATGTGTTGAAAAAGCTCAATAACGACGAGCAGGCGCTGATCGGCGTGGCCGAGCGGGCCAAGACCAGCGACCGGCAGATTCCCCTGCGCCAGCGTTACGCCGAAGTGCTCGCCACCTGGGACGAGTACGTCGAGCCGATGATCCAGCTGGTCGCCGCCGATGGCGCCTTCGAGCAAGGTGTACGCCGCGTCGAGCAGGTGCTGCTCAAGCTGCTTGGCGAACAGCAGCGCCTCGGCCAACTGGTCGACGACGATCTGCTGCTGCGCACCCACGCACGCATTCTGGAAATGCAGACCAGCGCCCAGCTGACCCTGCGCAAGGCCCGCGAACTGCTGCTGCCGCTGCGCGAGGAAGCCCGTCGCCACAACGCCGTGACCCGTGGTGCGGCGCTGGCCCTGTCGGTAATCCGCAAGAAAGGCATCGACGCCGTGCCGCAGGCCGCCATGCCGCTGTTCACCCGACCGCAGAGCAACTTCCTGGGCAGCGCATCCCAGGTCGAGGCCTACGTCTATGCCCTGGCGCGCTTCGAGGCCAAGCCCAACCACTTCCCGAAAGCCACCGGCAAGCGCAAGGGGGACAACCCGCGTGCGCCGAAAACCGCCCGGGAGATGATCGACCGTTGCGAGCAGTCGCTGCCACTGCCGGATCTGATGACCTGGCTGCTGGAGCAGGAGCCCGAAGGCGCCACCGACGAGCTGCTGTACTGGTTCTCGCGCCTGTCGCGCGAGTCGCGCTTCCAGCGTGACCGCCTGGAGCGCCAGACCTACCTGACCCGCGAGCACGAAATCAGCATCAGCTCCTATGCCCTGGTGGGCCGTCCCAATGGCTGAGTACCGCGTAGGGTGGACCGGGGCGCGCAGCCAACGCCTTCTTCTGTCCACCATTGGCCGCCCAATCGTTTCAGTTGCAGCCACGGCTGCAACTGCCAAAGAGCATCACCTATGAATATCGACCTGAAAGAAATGACCCAGCTAGCGGCCGCGTTCCGCGACCTGTTCAAGGGTTACCACATCTCGCGCAGCGAGCCCGAGTGCTACGCCCAGCTGTCCAGCATGCAGGATCAGTATCGCGCACTGTTTCGCGCCTTGGGCTTCGAGCTGGTCTGCGACCCGCGTGGCTTCTATTACTTCGTGCCCGAGCAGGCCGCGCCCCAGGTCAACAAGACCGCCCAGCGCCTGGCGCTGTTCACCTTCATCCTGGTCGAGCATTTGGCCGACCAGGGGCGTGACCCACTCTCCGTGCTCGACGGCGGCACCATCGGCCGCGACGAGCTGCCGGCACTGCTCGACAAGTACCGCGACCTGTTCCTGCAGGCCGAAGTCACTACCCATGAAGAGCTCGAAGACAAGGTCATCCGCCGCCTAACCCAGCTTGGCTTCGCCGAAGACAGCAACGGCGTGTACCGCTTCCTGCCGCCGATGCACCGCTTCCTCGACGTATGCCTGGCGGTGCAGCACGACCGCGACCTGGCCGCCAGCCTGCACAGTACCGACCTGCCGCTGCCGGCACCGGTGCTGATAGACGACGACAGTGGTGACCCGATCATCACCCTCGACGACGCTGCAGAAGAATCCGAAGAAGACGCCATGGCCCGCGCCATGGCCGAAGAGCGCGCCGCACAGGAGCAAGACGCATGACCCAGGAACGCTACGGCATCCGCCGCTTCGCCCTGCTCAACACCGCCGGCTACAGCCTCGGCCTGTTCCCGCTGGAGAACCCGCTGTCGGTGTACGGCGCAAACAACCTCGGCAAGTCGGCGTCGATCAACGCGCTGCAGTTCCCGATCCTGGCGCGGATGTCGGACATGAGCTTCGGCAAGTACAGCCTGGAGCAGTCGCGCAAGTTCTACTTCGCCACCGACACCAGTTACATCCTCGTCGAAGTCGCCCTGCCCCACGGCCCCCATGTGATCGGCGTGGCCGGTCGCGGCCCGGGCGGCGGTTTCGGCCACCAGTTCTTCGCCTACCAGGGCGAGCTGGACCTGGATCACTACCAGCACAACGGCACCTGTCTGCGCCAACGCGAGCTGTTCAAGAACCTCGGCCAGGCTGGCATCACCGCCTACGAGCTCAAGCCCGACGAACTGCGTCGCCTGCTGGTCGGCGGCCACACCAGCATCCCGCTGGACCTGACCCTGATCCCGCTGCGCTCGACCAGCGAGCAGAGCCTGAAGACCTTCCGCGCCCTGTTCATCAACCTCCTGCATATGCGCGAGATCACCGCAGCGAAGCTCAAGCAGTTGTTCCTCGATGCCTTCGAGCACAGCCTGCGTTCGGGCAGCGTCGATTACATCGCCGCCACCGAGGAAGCCTTCCGCGACGTGCGCCGCATGGAGCAGGACTACCAGGCCCTGGTCACTGCCGGCCCCTTGATCGAAGCCCTGGCATCCGGCGTCACCCAGCGCGAACAACTGCGCGGCAAGCTGCATCGCCTGTCGCCGCTGCTCGACAACCTGCTGGGCACCTGGCACGACTACGCCGATGCCCGCAAGGAAGAACTGGTCATCCAGGCCGAGCACTACCGCAACGAGCAAGACAGCCTGCAGAACGATCAGCGCGGCGGTACCCAGGAACTGATGCGCATGGAGCGCGAGATCAGCGAGATCCAGCGCTGGCTGGGCGAGCTGGCGGTACTGAAGAACCGCTTTGCCCTGGTCGACGACGTCAAAGTCCTGGAAGCCCAGCTGCTGGCCGCCAAGGACGCCCACGACGAACTGGCTGGCGCCCTGGCGCAGTCCCGTCAGTTCTCCAGCGAAGACCTGGATGAGCGCCTGCGCGACCTGGAAAAACGCCTCAAGTCGGTCAAGCAGCAGCTCGACCACGCCGACAACAACAGCTACTCGCGCCTGCGCGAAGAGTTCTCCCAGGCCGATGTCGATCGCCTGATGCGTCTGTTCAACGGTCAGCTGTTCAGCCTGCCGCTAGGCGAGAAAGGCATCCAGCTCGACGAGGGCGACCTGTGGGTGAAATCCCTGGAAGCCATCCTCGACGGCTTCAAGGGCGAGCGCTTCCAGGTGCCCGGCCTGGATATCGACCTGTCCCATATCGAGCCGCCGGCCCTGCAGGCCCTGGCCGACCGCGCAGCCCTGCGCGACCAGAAGGATCGTCTCGACCGCGAGCTCAAGCAGCTCAAGACCCAGCAATCGGTCGCCGCCGACCGCGCCGCCAGCAAGGCCCAGGCCGAGCAGCTGTACCAGGCGGTACTGGATGCCCAGAAGGCCCTGGAAGACTTCCGCAAGAGCCAGACCCTGGCCGCCGAGGAGGCAGGCAAGCTGGAGAAACTCGCCCAGCTGGAAGCCGCTCAGGACGAGCTCAAGCGCGCCAGTGACGCCTTTACCGAACGTGTGCAGCAGATCTCCGCCAAGCTGCAGCTGATCAGCCGGCAGATCGGTGATCTGGAATCCAAGCAACGCACCCTGGAAGACGCCCTGCGCCGTCGCCAGCTGCTACCCGCGGACCTGCCGTTCGGCACGCCGTACATGGAACCGGTCGACGATTCGCTGGACAACCTGCTGCCGCTGCTCAACGACTACCAGGACACCTGGCAGGCGCTGCAGCGCATCGACGGGCAGATCGAAGCGCTGTACGCCCAGGTGCGCCTGAAGGGCGTCGCCAAGTTCGACAGCGAAGACGACATGGAGCGCCGCCTGCAGCTGTTGGTCAACGCCTACGCGCACCGTCAGGACGAAGCCCTGACGCTCGCCAAGGCGCGCCGCGCAGCGGTCACCGACATTGCCCGTACCCTGCGCAATATCCGCAGCGACTACGACAACCTCGAGCACCAGTTGGCACTGTTCAACCGCGAGATCAACAAGCGCCAGGTCTCCAACCTGCAGAGTTTCCGCATCGTGCTGGCACCGAACAAGGAAGCCCTGCGGCATATCGACCAGATCATCCACAGCGCCGGCCAGTACGAGGAAGGCGAAACCCTGTCGGTGTTCGACCTGACCCAGAACGCCGAGCAGGACGCCAAGAACGAAGAAGCCAAGGATTATCTGTCGCGCCTGGTCGCCGCCAACGGCAACCAGCTGGGCCTCAAGGATCTGTTCGAGCTGGCCTTCGAGATCACCAAGGTGCATGGCCAGCCGGTGATTCACACCGACATCGACGGCGCCGCCTCCAACGGCACAACGATGACCATTAAGGCGCTGACCAACATGTACCTGCTGCTGCACCTGATGGACCGCGACCTGGCTGGCCGAGTGCGCCTGCCCTACTACCTTGACGAGGCGGCGGACATCGATGAGCGCAACCAGCAGGCGCTGATCGAAACCAGCCTGCAGCTCGGCTTCGTACCGATCCTCGCCTCGGTGAAACCTCAGGTCTCGGCCACCGTGGCCATCGACCTGGAAGGCGGCAGCGGCCCCAACGGCATCTACATCGACGAAGCGGACTGGAAATACATCAAGCGCCGCGAGCAGGCTGCAACGCCTGCCAGCAGTGAACAGGATGCAGCCGAACTGGCGTGATCCTATCCCTGTAACGCAAAAGGCCCGCGGAGTACGCGGGCCTTTTCGTTTCTGCATACAGCTAGCGAGCGCTTTTAACGCCGCTGGGCCGACGCGCAGCTGCCTTCACTTGGGCAAGGCGATTTTCGGCGCCCACTGCAACCACTCCGGCTGCGCCTCATCGAACAATGCGAAGGTCTGGCCTGGTACTGCGGCATTGCCGGTCGGCTCGGGTGTAGCGAAGGCCACGCCGCCAGCGACCAGGGTTTCCACCGACTCGGTGCGCACCTGTACGCCTTTGAACAGGCCGAAGTCCACACCGAACCCGGAGCTGTTCCAGAAGCGCGTGCCGGTGTGCACCAGCGCGGCATAACGAGGCTCGACAAGGATATGGATCAGTACCCGGTCGGCCGTGGCGCCGAGCTCGTAGCCGGTGACCTTGCCGACCTGAATCTCTCGGTAGGTCACCGGCGAGCCCGCTTTCAGAGAGCCGCGGCGCGGCGCACTGAGCACCAGACGCAGGCCCGGTTCTTCGACCACCTGCTCGGGCGCCTGCTTGAGCGCCACGAAGTCGGTCTGCCGGCCGCTGCCCTGGCTGGATGGCTGCACCTCGATGTACTGCCCGCCAATCAGGGTGTCCAGGTTGGCGGCGCCAGTCAGGCCGATCTCGGGCTTGACCACCCAGAAGCGCGAGCCGGGCCGCAGCACCTGCTGTGCTGCGGTGGTGATACGGCCATGCAGCATCACCGCCTGCAAATCACCGGTCAGTTCGACCCGCTCGATCTTGCCAACCTGCAGGCCCTTGTAGCGAATCTCGGTGCCAGGCGAGAGGCCGTCACCGCGTTCCACGCGAATGCTCAGCTCATCGCCGCTCTTGAGCGACGCTTCGCGGTCGGCGTAAAGGTTGAAGCGCTGCACGCGCTTGGCATCGGCGGGCGCCTTGAGGTCATCGGTCTCGAAAGCGATGCCGCCAGACAGCAGCGTCTGCAGCGACTCGCTCTTCACCTCGATACCGGACAAACCACCCTTGAGGGTGATGCCGCTGACGTTCCAGAAGCGCGTGGTACGGTTCACCAACCCGGCATATTCAGGCTCGATGTGCACGCCCAGCACCACCTGCTTGTTATCGCGAGCGAGCTGGAAGCTCTGCACCGAACCGACCTTCATCTGCCGGTAAAGAATCGGGCTGCCGACGTCCACCGAACCGAGCGTGTCGCTGAACAGCACCAGATGCAGACCTTCGGCACCGAGATCCAGCGGCGGCGCCTTGGCTCGGGCGACGAAATCACGGCGTGGCGGGCCGCCCAGTTCACCGGGGCGAACGGCGATGTAGTTGCCCTTGACCAGCGCCTCCAGCCCGGTGATGCCGGCCAGGGAAATCGACGGTTTGACCACCCAGAACTGGCTGCCTTCGACCAGATAGTCCTCGGCCATCGGGTCCATGGCCAGTTCGGCGGTGGCACTCTTCAGATCCGGATCGACCTTGAGAGTCTTTAGCACACCGGCCTGGATACCCTTGTACATGACCGGCGTACGCCCGGCCTGCAGGCCCTCGAAATCGCTGAGTTTGACCACAGCCTTGATGCCGGCCTGGGCCGCATCGAAGTCTTCATAAAGACGGAAGGGTTTGCTGGGATCGGTTGGCGGACTGTCCTTGCGATGCTCCGGCGTAGCGAAGGCAATGCCGCCAGCCACGAGGCTGGTCAGGGACTCACTACGAACTTTCACCCCCGAGAAATCAGCGTCGACGCTGATCCCGCTGGCATTCCAGAAGCGCGTGTGTTTGCGCACCAGATGGGCATAGGCCGGTTCGATGAATATCTTCACCTCAACCGACGCCTGATCGTCGGCGAGCTTGTAATCCTTCACACGGCCTACCTGGATCTGCTTGAAGAACACCGGGCTGTCGCGGTTCAACGAGCCCAGCCGCTCGGCCTTCAGCGTCAGGTGCAAACCGGGTTGCTCATCGGACAAAGGTGGCGCCTGGGCCAGAGCCTGGAAGTCATAGGCCGGTTCACCAGCGCCCGGGCTGAAGGCAATGTAATTGCCGGAAACCAGGGTCTCCAACCCAGTGATACCGGCCAGGCTAACGCTCGGCTTGACCAGCCAGAAGCGGGTGCCGGTACGCAGCTGAGGCTCGATATCCTTGTTCATCTCCAGCGTGGCGATTACCCCACGCTGCTTGTCACTCTTGTCCAGGGTCAGGCTGGTGACCTTACCGATCGACATACCCTTGTAGACCACCTCGGTCTTGCCAGCCTCAATGCCCTCGCCGCTGGCGAACACCACTTGGATCTCGATGCCCGCTTCGCTATAGGCGCGCCAGGCCAGCCAGCCACCGATCAGCAGCGCGATCAACGGCAGTACCCATATGGCAGACCAGTTGGAGGCCGGACGCGTCCTGGCGGTGGGCAGATCATTCATGGTCGTCATCCGATTCCGTGTTATCCCAAATCAACCGTGGGTCGAAGGTAAGTGCTGCCAACATGGTGAGAATCACCACACTGGCGAAAGCCACCGCTCCCACACCCGGTTCGACGCTGGCCAGGCTGCCGAACCGCACCACTGCCACGAGAATGGCGATGACGAAGATATCCAGCATGGACCAGCGTCCGATCCATTCGATGAAGCGGTACATCAAGATGCGTTGGCGAGCCGACATCGGCTGATGTCGTTGCACCGAATACAGTAAAAGGCCGATGCCCACCAGCTTGAAGGTCGGCACCAGAATGCTGGCGACGAACACCACGATGGCGATCGGCAGCATGCCATTGTCGACCAGCGTGATCACCCCGGACATGATGGTGTCGGGCGCCCCTTTGCCGAAGGAATTGACCGTCATGATCGGCAGCACGTTCGCGGGAATATAGAGAATTGCCGCGGTGATCAGCAGCGCCCAGGTGCGGGCCAGGCTATTGGGCCGACGCTCGTGAATGCGCCCACCACACCGGGAGCAGAACTGCCGCTTGAGCTCGGGCTCATGGCGATTGAGCTGATGGCACTCGTGACAGATGATCAGGCCGGCATCAAGGGCGCGCATGGGCGTTCTCCCCGGCCAAGGACTCCCAGATCTGATGAGGGGACATGGTCACCTCAAGCCAGACCTGCACCAGGAGCAGCGCAATAAAGCAGAACAGCCCGAAGCCAACGGACAACTCGGCGATATCCGCTAGCTTGACGATGGAAACCAGAATGCCGATTAGGTAGACCTCGAGCATGCCCCATTCACGCATATGGTGATAAATGCGGTACAGCAGAAACCCGTAACCCCGACCGACCTTCAGGCAGATACTCAGCAGCACCAAAAGTTGGCATAGCAGCTTTAGCAGCGGAACTGCCATGCTGCACAGAAACACCACTACGGCGATGCTCTGCATGCCGGCGTCATACAACCCCAGCACACCGCTCCACACCGTGTCGTGGGAGCTCTGCCCAAGCATGGTCATCTGCATGATGGGCAGGAAGTTGGCCGGTATGTAGAGAAGCAATGCAGCCAAGACCAGCGCCAGGCTCCGGCGTATCACTTGGGGGCGGTGGCTGTAAAGCTCATAGCCACAGCGCGGGCACTCGACGCGCTCACCATCGCTAATCACAGGCCGACGCATCAGCAGATCGCATTCGTGGCAGGCGACCAGTTCCGTCAGAGGTACTTCAGCTAATGACTGTTGAGCGGCCGACTCGGGCATAGATGGAGTTCTCGAAAATACCAACCATTCTAAATGAGACCCTGAAAGCAACGCACAGTTATACCGATTATCTGAGCGACAAACATTACCCGAGTGTTACGTCGCTAACCGGCTCTGCTCCGATACCGCTATTTCTTCCGTAGCCTGCGGTAGAGCGAAGCGATACCCAGGTCAGCGTGCGCTCTGGCCGCCTGGCTGGCGCACTGTGCATTAGCCTTCGAATTTCGCGGCCGAAAAGACGAAACCCCAGACCTCTGTCGAGATCTGGGGTTTCTTATAGAAGCTTGACGATGACCTACTCTCACATGGAGAAGCTCCACACTACCATCGGCGATGCGTCGTTTCACTACTGAGTTCG